>NZ_JAAOLH010000012.1:0-218667 GCF_011602315.1 Micromonospora sp. CMU55-4
CAACTCCTCGACCAGCCAGTACGCCGGTCTGACGCAGGCGTGCATCAACGTGCCGCGCTGCATCGGCATCACCGTGTGGGGCGTGCGTGACAGCGACTCGTGGCGTTCAGGCGAGAGCCCGCTGCTGTTCGACGGCGGAGGCAACAAGAAGGCCGCGTACAACTCGGTCCTCAACGCGCTCAACGCGGCCGCCCCGACCTCCGGGCCGACCACGACCCCGACCACGACCCCGACCACGGCACCGCCGCCGAGCGGCGGCGCCGGCCGGATCGTCGGCGTGCAGTCGGGCCGGTGCATCGACGTGCCGAACGCCACCCAGACGAACGGCACCCGGGTCCAGCTCTACGACTGCAACGGTCAGTCGAACCAGCAGTGGACGTACACCTCCAGCAAGCAGCTGATGGTCTACGGCACCAAGTGCCTCGACGCGAACGGCGCGGCCACCGCCAACGGCACCGGAATCATCATCTGGGACTGCAACGGCCAGTCCAACCAGCAGTGGAACATCAACTCCAACGGCACCATCAGCGGCGTGCAGTCCGGTCGCTGCCTGGACGTCTGGGGCACCGGCAACGGCCAGCAGGTCCAGTTGTACGACTGCCACGGACAGACCAACCAGCAGTGGCGGACCGACTTCGGTGGCGGCACCTCGCCGTCCCCGACCACGCCGCCGCCAACCACGACGCCCCCGCCGGGCGGCTGCTCGCTCCCGTCGACCTACCGGTGGTCGTCGACCGGCGCGCTGGCGAACCCGCAGAACGGCTGGGTCTCGCTCAAGGACTTCACAAACGTCGTCCACAACGGCAAGCACCTGGTCTACGGGTCGTACGTCAACAGCAGCGGCCAGTACAGCTCGATGAACTTCACCCCGTTCACCAACTGGTCCGACATGGCCTCGGCCGGCCAGAACGGGATGAGCCAGGGCACCGTGGCGCCCACGCTGCTGTACTTCGCGCCGAAGAACATCTGGGTGCTGGCGTACCAGTGGGGACCGACCTCGTTCAGCTACAAGACGTCGAGCGACCCGACCAACGCCAACGGCTGGTCCTCGGCGCAGACGCTGTCCACCGCCACCCTGCCGGACGCCCCGTACGGCGTCATCGACCAGACCCTGATCGGTGACGACCAGAACATGTACCTGTTCTTCGCCGGGGACAACGGCAAGATCTACCGGTCGAGCATGCCGCTCGGGAACTTCCCGGGCAGCTTCGGCTCGAGCTACACGACGATCATGTCGGACTCGACGAACAACCTGTTCGAGGGCGTCGAGGTCTACAAGGTGGCGGGCCAGAACCAGTACCTGATGATCGTCGAGGCGATCGGAAGCCAGGGACGCTACTTCCGGTCGTTCACGTCCAACAGCCTGAGCGGCTCGTGGACCCCGCAGGCCGCCACCGAGAGCAACCCGTTCGCCGGCAAGGCCAACAGCGGCGCGACCTGGACCAACGACATCAGCCACGGTGACCTGGTCCGCAACAACCCCGACCAGACCAAGACCATCGACCCCTGCAACCTGCAGTTCCTGTACCAGGGCAAGAACCCCAGTGCGGGCGGCGACTACAACCTGCTGCCGTGGCGGCCGGGTGTGCTGACCCTCCAGCGCTGACACCGTCACACAGTTACCGGAAAGCGTGCCCGGCACCCGCGTGGTGCCGGGCACGCCCGTCCGTCAGCTCAGCCGGCCAGGTCCTCGGCCAGCAGATCCATCAGCAGCGCGTCGTGCCAGCGCCCGTCCGCCCCGCGCTCGTAGCGGCGCATGATGCCCACCGGACGGAACCCCACCTTCGCGTACGCGCGGATCGCCGCCGTGTTCGCCGCCGCCGGGTCGATCGTGAACCGGTGGTGGCCGTACTCGTCGATCAGGTGCCGGACCAGCGTGCGGATCGCGTCGCCGCCCAGCCCGGAGCCGCGTACCGCCGGGTCGAGGAAGACATCCAGGCTGGCGTGGCGGTAGTCCGGGTCGGTCTCGGCGTACCACTGGATCGCCCCGACCAGCCGGCCGTCGTGCTCGACCGCGTAGATCGTCACCGCGTCGTCGGCCAGGTCGGCCCGGACCGACTCGGCCAGATCGTCCCCGCCGCGCCACCAGCGGCGCACCTCAGGGGTGGCCCGGATCGCGGCCAGCGCGGGCACGTCGGCGTCGGTCACCGGCCGCAGCGTCACCGCCCGCCCCCGCAGCACGCCTCAGCCCCGCCGCTCGCCGTGCTCGACGCAGACCGCCGACCAGCCGGCCGGTACGACCTGCACCTTCATCCGCCGCCGGCAGGACGCGCACCAGCGCGGCGGCTCCCACGCCCGGGCCGCCTCGCACGCAGGATGCGGCCCGGCCGCCACCGACTCGCCGCACCTGTCGCACCACAGCGCCACGGGCGCGGCCGGGGCGGGGGAAAGATCGGTCACCGCTGCCTCACAGGGTCGCCGAGAGCGCCTTCACCGGCATCTTCAGGTCTTCCAGCAGCTTCAGGTCGGCGTTGGCCGGGCGACCCAGCGTGGTCAGGTAGTTGCCGACGATCACCGCGTTGATGCCGCCCAGCAGACCGTCGCGGGTGCCCAGGTCACCGAGGGTCAGCTCGCGGCCGCCCGCGTACCGCAGGATGGTGCGCGGCATGGCCAGCCGGAACGCGGCGATGGCGCGCAGCGCGTCCTTGCCCTCCACCACCGGACGGTCACCGAGCGGCGTGCCCGGCCGCGGGTTGAGGAAGTTCAGCGGCACCTCGTGCGGGTCCAGCTCGGCGAGCTGCGCGGCGAACTCGGCCCGCTGCTCGACCGTCTCGCCGAGGCCGAGGATGCCGCCGCAGCAGACCTCCATGCCCGACTCGCGGACCATCCGCAGCGTCTCCCAGCGCTCCTCCCACGAGTGCGTGGTGACCACGTTCGGGAAGTAGGAGCGGCAGGTCTCCAGGTTGTGGTTGTAGCGGTGCACGCCCATCTCGACCAGCTCGTCGACCTGCTCCTGGGTGAGCATGCCGAGCGACGCGGCGACCTGGATGTCGACAGCGGCGCGGATGGCCGCGACGCCCTCACGCATCTGCTTCATCAGCCGGGCGTCCGGACCGCGCACGGCGGCCACGATGCAGAACTCGGTCGCCCCGGTCGCGGCGGTCTGCTTCGCGGCCTCGACCAGCGCCGGGATGTCCAGCCAGACCGACCGGACCGGCGAGGTGAACAGGCCGGACTGCGAGCAGAAGTGGCAGTCCTCCGGGCAGCCGCCGGTCTTCAGCGAGACGATGCCCTCGACCTCGACCTCCGGACCGCACCAGCGCATCCGGACCTCGTGCGCGAGCTGGAGGGCGGCGGGCAGGTGTTCGTCGGGAAGGTTCAGCACCGCGAGGACACCGGCCTCGTCGAGGCCGACACCGTTGCCCAGCACCCGCTCCCGGGCCTGGTCGAGGATCTCTGGCATGGCTCGTAACCTAACAGGCCACCGAGGGGCCGGGAAACCGCCGCCAGCAGCCCCGGCGAGCCGGGACCGCGCCACGCCGGAGCCCTCGGGACGGGTGGTAACTTCGCCCCGCGGAAGCGCCCGGCGGGGCGGTGGTCGGCGGGAGGGGACGGCACGGTGGCGGACTGGCTGGCGGCCCTGGACCGCCGCGCCGAGCTGCGGGCCCGGGCGGGACTGACCCGCACGCTGCGTCCCCGGGCCGCCGACGACGCGGTGGTCGACCTGGCCGGCAACGACTACCTCGGCCTGGCCACCCACCCGGAGGTCACCGCCGCCGCCGCGGAGGCCCTGTCCGCGTACGGGCTGGGCGCCACCGGGTCACGCCTGGTGCGCGGCTCCACCGACGCCCACCACGCGCTGGAGGACGACCTGGCCGACTGGCTCGGCGTCGACCGGGCGCTGGTGTTCTCCTCCGGCTACCTGGCCAACCTCGCCGCCGTCCGGGGACTGACGCAGCCGCGTACGCTGCTCGTCTCCGACGCCCACAACCACGCCTCGCTGATCGACGGCTGCCGGATCTCCGGCGCCGAGACGCTGGTGACGCCGCACGCGGACGTCGCAGCGGTGGCCGCGGCGCTGGCCGCCGCGCCGGGCCGCCCGGCCGTGGTGGTGACCGAGTCGGTCTTCTCCGTCGACGGCGACCTGGCCCCGCTCGCGGAGCTGCACGCGGTGGCCCGCCGCCACGGCGCGCTGCTGCTCGTCGACGACGCGCACGCGCTCGGCGTCACCGGCCCGGCCGGGGCCGGCGGGGTGGCCGCCGCCGGGCTGGCCGGCGCGCCCGACGTGGTGGTCACCGCGACGCTGTCCAAGGCACTCGGCGGGGCCGGCGGCGTGGTCGCCGGGCCGGCCGAGTTCGTCCGCCACCTGGTGGAGACCGGCCGCACGTTCATCTTCGACACCGCGCCGCCGCCCGCCGTGGTGGCCGGGGTACGCGCCGCGGTGCGCCTGGCCCGCGACGGCGACGCGCTGCGCGCCGAGCTGGCCGACCGGGCCGCGACGGCGGTGCGCCGGCTCGGCGAGGCCGGACTGTCCGTGTCCGCCCCCGACGGCGCCGTGATCTCGGTGACCGCGCCCGGACCGGAGGCGGCGACCGCCTGGGCCGCCGCCTGCCGGGAACGCGGCGTGGCGGTCGGCTGCTTCCGTCCGCCGTCCACACCGGACAGCCGCTCCCGGCTGCGCCTCACCGTCAGCGCCGGGGTGGACCGGGCCGACTTCGACCGGGCCCTGGACGTGATCGTGGAGTGTGCGCCATGAGCCTCGGCGACGCCTGGACCGGGCCGGTGCTGGTGACCGGCACCGACACCGAGATCGGCAAGACGGTGGTGACCGCCGCCGTCGCCGCCGCCGCGCAGGCCGCCGGGCTGCGGGTAGCGGTGGTCAAGCCCGGCCAGACCGGTACGGCCACCGGCGAGCCCGGCGACGTCGACTCGGTGACCCGGCTGGCCGCCCCGCTCACCGGCCGGACGCTCGCCAGCTATCCCGACCCGCTCGCGCCGCTGGCCGCGGCCCGGGTCGCCGACCTGCCGCCGCTGGAGCTGTACAACGCCGTCGACGCGATCCGCGAGGAGGCGGACAAGCACGACCTGGTGCTGATCGAGGGCGCGGGCGGGCTGCTCGTACCGATGGGGTTGCGCCCGTCCGGCGAGCCGTGGACGGTGGCCGACCTCGCGGTGTCGCTCGGCGCGCCCGCGGTGGTGGTGGCGCGGGCCGGACTCGGCACGCTCAACCACACCGCGCTGACGCTGGAGGCGCTGGAGCGGCGGGCCGTACCGGCCGGCGTGGTGATCGGCGCCTGGCCGGCCGAACCGGAACTGGTGCACTGGCTCAACCTGTCCGAGCTGGTGCCGAACCTGCTCGGCGCGGTACCGGCCGGCGCGGGCGGGATGGACCCCGGCGTGTTCCGCCGGTCCGCTCCCGGGTGGCTCACCCCCGCCCTGTACGGCGTGCTCGACGACTGGCGCGCCTGGGCCGAGGAGTAAGGAAGGGCCCCTTATTAACGCCTCCGGTAGAGGAAGGGCCCCCTGTTAACACCCGCAGGATTCAGGCGCGGCGGACCACGAACGCGTCGGGCATCCGGAACGTGAGGTTGTCCGGGCACCAGGGTGGACGGACCACAGTCACGTCGTCCAGCAGCGCGACGGCCTCGGCGACCACCACCGCCGCCTCCATCCGGGCCAGCTGCGCGCCGACGCAGCGGTGCGGCCCGGCGCCGAACGCCAGGTGCCGCCGCGAGCCGGGCTGCCCCGGGCGGAACTCACCCGGCGCGCCGACCACCGACGGGTCGCGCCCGGCGCGGGCCAGCCAGGCCACCACGCTGGTGCCCGCCGCCACCGGCAGCTCGCCGAGCGTGGTGTCGACCGCCGCCACCCGCCGCCACGTGACGATCGGCGGCTCCAGCCGCAGCCCCTCCTCGACCACGTCGTCCACGGCGACCGTGCCCGCGCGCAGGCCGGCCCGTACCGCCGGTTCGCCGGACAGCCGGTGCAGCAGCAGGGTCAGGAACTGCGAGGTGGTCTCCTGGCCGGCGACCAGCAGGAAGAACAGCGCGCCGACGACCACGTCGGGGGAGTGCCCGGCGTCGCGCAGCCGCGCGGCGAGCCCGCCCCCGGTCGCGGCGAACTCGCGCAGCACGGTGTGGAACCGGCCCACCTCGGCGGCCAGCGCGAGCTGCCGGGCGGAGTCCAGCGGCGCCCAGAACAGCTCCAGCGCCGCCCGGGCGAAGTCCTTCACCGCGCCGACCGGCGCGTCCGGCAGCTCGACCAGCCGGGCCAGCACCAGCAGCGGCAGGTCGGCGGCGAGCCCGGCGTACAGGTCGACCGGGCGGCCCGCGTCCAGCGTCGCCGCCAGCCCGGCCACCCGCTCCCGGACCAGCCCGGTCAGCCACTGGCGCTGGGCGGCCACCCGGTGCGGGTGCAGCGCGTCGGCGACGATGCCGCGGATCTCCGGATGGCTGGCGCCGCCGTTGTTCGCCAGCGTCGGCGGCAGCCGGAACCGGTGCCCGGCGAGCACCCGCAGCGCGGCCACCGGGATCGGCGTGACCGCGTCGAGCGCGTTGTCCGGCCGGAACGTCACCGGGTCGGTGAGCACCCGGCGGACGAGCGCGTGCCGGGTCACCACCAGGTGTGGCACGCCGACGTGGTCGACAACGGTGGCCGTGTCCGGCCACTGCCCGTCGACGGACGCCCCCCAGCCCCGGAACAGCACGCGGTAACGCTAGCGGCGGGCGCCGGGCGGGTTCGGGTCCAGCTCCCACACGGTGGTGTGCTTCACCCGTACGCTCTCCAGCGCCTCGGACACCGGCACGTCGTACGCGGCCAGCTCGTGGAAGCGCTCGCGGGGCAGGAACGCCCGGCCCGGGTCGCCCACCAGCACCCGGGCGCCGGCGCGGGCGGCCCGGAGCAGGAAGCGCAGCATCCGGCGGGCCATCGCCTCGCTGTAGAAGACGTCCCCGGCCAGCACCACCTCGGCGTCGCCCGCGTCGGTGTCGAGGATGTCGCCGAGTTCGGCGTCGACGCGTACCCCGTTGGCCTCGGCATTGAGCGCGACGGCCGCGACGGCCCGCTCGTCCACCTCGACCGCCCGGACGGCGGCCGCGCCGGCGCGGGCGGCGGCGATGGCGACCAGGCCGGAGCCGGAGGCCAGGTCGAGCACCCGGCGGCCGGCGACCACCTCGGGGTGGTCGGTGACGTAGCGGGCCAGGCCCTGCCCGCCGGCCCAGGCGAACGCCCAGAACGGCGGCGGCTGGGCGCTGCGGAACTCGCCCTCGGTCAGCTCCCACAGGCCGATCGGCTCGTCGGCCTGGTGCAGGCGCACCTCGGGTACGAACGCCACGGGGGCGAGGCGGGCGTGCAGCCGGACGAACGCGGCGGACAGCTCGGACACCGGAGAATTGTGTCCCACCCGCGGGGCGGGCCCGATCCCGGGCGTGTCGCGGCGGGGCCGTGACCGGTTCACCACGTTCGGTGAAATGGCCCCCGTGTTGTGGCGTTGGATGCGAACACGCCCGTCTACCGGCGTGCCCGGCGCGCTCCTAGCGTTGCCTGTGGACACGACCGAGGGTGAGGAGGCGTGGTGAGCGGGTGGCGGCACGCGCTACGGATCGGACTGGTGCTGACCTTCGTGGCCGGGACCGGGTACGGGGGAGCCCTGCCCGCGCGGGCGGCGGCGGCCTTCTCCACCGAGTTGAGCGGTCTGCCGGACGAGTTCACCGCCGGGAACCGGGTGGAGACGCTGTCCGCCGTGGTGTCCCGCTCCGACGGGGGCGGCTGTGTCAAGGTGCGCTGGTCGATGTTGGTGCGGGTGCAGGGCCTGCGGCTGGACCAGCTCAAGGTGGACCGGGTGGAGGACAGCGGGTCGTTCCCGCTGGAGATCCGCACCGAGGGAGACACCGCCCGGCTCACCGACCGGCAACTCGACCCGGGTGTGCTCTGCCCGGGCCGGACCGTGACCGCCCGCTACCGGGTGGCGTTCGCCGAGGACGTCGCGCGCGGCCGGGTGAGTTTCGCCGCCGAGGCGTACGACCCGCAGTTGCGGCTGCTGGCCCGGCGGACCGCCTCGCGTGAGGTGGTGGGGGAGGAGGCTTCGCCGACGCCGGCGCCCACCAGCGCGGAGCCCTCGGAGACGCCGAGCGAGGAGCCACCCACCGACGACCCGGTGACCGACGAGCCGACCGACGCGGCAGTGGTGGAGCCGCCGCCGCCCGGTGGTGTGGCCGGACGCCCGGTCGCGGACAGCGGCGGCTTCGGCCTCGTGCAGGCGGCGTTCCTGCTCGGCGGGCTGCTGCTGTTCCTCGGCGCCGGGCTGCTGCTGCGGATGCGCCGCCTGCTGCGCCCGGCCGCCGTCACCGAACCGGAAACCCTGCCACCGCCCTTCGAGCGCCCCCGCCCGACCTGGCCCTGACCGGCGGACCCGCCCGCGCGGGCCGGGGGCGGGGCCCGGTCAGTCGAGCTGACTGGGTTCGAGGCCCAGTTCGCGGGCGGCGACGAGGCGGATCCACTCGGCGATCTGGCGGCGCGTGATCACCCGCTCGTGCACCGCGAGCTGGACCGCGAGGCCGTCCATCACCGCGCTGATCCGCCAGGCCGCGCCGGCCGGGTCGGGGCAGTCGAACGTGCCCTCGGCGACCCCGTCCGTGATCAGCGCGGCCAGGTCCTGCCGCCACCGCAGGTCCAGCCGCCGGGAGAGCTTCTCCAGTTCCGGGGTACGCAGCGACTCCGCCCAGCCGTCGATGCGCATCGACCAGGAGGTGGCCCGGCCGGCCGGCGCGTACAGGCGCAGCATGCGGCGCAGCTTCGCCAGCGGCGGCGCGGAGGAGCGGAGCACCGCGTCGAGCTTGGCCAGGTCCTGCTCGACGGCGTACGCGAACGCCTGCGCGAGCAGTCGGTCCTTGGTGGCGAAGTGGTAGAACACGAGGGCCTGGCTCACCCCGGCGGCCTCCGCCACGTCGGCGGTGCGGGTGTTGGCGAGCCCTCGTTCCGCGATCACCTCACAGGCCGTACGCAGCAGCGCGTCCAGGCGGATCTCGGCGGCTCGTCTCGTCACGGCGTTACGGTAACCCATCCGCATGACCACGGGGAGTTACCGAAGCGGCTGGTCGGCGGGCGGGCAGTCGGATGCCGGACACTCGACGCGCCGGTCTGCTTCCGCAGGTGGGAGCGCTCGCCGGTGCTCCCGGACGGAAGCCACCCAGGCTCCTAGGAAGCCGAGGGGGAGCGGGGTCCGCCACCACCGGACGCGCCGGAAACGGAACCCGATTTGGCAACCGTTCCCGGGCTCGGCTAAAGTTCTCATCCGTCACCGGATAACACCGGGGGCGTGCGGACGTAGCGCAGCTGGTAGCGCATCACCTTGCCAAGGTGAGGGTCGCGGGTTCGAATCCCGTCGTCCGCTCGGAGATGCCGCCACGCAGTTCGGGGGCAACCTCGGTGGAGTGGCCGAGAGGCGAGGCAACGGCCTGCAAAGCCGTGTACACGGGTTCAAATCCCGTCTCCACCTCGCAGTAGACGAGGGCGATTGGCGCAGTGGGAGCGCGCTTCCTTGACACGGAAGAGGTCACTGGTTCAAACCCAGTATCGCCCACCAGCGGAAAGGCCGTGTCGATCATTCGACACGGCCTTTCTCGTCGCCATCGATCAGTCCAGTGCCGCGCCGCTGGCCATTGCCGCACCCGCGTGCCCCACCCAGACTGGCCCGGTGGACGATCAACAGACCCGAGCCCAGCGTTTCCGCGCCCTGCACCGGCCCGGTGACCCACTGATCCTGGCCAACGCCTGGGACGCGGTCAGCGCCCGGCTCGTCGCCGCGGCCGGCGCCCACGCGATCGCGACCACCAGCGCCGGCGTCGCCTGGAGTCGCGGCGCCCCCGACGGCGACCTGCTCGCCCGCGACACCGCCGTCGACGTCATCCGCCGCGTCGCCGACGCGGTCCGCCTTCCGGTCACCGCCGACATCGAATCCGGGTACGGCGACAACCCCGACCAGGTCGCCGAGACCGTCGCCGCCGTCCTCGCCGCCGGAGCCGTCGGCGTCAACGTCGAGGACGCCCGGCACGACGGCGGCGGTCCGCTGCGCCCGATCCACGAGCAGGTCGCCCGGCTCGCCGCGGTCCGGGCCGCCGCCGACCGCGCCGGCATCCCGCTGTACGTCAACGCCCGCGTCGACACGTACCTGCGGGGCGCCGGGGGCGTACCGGAGACGGTCGAGCGCGCCGAGGCGTACCTGGCCGCCGGCGCGGACGGGATCTTCGTACCCGGAACCGTGGAGCCGGAGACGGTGGCCGCGCTGACGGCGGCGATCCCGGCCCCGCTGAACGTGCTGGCCGGGCCGGGCGCGCCGCCGGTGGCCGAGCTGGCGCGGCTCGGGGTGGCCCGGGTGAGCCTCGGCCCGGCGCTGGCCGAGACGGCGTATGCGGTGGTCCGGCGCGCGGCGGCGGAGGTGTTCGGCGCCGGGACGTACGAGGCGCTCGCCGGCGGGCTCGACTTCGGCGAGCTGAACGAGCTGATGCGCGACTGACCGGCCACGGGATCGACCTCGGGCGGGGGACCGGGTTGAATGTGCTGGTGGCCGTTGTCCCGCGTCCGAGCCGGCGGACGGCGACCGGCTGTCCCCGGCGCCCGTCCCGACGGGATCACCACGGATGACGGCGGGCGTCCGCCCGGTGCCCGCGCTGCGGAGCCTGCCCGTCCTCATCGCCGCCACGGCGACCCTCGGCGTCGCGGCGCTCGCCGTCCTGGGCGCGGCCGGGCACGGCGGTTTCGCGAGCGACCCGGTCGGCGCCGTGGCCCTCGCGACGGCAGCCGTGGTCACCGCGCTCGCCGCGCTCCGGCTCAGCCGGTCGGGTCACCGGGCCGCCGGCCGGCTGGCGGCGGGGCTCGCCGCGTCGCTGCTGGCGTACCTGGCGCTCGCCGTCGTCGCGGTGGCCGCCGTCGCGGCCGGGCATCCGTGGGCCGGGCCGGCCGTCGCGGCGTGGAACTCGGCGTGGATCCCGCCGCTGGCACTCCTTCAGCTGACCGCCTCGGCCGCCGTCCGCACCGGCGACGCCGTCCCGTGGACGCACCGGCTCGTGGGCCTCACCCTGGGCGTGGCCACGCTCGTCAACGCGCTGCTGACCACGGCGACCCAGCCGTTCGCGGGGGTTCCGACGATCGCCGCGGAGTCCTGGCGTACCGCGCTCGCGCCGGTCGGCGCCGCCGTCACCCTGCTGGCAGCGGTGGCGCTGTTCCTGCTCCCGGTGACGCTCTGGCGGGCCGCTCTCGGATCGCACCACGCCGTCCGGGCGCGACTCGGCGTGGCCGCGGCGGCCACCACCGCCGCGCCGCTGACAGTCGTCTTCTGCCTGCTGCTCGCCGTCGCCCGCACGCCCGGCGACGTCGAACCGTCGCTGGGCTCGGTCGCCTTCCTGGTGGCACTGGCCGGGGCCGCCGTGTTCGCCGCCGCGTGCGCGGTCACCGCCGCCCGCGGCGCCACCGAGCCGCGCCGGGTCGGCGCCGTGGTGCGCGGCGCGGGCCTGGCCGCCGCGGCCCTGCTGGTGGTCGGCGTCGGCACGCTCGTGGCCGCTCCCGGGACGTCCCTCGGCCCGACCTCGGTCGCCCTGGTCGTGTCGGCGCTGACCGTCGCCGTCGTCGGCGGGGCGTGGGCCGGCACCGGCCGGCTGGCGGCGCTGCTCACCGCCGCGCCGACAGCGCCGGTGACGCCGCGAGGCGGCGCAGAGGGTACGACGGGAGGCGGTGCGGCGGAGACGACGAACGTCATCGAGCCGGCGGCCCCGGCCACGGCGGTTGTGGATGCCGCGGGCCCGGTGTCGGTCGGCGGGCTGACGGCGCGTGAACGCGAGGTGCTCGCCGCGCTCGCCGACGGCGCCAGCAACGCGGGGATCGCCGCGCAGCTGGTGGTCTCCGAGCGGACCGTCGACGCCCATCTGCGCGCGATCTTCGTCAAGCTCGACCTGACGCCCGGCGGCGCCACGAACCGTCGGGTGCGGGCCGCGCGGATCTGGCTGGAGCACGCCCGACAGTCGCATTGAGCAGGGATTTTCCGAAGATAGGTGCTGAGGCCGATGCCCGCGCGGGCGGTACCTCGGCACGGTGGGGCGACACCTGAATCGACGGAGGCTCTCACCGTGCCCGTACCGAAGTTGCGCCGTGCCGCGCTCGTCGCCCTTTTCGTCCTGCTCCTGGCGTCCCTGGCCGGACGGACCGTCTTCATGCTGTGGGAGCCGCCGTTCGACGGCGCGATCCACTACGACGACGTCCGCGAGCTGGGGTCCGCGTACTGGCCGATGAACCTCTACCTGGGCGGGCCCGCGTACGCGGTGTCCTGGATCGCCGCGGCGGTGTTCATCGTCGGGCTGGCCCGGGGCCGCGCGGGCGTGCTGAACCTGGTGGGTGCCTTCCTGGCCGGCCTCGGCGGCGTGGTGTTCGCGCTGGCGATCACCGCGGAGGTGCTGCCGTTCGCCTACGCCGCCGATCCGGCGGTCGTGCCGGAGGCGCAGGGACGGGCGCTGTTCGACGTGTTCAACGACCAACTGGACGGGCTGCTCCCGGCCGTCCTCGGCAGCCAGGTGGCGATCGTCCTCGGCATGGTCCTGGCGCTCGTCGGGATCCTGATCGGCCGGACCATGCCGCGTCCGCTGGTCGTCGCCGCGCTCGTCTACGTGGTGGCGTTCGTGCTGGTGCCGCAGGACGCCGCTCGTGCGGTGGTCGTCGCGAGCTACCTGGCGCAGGTGGCGCTGGTGGCCGCGATCGGCTGGTACGGGCTGCGCGCCGCCACCGACGGTGCCGCCCCCGACGGCGAGCGGGCATAGCAGACCGGACCGGCCGGATGTTCGATCCGGCCGGTCCGGTCCCGGGACCGATCAGCTCCGTCGGCCCCGCTCACGATCACATGGGCGGCGCGACGTCCCGGCGCTCCTCGACCCGGCGGTACTCCACCGGCTCGTCGGCGGTCGTGGCGACCACCTGACGGCGCCGACCCCAGACCAGCGTGGTCATGATCAGGCCGAGGACGCCGGCCGCCATGAGGATCCAGCCGACGACGTCGAGGTCGACCCCGCCGACGCTGGCGTTGAGCGCGAACGTGAGGATCGCGCCGACCGCGATCAGGAAAATGCTCGTACCGATACCCACGACAGCCTCCTTCGGGGGGATGGTTGTGCTGTCACCGGCCTCAGTACCCCGGCGGTGAGCGGCGCAACCACACGGCCACCCGGCGCGGCGGGGGTCTGCCGCACGGCGATCTTGGCATCGGGTAGAGTTCACCCCGTCGCCGGCGCGAACCGGCGGCACGCGGACGTAGCGCAGCTGGTAGCGCATCACCTTGCCAAGGTGAGGGTCGCGGGTTCGAATCCCGTCGTCCGCTCGCGATTGCCCGGGCGATTGGCGCAGTGGGAGCGCGCTTCCTTGACACGGAAGAGGTCACTGGTTCAAACCCAGTATCGCCCACCGAGAGTCACCACGCCGCCGGTCGACAGGCGGTCGTCTCCCACCGGACAGCCGGCACCGGCTACATCGGTCTCCCAGGTCCACCGTGCGGATTATTCTGCCGCCGCCACCGCGCGTGTCACTGTGAGGCCCGATGCGCAGGGAGGCGGTCACATGGCAACGATCGAGCGGGGACGGTGGCGGCGGACGGCCGCACGATTAGGGGTGGCGACCGTGGTCGCGGCGGCCGGGGTGACGGTATCGGCCGCGCCCGCGCAGGCCACCGCGACGCGGACGGTGGCGTTCTACAGCATGGACGAGCCGGCGTCGTCGTCGACGGTGCTGACCGACTACAGCGGCAACGGCCGCCACGGCACGATCGGCGGTGAGGTGGTCACCGGCGCGCTCTACGCCGGGGCGACCGGCCACCGCTTCGCCACGCACCTACCCACCGACAAGGAGTACGTCCCGGGCCACGTCGACCTGGTGCCGCACACCACCGACTTCAACCCGGACGCCGGGGACTTCTCGGTGACCATCCGTTACCGGACCACGTACTCCTTCGGCAACATCCTCCAGAAGGGACAGGGCAACACGGCCGGCGGCTACTGGAAGTTCGAGGCCCCGAACGGCAAGCCGAAGTGCCTGTTCCGGGGCGCGGACGGCGCCTCCCGTACCGGCTATACCGACGTGCCGATCTCCGACGGCCAGTGGCACACGATCACCTGCAACCGCACCTCCGCGTACGTGGAGATGTACGTCGACGGCGTGCGGACCAGCCGCCTCAACGGGCCGACCGGCACCATCGCGAACACCTGGCCGCTGTCCGTCGGCGGCAAGAGCCAGTGCGACGGTACGAAGGTCACCTGCGACTACTTCGCCGGCGACATCGACTACGTGAAGATCCTGAAGGGATCGGGCGGCCCCGCGAACCAGGCACCGGTGGCCGCGTTGACGCCCACCTGCTCCGGGCTGGTGTGCACGTTCACCGGCGCGGGTTCCACCGACGCCGACGGCGCGATCCAGGACCACAGCTGGAACTTCGGCGACGGCGACACCACCGGCACCGCCTCCGTACCGACCACGTCCCACACGTACGCGGCGGCCGGCACCTACCCGGTCACGCTCACCGTGACCGACGACCGGGGCGCCACCGGCACCGCGACCGTCGAGGTTACCGTCGCGCCCGTACCGGAGCGGATCTCGTACGTCGGCCAGGCCACCGCGAACGCCAACTGGACCAGCCACACCGTGACCGTCCCGGCGGGCGTGCAGGCCGGTGACATGTTGCTGCTTCTGCTCAGCCAGAACACGCACACCGGCACCGGCGAGCCGGCCGGCGTGACCGGCTGGAGCAGGCTCGACCGCCTCGACGGCGGCTTCGCCACCACCACCGCCTGGTGGAAGACCGCCGGGGCCGGTGACGCGGGCACTGCTGTCCGGGTGACGCTGGACAGTCAGGCGAAGGGCAACCTGGTGCTGGCCGCGTACCGGGGTGTCGCGCCCGGGGCGCCGGTCTTCACCCGGGCCACCGATCCGGCGAGCACCGCCACCCGCATCACCCCGTACGCGCCGGTGACCGCGGCGCAGAGCTGGGCCGTGTCGTACTGGCTGCACGGCGACAGCACCTCCACCGCGCTCACCCCGCCGGCCGGCGTGGCGGTGCGCAGCAACACCTCGCAGACCGGCGGCGGCCGGGTGGCCGGCCTGCTCGCCGACTCGGCGAGCAGCGTGCCGACCGGCAGCTACGGCGGGCTCACCGCCACCGGCGCCGCGGCCAGCACGACCACCACCACGTGGACGTTCGTCCTGCCCCCGGCCTGACCCGTCGGGTACGCGAAAAGGCCGGCACCCCGTTGGTGCGGGGTGCCGGCCTTCACGTTTTTTCTTACTTGTTCCAGTGCTGGGCGACGAGGTCGGCGGCCTGCTGTTCCCACTGGGCGTAGTGGTCGGGGTAGGCGGAGACCTGGACGGTCTGGGCGGCCTTGGTCAGCGGCATGTCCTGCCAGCCGTCGACCTGCTTCAGACCCTTCAGGAACGCGGTGGTCGAGTACTCGGGGTCGGTGATCTGCTCCACCGTGCCCCAACCGGAGGACGGGCGCTGCTGGAACAGGCCCTGCGAGTCGTGGTCGTTACGGTCACCGAGGTGGCCGAGGTTCTCCAGCTTCGACTCCTGCAACGCGGTCGCGATCGACACGACCGCGGCACGCTCGTCCATGCCGGCCTTCTTCGTCGCCGCGATGATCGCCTTCACGTTCTTGGTCTGCTCGTCATTGAGGTCGATACGGGACTGGTCGCCCTGCACGCCGTGCGGGATCAGCTTGTCACCCTGCACCGTGGCCGTGGCCGTGGCCGTGACCGGCTTGACCGCGTGGGCGGTGTCGGCCGCGTGAGCGGCGACCGGGCCGGCGAACACGCCACCGGTGAAAGCCAGACCAGCAATACCCAGGATGCTCTTGCGCAGAATCGTGTTCATGATGGGGGCTCCGTTCGGGGGTCGACGCACCCGTGGGGGACGGGATACGTGGGCACCGTCAGGCGCTCAAAAGTCTCAGGGGTCTCGGGCTGCTCGCGGAGGGCGGGGGGCCTTCACGCGGCGCCGGAAGGATGTCCAACGACCGTCGACCCGGCATCATTCCCGGGCACCTCACACCACCCGGGCGCGGGTTCACGTCGTCGGAACCAGGCTCAACGACCCGCAGGCCGTGTTCCCTCAGCCGACCGCTCGGGGGCGGTCCTGCTCGGTCGTTCACCCGGTTACAACGCCCCGCACCCGCCCACGATTCCGCCACCAGAGTGCCGCCCACCACCCCCGAACCCGACACCCCGCCCACCACCGACCAGACACACCCACCCCACCCGGCACCTCGCTCTGCACAGGTGATCAAGGAGTTTGCGGCCCTTTCCGGCACCCACGAGCACACAAACTCCTTGATCACCGCGATCTTGGAGTTGTGGCGCCTCACGAACGATGTCAAGCCGGGCATCCTGGGCACCACAACTCCAAGATCGAACAAGCCCTCCCCAGGCACCCCGCCATCGGTTGACCATGAGGTTGGCGGCGACAAACCGGACACCAAGTGCCGTCAACTTCATGATCGACGCCCTTGGGGCGGCTCGCGCGGGGCGGGGCGGGGCCGGATCGGACCGAAGGGCGGCGTAGTGCCGCGTCGATCTTGCAGGTGCAGCCCTTCGGGTGTCCCCGTTTGCGCGTTATGCGGGGTACCGAAGTGCAAGATCGCGGAGGACTGGGGCGAGGGCTGTTTGAGAGGGCTCGGACAAAGACATGCGCCGCCGCCCCGTCCGGGCCGAGCTGCCCTCGGACCGGGTTCTGCCGCTGGCAGATCCGCTCACCGTGAACAAGGGGCGCCATGGCCGGCGGGCGGCGGCAGGCTGGGACGCATGCGACTGCTGATGCTGGGTGGTACGGGCTTTGTCGGTGGTGCCGTGGTGGCCGAGGCGGTACGCCGCGACTGGCAGGTGACAGTGTTCAACCGGGGCGTACACGGGCAGGCGCCGCCCGGCGTACACCGGTTGCGGGGTGACCGGACGGCGCCGGACGGGCTGGCCGCGCTGGCCGGCGGCGAGTGGGATCTGGTGGTGGACACCTGGGACGGCGCGCCCCGGGCGGTCCGGGACGCGGCGTCGGCGCTCGTCGGCGCGGTGCCGCACTACGTCTACGTGTCCAGCGGCTCGGTGTACGCGCCACCCGTCGAGCTCGGCACCGGCGAGGAGGCGCCGACGGTGGCGGCGGACCCGGACGCCGACGACGGCGACTACCCGGAGAACAAGGCGGGCGGGGAACTCGCCGCCACGCGGGTGTTCGGTGACCGGGCGCTGCTCGTGCGCGCCGGGCTGATCCTCGGGCCGGGGGAGGACATCGGGCGGCTGCCGTGGTGGCTGAACCGGATCGCCCGGGGCGGGGACGTGCTGGCGCCCGGGCCGCGTGACCTGCCGATCCAGTACGTGGACGTCCGTGACCTGGCGACCTGGCTGCTGGACCGGGGTGCCGAGGGCGTCGGCGGGGCGTACAACGTGATCGGTCGCACCGGGCACGCGACGATGGGTGAGCTGCTCGACGCGGCGGTGGCGGCGACCGGGTCGGGCGCGACGCTGCGGTGGACGCCGCCGGAGCCGATCCTGGCGGCCGGGGTGGTGCCGTGGAACGACCTGCCGGTCTGGGTGCCGCGGGGGCACGAGTACCGGTGGTTGCAGGAGCGGAACGTCGAGCGGGCGTACGCGGCGGGGCTGGTGTGCCGGCCGGTGACCGAGACGGTCGCCGACACCTGGCGGTGGCTGCGCGAGGTGGGGCAGGTGCCGGCCCGGGCGGGGCGGCCCACACGCGCGCCGGTCGGCCTGGCGCCGGAGCGGGAGGCCACCCTGCTGGCCTCGCTCCCGGCCTGAACCGGCACAGAAGGGGCCGTGCGGCCGGCCTGACCCGCGGAGGGGTTCGGGTCAGGCCGGCACGACCGGCAGGTCGAGCACTTCCTCGACCGGGCGACGCGGGGTGGCGCGGCCCGGCTGGCCGTACCCGATCCGCATCACCATCTGCGGGGTGCCGAACCGGCCCAGCGACATCCGCAGCGCCTCCCGGGCGGCCGGCACCTCGATCGGCTGGGACAGCATCGACGCGCTGAGCCCGGCGTCGGTGGCGGTGAGCAGCACCCGCTGCAACGCCTGCCCGGCGAGGATCTGGTCGGCGGAGGTGTTGCCGGCCGAGCCGAGCACCGCGACGAGCGGCTCCGGCTCGAAGTCGCGGCCGGGGGCGCGGTTGCGGCCGCCGAAGCCGCGCTGGGGAAGCAGGTCCTGCGGCTCGCTCTGCGGTCCGCCGGCGCCGGAGGGCACGCCGTCCGGGGCCGGCTCGGAGCGGATCCACTCGGCCCGCTCGGCCACGTACGCGGGGTCGCGTTCCAGCACCCGGTGGGCGCTGCGGGCGACCTCGGCGACCGCGTTCACCGCGCTGGTGCCGATCACCAGCTCCAGCCAGCACTGCTCGGCCCGGGCCGCCTCGCCGAGCCGCCAGCGGGCCTCGGCCGGCACCGGGTCCGGCCAGAACGGCGCGCGGTTGCTGAACCGGCGGCTGATCGCCCCGTACAGGCTCTGCTCGGTCGGGGTGGGGCGGCGCGGCACGTCCGGCACGAGCCGGGCCACGACGTCCGGGTCGGAGGGGTACGGGCGCAGCCGCACCGTGGCCGGGGTGCCCGCCACGGCGAGCGCGAGCCGCAGGTTGAACAGCGCCGCGCCGGCCGCCATGCGCGCGCCCCAGCCGGTCGGGTCGGTGGCGGGCAGGCCGCGCAGCGGGTCGACGGACACCTCGATGCCGCCGTCGACCACCCGGAACCGCCACGGCTGGGTGTTGTGCAGCGACGGCGCCCGGACCGCGTCGGCGACCGCGGCCCGCAGGTCCGCGGTGGTGTATTCGGTCGTCATGGTGGTGCTTCCTCTCGTGCGGCGCCGGCTCCCCCGTCCGGTACACCACTACGGTGCGTCAGCGGGCGGCGCGGTGAGCAGGGCCGGAGGTCCCCACCTGGGCCCGGCCGTCGGTCCCGGCCGGCGCGTGCAGGACGGGACTTTCGACCCGTGCTACTGACGCGGGAAAGCGGGTAGAAAGGACTGATGATCCGGGTGTTCCTGCTCGACGACCACGAGGTCGTCCGTCGTGGCCTTGCCGACCTGCTGCAGAGCAGCGGCGACATCGAGGTGGTCGGCGAGTCCGGCCTGGCCCAGGAGGCGGCGCGCCGCATCCCCGCGCTGCGCCCCGACGTGGCGATCCTCGACGCCCGGCTGCCCGACGGCAACGGCATCGACGTGTGCCGGGACGTCCGCGCCGTGGACTCCTCGATCAAGGGGTTGATCCTCACCTCGTACGAGGACGACGAGGCGCTGTTCGCGGCGATCATGGCGGGCGCCGCCGGGTACGTGCTCAAGCAGATCCGCGGCACCGACCTGGTGGACGCGGTCCGCCGGGTGGCGGCCGGGCAGTCCCTGCTCGACCCGGCGATCACCACCCGCGTGCTGGAGCGCATCCGCAGCGGCGTGGAGCAGCCCCGGGAGCTGAAGTCGCTCACCGAGCAGGAGCGGCGGATCCTGGAGTACGTGGCGGAGGGGCTCACCAACCGGGAGATCGCCGGGAAGATGTTCCTGGCCGAGAAGACGGTGAAGAACTACGTCTCCAGCGTGCTGGCGAAGCTCGGTCTGGAGCGGCGCACCCAGGCGGCGGTGCTGGCGACCCGGTTGCTCGGCAAGAACACCTGACGCCGCCTCAGCCGAGCGGGACGCTCCAGCGCACCTCGGTGCCGCGCGGCTCGGCCCGGCGCAGCGAGAACTCGCCGCCCAGCCGCTCGGCCCGCTCCCGCAGGTTGACCAGACCGCTGCGGGCCGCCTCCGGGTCGCAGCCGATCCCGTCGTCGGTGACGGTGATCTCGACCCGGCCGGAGTCGACGCGTACGCGCACCGACACCCGGTCGGCCTGCGCGTGGCGTACCGCGTTGGACAGCGCCTCGCGCAGCACGGCGGTGAGTTCTCCGCGCAGCTCGTCCGGCACGGCGCTGTCGATCGGGCCGACCAGCTCCAGGTCGGGCCGGTAGCCGAGCGACTCGGCGGCCACTTCGATGGCCTCGCGGATCTCGGTGCGCAGCGCCGCGCTCATCGGGGTGCGCAGCTCGAAGATGGTGCGGCGGATGTCGCGGATGGTGGCGTCCAGGTCGTCGACCGCCTGGTTGATCCGCTTGGCAGCCTCGGGGCGGGCGTTCATCGCGCCGCTCTGCAGTTGCAGGCCGGTGGCGAACAGCCGCTGGATCACCACGTCGTGCAGGTCGCGGGCGATGCGTTCGCGGTCCTCCAGGACCACCAGCAGTTCCCGCTCCTCCTGCCCGCGGGCCCGTTCCATGGCCAGCGCGGCCTGCCCGGCGAAGCTGGCCAGCAGCGCGAGGTCGTCGTCGGCGGCGGGGCCGTGGTCGGGCCGGTAGCCGATCACCAGGACGCCGTGCAGCGTGTCGGCGGCGGCGAGGGGGGAGACCACTGCCGGGCCGGCGACCACGGGCCGGGGCCAGGGCGCCGCGGCGGCCAGGTTCTCCACCTGGTCGTGCCGGCCCGACGTGGCGGACGCGGCGAAGCTGGTCTCGGCGGCCGGCAGCACCGCGCCGACCAGTTCCCGGGTGACCGGGTCGGCGCCGTCGACCACCTCGACGGTGAACTGCGCCTCGTCCTCGTCGTAGAGCAGCACCAGGGCCAGCTCGGCCTCGGCGACCTCGCGGGCGCGGCGGGCCACCAGCGTCAGCGCGTCGGTGCGGCGTACCTCGCCGAGCAGCACCGAGGTGATCTCGGCGGCGGCGGCGAGCCAGCGTTCGCGCCGGTGCGCCAGCGCGTAGAGGCGGGCGTTCTCGATCGCCACGCCGGCCGCGGCGGCCAGCGCCACCACGATCTCCTCGTCGTCCTCGGTGAACTCGGCGGCGCCCTGCTTCTCGGCCAGGTAGAGATTGCCCCAGACGTGGTCGCGGATGCGCACCGGCACGCCGAGGAAGCTGTGCATCGGCGGGTGGTGCGGCGGGAAGCCGTACGAGTTGGGGTGCTTGGTGATGTCCGGCATGCGTACCGGCTTCGGCTCGTCGATGAGCAGGCCCAGCACGCCGCGGCCGTGCGGCAGCTCGCCGATCTTCGCGTGCAGCTCGGGGCTGATGCCGTGGACGATGAAGTCGTGCAGCATCCGGTCGGGGCCGATCACGCCCAGCGCGCCGTAGCGGGCGCCGGCCAGCTCGCACGCCGACTGCACGATCCGCTGCAGCGTGCTGCGCAGGTCGAGGTCGGAACCGATGCCGACGACGGCGTCCAGCAGCGCCCGGAGCCGCTCGCGGCTGGTCACCACCTCGCCGACGCGGTCGAGCATCTCCTGGAGCAGTTCGTCCAGGCGGACGCGGGACAGCGGGGTCAGCCCGAGCGACGGCGCGACGTGCTCGTGCTGGGGCTGGGGTGCGGCGGCCACCGGGCGATGGTATCGCCCGGCGGCCGCCCTGATCGAGACCGGTCAGGTGAGCCGGTCGCGGACCGCCGAGGTGTCGACGGTCTGCGCGACGTCCAGCCGGGGGGTGTGCGGCGGGCCGGCGTGGTTCGGGTCGGCCACACCCAGCCGCATGCTGATGTACGGGAACCCCAGGCCGGCGAGCATCTGGCGCAGCACCTCGCGGGTGCCCTCGACCTCCACCACGCCGGACAGCGGCACCAGCGACACCCCGTGCCGGGTGGCGGTGAGCCAGGCGGCGGAGAGGGCCTCACCGGCGCGCAGCCAGCTCATCAGCTCGTCGTCGGCGCCCCAGAGGATCCCGTACACGGCGGTCTTGTCGTGGCCGGGGCCGATCGGCAGCGATCCGGCGCGGCCGAAGTCGCGGGCCGGAACGGTCGTCTGGGGGGCCTGCTCGGGCAGCACCTCCGGCGGCAGCCCGGTGCCGGTGCCGGCCCGGCTGGTCCAGTACGCCAGTTCCTCGCGCAGTTCCGGGCTGTCCGCCTCGACGGCGGCGGCCTGCTGGGCGGCGCTGGCGAGCTGGATCTTCTGGGTGTCGTCGAGCAGTTGCAGGTTCACGCCTTCGCGGGTGGCGGCCCGGTCGATGTCATCGAGCGCGGCGGTCGGGATCGGCTCGTCGCTGACCGGACGCCGGTCGGTGTGCCGGACCTGCATGCACTGCACGACGCGCATGGCGTCGGGGTCGGCTCCGGTGTGCTTCAGACTGGTGATCCTGGCCAGCAGGTCGGGTTCGGCCGGGTCGGGCAGCCGCTCCACCACCGGGGTCCAGCCCTCGGCGGCCAGCGCCACCCGGGCGTGGTGCAGCGCGGCGCCGCAGCTCACCACCAGCAGGTGACCCTCCGGGTCCATGGCGCTGAGGTGCCGTTCGCGTACCACCCGCAGCTCCAGCGCGTCGGGCAGGACCGTCCAGTGCCACGGCTGCGTGTTGTGCACCGAGGGAGCATGGCCGGCCATTCCGGCGGCCTCCGCGAGCGCGGTGGTCAACGGGCGATCGCCGGCCGGCGTCTCGTGGCTCATCGTCACGACCTTTCCTGTTTTCCCCATCGTGCCCCACGCCCGGGTGGGGACGCCGTTCCATCCCCCGGATTACCCGTGTCGGCCCGCCCGCCCCACGTCCGGCTGAGACGATCCACACGTGGGAAGCGAACCACGCGAGTGCGTACCCGAGCAGCCGGCCCGTGCCCGGCGGTGGGCGTGGGCCGAGTGGGCGCCGCTGGTGCTGCTCACCGCGGCCGTGCTGGCCGGGGCGGCGCTGTGGTTCGTGGGCGCGCACGACGCCGCCCGGCTGGTCTGGGCGGCGGTCACGGTGGTCGCGCTCGTCCCGGCCGCCTGGACCACGCTGCGCCAGCTCTGGCTGCGGCAGTTCGGCGTGGACGTCATCGCGGTGCTGGCGCTGCTCGGCGCGCTGCTGGTGCGGGAGTTCCTGGCCGGCGCCGTGATCGCGGTGATGGTCGCGACCGGGCGGGCGCTGGAGGAGTACGCCCAGCGCCGCGCCACCCGTGACCTGCGGGCGCTGCTGGAACGCGCGCCCCGGCAGGCGCGGCGGCGGACCCCGGACGGCGGGATCGAGGTGGTGCCGCTGGACCGCGTCGAGGTGGGGGACCGCCTCGTGGTCGGGCCGGGCGACGTGGTGCCTGTCGACGGTGTGGTCGAGGAGGCGGCCACGCTCGACGAGTCGGTGGTCACCGGCGAGTCGCAGCTGGTCACCCGCGCGGCGGGCGACGAGGTCGCCAGCGGCGTGGTCAACGCGGGCGCCGGGTTCGGGCTGCGGGCCCGCCGCAACGCGGCGGAGAGCACCTACGCCGGCATCGTCCGCCTGGCCGGGGAGGCCACCGCCCGCAAGGCGCCGATGGTACGGCTCGCCGACCGGTACGCCGCCGCGTTCGTGCCGTTCACGCTGGTGCTGGCGGGGCTGGCATGGCTGCTGTCCGGCGAGTTCACCAGGGCGGTGGCGGTGCTCGTGGTGGCCACCCCGTGCCCGCTGCTGCTGGCGACCCCGATCGCCGTGGTGTCCGGCCTGTCCCGGGTGGCCCGGCGCGGCGTGCTGGTGCGTGACGGTGGCTCGCTGGAGCAGCTCGGCCGCGCTCGTACGCTGCTGCTGGACAAGACCGGGACGCTCACCGCCGGGCGGCCCCGGGCGGCCGAGGTGGTGGTGGCGCCGGGCGGCGACCGGGACGAGGTGCTGCGGTTGGCCGCCTCGGTCGAGCAGTTCTCCCCGCACGTGCTGGCCGCCGCGCTGGTCCGGCAGGCCCGCGAGCGCGGGCTGGCGCTGGCCGAGCCGACCGATGTCACCGAGGAGCCGGGGCACGGCGTGAGCGGGCGCGTCGACGGGCGGACGGTGCACGTCGGGCAGTTCGCGGGTGAGCCGCCGGAGTGGGCGGGCCGGCTCGGTGAGCGCGCCGAACGGGCCGGGCGTTCCGCGGTCTGGGTCAGCGACGACCACGGGCCGCTGGGCGCGATCCTGCTGGAGGACCCGGTGCGCCCGGACGCCCGGCGGACCGTGCGGCGGCTGCGCGAGGCGGGCCTGACCCGGCTGGTGATGGTGACCGGCGACCGTCCGGGCACGGCCCGCCAGGTGGCGCAGATCGTGGGCGTGGACGACGTGATCGCGCGCTGCTCGCCGCAGGAGAAGGCCGAGCGGGTACGCGAGGAGTCGGCGCACGCGGTGACAGTGATGGTCGGCGACGGCGTGAACGACGCGCCCGCGCTGGCCGAGGCGCACGTCGGGGTGGCGATGGGCGCGACCGGGGCGACCGCCTCGGCCGACGTGGCCGACGCGGTGCTCACCGTGGACCGCCTGGACCGGCTCGCGGACGCCGTCGAGATCGCCCGGTACGCCCGCCGCATCGCGGTGCAGAGCGCCACCGTCGGGATGGGCCTGGCGGTGCTGGCGATGCTGGTGGCGGCCGCCGGCCGGCTGCCCCCGGTGGCCGGCGCGTTCCTGCAGGAGGGCATCGACGTCCTGGTGATCCTCAATGCGCTGCGCGCGCTCGGCGGTGGCCTGCGGCGGCGGGACCTGCCCCCGCACACGGCGGAGCTGATCGACAGGTACGCGGGCGAGCACGGTGGCATCCGGGACGTGCTGGCCCGGCTGCGGGACACCGCCGACATGGTGGCGACCCGACCGGACGACCCGGCGTGCCTGCCGGCGCTGCGCGAGGTGCACCGGCGTCTGGTCGACGAGGTGCTGCCGCACGAGGCGGCCGAGGACCGGCAGCTGTACCCGGCGCTGGCCGGGCCGCTCGGCAGCGACGAGGCGACCTCCACGATGAGCCGGGCGCACGTGGAGATCGTGCGGCTGGTGGAGCGGATCGGCGGGCATCTCACGGCGCAGCCGGACGGGCGGCTGCGCCGTGACGAGGTGCCGGATCTGCTCGCCGCGCTCTACGGCCTGGACGCGGTGTTGCGCCTGCACCTGGCGCAGGAGGAGGAGGACTACTTCTCGCTCAATCCGGAGGAGGGCTCCACCGCGTCCGGCCGCTGACCACCGTCCTCGCGGCAGGTGCTCCACGAGCCAAGCGCGCCCGTCTGGTCAGCGCTCGCGTACCACGGCGACCGGGCAGTGCGAGTGCTGGATGAGCTGCTGGCTGACCGAGCCGAGCAGCATGCCGCGCAACCCGCCGCGGCCCCGGCTGCCGACCACCACGAGCTGCGCCGACCGGCTCGCCTCCACCAGCAGCGCCGACGGGCTGCCGGGAACGGCCTCGACCTCCATCGGCACGTCGGGGAAGCTCTCCCGCCAGGTGGCCAGCTCCGCCTCGGCAGCGGCCCGCTCGGCGGCGGCGGTCTCCTCCGGGTCGAAGCCCGGCGGCACCCACCTGTCGCCGGGCCGCTCCCAGGCCCGCAGCACCCGCAGCGGCACGTCCCGCTGGGCGGCCCGCTCGACCGCGAAGCCGAGCGCCCGCAGCGCCGTCTCCGAGCCGTCCGAGCCGACCACCACCGGCCCGGACGTGGCGGCCTGACCGTCGCGGACCACCACCACCGGGCAGTGGGCGTGCGCTGTCACCGAGACCGCGGTGGAGCCGGCGAGCAGCCCGCCGAAGCCGCCGTGGCCGCGGCTGCCGAGCACCAGCATCCCGGCCTCGGCGGACCGTTCCTGCAGCACCAGCGCGGGCGGGCCGTCGAACACCTCGCCGTGCACGGTGAGGCCGGGCCGGTCGGCGGCGGCGTCCGCCGCCGCCTTGCGGACCAGTTCCTCGACCTGCCGGCGGGCGGCCTCGTCCGGCCACACCCCCGGGGCCACCCCGGGACCGATCCAGCCGGTCACCGTCAACCACTCGAAGACGTACGCCAGCCGCACCGGCCAGCCCGAGCGGCCCGCCTCGTCCAGCGCCCAGTTCAGGGCGACAGCCGCGTCAGGGGAGCCGTCGTAGCCGACGAGGATCTCCTCGTTCATTCGCCACTCCTTACCGCCGGATCGTTCTCGCGGACCCAGCGCCACTCGGCGACGCGGGGGTCGTCCTCGCCGTAGCGCCGGGTGTAGTCGCGGCAGGACTGGCGGGCGTCCACCATGTCCTGACGCAGGTGCGCGGCCCGCGACCGCAGCCCAGGTACCCGGTCGATCACGTCGATGACCAGGTGGAAGCGGTCCAGGTCGTTGAGCATCACCATGTCGAACGGCGTCGTGGTGGTGCCCTCCTCCTTGTAGCCGCGTACGTGCAGGTTCTCGTGGTTGGTCCGGCGGTAGGTGAGCCGGTGGATCAGCCACGGGTAGCCGTGGTAGGCGAAGATGACCGGCTTGTCGCGGGTGAAGATGGTGTCGAACTCGTTGTCCGGCAGGCCGTGCGGGTGCTCCGACGGCGGTTGCAGGCGCATCAGGTCGACCACGTTGACCACCCGCACCTTCAGGTCCGGCAGGTGCCGGCGCAGCAGGTCGACAGCGGCGAGCGTCTCCAGCGTCGGCACGTCGCCGGCGCAGGCGAGCACCACGTCCGGCTCGACGCCGTCGTCGGTGCTGGCCCAGTCCCAGATGCCCAGGCCGCGGCGGCAGTGCTGGATCGCCTCGTCCATGGTCAGCCAGTTCGGCGCGGGCTGCTTGCCGGCCACCACCACGTTGATGTACTGCCGGCTGCGCAGACAGTGGTCCATGGTGGACAGCAGCGTGTTGCCGTCCGGCGGCAGGTAGACGCGGACCACCTCGGCCTTCTTGTTCATTACGTGGTCGATGAAGCCCGGGTCCTGGTGCGAGAAGCCGTTGTGGTCCTGCCGCCACACGTGGCTGGACAGCAGGTAGTTCAGCGAGGCCACCGGCTCCCGCCACGGGATGCCCCGGGTCACCTTCAGCCACTTGGCGTGCTGGTTGACCATCGAGTCGACGATGTGGATGAACGCCTCGTAGCTGGTGAAGATGCCGTGTCGGCCGGTCAGCAGGTAGCCCTCCAGCCAGCCCTGGCACAGGTGCTCGGAGAGCACCTCCATCACCCGGCCGTCGGGGGAGAGATGGTCGTCACCGGGCACCTCCGCGCCGATGAACGCGCGGCCGGTCACCTCGAACGCCGCGCCGAGCCGGTTCGAGGCAACCTCGTCCGGGCCGAACAGGCGGAACGTCTCCGGGTTACGCGCGATCACGTCGCGGACCCAGGGGCCGAGCACACCGGTCGCGCCGGCCATCGGCTCGCCCGGCGTCGGCACGTCTACCGCGTAGTCGCGGAAGTCGGGCAGCTCCAGGTCGCGCAGCAGCCGGCCGCCGTTGGCCACCGGGTTCGCGCTCATCCGGCGGTCACCGGTCGGCGGCAGGTCGGCCACCTCGGCGACCGGGCCGCCGGTGGCGTCGAACAGCTCCTCCGGACGGTAGCTGCGCAGCCAGCGCTCCAGCTCGGCCAGGTGCTCCGGGTTGTCCCGGACGCCGGAGATCGGCACCTGGTGGGCGCGGAACGTGCCCTCGACCTGCTTGCCGTCGACCCGGGACGGCCCGGTCCAGCCCTTCGGCGTACGCAGGACGATCATCGGCCAGCGCGGGCGTTCCACGCGTCCGCCGGAGCGGGCGCGGCGCTGGATCTCGCCGATCTCGTCGACCGCCCGGTCCAGCGTGGCGGCGAGCGACTGGTGCACTGTCGCCGGGTCGTCGCCCTCCACCACGTACGGCTGGTAGCCGAAGCCGCGCATCATCTCGCGCAGATCCACACGGGGGATCCGGTCCAGCACGGTCGGGTTGGCGATCTTGTAGCCGTTGAGGTGCAGGATCGGCAGCACCGCGCCGTCGCGGGCCGGGTTGAGGAACACGTTCGACAGCCAGCTCCCGGCCAGCGGGCCGGTCTCCGCCTCGCCGTCGCCGATCACGCAGGCCACCAGCAGGTCCGGGTTGTCGAACGCGGCGCCGTACGCGTGGCTCAGCGCGTACCCCAGCTCGCCGCCCTCGTGGATCGAACCCGGCACCTCCGGCGCCACGTGGCTCGGGATCCCGCCCGGGAAGGAGAACTGGCGGAACAGCCGCTGCATGCCGGTCTCGTCGCGGGGGATGTGGTGGTACAGCTCGCTGTAGGTGCCCTCCAGCCAGGTGTTCGCGACCAGCGCCGGGCCGCCGTGGCCGGGACCGGTGACGAAGATGGCGGACAGGTCCCGGTCGACGATGACCCGGTTGAGGTGCGTGTAGAGCAGGTTGAGCCCGGGGCTGGTGCCCCAGTGGCCCAGCAGGCGCGGCTTGACGTGCTCGGGTCTGAGCGGTTCGCGCAGCAGCGGATTGTCGAGCAGGTAGATCTGGCCGACGGTCAGGTAGTTCGCCGCCCGCCAGTAGGCGTCCAGCCGGCGCAACTCGTCCTCCGTCAGGGGGCTGTGCAGGTTCACCGCGGTGTCCATGCTGCCTTAGCCTCTCGTGGCTCGGGATCTGCTGCCACTCGGGGACCACGTCTTCTTCCCCGGCGGGTTCAGCTTCGCCCCGGTCCGGGGCCGCCGGTCAGGGCCGTAGGTCCCGCCTCGGGTGGGCGTCACGATCCGTCCCCGGCGCCCGTGTCGAGTCCCCGTACGACGATCAGCGGGGCCGGCGAATGGTAGAGCAGGGACTGGCTGACCGCGCCCAGAGTCGACCGTACCGGCCCGTCGCCGCGGGCGGCGACGACTGCGAGCTGCGCCGCGCGGGACCGGTCGAGCAGGACGGATGTCGGCTCACCGTGGACGGTGAGGCAGTCGGTGGTGACCCGGGGGTGCCGGACGGCGTGCCGGTTCACCGCCTCCTCCAGCAGCCCGTCGTCGCCGTCGCCGCACCCGGGCTCGATCACCCGGACGGCGAGCAGGCGGGCGCCGCGGCTCTCCGCGCAGTCGAAGGCGTATCCGAGTGCGGCGCGGGAGCTGGCCGACCCGTCGAAGCCGACGACCAACGGTCCGGGCGGGGCCGGCTCGGCGCGGCCGACAAGCACCGGGCAGCCCGCCCGGGCGGCCACCTCCACGGCCGGCGTGTCGGTGGGTACCGAGTGCGGGCGGGTCGACATGCCGCCGTCACCGAGCGCGATCAGGAACGCGGTGTCGGCGGCCCGCAACAACGCCTCGACGGGTGAGCCCTCGACGATCTCGCCGCTGACCGGCACCTCCGGCGCGCACTCGGAGGCTGCCTGCCCGGCGGCCTCCAGCAGGTTCTCCGCGTCCGTGCGGCTGCCGCCCGCCGGGGCGGGCCCGGGCGTCGCGGCCCAGTTGAACGCGTGCAGCAGATGCAGCGGCCGGTGGTGGGCGGCGGCCTCGGCGGCGGCGGTGCGGACCACCGCCAGATCCTCCGCCGACCGGCCCACGCCGACGACCACCGAACCGTGGCTGGGTGCGGCCACCCCGGCTCACCTCCCGACCCCGCTTTTTACTCACCGTAGTCGCGGGACCGGGTGCGCCGGACCGGGTCGGCGGAAACCGGCGGTCAGCGCGGGGCGGGCAGGGCGGGGTGGACGCGCAGCACGACGACTGTGGCGTTGTCCTCGCCGCCCTCGTCGAGGCTGGCGGCGAGCAGGGCCTCGGCGGTGCGCGCCGGGTCGCGCCGGGCGGCGAGCAGGTCGCGCAGCCGGTGGTAGCCGAGCTGGTCGCTGACCCCGTCGGTGCACAGCAGCCAGGTGTCGCCCCGGCGCAGCGGCACGGCGAGCAGGTCCGGCTCGGGCCGGTCCGGGTGTCCGACGTAGCGCAGCAGCTGGTAGCGGGCCCGGGCCGCCTCCGGCGAGTCCGGCGGCCACCAGCCGTGCAGCAGACCCAGCCAGGCCATGGTGTGGTCGACCGTCACCAGCTCCAGCAGCCCGTCGCGCAGCCGGTACGCCCGCGAGTCGCCGAGCTGGACCAGCCAGCCCTGGTCGCCGTCGGGCTGGACGACGAGCGCGGTGAGCGTGCATCCGGTCAGGCCGGGCTGCGCCGCTCCGGCCTGGCGTACCCGCCGTTGGGTCTCGGCGACGGCGGCGCGCAGCCCGGTGGGGCCGACGGCGGGCCAGTCGGCGCGGACCCGCGCCACGAACGTCTCGGCGGCGGTGGTGCCGGCGATCCGGCTGCCCTCGCCGTCGCCCATGCCGTCGCAGACCACCGCCAGCGGCAGCTCCGGGTCGACGTGCAGCACGTCGTAGTTCTCCGGGTAGCGGTGCCCGACGACGCTGCCCCCGGCGATCTCCAGGGTGAGGCGGCCGGCGGTGAGCCGGCGCGCGGGCTCGACCGGCCGGTCCAGCGGACGGCGGCGGAACACCAGCGGAACCTAACACCGGGACGGGCCGGGGTGTGGAATCTTCAGGGCGCATTTTGGTACTGGCGGTGGTCGTGAGCGGCCTGCGCGGTCAGGGCCGGCGCAGTGGCGCGAGCGCGTCGGCCCAGACGGCCACCTCGGTGAAGAGCTGGCGGAGCATGGTGTCGTGGCGGTCGCCAGGAGTGAACGTGGTGAATGCCGCGAAGTCGGTGGCGAGTGACAGGCTGACCTGGGTGCGTACGCCTGCCAGCTGAAGACCTGCCGTGATGAGGCGTAGGTGTTCCACCGCGCGGGCGCCGCCGACGTTGCTGCCGTAGGAGACGAATCCGGCCGCCTTGTTGTTCCACTCGCCGTAGAGGTAGTCGATGGCGTTTTTCAGCGCCGAGGGAATCGATCGGTTGTACTCCGGAGTGACGAAGACGTATCCGTCGAACTCGGCGATCTTCTTGCTCCAGTGCCACGTGTGAGGGTGGGTGTAGGAGCCGAGTAGCGGTGACTGCGGCTCGTCGAAGACCGGCAGGTTGTAGTCCTTGACGTCCACCACCTCGACGTCGACGCCCTCGTGCCGGCTGCCGTGCTTCGCCACCCACTCGGCCACCTGGTGACCGACCCGGCCGGGGCGGGTGCTGCCGAGGATGATCCCGATGTTCGTCATGAGTGATCCGTTCTCGTCGATTCGAATTGCAGGGCGGCGTCCAGTCCGTTCAGCCGCAGCACGCTGGCGCCGCGCAGGTGCGCGAGGTCGGAACTGCCGTCCCCCGTGTATCTGAGAAAAGTCACCTGTTCGGTCCACTCCAGGCGGGTTCCGGTCGTCTCGGCGCCGAGCCGGATGGTGACCAGCGAGGTCCATCGCAGTTCGTCGTCGACGACGGCCTCGTAGCCGTAGACGATCCGGCGCGCGTCCGCGATGTCGATGTACCGCGACCGGTATTCCAGTCGCTCGGGTGCCGTGTCCGGCACGGTGAAGGTGCTGCGTGCCGTCTCGCCACCACCCACCCGGAAGTCGTGCTCGTACGAGGCTCCGCTGCCGGGAAGCCGGAACCATCGGCGCCTGATCGTGGTGTCGGCGAAGGCGGTGAAGACCTCGCCCGGCGGCCCGTCGAGGTGCCGCGTGATCGTGAACGTGTCGTGCCGGACCATGCCGTCCTCCCGCTGTCACGGCCACGAATGGGTGACCGCACGCCAGTTACGATTAGTAAGAAACATGCGTCCAACGGATTTAGTCCGGCCGCCCGATACGCACTTTGAAGTCAGTTACTGACGCGCGAGGAACGGAAGAGCATGGCAAGCCTCCTTGGTGCCGAACTTGCGCAGCGCGGGGTCGCGCCGGACTGCGTTCAGACGATCGAGCTCGTCCGTGACGTGCTGGCGCGGGTGGGCGACAAGTGGACGCTGCTGACTATCACGGCCCTGGCGTCCGGCCCGCTGCGCTTCACCGCGCTGCACGAGCAGGTCGCCGGCGTCTCCCAGCGGATGCTCGGCCAGACGCTGCGCGCCCTCAACCGCGACGGGCTGGTGACCAGGACCGCGTACCCGGAAGTGCCTCCGAGGGTCGTGTATGCCCTGACGCCGCTCGGCCGCTCACTGGGTGAGGCCGTGAGTGGACTCGTGCACTGGGTTCGTGATCACCAGAGCGACATCGTCCGCAACCGTGACGAGTTCGACCGGACGTCCACCGCGAACAAAACCACCCCGCCCCGGGCATAGTCCCGCCCCGGGGCGGCGTGCCGGGCCGCGTGTCAACCGGGGTTGACACGCGGGTGCTTGTCAACCTACATTGACACCATGAGTCAGGCGACGGAACTCGCGGCGGCGGCCGGCAGCACCGACCCCAAGGTCGGCCTGCGTGCCGTGCTCGCCCTGCGCCGGCTGCTGGAGCGGCTGGAGGTGATCCAGGTGGACAACGCCCGGCGACAGGGCTGGTCCTGGCAGGAGATCGCCGACGCCCTCGAGGTCAGCCGGCAGGCGGTCCACAAGAAGCACGCCGGGCGACCGGCGGTACGCGACAGCTGGGAGGCGTGATGTTCGAACGATTCACCGACCGGGCCCGTGCCGTGGTGCACCACGCGCTCGACGAGGCCCGCACCGAGGGACGGCGGCCGGTCGGCACCGAGCACCTGCTGCTGGGCGTGCTCGCCGACCGCGACAACCTGGCGGTACGGCTGCTCGCGGCCGGTGGCGTCGAGGCCGACGCCCTGCGCGCCGCGGTGGCCCGCCACACCGCGCAGGGCGTGGACGGGCTCGGCGCGGCGGACGCCGCGGCACTGCGCGAGATCGGCATCGACCTCGCCGCGATAGTGGCCCGGATCGAGGAGTCCTTCGGCCCGGACGCGCTGCGTGAGGCGACCCCGCGCCCGCGCCGGTGGTGGCGTCGCGGGACGCACCACGGCACGTTCTCGCCCCGCGCCAAGAAGGTGCTGGAGCTGTCGCTGCGCGAGGCGCTGCGGCTGCGCCACCGGCACATCGGCACCGAACACATCCTGCTCGGCCTGCTGCGCGAGGGCGACGGCCTGGCCGCCGCGGTGCTCACCGAGGCCGGGGTGGACATCGACGACCTGCGACGCCGCATCGACACGGCGCTGCGCGAGGCCGCCTGACCCGTACCCGGTTTTCAAACCTGTTTGCGGTCATCGCAACGTCCCGCTGCGCCGGGTCGCCGTCACGCCCCGTGTCCTGCACACTGACGCCGTGGACGGTGCAGACGACAAGCGCCCGGTGAACGCGGAGAACCGCACCCCGCGCTCGGCAGTGGTGGTCAACCCGGTCAAGGTGGCCGACCTGGACGAGTTCCGCCGGACCGTGGAGGGCGCGCTCGCCGCCGCCGGCTGGCCGGCCCCGACCTGGTACGAGACGACAGTCGAGGACCCGGGCCGCGGGCAGACGGAACAGGCGGTGAAGGCGGGCGCGGAGGTCGTCTTCGCCTGCGGCGGCGACGGCACGGTGATGGCGTGCGTGACCGCGCTGGCCGGCACCGACGTGGCGCTGGCGGTGCTGCCCCAGGGCACCGGAAACCTCCTCGCCGCCAACCTCGGCCTCTCGAACGACCTGGCCGCCGGGCTCCAGGTCGCCGTCGAACGCGGGATGCGCCGCCTCGACGTCGGCGTGGTCGGCGACCAGTGCTTCGCGGTGATGGCCGGGATGGGCTTCGACGCCCAGATGCTCGACTCCACCTCCGAGACCACCAAGAAGCGGATCGGCTGGCCGGCGTACCTGATGGGCGCCGCCCGCCACCTGCGCGACCGGCCGATGCGGGTCTCGGTGCGCATCGACGGCCGCCCGCCGCTGCGCCGCCGGGCCCGGTCGGTCCTGGTCGCCAACGTCGGGCGCCTGCAGGGCGGGGTACGCCTGCTCACCGACGCCGAGCCGGACGACGGCTGGCTCGACGTGGCGGTGCTGACACCGCGCGCGCTGCGTCACTGGCTCGCCATGGGCTGGGCGGTGCTGCGCCGCCGCGACAGCGTGCCCCGGATGGAGGTGTTCCGGGCCCGCTCGGTCGAGATCACCAGCACCCGGGCGCAGCCCCGGCAGCTCGACGGCGACCTGATCGAGCCGGGCCGCTCGCTGAAGGCCACCATCCGCCCCGAGTCGCTCTGGCTCTGCGTACCGCGCCCCGAGGAGCACCCCGACCTGGCGGTGGACGCCGACGCGGTCGGCGAGCGCGGCGAGCACCTGGTCGAGGAGGCCCGCCGTGAGTAGCACCAAGCTGGTCCCCGAGACCCGGTTGATGACCGAGAACGAGCTGTCCGCCGACGACGCCTGGCACACGCTGCGCCGGCACGGCGGCTGGTGCCTGCTGCGGGACGCGTTCGTCCGGTTCCGCTACGGCGACGGATTCAGCCACTCCCGGGCGCTGGGGTTGCAGCTCTGCCTGGCGGTGGTGCCGTTCCTGATCGCGCTCACCGGCCTGATCACCGACCTGGGGGTGGACGAGGGCGGCAAGGTCGTCGCGGACACCGTACTGGCCATCACGCCCGGCCAGAGCGAGGCGATGGTGCAGGACCTGCTGACCGACAGCGAGCGCAGCGAGGACGCCGGCGAGCTGGCGCTGACCCTCGGCCTGCTCACCGGGCTGGTCGCGCTGACCACCACGATGGCGCAGATCGAGCGGGGCGCGAACCGGATCTACGGCGTCGAGCGGGACCGCCCGGCGCTGGCCAAGTACCTGCGCGCCACGGTCCTCGCGGTGGTCGCCGGCGTACCCGCGCTGGCCGGCTTCCTCATCCTGGTCGGCGGCCGGGCGATGGGCGAGTCGGTACGGCGGCACTACGAGTGGGGCGACGCCGCGATGGCCGGATGGGACGTGATCCGCTGGCCGCTGAGCCTCGGCCTGACGGTGATCGCCGTCGCGGTGCTGTTCCGGCACGCGCCGCGACGCCGGCAGCCCGGCCTGTCCTGGCTCGTCTTCGGCGCGGCCATCGCCATCGCGATCTGGTGGCTGGCCAGCCTGCTGCTGGCCGCCTACGTGAAGTACAGCGGCGGATTCGGCCAGACCTACGGCGCGTTGACCGGCATGATGGCGCTGTTGCTCTGGGCCAACCTCACCGGCATGGCGCTCTTCGGCGGGCTGGCCTTCGCCGCCCAGCTGGAGGCGATGCGCATCGGCGTGGAGGAGCCGGCCCAGCCGGATCTGTGGCAGCCGGAGGCGCACCGCGAGGACCTGTTCGACACCGGTGAGATGACCTCGCTCTGACGCCGCGCCGGTCCGGCGTGTACGGGACACGCCGATCGGGTACAGCGCGCCTCGCAGAGGAACGAGGGAGGTGCGGTGTGACCGCGGTCAAGGAAGCCGGGCGCCGGCCGCTGGGCCATTTCGCCGAGCGGAGTCTGGCGGGCCTGCTCGCCGTGGCCGGTGCGGGAGTCGGGTTCGGGCTGCTCCTGATGCTCGTCCGGTTCCGCTGGAGCCCGCTGCGCGACGCCGATCATGCGGCGGCCGAGTGGTTCAACGGCCTGGTGGCGCCGCACGGCCCGCTGGTCACGGTGCTCCAGGCGATCACCGACCTGGGCGGCCGGCCGGTGCTGATCTGGCTGGTCACCATCGCGGTGGTGGGTCTGCTGATCCGCCGCCAGTCCCGGCTGGCGGTCTACCTGATCGTCACCGGCGTGGGCGGGCTGATCCTCGACCCGTCGCTCAAGGCGCTCGTCGGCCGGCTGCGCCCGGTGGTGGACGTGCCGATCGCCGACGCCCCCGGCAACAGCTTCCCCAGCGGGCACGCGCTCGGCTCGTTCGTCGCGTACGGGGCGCTGCTGCTGGTGTTCCTGCCGGCCATGTCGCCGCGCTGGCGCAAGCCCGCCATCGCCGTCGCCGCCGTGCTGGTCTTCCTGGTCGGGCTGACCCGGATCGCGCTGGGCGTGCACTTCGTCTCCGACGTGATCGGCGGCTGGCTGCTCGGCGCGGCCTGGCTGGGCGTCACCGCGTACGCCTTCCGGTTGTGGCGGCGCGAGCGCGGCCGGCCGGTGCCGCCGCTGCGCGAGGGCCTGGAACCGGAGGCGGGCGACGAGCTGGCGCTCGCGCCGGACGAGGAGAAGGTGCTGGAGCACCCCCGCTCCGCGGTGGCCGAGCTGCTGGTCGGCTGGGTGCTCGTCTTCGGCGCGCTCTACGCGTTCGGCATGTTCGTCAGCTACCACGCCAAGGGCACGTTCTTCGACACGCTCGACACGAAGGTGCCGCGCTGGTTCGCCGAGCGGCACACCGACGCGCTCACCGACCTGAGCTGGTGGTGGAGCAAGTTCGGCGACACCCACGCCATCCTGCTGGTGTCGCTGGTGTTCTGCCCGATCGTGCTGGCCGTGTGGCGGCGCTGGCGGCCGGTGCTGTACGTGGTGCTGGCGATGTTCGGCGAGCTGAGCCTCTTCCTGGCCAGCGCCCGGGTGGTGGACCGGCCCCGGCCGCCGGTGGAGAACCTGGACGGGCAGATGCCCACCTCGTCGTTCCCGTCCGGGCACATCGCGGCCACCATCTGCCTCTGGGCGGCCATGGCGGTCATCGTGTTCCCGCGTACCGACAGGTGGTGGCGGTGGCTGTTCGTGGGCATGGCCGTGCTGATGCCGGTCGGCGTGGCCACCTCCCGGATGTACCGGGGCATGCACCACCCGACCGACTTCATGGGCGCGATCCTGCTCGGCGCGCTCTGGCTGTCGCTGCTGTACTGGGTGATCAAGCCGAACGCCGACGTGCACGAGGGCAACCAGCCGGCGATCGAGTCCGAACAGGTGGACGAGCTGGACGACGAGCTGGCCAAGGCCGCGCGGCCGGACTGAGCCGATGCTGCGGGTGATGACCTGGAACATCCGGACCGGCGGGCGGGACGCGGGCGGCGCCGACCGCCGGGACCGGATCGTCTCGGTCGTCACCGCGCAGCGCCCCGACGTGCTGGCGTTGCAGGAGCTGCGCGGCATGGACGCCACGCTGGGCGGCCTGGCCGACCGGCTCGGAATGGCGGCGTACCTGGCCCGGTCCTGTCTCGGCCAGCCGGTGGCGGTGCTGGTCCGCCCGCCGCTGCGGGTGCTGCGCGCAGGCCGGGTCCGCCGCCCGTTCCACCACGCCGCCGCCCGGGTGCAGGTCGCCACCGGCGCGGGACCGCTGACCGTGCTGAGCACGCACCTGTACCCCTACTCGGGTGGGCGGCGGCGGATGGAGGCGGACTGGCTCGCCGCCGCGCTGCGGCGGACCGGGGGAGAGCTGGCGCTGCTGGCCGGGGACCTGAACACGCTGGAGCCCACCGTCGACCACACCGCCCGGCTGGCCGGGCTGGCCACTCCGTACCGGCGGCGGCACCTGCGCCGCGACGGCCGTACCGTGGACACCCGCGCGGTGGCCCGGCTGCTCGACGCCGGGCTGGTGGACCTGTGGCCGCGCTCCGGCGGCGACGAGCCCGGCGGCCGGACCGTGCCGACCCGGCACGGCGGCGCCGAGTTCGCCGGGATGCGGCTGGACTATCTGCTCGCCACCCCGGCGCTGGCCGACCGGGTACGCGCGGTGCGGGTGGTCCACGACGGTGACGCCGACTCGGCGTCGGACCACTATCCGGTGCTGGCCGAGGTGGACCTCACGGCCGGCTGAACGGCGCGCCAGCCCAGACCGAAGGCGTACGTGGGCCGGGGGCGCAGCCAGCCCGTTCTGGTGTCGCCGCCGAGCGCGCCGGGCCGGGTGCTAGAGGACCAGGTTGAGCAGCACGGTGAGCACCACCGAGGCGACGATCGAGAAGAGGATCATCAGCAGGCAGCCGAGCCCGCCCCCGGCGGGCCGGATCTCGGTGTTTCCGATACGCATGGCGTCAACTCCTCAGCGGTCACAGCTCCCGCAGCCGGGGCAGCAGCTCCTCCTGGGCCCAGTCGAGGAACATCGGCTGGGTGTCGCCGCCCACCTGGACCAGCGCGACGTGGGTGAAGCCCGCCTCGACGAACTTCTTGAACGCCTCCACGTGCCGGTCGGTGTCCGGGCCGCAGGAGATGCCCTCGGCCACGTCCTCCTCGCGGACGAACCGGGTGGCCGCCTCGAACGACTCCGGGCCGGGCAGGTCGGCGTTGACCTTCCAGCCCAGGCCGAACCAGCGGAACTGGTCGTGCACGATCTTGCGGCACTCGTCCTCGTCCGGGCCGTAGCAGATGGCGACCTGCCCGTAGCGGGGGCGGCCCGCGCCACCGGCCTCCTCGTACATGTCGATCAGGTGCGACAGCGGGTCGGTGGCGATCATCGCGTCGGCGTACTCGGCGGCGAGCGTGGCCGACTGTCGCCCGGACGCGGCCACCGCCATCGGCACCGGCCGGTCCGGGCGGTCCCAGACGTACGCGTCGGGCACGTCGAAGTGGTTGCCGGAGAACGTCAGCGTCTCGCCGTTGAGCAGCGGCCGGATGATCTGCAACGCCTCCTCGAACATCTCGTGCCGCTGCTGCACGTGCGGCCATCCGCCCACCACGTGCTCGTTGAGGTTCTCCCCGGCGCCGAGGCCCAGCGTGAAGCGGCCGTCCGAGAGCACCCCGATGGTGCTGGCCTTCTGCGCCACCACGGCCGGGTGGTACCGCCGGATCGGGCAGGTCACGAACGACATCAGCTCGGCCCGGCTGGTGGCGTGCGCGACCGCGCCGAGCACCGACCAGGCGTACGGGGAGTGGCCCTGGGACTCCAGCCAGGGGTAGTAGTGGTCGGACATGACCAGATGGTCGAAGCCGGAGGCCTCGGCGCGTACGGCGTGGTCGACGAGTTCCTTCGGGCCGGCCTGCTCGCACATGAGGGTGTAACCGACGTTGACCATGGCACGTCTCCTTCCCGGGCGGATCGTCCCCGGATACCCCGCCCGGCGCGGGTCAACCCTGCTGTCCGCTTTCGCATTCGTCGCTTAACCGGTTTAGTTCATACGGCGCGTCAAGCGGTGTCGCCTCCCGGCCGATCCTGCTTAACCGGTTGCCTCACGCCTTCCATCGTCCTACGCTGATGCCTGCGTCCGTTCGGGAACCGGGCGGCGGCTACCGGGCTCAGTCGCCACCACCCTCTCACCGTCACCGCACCCCCGCTCGGGCACGGGGGATCCTTCCCCTGAGGACAGCCATGAAGAAACTGCTCTCCGTCGCGGGCGCCGCCCTGCTGACGGCCCTCGCCGCCGTCTTCGCCCTCGGGCAGCCGGCCCAGGCGGCCACCGGCTTCTCCGTCTCCAACGGGCGTCTCTACGACGCCAACGGTGTCGAGTTCGTCATGCGTGGCGTCAACCACGCGCACACCTGGTACCCGCAGCAGACCAGCTCGTTCGCCAACATCAAGGCGCTCGGCGCGAACACCGTCCGGGTGGTGCTGTCCAGCGGCGACCGCTGGACGAAGAACAGCGCCGCCGACGTGGCCAACGTGATCTCCCTGTGCAAGGGCAACCGGATGATCTGCGTGCTGGAGGTGCACGACACCACCGGGTACGGCGAGGACGGCGCCGCCACCACGCTGGCCAAGGCCACCGACTACTGGCTGAGCATCGCCGACGTGCTCAAGGGCCAGGAGAGGTACGTCATCGTCAACATCGGCAACGAGCCGTTCGGCAACCAGGGCTACAGCGCCTGGACCACCGACACGTCGAACGCGATCAAGCGGCTGCGCGCCGCCGGCCTGACCCACACGATCATGGTGGACGCGCCGAACTGGGGCCAGGACTGGTCGTTCACCATGCGCGACAACGCCGGCACCGTGTTCGCCGCCGATCCGCAGCGCAACACCGTCTTCTCCATCCACATGTACGGCGTGTTCGACACCGCCGCCGAGATCAGCGACTACCTGGGCCGCTTCCGTACCGCCGGGCTGCCCATCGTGGTCGGCGAGTTCGGGTTCAACCACTCCGACGGCAACCCGGACGAGGACGCCATCATGGCGTACGCCCAGGCCAACGGCATCGGCTACCTCGGCTGGTCGTGGAGCGGCAACGGCGGCGGCGTGGAGTACCTGGACATGACCACGTCGTTCAACCCGGCCCAGCTCACCAGCTGGGGGCAGCGCATCTTCAACGGCGCCAACGGCATCGCCGCCACCTCCCGGGAGGCGTCGGTGTACGCGAGCACCACCCCGACCGCCAGCCCGACGGTCAGCCCCACCGCGAGCCCGACGACCAGCCCGACCGTCAGCCCGACCCCGCCGCCGCCCACCACGCCCCCGCCGTCCGGTGGCTGCACCGCCACCTACACCGTCGCGAACTCGTGGCAGGGCGGCTTCCAGGGCGAGGTCAAGGTGACCGCCGGAGCGGCCGCGATCACCGGCTGGACGGTGCGCTGGACGTACGCCAACGGCCAGTCCGTCACCCAGGCGTGGAACGCGAGCGTCAGCAACAGCGGGTCGGCGTACACCGCCCGCAACGTCGACTACAACGGCCGCCTCGGCGCGGGCGCGAGCACCACCTTCGGCTTCATCGGCAGCTGGCAGGGCACGAATTCCACCCCCGCGGTGACCTGCACCTCCGCCTGACCCTCTCGTGCGTGATCAAGGAGTTTGTGTCCCGTTCGGACGCCTGCGGTGACACAAACTCCTTGATCACCGGGGTGGGGCGCGGGGTCAGGCCGCGACCACCTCCAGCAGGAGGGCCTGTTCGGGGTGCAGAGCCGGCAGTTGCAGGCCGACCGAGGTCAGCACCGAACCGGTCACCGTGATGCCGTCGCCCGGCCAGGCCAGCCAGCCCGGCGGGGACAGCTCCAGCATCGCCGGCTCGGGCGCCTCGGTGGGCGGACGGACCCGGTAGCGCCGGGCCGGGTCCAGCCCTGGGAGCCGCACCGCGCCCGGCACCTGCGCCGCCGAGGTGGCGACCCGGCTGACCGCGTACACCGCGTGGTCGCGGTCGTGGGCGACCACGCCGTGGGCCTGCACGGCCGGGTCCGGGTGGTCGACCCGGACCACCCGGCCGCCGTGCAGCAGCGGGCGCAGCCGCTTGTGCAGCGCCACCCAGGCGGCGAGTTCGGCCCGCTCGGTCGCGTCGATCGCGGTGATGTCCCACTCGATGCCGTGGTGGCCGAACAGCGCGGTGACCGCCCGGAAACCCAGGTCGTGCACGCGGTGCGTGGTGTGCGAGCGCTGCGGCCCGATGTGCGTGCCGATCAGCTCCGGCGGCAGCAGCAGGCCGGTCCAGCGCTGGATGGACAGCCGTTCCAGCGCGTCGTTGCAGTCGCTGGCCCACACCCGGTCGGTGCGGCGCAGGATCTCCAGGTCGACCCGGGCACCGCCGGACGAGCAGCTCTCGATCTCGACGCCCGGGTGCCGGGCGCGCAGCTCGTCCAGCAGCCGGTAGACCGCCCGGGTCTGCGCATGCACGCCGGGCCGTCCGGCGTGCCCGGCCTCGGTGAGGTCGCGGTTGTGGTCCCACTTCAGGTACGCGATCCCGTCGTGCTCGCTCAGCACCGCGTCGAGCCGTTCGAGCAGGTACGCGTACGCGTCCGGGTTGGCCAGGTCGAGCACCTGCTGGTGCCGCCACGGCGGTGGCAGCCGGCCCGGCGTCTGGAGCACCCAGTCCGGGTGGGCGCGGAACAGGTCGGAGTCGGGGTTGACCATCTCCGGCTCCACCCAGAGCCCGAACTGCATGCCGTGCCCGCGTACGTGGTCGATCAGCGGCTGCAACCCGTCCGGCCAGACCTCGCCGTCGACCCACCAGTCACCGAGCCCGGCCTGGTCGTGCCGCCGGCCCCGGAACCAGCCGTCGTCGAGCACGAAGCGTTCCACACCGACCTCGGCGGCCGCGTCGGCGAGCGCCCGCAGCCGGTCCAGGTCGTGGTCGAAGTAGACCGCCTCCCACACGTTCAGCGTCACCGGCCGCGGTGTGCGCGGGTGCGACGGGCGGGCCCGCAGGTGCGTGTGCAGCGCCTCGCTGAGCCCGTCCAGCCCGTCGGTGGAGTGTGCCGCGTAGAGCAGGGGAGTGGCGTACTCCTCGCCCGGCCCGAGCACCACTTCGCCGGGCGCCAGCAGCTCACCGCCGCCGAGCGTGGACTCACCTGTCGGGCGGCGCTCGGCGGCGGTGACGTGGTCGCCGCTCCACGCGGTGTGCACCGCCCACACCTCGCCGTGCCGGAAGCCGAACCCGGCGGTCCCCGCGACCAGCAGCAGCGTGGCGTCGTGGCCGGTGCGGCCGTGCCGCCCCTCGCGCACCCACGCGCCCATCGGCCACGGGTGCCGCTGCGGCGCGCGTTCCCGGCACCACCGTCCGGTCAGGTCGAGCAGTTCGGTGGCGACCGCCGGCACCGGCAGCACGGGCGTCAGTTCCCGCAGCTCGTACCGGCCGTCGCCGTCGTTGCGCAGCCGGTGCCGCAGCGTGAGCACGCCCGCCGGGTCCAACGTGATCTCGACGGTCAGGCTCAGCCCGGCGCCCGGGTCCGCCGCCCGCACCACCACCCGCCCGGAGGAAAGGAAGGGCCCCTTGTTAACGCCTGGTGCATGTAAAGGGGCCCCTCCTAACAGGTCGGGCGACTGCGCTGCGGGCTCGTCGTGCACGTCGAGGCCGGTGAGGCGGAACGCAGTGGACCAGTCCCGGCCGTCGCGGTGACCGGCGAGACCGGGCCGCCCGCTCCACCCGGCGCTCGCCTCGGGCAGCAGCGACAGCACAGTGGGCGCGTCGAAGCTGCTCGGCACCACCGGCGGCACCGTCGCGTCGGCGAGCGCCGGCAGGTCCTCGTCGGGCAGCGGGCCGAGGTCGGCGCCCCAGTGCACGACCCGGGGCAGCCCCGGGCCGCGTGCGTCGAGCACCAGGCTGGTCCGCGCGCGGCGCAGGTGGACGATCGTCATCCCTTGGAGGCTCCCAGCGTCAGACCCCGGACGAACTGCTTCTGCAGCAGGAAGAAGATCACCAGGGTGGGGATCGCGACCAGCACCGAACCGGCCGAGACCAGGTTGTTGTCGGTGAAGAACTCGCCGCGCAGGTTGTTCAGCGAGCTGGTGACCGGGAACTTGTCGCCGGTACGCATGAGCACAGTGGCCCAGAAGAACTCGTTGTAGATCCAGGTGACCTCCAGCGTGGCGAGCGCGGCGAGCGCCGGCCGGCACAGCGGCATCGTCACCTGCCAGTACTGCCGCCACACGTTCGCCCCGTCGACCATCGCTGCCTCGTACAGCTCGTGCGGCAGCGCCTTCATGTAGTTGCTGAGCACGAACACGCAGAAGCCGCACTGGAACGCGACGTTGACCAGGATCAGCCCCCAGTAGCTGTCGTAGAGCAGCTCCGAGTCGCTCATCCAGGCCGGCAGCGGGATCTCGGTGAACATCCGGAACAGCGGGATGAGCAGCGCCTGCTGCGGCAGCAGGTTCGCCGCGGTGAACAGGCCGAGCAGCGCGATGTTGAGTTTCCAGCTGAACCGGGCGATCACGAACGCCACGCACGAGGCGAGGAAGAGCGTGAGCAGCACCGCCGGGACGGTGATGTAGGCCGAGTTGAGGAAGTGCTTGCCGAACTCGGCGGTGCGCCAGGCGGTGACGTAGTTGTCGACGGTCCAGCCGCCGAGCGACACGTAGCCGTTGGCGGCGGTGTACTCGTAGGAGCGGAACGAGGTGAGCACGGCCCACAGGATCGGGAACAGCCAGCCCACTGCGACCGTACCCAGGAAGAGGTGCAGGACGACCCGGGCGGGCCGCACGGGTCGGCGGCGGCCGGCGGAGACGGCGGTCATCGCTTGTCCTCCCGCATCACGGTCCAGAGGTAGATGGTGATGAAGACGAGCGAGACGGCCAGCATGATCGTCGCCAGCGCGGAGCCGAAGCCGATCCGGCTGGCCTCGCCGACCACGTTCTGGGTGACCAGCGCGGAGATCAGCTCCAGCCCGTTGCGGCCCTTGTTGATGACCCAGACCAGGTCGAACGCGCGCAGCGACTCGATCACCGTCACCACCAGCACGATGATGTTGATGGGGCGCATCACCGGGAAGACGACCCGGAAGAACGTGCTGGTCTCCGAGGAGCCGTCGACAGCGGCGGCCTCCCGCAGGGACGGGTCGACGCCCTTGAGGCCGGCCAGGTAGAGCAGCATGATGTAGCCGACGTGCCGCCAGCCGGCCGCGACCAGCACGGCCCAGATGTTGACGTTCGGGTCGCCGTACCAGTCGGTCTCGCCGCCGAACACGCCGTTGAGCAGCCCCTGGTCGCGGCTGTAGATGAGCTGCCAGACGAAGCCGATGAGCGCCAGCGACAGCACCACCGGCAGGTAGAGCGCGGTCTGGTAGAAGCGGCTGCCGCGAATCTCCTTGTCCAGCAGCACGGCGAGGAACATGCCGAACGGGGTGGCCACCACGAACAGCGCGGCCAGCCAGAGCAGGTTGTTCTGCACCGCGGGGACGAACGGCGGGTAGATGTTCACCACGTCGTCGTAGTTCTTGAGGCCGACCCACTCGATCTCGGAGACCGGGCCGATGCCGTCCCAGTTCGTGCCGGAGAGCAGCACCGTCGCCACCGCGGGCAGCCAGACCAGGCCGGCGACGAGCAGCAGGGGTACCAGCACCATGAGCGTGATGACCACGCGGTCGGTGCGGGACAGGAGCCGTAGCCGGCGACCGCGACCACCGTTGCTGGTGGTCGCGGCCGGCGGCGGCACGGCGCGATCCGCTTGGATCAGGGGCAGGTCGGACATGATGTCCTTCCCCCTTCCGCCGTCAGCTGGTGAAGATCGACTTCTTCTGGTTCTCGATGCTGGTGAGCAGCCCGCCGATGTCCTTCGGGTCCTTGATGAACTGCTGCAACGCCGGGATCATCACGGTGGAGGCGAAGTCCGGCCGGGTGTCGCGGTCGAGGAACTGGGCGATCTCGGTGGCGGAGCCGACCAGCTCGGCGGCCTTCTTCTGCAGCGCGGTGTAGGCACCGGTGTCCGCGCCGCTGTTGGCGACGAGCGTGCTCGGGTCGTTCTTCACCGTGATGTCCGCGGCCTCCTTCGAGCCCAGGTACGTCAGCAGCTTCTGCGCGGCGTCCTTGGACTTCGGCTTGCGGGCCATCATGTAGCCGTCGATCGGGGCGTCCAGGGCCTTCGCGCCGATGGTGGAGTCGATCTCGGGGAACGTGAAGAAGTCCAGGTCCTCCAGGTCGGCGCCGCTGAACTGCTGGCCGACGAACAGGCCGAGCAGGTACATGCCGCTCTTCTTCTGCTGCAGCGACTGGGCGGCCTCCTGCCAGGTGCGGCCGAGCGAGTCCGGCTGGTGCAGGGGGAGCAGCCCGGCCCAGGTGTCGAAGACCTTCTTCACCTTGTCGGAGGTCCACGCCTCCTTGCCGGCCATCAGGTCGATGTGGAACTGGTAGCCGTTGATCCGCAGGTTGAGGATGTCGAACGTGCCCATCGCCGGCCAGCCGTCCTTGTCGGCGAACGCGATCGGGTTCAGCCCGTCCTTCTTCATCTGCGCGCCGAGCGTGTTCAGGTCGTCCAGCGTCTTCGGCACCTCGTAGCCGCGCTGCTGCCACACCGACTTGCGGTAGAAGACGGCCCACGGGTAGTACGACGCGGGCACGAAGTACTGCTTGCCGTCGTCGCCGGTGGACGCCTTCTTGAACGCGTCGGAGTAACCGTCGAGCTTGCCCCACACGTCGCTGAGGTCACCGGCCAGGCCCTTTGCGGCGAAGAACCGCATCCGGTAGCCGGCGAACCAGGTGAACACGTCGTCCGGCTTGCCCTGCAGGTAGTTGTTGATGTTCTCCTGGAACGTGTTGTGGTCGACCGTGTTGATGTTGACCGTCACCCCGGAGGACGTCTTGAAGCCGTCCATCACCTTCGCGACGACGTCCTTGGGCTTCGGGTCCGACTGGTTCGAGCCGACCGAGACGCTCTTGGCGTCACCGCCGGATCCGGAGTCCGAGTCGCCGCAGCCGGCGAGCAGACCGGTGCCGAGCAGCGCTCCCGCGCCGGCCGCGCCGGCGAGCAGCGAGCGCCGGTTCAGGCCGGCGACGGACGGGGGTACGAGCCGGGCGAGGTATTCGGCTTGCGAGCGGGGACGGGACATGGTGCCTCCTGCGTGGAAGAGGTGCGCTGCGCTCATGGACCGTGATCGTTGGCGGTGAGCGGTGTTCGTGTCGGTCGCGGTAGATCCACCGAGAATCCACACGTCCGAACACAAACAGCCGGTGGCGCTTGAAGCTACCCCTTGGCGCGGCGCTGTCAAGAGGGCAAAAAGGCGACGCCGTTGGTGGTAAGGCAGGGCAAAGAGCCGGTAAACGTTGGAACTTCAGTCGATGTTGGAAAGTGTTGACTTGGGTGCTGTTCGGGGGGCAACCTCTGCTGTCATGCGGAACTGGCACGGCGAGGGCATCTGGTACGGCGCCGACTACAACCCGGAGCAGTGGCCCGAGCAGACGTGGACCGAGGACGTCGAACTCATGCGACGGGCCGGCGTCAATCTGGTCTCGGTCGGCATCTTCTCCTGGGCCCTGCTGGAGCCCACCCCCGGTCGGTACGTCTTCGACTGGCTGGACCGGGCGATCGACCTGCTGCACGACGGCGGCATCAGCGTCGACCTGGCCACCGCCACCGCCAGCCCGCCACCGTGGCTGGCGCACCGGCACCCGGAGACGCTGCCCCGCCGCGCCGACGGCACGGTGCTCTGGCCCGGCGGCCGGCAGGCGTACTGCCCCAGCTCGCCGGTGTTCCGGGACCACTCGCTCGCCCTGGTCGAGGCGGTCGCCCGGCGGTACGCGCGGCACCCCGCCGTCGTGCTCTGGCACGTCTCCAACGAACTCGGCTGCCACAACGTGCACTGCTACTGCGACGTCAGCGCCGAGGCGTTCCGCGGCTGGCTGCGCGAGCGCTACGGCGACCTCGACTCACTCAACGCCGCCTGGGGCACCGCGTTCTGGAGCCAGCGCTACCACGACTGGGCCGAGATCAACCCGCCGCGTACCGCGCCGACGTTCGCCAACCCCACCCAGCAGCTGGACTTCCTGCGGTTCTCCTCCGACGAGCAGCGCGCCCAGCTGCGCGCCGAGCGGGAACTGCTGAACCGGCTCGTCCCGCAGCCGGTCACCACGAACTTCATGATCGGCACCGGCATCAAGTACCTGGACTACCACTCCTGGGCCGCCGACGTGGACGTGGTCGCCAACGACCACTACCTCACCGCCGCCGACCCGCAGCCACAGGTCAACCTGGCGCTCGCGGCCGACCACACCCGGGGCGTGGCGGGCGGCGCGCCCTGGCTGCTGATGGAGCACTCCACCAGCGCCGTCAACTGGCAGCCCCGCAACGTGGCCAAGACACCCGGTCAGATGCGCCGCAACAGCCTCGCCCACGTCGCGCGCGGCGCCGACGGCGTGCTGTTCTTCCAGTGGCGGGCCTCCCGGGCCGGCGCGGAGAAGTTCCACTCCGCGCTGGTGCCGCACGCCGGCCCGGACACCAAGGTGTTCCGCGAGGTCTGCCGGCTCGGCGCCGACCTGCGCGCGCTCGCCGAGGTACGCGGCAGCCGCGTCGACGCCGACGTGGCCATCCTCTTCGACTACGAGGCGTGGTGGGGCGCCGAACTCGACTCCCACCCGAGCGTCGACGTCACCTACACCGACCGGTTGTCCGCGCTGCACGCCGCGCTCTGGCGGGCCGGGATCACCGCCGACGTGGTGCACCCCTCGGCCGACCTGTCCCGCTACCGGCTCGTCGTGGTTCCCACGCTCTACCTCGTCCGCGACGCCGACGCCGACGCGCTGCGCCGGTTCGTGGAGGCCGGCGGCACCGCTGTGGTCACCTACTTCAGCGGCATCGTCGACGAGCACGACCACATCCGGCTCGGCGGCTACCCCGGCGCGTACCGCGACCTGCTCGGCGTACACGTCGAGGAGTTCTTCCCGCTGCGGGCCGGCGAGACGGTACGCCTCGACGACGGCGCCCGCGCCGACGTGTGGACCGAGTGGCTGCACGCCGAGGGCGCGGAGGTGCTGGCCGCGTACGCCGACGGGCCCCTGCCCGGCGTGCCGGCGCTGACCCGCAACACCGTCGGCGCGGGCGCGGCCTGGTACGTCGGCACCCGGCTCGACGACGAGGCCACCGACCGGCTGGTGGCCCGGTTGCTGGCCGAGACCGGCGTCCGGCCGCCGGTGAGCGCGCCGACCGGGGTGGAGGTGGTCCGCCGCCGCGCGGAGGACCGGAGCTGGCTCTTCCTGATCAACCACACCACCGAGCCGGTACGGTTGCCGGTCACCGGCGTCGAGCTGCTCGGCGGCGCCCGCTGCGACGGCGAGCTGGAGGTGCCGGCGGGGGAGGTGGCGGTGGTCCGCGAGGAGCCCGCGCCGGCGCCCGTGAGCGCCTGACCGCAACCCTGCCGTTCGCGCCGATGGAGGTCCACATGCTCGCCCAGCAACGGCAGAGCGCCATCCTGGAGTTGATCCGCCAGAGTGGCGGCGTCCGGGTCAGTCACCTGGTCAGCCGCTTCGGGGTGTCCGACATGACGATCCGCCGCGACCTGGAGGTGCTGGCCGAACGCGGCCTGATCGACAAGGTGCACGGCGGCGCGACGCTCGCCGGTCCCGGCTCCACCGAGGAGCCCGGCTTCGCCGCCAAGTCGGTCCGCCAGCAGGCCGAGAAACGCGCCATCGTGGAGCGGGCCGCCGGCCTGGTCGAACCGGGGATGGCGGTGGCGCTGTCCGCCGGCACCACCACCGCCGCGCTGGCCGCGCGGCTGGCCGAGGTACGCGGGATCACTGTGGTCACCAACTCGATACCGGTGGCCGACGCGCTCTACCAGAACCCCCGCGCCGATCAGACAGTCGTGCTGACCGGCGGCATCCGTACCCCGTCGGACGCGCTGACCGGCCCGGTCGCCGAGGCGGCGATAGCCGCGCTCAACGTCGACCTGCTCTTCCTCGGCGTGCACGGGATGAGCCCGCGTACCGGGTTCACCACGCCGAACCTGCTGGAGGCGGCGGTGAACCGGCGGCTGATCGGTTCCGCCCGGCGGCTGGTGGTGCTGGCCGACCACACCAAGTGGGAGACGATCGGCATCGCCACCATCGCGCCGCTGGAGGAGGCCGACATGCTGATCACCGACAGCGGCCTGTTGCCGGAGGCCCGACGCCAACTCGGCGAGCAGGTCGGCGAACTGGTGGTGGTCCGGGCGGACTGACAGCCGGCCCGCCGTCGGCTACCCTCTGCCCTCGCCATGACCGACGGGGGAGACAACATGGACGGTGATCGTCAGTACGCCGAGGCGCCAGCCCAGCCGGCAGGCCCGCAGCAGGCGAGACCCGGCAGGCGGAAGATCCTGCTCGGCGTGCTCGCCGCGCTGCTCGTCTGCGGCGGTCTCTGCGGCGTCGGTCAGCTCATCACCAACGTGGTCAACCAGGACGACTGGGAGGGCCTCGGCCGCCCGGTGACGTCACCGGCGGTGCCCGAGTCGCCGAAACCGACCTGGCCCAAGCCCAACCTCCTCTACGGCCGACCCGATCCGGGCATCCGGCACACGCTGGAGCAGAACGTGCTCGACTCCGCCGGTGTGCTGAAGCCGATGACGAGCTCCTGCGACAACAAGGGATTCACCGGCGAACACGCGGCGACGTTCGACTGCACAGTCACGTACGCCGGACTCGACGTGGTCTACACGGTCGTCGCCACACCGTCGGGCTCCCAGCTCTTCAAGTGGACGGCGACCGCCGAGCGGACGGTGGTCACCCGGGACGGGCTGCTCGCCCTGTTCCACCGCCAGTACACGAGCGACAACCGCTGGAGCGACCTGCGGTGCGACGAGTTCCCGGAGGTCGCGCTGGTGCCGGTCGGCAAACCCCTGCCGCAGTTCTGCTACGCGAAACTCGACGACCGGATCAAGACCAGCCGGATCCGTATCACCCCCGACGCCGACAGCCCGCCGACGCTGGAGACCGAGCACCAGGAGGAGGGCCTGTGATCCGGTGCGCCTCACAGCCACTTCTCAGTCGCGGCATTTAGGGTGCCCTGACGAAGCGTCCGACGGTCCATGTCGGAATGCAGTTCAGCGGGAGTGACCGATGGTCTTCAAGAAGATGTTGAGCGCGTTCGGCGTGGGCGGTCCGAGCGTCGACACGGTGCTCACCAACCCGAACACCCGGCCCGGGCTGACCCTGGACGGTCACGTCAACCTGGTCGGCGGCGACAGCCCGGCGCGGATCGAGCAGATCAACCTCGGCCTGGTCACCCGCGTCGAGATCGAGAGCGGCAACCACGAGTACGCGGGCGTCATGGAGTTCCACCGGCTGCCCGTCAGCGGCGCGTTCGATCTGGCGCCGAAGCAGCAACTGTCGATCCCGTTCCAGATGCCGGTGCCGTGGGAGACCCCGATCACCGACGTCTACGGTCAGCGCCTGCACGGCATGACCATGGGCCTGCGTACCGAGCTGGCGGTGGCCCGCGCCGTCGACAAGTCCGACCTGGACCAGGTGTCGGTGCACCCGCTGCCGGTCCACGAGCGCATCCTGGAGGCGTTCCAGGCGCTCGGTTTCCGGTTCAAGCACGCCGACCTGGAGCGCGGGCACATCTACGGCGTGCCGCAGACGCTGCCGTTCTACCAGGAGATCGAGTTCTTCGCCGCGCCGCAGTACGCGCAGACCGTCACCGAGGTCGAGCTGACGTTCGTGACCAGCCCGCAGGGCGTCGAGGTGATCCTGGAGTGCGACAAGCGGGGCGGCTTCCTCAGCCCCGGGCACGACGTGATCGGCCGCTACTCGGTCCCGCACACCGACGCCGCCCGTACCGACTGGGTGCAGGTCGTCGACGGCTGGCTGCGGGAGACCACCGGCCGCTACGGCAGCATGCGCGCCCAGGGCTTCGGCATGCCGCACCACGGCGGCCACGGCTACCCGGGTCACCACGGCTACGCCGGCCACGGGCGGCGCGGCCCGGGCATGGGCGGCGTCATCGCGGGCGCCGCGCTGGGCGTCGCCGGCGGCATGATCGCCGGCGAGATGCTCGACGACGCCTTCGACGGCGGCGGCGACGACTTCGGGGACTTTGGCGAGGAGTGAGCAGACGCGACGACGCCCCCGGGACGGATCCCGGGGGCGTCGCCGTTCGCGCGGCGTCGGATCAACGTCCGCGGCGCTCCTTGCCGGATCGGCGCGCGCTGCCCGCCTTCGACAGGCCACGGCTGACCAGGTACGCGCCGGTCAGCGCGGTCAGGTACCACCAGGCCTGGTTCGGGTTGTTGATGTTCAGGCCGTTGGCGGTGGTGCCCTTCCAGAACGCGGCGATCACCACGAGCGCGACCGCTGCGGCGTACACCCAGAACTCGGTGGTCAGGAACGCCTGCTTCGTCTCCGTACCCGGGGACGGCATGTTCTCCCGGTGACCGTCGTGCATCGACGGCATGTGCCGGGTCGACGTGTCCTGCATGCTCGACCGGTTCTGGACGTCGGACATCGGCCGGTTCATCGGCCTGGTGGATGCAGCCTGCGTGCTCATCTGGTCCTCCTCAGGATTTGATGAGTCGTTAACCTGCACACCCTCGCCCCGCTACCGCAGGTCGGCCACGGCGCGGTTCGCGCTCTGTGGCGGGGGCACCCTGGGTCTACCCGAGGCCGGAGACAAGGTAACCGCCGGTCGCCGTCGAATGGCCACCACGCTCGGCCTCTCAGCCGGAACCGGACACGAAGGCGCACACCGGTCCTCCCGCCGCCGGTTCCGGTTTCAGCCACCCACCCTCGGGCACGCAACACCGATACCCCGAGAGAGCTGCGAGGTGGTTGACGTGCGTGAGGACGACATGCGGCAGGACGCCGCCCGGCGGGCCGAGCAGCGGGTCGCCGGCGGCGTGTACGGCGACGGCGCGCTGGACGAGATCACCGTGCCGCAGACCGACGTGGAACGGATGCGGCAGGAACTCGACCCGGACGACCCGGCGGACGTACCCGTCGACCCGACGGTGCTGCGCGACGGCGGACCGACCCGGGGTCAGGGCGCGGTGACCACGACCGGTGGCACGGCCGGCCCGGCCAGTGTGCGCCGGTTGGCCCGGCAGCCCGAGAAGCACCCGGGCAAGGTGGCCCCGACGACGACCGGGGACGCGGGTACGGGTGGCCTGAGCACCCCGGCCGGTGGCTCCACGAGCGACAATTCGGCCACCGGCGCGCAGGTGGGCAACTTCACCAACAATCGCCCCAATCCGGGCTGACCGAGGCAGCACGGCAAGGGCGGGGGCGGCCTCCGGCCACCCCCGCCCTCGCGCACCCGCGTCTTGACTACGCCACTTCGCCGAAGTGGCGTGGTCAGCACGGCCATGATGTAGCAACTTCCCCGTTCTGGTGCGAGGGTCGCCAGTTCGGCGGGGTGGTGTGGTCGGGGCGGGTGTGATGCAGCAACTTCCCCGATCTGGTGCGCGTGACCGCCACTCCGGCGAACTGGCGCGAACAGGCCACCCGGACACACGCCCCCGTCCGCCGCCCCCAAGCCCGCACTCGCCGATCTTGCACTTCCGACCCGAAAAATGTCCGTTTGATGGCGCTTTTCCGGGGCCGCAACTCCATGATCGCCGAGCGGGGCGAGGGGCGAGAGTGGGCACGGCGGGACATGGGGCAGCACGTGCTCGACCCCGTCGATCATGAAGTTGGCGGCCGACTTGGAGATCGACAAGGCCGCCAACTTCATGATCAACGGGGCGGAGGCGGAGGCGGTCAGGGGGTGCGGAGGATGCCGAGGCGCTGGGTGGCTCTTGTCAGGGCCACGTAGAGGTCGCTGTGGCCCCTCGGGGACTCGGACACGATGCGGCCCGGGTCGACCACCAGCACCGAGTCGAACTCCAGGCCCTTGGCCTGCTCGGTGGTCAGCACCACCACCCGGTTCGCCAGCTCGGGCTGCTCACCCACTGTCGCCTCCGGCAGCGCCGCCACCACCGCGCCGCCCAGCTCGTCCACCCGCCCGGTGGGCACCAGCACGCCGAGCCGCCCGTCGCCGAGCGACGCGGCCTCCCGGGCGGTCGCCTCGACCAGTTCGGTCACGAGGCGGTCCGCCGGCACGGTCCGGTCCCACGGCGGTACGCCGGTGGCGCGTACCGAGCGGGGTGGCCGCAGCGCCCTGTCGATCTCGGCGAGCACGTCGGCGGCGACCGCCATGATCTCGGCCGGGGTGCGGTAGCTGACCGTGAGCTCCTCCAGCCGCCACCGGTCCGCCACGTACGGCGCCAGCGCCTCGCCCCACGACGGCGTGCCGGCGAGCGCGCCGGTCTGCGCCACGTCGCCGACGATCGTCATGGACCGGCTGGGGCAGCGGCGCATCAGCAGCCGCCACGCCATCGGCGACAGCTCCTGCGCCTCGTCCACGATGACGTGCCCGAACGCCCAGGTCCGGTCGGCGGCGGCGCGCTGGGCGGTGGTGAGCCGGTCGGACTCCTCCTGCCGTTCGGAGAGTCGGTCGGCGTCGATCAGGTCGGTGACGCCGAGGATCTCGCCGCCGTCTGCCTCGTCCTCGACGTCGATGGAGCGGGAGCCGCGCCAGATCTCCAGCACGCCCTCGGCGTACTCGCGTTCCAGCGCCCGGATCCGCTCCCGCCGGGCGACGGCGGCGCGTTCGTCCTCGCCGAGCAGTTCGGCGGCCTCGTCCAGCAGCGGTACGTCGGCGGGTGTCCAGCCGCCCGGCTCGCGGTGCAGCGCGGCCCGTTCGGCGTCGGTGAGCATGGGCGCGGCGGTGGCGATCCGCTCCGGCGAGGCGTACAGGTCGGCGAGCAGGCGTTGCGGGGTGAGCACCGGCCACAGCTCGTCCAGCGCGGCCCGGATCTCCGGCTCCTCGCGCAGTTCGCGGCGGATCTCCGCGCGGTCGGCCTCGGAGAGCAGGTTCTCCCCGCCGAGCGGGTCGGCGCCGATCCGCTCGGCCACCTGGTCGGCGAGCGCGTGCACGATTTCCACGTCGAACAGGGCGCGGGCCAGGTTGTGCGGGCGGCCGGTGCGGCGTACCCGGTCGCGGGCCTGCCGCACGGTGTCCGGGTCGAGCGTCAGCACCTCCCGTTGCGGCAGTTCGATGGTGACCGGCTCGTCGGGCACCCACTGCCGGTCGCGGACCGCGGCGGCGAGCACGTCGGCCAGCACCGCGCGGCCTTTCAGCGCCGCGGTGGTGGCGGGTTCCGCGCGGCGCGCGTGCACGCCGGGGAACAGGTCTGCCTGGGTACGCAGCAGCACGCCGGTCTCGGCCAGTGTGGGCAGCACCTGGGAGATGTAGCGCAGGAACGTGGCGTTCGGGCCGACCAGCAGCACGCCTCGGGTGGAGAGCTGCTGGCGGTGGGTGTAGAGCAGGTACGCGGCGCGGTGCAGCGCCACCGCGGTCTTGCCGGTGCCGGGCCCGCCCTGCACCACCATGACGCCGGGCAGGTCGGCGCGGATGATCCGGTCCTGTTCGGCCTGGATGGTCTCGACGATGTCGCGCATCCGGCCGGTGCGCCCGGCGTTGAGCGCGGCGAGCAGTGACGCCTCGCCGGTCAGTTCCTCGTGGGCGGTGGGGGAGGCGGCGGTGATGTCCAGCACCTCGTCGTTGAGCCCGGTCACCTTCCGGTCGCGGGTACGCAGGTGCCGGCGGCGGCGTACGCCCTGCGGGTTGGCGGCGGTGGCCAGGTAGAACGGGCGGGCGGCGGGGGCGCGCCAGTCCATCAGCAGCGGGTCGTAGTCGCCGGAGGAGTCGAAGATCCCGATCCGGCCGATGTAGCGGACCGCGCCGTCGTCGCCGTCGAGGCGGCCGAAGCACAGGCCGCTCTCCACGGCGGAGAACTGCTCGACCTGGTCGGCGTACATCGCCACGGTCGAGTCGCGCTGGGAGCGGGCCTGCTGCGTGCCGCCGGTGTGACGCAACTCCTCGTCGAGCCGCCGGGCGGCCTGTTCCCGCATGCCGTCCAGCCGGTCGTACAGCATCGAGACGTATTCCTGCTCGCGGCCGATCTCGTCGTCCTGGCGCAGGTCAGCCGACACGTCGGAGTGCGTTGACAATCCGGCTCCTCATTGACTAAAATTGCCGCAGGAATGGCATTCAGAAGCCATTCCTTTTTTGTGCCTGAACTGAGAAAGATAGCGCGTCGGCCGCCACCCGACCAAGCCCGGACACGACTCGGGGCCCGGTCGACGTCAGCCGACCGGGCCCCGGGCACGGCGATTCTCAGCCCTTGGCCGCCTGGTAGAGCCGCTCCGGCGTGACCAGACCGGCGATCACCCGGCCGTCGTCGGTCAGCAGCACGCTGAACAGCTTGCCGCTGAGCAGCCGGCCGCTGCCCCAGTCGCCGCTGACCTTCGGCAGGTCACCGAGCACCTGGGCGAGCATCTGGGCGTCCGGCGCGTCCGCGCCGGGCTTCGCGCCGTCGCCGGTCGCCGCATCGCCGATCTTGGCGACCACCACGGTGGTCCAGCCGGTGCCGACGGTACGCACGTCCGGCTTCTCGGCGTCCTTGCGGTCGAACCGCTTGCCCGCCGGTCCGGGCCGCTCGCCCTCGGTCGCCTCGGTGACCTTCACGCCGGGCGGCGGGTTGAACCGGAACTGGTCGGCCTCCGGCGTGCGGAAGTCGACCTGGGTGAACGCCACCTGGAACGCGGGCTCGTCCTGCCCGTCGGCGAGCACCTGCAGACGCAGCGGCACGTGCTCCTTCGCGTCCAGCGCGATCCGGACCTGGTGGACCAGGGACGCCTTGTCGCGCGGCGTGAGCACCAGCTCGTACGCGTCCCGCCCGGCGACTGTGGCGGTGCGGCCGACGGTGACCGCGGTGGTCGGGTCGATCGCCTCCAGCGCCCGGTCCGCGGCGTCGGCCGGGGTGGCCGGCACGGTGGCCCGGTCCGGCGCGTCGGCCGGCAGCACCCGGTGCGTGGCGGTGTTCTCCCGGCTGTTCCAGGTCCACACGTCGCGGCCGTTGCGCAGGATGTCCTGCTCGCCGAGCGTGTCGACCAGCGCGAGCCGTTGCCGGTCCTCGCCGCCGTACCAGACGCGCAGCGTGTGCGTACCGGAGACCAGGCCGGCCAGGTCGTTGCCGGCGGCCCGGCCGGCGAGCGCGGCGATCGGCGGCAGGCCGAGGTCGGCGCGCTGCACCACGGTGCCGGAGAGCCCGTCCAGGCGGGACGTGCGCAGGTCTTCCAGGAGCTGGGCGGCGCTGCGCGGCGGCAGCGCCGGGTCGGCGCCGGCGGCGAACGTGCCGACGGCGGCGCCACCGCCGATCACGGCGACCCCCGCGGTCACCGGGACCAGCCAGCGCAGCACGGCGCGGTTCTTCATCACGGACATAGTGTGCACCTCCTGCGCACCATGCTGCGCGAGCGTCGCTGTGACCACGCTGAGGAGATCCCCTACGGGTGACCCCATGGTGGCACCCTGGACCGGTGCGGTTGCTGGTGGTGGAGGACGAGACGCGGCTCGCGGCGGCGCTGCGCCGTGGTCTGTCGGCGGAGGGTTTCGCGGTGGACGTGGCGGCGACCGGCCCGGCCGGGCTGGACGCGGCCCGGCACGGCGAGTACGACGCGATGATCCTCGACGTGATGCTGCCCGGCCTGTCCGGCTACGAGGTGGTGCGCCGGCTGCGCGCCGAGCAGCGCTGGCTGCCGGTGCTGATGCTGTCGGCCAAGGACGGCGAGTACGACCAGGCCGACGGCCTGGACTGCGGCGCCGACGACTACCTGACCAAACCCTTCTCGTACGTGGTGCTGCTGGCCCGGCTGCGGGCGCTGCTGCGTCGCGGCGCGCCCCGCCGGCCGACCGTGCTCACCGTCGGCGACCTGCGCCTCGATCCGGCCCGCCGCCGGGTCACCCGGGCCGACGCCGAGGTGGTGCTGACCAGTCGCGAGTACGCGCTGCTGGACTATCTGATGCGCCGCCCCGGCGAGGTGGTCTCCAAGACCGAGCTGCTGGACCACGTCTGGGACGCCTCGGTCGACACCGCCCCGAACGCGGTGGAGGTCTACGTCGGCTACCTGCGCCGCAAGATCGGCCGGGAACGGCTGGAGACGGTACGCGGCGCGGGCTACCGGCTGGCCACGTGAGCCGCTGGGTACGCGGGCCGCTGCCGCGCCTCGGCCTGCGGGCCCGGCTGCTCGCGCTGGGTGTGCTGGGGCTGGCGGTCGGGTTCGCGTTCGGCGGGACGCTGCTGGTCGGCGCGCTGGGCTGGACGCTGCAGCGCTCGGTGGACGAGGAGGCGCTGCGTACCGCCGACGCGGTGGCGCTGCTCACCGCCGAGGACGCGCTGCCGGACCCGCTGCCGGTGGCCGGCGGGCAGTTGCGGGTGCAGGTGGTCGACGTTCAGGGCCGGATCCGGGCCGCCTCGATCGACGCGGACCGCCTGGTGCCGATGCTCGGCCCGGACGAGCTGCGGCCCGGGCAGCGGCAGCGGCTGGTGGTGGACGGGCGGCGCGCCGGCATGCCCGGCCCGGTCCGGGTGGTCACGGTGCCGGCCGGCACGCCGCAGGAGCCGCGTACGGTGCTGGTCGCCAAGTCGCTCACCGACGTGCGGCACAGCCTGCGCGTGGTCCGCAACCTGCTGCTGGTGGGCTTCCCGCTGCTGGTGGCCGGGCTCGGGGTGGTGGCCTGGCGGGTGGTGGGCGCGACGCTGCGACCGGTCGAGCAGTTGCGCAGCGGCGCCGCCGAGATCACCGGCCGGGCCGGGGCGGAGCGGCTGCCCGTACCGGCCGGGCAGGACGAGATCCACCGGCTCGCGGTCACGCTCAACGACATGCTGGACCGGCTGGCCGCGTCCCGGGACCGGCAGCGGGCGTTCGTCGCCGACGCCGCGCACGAGCTGCGCAGCCCGCTGACGAACATGCGTACCGAGCTGGAGGTGGCGCGGCGGCTCGGCGACGACACCGACTGGCCGGCGGTCGCCGACGACCTGCTAGCCGACACCGAGCGGCTCAGCCGCCTGGTGGACGACCTGCTGCTGCTGGCCCGGCTGGACGAGCAGGACGCCCGCCCGGCGCCGGTGGGCCCGGTGGAGCTGGGCGAGCTGGCGCGCGCGGTGGCGGCCCGCTACCCGTCGCCGCCGCTGCGGCTGACGCTCCCGGACGGGCCGCTGTGGGTCGAGGGGGACGCGGGGGAGTTGCGCCGTGTGCTGGTGAACCTGGTGGACAACGCGCTGCGGCACGCGCGTACCGGCGTGGAGCTGGCCGTGAGCGGGCCGGACGGGGCGTACCACCTGGTCACGGTGACCGACGACGGGCCGGGCGTCCCGGCGGCGGACCGGGAGCGGGTGTTCGCCCGGTTCACCCGGCTGGACGACGCGCGGGCCCGCGACGCGGGCGGCGCGGGCCTGGGCCTGGCGATCGTGCGTGAGCTGGTGCGCCGGGCCGGCGGCGCGGTGGAGCTGGCCGACGCGACGCCGGGCGCCGCCGCGCCGGGGCTGCGGGCGACGGTACGGCTGCCCGCGCTGGCCGAGCCGGACCCGGAGTGAGCGGTCAGCGGCGGCGAGTGGTGCAGACCGGGCCGGTGCGGGCGACGGTGTCGGTGGACCAGACGAGCGCGACGGTGAAGCAGTAGTCGGTGGTGCGGTCGAGCCCGTAGGCGATGTAGTCGGCCGACCCGGCGGGCAGCGTGGCGAACGTGCCCTGCGGCTGCCCGGCACGGCCGCCGGCGACCACCACCGGTCCTTCCGCGCCGGCCGGGTACGTCCAGCTCAGCACGATGCTGTCGCGGCGGTCGGTGAGCGTGAAGCTGCCGGGCGGGGTACCGGGCTTGGCGGCGGCGGGAGTGGACGGCGCGGGACCGGCGGAGGTGGGCGGCGGCGCGCTGGACGCCGGTGCGCCGGTGGCCGGTGGCGGGGTGTCGCGGCGGTCGTCCACCCGGGACACCCCGGCGATCACCGCGATGGTGCCGAGCAGCAGCGCCACCACCACGCCGAGCACCACGAGCGGCAGCCAGGGCAGTGTGCGCCGCTCGGCGGCCGGTGGCCGGGGCACGTGCACCGGCAGGTAGCGCGACGGCGGCTCGGGCGGGGCCGGTGGCACCCGGCGTACGCCGTCCGGCTCGTCGCCGGTGAGCCCGACCACGGTGGGCGGCAGCGGGTCCGCGCCGGGGCGCCACAGCTGGTCGGCCGGCTCGTCGGGCGGCCACGGGTAGTCGTCGAGCGGGTCGGCGTCGGCGTCGGGCGCGGTACGCGGCGTCGGCACGTGCGCGGTCTCGGCGGCCCGGCCGGGCGGGTGGTAGAGCGGCGTCTCGACCGGCTCGTCCAGCGCGGGCGGGCTGTACGGCGGCAGGTCGTGCGGCCCTTCGTCCTGCGGGGGGACCCGCGCGGCGGGCACCACCGGCGTGGTGCGGGCGGGCGGCGGCTCGGGAGCGGGCGCGGGAGCGGGAGCGGGCGGGGGCGCGGGGCAGACGTGGTCCGGGTCGGCGGCGGCGCGGGCCAGCCCGGCCACCTGGGCGGCGAGCGGGTCGTCGGGGTCCAGGTGCAGGCGGCACAGCTCCTCGGCGAGCGTCAGGTGCTCGTGCGCCTCGGCGTACCGGCCGCAGTCGCGTTCCATCGCGCCGAGCTTCGCCAGCATCTTGATGCCGCTGGGGTGGCCGTCGCCGTAGACCTCCCGGTGCAGCTCCCAGGCGTCCTGCAACCGGTCGCGCGCCACCTCGCACTGGCCGCGCGCGTACTCCACGGTGGCCAGGTCGGCGTGCGCGGCGAGCACCCGCTGCGATTCCGGGCCGTCGCGGGCGGTCAGCTCGATGATGACGTCGGAGTAGAGCCGGGCGGCCCGGGCGTCGCTGCCGACCCGGTGCAGCACCGCGGCGAGCGTCGCGGCGGCGGTGACTGTGCGCTCGTCGGAGCGGCCGAACAGCCGGGTGGCGGCCGCGTACGCGAATGCGGCCCAGCCGCGGGCGGAGTGCGGCTCGCCGAGCGCGACGAGCACCCGGGCCTGGAGTCCGGCCGCCTCGGCCAGCTCGGGGGAGGCGTTGTCGGGGCGGGGATCGGCGTCGCTGAGCGCGTCGGCGAGCAGCCGCTCCGCGCCGGTGAGGTCGCCTTCGGACACCAGTTGGTGCGCCTGGACGGTCAGGTCAGCGAAGCCGGAGGACACGCCCCATCGTGCTCGTCCGGCGACGGTATGTACAAGACCCGGAGTGGATCAGTTTGGTCCCGAATCCGTCAAGTGGTCGGCGAGCGTCTCGCTGATCCGGCGTAGCTGGTCGACCTGGGCCGGGCTGAGCGCGTCGAACAGGTGCCGGCGTACCCCCTCGACGTGGCCGGGCGCGGCGGCGGCCAGGGTGGCGAAGCCGGTGTCGGTGAGCACGGCGATCTGCCCGCGCCGGTCGGTGGGGCAGTCCTCGCGGCGGATCCACCCGGACGCCTCCAGCCGGGCGGCGGCGTGCGAGAGCCGGCTGCGCGAGGAGCCGGTGAGCTCGGCCAGCTCGCTCATCCGCAGCCGCCGGTCCGGGGCCTCGGAGAGGCGGACCAGGATCTCGTAGTACGCGTGCGGCATGCCCGCGTCGCGTTGCAGCTCGCGGTCGAGCGCGTCCATCAGCGCCCGGGAGGCGGTCAGGAAGGCGCGCCAGGTCCGCTGCTCGTCGGGGTCCAGCCACCGGGTCATGACGCCCATCATAGCGCCGATAGTTGAACGCTCAACAAAACCGGGGTACGGTCGGTGGCATGGGCATCCACCGACTCAACCACGCCGTCCTCTACGTCAGTGACCTGGAGCGCAGCGTCGCCTTCTACCGCGACGTGCTGGGCTTCCGGCGGGTCCCGATGACGCCCGAGGGCTTCCGCGGCGCCGCGTTCCTCCAGGCGCCCGACTCCACCAACGACCACGACCTCGGGCTGTTCGAGATCGGCGCGGCGGCCGGGGCGTCCCAGGCCGGCCGGGCCACCGTTGGCCTCTACCACCTGGCCTGGGAGCTGGACACGCTCGACGAGCTGGGCGCCACCGCCGAGCGGCTGGCCGCCGCCGGAGCGCTGGTCGGCGCGTCCGACCACGGCACCACCAAGAGCCTCTACGGCCGCGACCCGGACGGCCTGGAGTTCGAGATCGTCTGGATCGTCCCGGCCGAGCTGCTCGACGACGCCGCGCTGGCCGCGCGTACCCGCATCGGGCGGCTCGACCTGGACCGCGAGCGGCAGCGCTACGGCGGGCAGACCCGCGGCGGCGTGGGCATCTCCGTCCCGGTCTGAGCGGGGTTCACGGCCGGTCCCGCCGCGCCGTGCGGTAGAAACGGCACCATGTCGACCGACGCCGTCCTGCGCGAGCTGCTCGTCCGCCAGCTCGACCACTGGCTCCCCGCCGCGCTGCACCGGGCGCGGCGGGCCACGCTCGCGCTCGCGTACGCCGGGGGTGACGCCACCGGCGCGGAAGAGGCGTTGCGGGTGGTGGCCGAGTTAGCCGACCGGCTGCGCGGGCGGCGGCTGACCGTGCTGGTGGTGGCCGACGACGGCACCGACCTGGCGACGCGGCTCGGCGCCGCCGAGGCCGCGCTGCCGGCCGACGTCGCCGTGCACCTGGTGCCCGGCGGACCGGACCGGCTGCCGGTGGCGCTCAAGGCCGCGGGCGCGGCCGGCGCGCCGCTGCTCACCGTGGCCGACGGCGCCGACCCGGACCCGGCCCTGCTCGCCGCCGCCGCGTCCGGCCGCCCGGCCGAGCTGCTGCTGGTCACCGTGCCCGGCCGGTCACTGCGCCCGGCGCTGAGCGCCGCCGGGTTCCCGCTCGCCACCGAGGTCGAGCTGGTGCCCGACGGGGACGCCCCGGCGCGGCTGCTCGGCTACGCCACCGGCTCCGACAAGGGGCTGGAGACGGTCAAGGAGGCGCTCTGGGCGGTCGACGAGTACGCCGGGGTGCGCTACCGCGACCCGGCCGACCCGCAGGGACGGCTGCTCGACATCTCGCTCGAACCCGAGCCCGGCCCGCTGCGCCGGGAACTGCTGGCCGAGCTGGCCCGCTCCGGTCCGCGTACGGTCACCGAGCTGCGCCGCTTCGCCACCACGGCGACCGTCTACCGGGCCGCCGACGCCAACCGGGCGCTGGCCTCGCTGCTCGCCTCCGGCGCGGCGACCCGCGATCCCGAGCACGGCCGGCTCGGCGGGGACGTGCTGATCAGCGCCGCCCCGAACGCTGGGTCATCTGCTTGACCACTATCGAGGCTCCGGTGGCGACCACACCGATGCTGAACACCATCTGCGCGCACACCGCGATGCGGGCGATCTGGCCCTGGGCGTGCACGTCGCCGTAGCCGACAGTGGTGAGGGTGGCCAGCGCGAAGTAGAGCGCGTCGACCCGGGTGCGCAGGCCGACGAACTCGCCGGGCCGGGTGTTCGCCACCACGTAGTCGCCGAGCGCGAAGACCAGCAGTCCGGCGATCAGCGCGACCGCGAGCCGGGTGAGCGCCCGGTCCTCGTCCCGGCCGGTCGGCTGGTCCTTGACGAGCTGGCGGCGGACCTGACCGGTGACCAGGAACGCGATCACGGCCACCAGGACCGCCGTGCCGATCGAGCGCAGGGCCAGCCGCAGGCCGTTCGGGTCGGCCTCGACCGGCACGAGGAAGTAGCCGACCAGCATGAGCGCGCAGGCCGCCACGGCCCGCCGTCGTATCCGCCGCAGGGACAGGTCCGTCATGCGGCGATTCTCCGGTCACGGGGACGCGGTGGCGGGCGGAACCGCGAACCCGGCCCGCAGACGACGAGCGGGGTGCCGGCACGTCGCCGGCACCCCGCTCGTCGCCTGGGAAGGTCAGGCCTTGTCCTGCTTCCACGACAGCGGCCCCGGAAGGTCCACGCGGTGGGCGCGGGTGTTCGAGTTCCAGGACCAGCGGCCGATCTTGATGCTCCACGACGAGAAGCCGTTCTGGGTGAAGTGGAGGATCAGCGGCCCGTACTTCTTACGCTTGCGGAACTGGACGCCCATCGGGGGTGCCTCCTTCGTCTCCCTGCCTCTGCAGTCGTCTGCGTGCCTTCGCGGCATCGAACATGCCCGGATCGACGATTCGCGAAACCCTGCCCGGTCCGCTCTGGACGGTGGGACTGCCGCCCGGCAAAATCTCTATTCAACGGGTAGGTGTTAAGGAGTCGTAAATGCTGGTGGAGGCGGGTCGTAACAAAGCCAGCGATGAAAGTCTCACTGTCTGGAAGGGCATTGACCGGCGTGGAGAACGGTCGGCAGCATGAGGGCATGTCGCAGCGGAACGAGCTTCTCCTCACCGCTCGCGTGCACGTCGACCTGGTCCGGCACGCGAGCGCGCTCTGTTGAGCCGAGCGCTCGTCGTTCCCTCTCCGCCCGTCCGTTCCCGCAGCCGGCGCACCGTGGCCCGGCGCGGCACGGCGTGCTCCCCGGCCCCGCGCGGGCCCCCTCCACCGCATCGTGGACAGATCAGGAGACTCCGCCATGCCCTCGACCCGATCACCGCGGCGTGCCCTCACCGCCGCCGTCGCCCTGCTCGCCCTCACCACCGCCACCGCGTGCGGCGCCGACGCCGCCGCCGGCGCACAGACCAAGGAACTGCGCTACCAGGGTTCGGTGGGCCAGGTGACCCTCCCCGAACTCGCCGCCGACCTCGGCTACCTCGGCGACGTCACGCTCGACTGGATCGGCAACGTCACCGGCGGCCCGGCCGACATCCAGGCCACCGCCACCGGCCAGAGCGACTTCGGTGGCGCGTTCAACGGTGCGATCGTCAAGCTCCAGGCCGCCAACGCCCCGATCACCGCGGTGGTCAGCTACTACGGCTCCGACGCGCAGACGTTCCAGGGCTACTACGTGCTCGACGGCAGCCCGATCCGCGGCCCGCGCGACCTGATCGGCAAGCGGGTCGGCATGAACACGCTCGGCGCGCACGCCGAGGCCGTCCTGCGCACCTGGCTGGCCCGCGGCGGCCTCACCGCCGCCGAGATCGCCACTGTCGAGCTGGTCGCGCTGCCGCCGGTGAACACCGAGCAGTCGCTGCGCGCCCGGCAGATCGACGTCGCCGTGCTCGGCGGCGTGATCCGCGACAAGGCGGTCGCCAACGGCGGCATCCGCACCGTCTTCACCGACTACGAACTGCTCGGCGCGTTCAGCGCCGGCAGCTACGTCTTCCGCGACGACTTCCTCACCCGTAACCCGGACACCGTCCGGACGTTCGTCACCGCGGTGGGCAAGGCGATCGAGTGGGCGCGCACCCAGCCGCGCGAGACGGTGGTGGCCCGGCTCAAGGCGATCATCGCCAAGCGCGGACGCAACGAGGACACCACGCTCGTGGAGTACTGGAAGTCCAGCGGCGTCGCCGAGCCCGGCGGCCTCATCACCGACCGGGAGTTCGCCACCTGGATCGACTGGCTGGCCGACACCGGCGAACTCAAGGGCGAGCGGCCGAAACCGTCCGACCTCTACACCAACCGGTTCAACGCCGCCGCGACCCCCGGTGGTGGCGCGTGAGCACCGACAAGATCCTCTTCGACCGGGTGCGCAAGGTCTTCCCGGGCCGGCGTGGCAGCGGCGGCGCGGTCACCGCGCTCGACGACCTCACCCTCGGGGTACGCCCCGGCGAGTTCCTCGTCGTCGTCGGCCCCAGCGGCTGCGGCAAGTCCACACTGCTCGACCTGCTCGGCGGGCTGGCCACCCCGACCGCCGGGCAGGTGCTCGTGGACGGCCGCCCGGTCACCGGGCCGGGCCTGGACCGGGGCATCGTCTTCCAGCAGTACGCGCTGCTGCCCTGGCGCACCGCCGCCGGCAACGTCGCGTTCGGACTGGAGGCCAAGGGCCTGCCCCGCGCCGAGCGCGCCGAGCGGGTCGCGTACCACCTCGACCTGGTCGGGCTCACCGGCTTCGCCGACCGCTACCCGCACGAGCTGTCCGGCGGCATGAAGCAGCGCGTCGCCATCGCCCGCAGCCTCGCGTACGACCCGGACGTGCTGCTGATGGACGAGCCGTTCGCCGCGCTCGACGCGCAGACCCGCGACTCGCTGCAGGACGAGCTGGTGCGGATCTGGCAGGCCACCGGCAAGACGATCGTGTTCATCACGCACGGCATCGACGAGGCGGTGCACCTCGGTCAGCGGGTCGCCGTGATGACGTCCCGGCCCGGCCGGATCAAGCAGGTCATCGACATCGAGCTGGGCGACCGGGAGGCCGAGGAGGACGTCCGCTCCACCGGCGCGTTCCGCCACCACCGGCACCAGATCTGGACGCTGCTGCGCGACGAGGTACGCGCCGCGCAGTCCGCCGTACGCGAGGAGGCCCGCGTTGGTTGACGTCGCCGCCCCACCGGCCCGGCCGGTGGCCGCCCCGCCCGCCCCGGCCGTCGCGCCACGCCGGCCCGCACGCCTGCTCGGCCTCGGCGGCCGGGCGCTGCACCGCAGCGCCGCGCTGCTGGCGCTGGCCGCGATCTGGGAGACGGCGCCCCGCGCCGGGCTGGTCGACCGGGTCTTCCTGCCGCCGCTGTCCGAGGTGCTCGCCGCCTGGTGGGAGCTGCTGCGCACCGGCCAGCTCGCCGACCACGTCGCCGCGAGCCTCACCCGCTCGCTGACCGGGCTCGCGCTCGCCGTGGTCACCGCCATCCCGCTCGGCCTGCTGATCGGCTGGTACCGGCCGCTCGCGGACCTGCTCAGCCCGCTGCTGGAGGTGTTCCGCAACACCGCCGCGCTGGCGCTGCTGCCGGTCTTCGTGCTCATCCTCGGGCTCGGCGAGACGTCGAAGATCGCCCTGGTGGTCTACGCCTGCTCCTGGCCGATCCTGCTCAACACCGTCGCCGGCGTGAAGGGCGTCGACCCGCTGCTGATCCGCTCGGCCCGCTCGATGGGGCTCAACCACCTGCGGCTGTTCCAGAAGGTGATCCTGCCGGCGGCCGTGCCGACCGTGTTCACCGGCGTCCGGCTCGCCGGGGCGTACTCGATCCTGGTGCTCGTCGCCGCCGAGATGGTCGGCGCCAAGGCCGGGCTCGGCTACCTCGTGAACTACGCGCAGTACAACTTCGCGATCCCCGACATGTACGCCGGGATCATCACCATCTCCGCCATCGGGCTGGTGGTCAACCAGCTCCTCGTCGCCGGGGAACGCCGCTTCTCCACCTGGCGCGTCGACGTCACCACCGCCTGAGAGGAACCGCCATGTCCCGGACCCTGCACCTCAACGCCTTCCTGATGGGTGTCGGCCACCACGAGGCGGCCTGGCGGCACCCCCGCGCCGACCCGGACCGCCTCGCCGACGTCCGCCACTTCCAGAACCTGGCCCGCATCGCCGAGCGGGGCACGCTCGACTCGGTGTTCCTCGCCGACGGGCTCGCCGTCGGACCGGCCGTACGCCACAACATTCAGGCCGTCTTCGAGCCGCTCACGCTGCTCGCCGCGATCGCCACCGCGACCGAGCACATCGGCCTGATCGCCACCGCCTCCACCACGTACACCGAACCGTTCAACCTGGCCCGCGCGTTCGCCTCGCTGGACCACCTCAGCGGCGGCCGGGCCGGCTGGAACATCGTCACCTCCGCCCAGGCCCGGGAGGCCCGCAACTTCAACCTCGACGACCACCCGGCGCACGCCGACCGCTACCGGCGGGCCGCCGAGCACGTCGACGTGGCGATCAAGCTCTGGGACAGCTGGGAGGACGACGCGCTGGTCCTGGACACCGCCGCGGGCGTCTTCGCCGACACCACCCGGGTGCACGAGATCGACCACGCCGGGGAGCGGTTCCGGGTCCGCGGACCGCTGAACACGCCCCGCCCGCCGCAGGGCCGGCCGCTGCTGGTGCAGGCCGGCTCGTCCGCCGACGGGATCGCGTTCGCCGCCCGGTACGCCGAGGCCGTGTTCACCGCCCAGCAGACGCTCGCCGACGGCCAGGCGTTCTACGCCGCGCTGAAACGGGCCACCGCCGACGCCGGACGTGATCCCGAACTGGTCAAGGTGCTGCCCGGTATCGCGCCGGTCCTCGGGGGTACGGAGAAGGAGGCCCGCGACCTCGCCGACGAACTGGAGGCCCTGATCGTGCCCGAGCACGCGCTCGCCCAGCTCTCCGGCATGACTGGGCTCGACCTGACCGGGCTGCCGCTGGACGGCCCGCTGCCGGACCTGCCCGACGCCGGCACGGTGCAGTCGCACCAGAGCCGCTACCAGCTCGTCGTCGAACTGGCCCGCCGGGAACGGCTCACGCTGCGGCAGCTCATCGGCCGCCTCGGCGGCGGACGCGGCCACCGCGTCGTGGTCGGCACCCCGGAACAGATCGCCGACCAGATCGAGCTCTGGTTCACCCAGGGCGCCGCCGACGGCTTCAACGTCATGCCACCGCTGCTCCCCGACGGACTGGAGGACTTCGTGGACCACGTCGTACCACTGCTGCGCCGGCGCGGGCTGTTCCGGTCCGCGTACACCGGGCGCACGCTGCGCGAGCACTACGGCCTGCCCCGGCCGGCCAGCGTCTACGCGACCCGTGAGCTGGTGGCGTCGTGACCACCGTGGACCGGCCCGGCGCCGGAACGGTCGAGCTGCGTCCGGTCGACGTCGACTCGTTCCGCGGCCTGCTGCGCCGCCAGGCTTCCACCGTCACCGTGGTCACCACCCCCGGCCTGCGCGGCAACCGGATGCGGCCGGACCTGCCGCCGGCCGGCTTCACCGCCACCTCGTTCACGTCGGTCTCGCTCGACCCGCCGCTGGTCTCGGTCTGCCTGGGCCGCGCCTCGTCGAGCTGGCCCACCGTCGAGCAGGCCGAGCACGTCGCCGTGCACCTGCTCGCCTCCGGCCAGCAGGAGATCGCGCAGATCTTCGCCACCAGCGGCATCGACCGGTTCAGCGCCCACCCGGGCTGGACCACCGGGCCGTTCGGCGTGCCGCTGATCGGCGACGCGCTCGCCGTGCTGCTGTGCCGGGTCGTGCGCCGGATCGAGGCCGGCGACCACACCATCCTGCTCGGCGAGCCGCTCGCGCTCGGCGCGGGCGAGGACGGCGACCCGCTGCTGCACCACCGCGGCGGCTACACCACCACGCTCGGCGACTGGCCCGAGGCGTGGTGACCACCGCCGCCGACGAGCTGATCGCGCTCGACCGGGCCGCCCAGGACCTGCTGTTCCGGGCGGCCCGCACGGCCAACGCGTTCACCGACGAACCGGTCGGCGACGAGCAGGTCCGCGCCATCCACGACCTGGTCCGGTACGGCCCGACCGCGATGAACGCCCAGCCGCTGCGGGTGCTGCTGCTGCGCTCGACGGCGGCCCGGGCGCGGCTGCTGCCGTACGTCAGCGCCGGCAACCGGGACAAGACGGCCGGCGCGCCGCTGACCGCCGTGCTCGCCGCCGACGTGGACTGGCACGACCGGCTGCCCGAGCTGTTCCCGCACCGCCCCGGCGCCCGCGACTGGTTCACCGGCGACCCGGCCGGCCGGGAGGCCCAGGCCCGGTTCAACGCCGCGCTGCAGATCGGCTACCTGCTGGTCGGGGTACGCGCCGCCGGGCTGGCCGCCGGGCCGATGGCCGGGTTCGACGCGGCCGCTGTGGAGCGGGAGTTCTTCCCCGGCGGGCGGCACCGGGTGCTGCTGCTGATGAACATCGGCCGCCCGGCGCCGGACGCCTGGCGGGAACGGCTGCCGCGCCTGCCCTACGAGGAGGTGGTCGGCACGCTGTGAGTCAGCGCGGCTCCCACGCGTCCGGCTGCGCGGTCAGCTTGCGCACGTGCGCCGGCAGCCGGCCGCTGACCAGCTCGTCCAGGCTCACCTCGTCGACCACCCGGCGCACCGAGGCGCGTACCGCCACCCAGAGGCGGGGCAGGTTCTCCGCCGCCCCCTCGTACCGCGTCTCCTCGGGGCGCAGCCCGCGTACCCCGGCGAGCGGGCCGTCGACGGCGCGCAACACGTGCCCGATGGTGATCTCGCGCGGCGGCCGGGCCAGCGTGTAGCCGCCCTCGGCGCCGCGCTGGGCCCGGACGACCCCGGCCCGGCGCAGGTCGGCCAGGACCGCCTCGAGGAACTTGCGCGGCATGTCCTGCTCCGCCGCGATGGCCTGGGTGGACAGCAGGGTGGGGTACGCGGTGGCCAGGCTCAGGGCTGCCCGGACCGCGTAGTCGCCGCGCGCGGAGATCTGCACAGTGCCATCATGCCTGGCCGGTGGGTGCGGGGGAGTCGGCGGGCGGCCGTGGTCGCACCAGACGGACTGGCAGCGGCCGTTCCCGGTTGGCCCGGAACGTCCCCGGGCTCACCCCGACCTCCCGGGTGAAGAAGCGGCCGAAGTTCGTCGGCTCGGGAAAACCCAGGTCCCGGCCGATCCGGGCGATCGACTCGTCGGTGGCGGCCAGCAGCCGGCACGCCTGCAACGCGACCCGCTCGTCGATGACCTGCTTGGCGCTGCGGCCGGTCACCGCCAGGCAGGCCCGGGTCAGCGTACGCACCGAACAGCCCAGCTGGGCGGCGTAGTCCTCGACCCGGCGGGTGTGCCGGTAGCCGCGTTCCACCTCGCGGCACAGCCGCCGGAACGTGTCGGTCTCGGCCCGCGGCGCGGCCCCGTTCTCCGGATGCGGCAGCAGGCTCAGCCGCAGCAGCAGCACCGCGAGCTGGTGACGCAGCAGCGCCGCGGCGGGCGGCACCATCGCGTGCCGTTCGGCGTCCACCGCGAGCTGGCTGACCTCGCTGATCACCGCGTCCTCGTCCTCGCCGGCGAGCTGACGGTGGGCGGGCACCGCCTCCGGATCGACGTCGAGGCCGGCCAGCGCGTCCGGCCGCCAGCTCACCACTGTCGCGTCGAGCTGCGCGCCGACGCACCGCAACACCTGACCGGGGTACGCGCGCAGCAGCGTGCCGGGCCGGCAGGGCACCGGCCGGAAGTCCAGCTCGGCGGTGCCGTGACCGTGGGTGACCAGGATCAGCACGTCGCGGTCGAGCAGGACCGGCCGGGGCCAGCCGGGCTCGGCGGCGAGGTCGTCGAGCGCACCGGTGAGGATCTCGTCGGCGCCGGGGCGCGGCTCCGGCGGGCCGGTGCGGGTGGCCGGGGAGGGCTGACCGGTAGTGACCATCTCCCCGACGGTAACCGGCCCGGCCGCACGTTGCATCTCGACGGTTTCGCGCGCGCGGAGGCGGTCTTGTCGGCACGCACGGCCGACGGTTAGGTTACCGATCGGTAAGCACCGGGTCGGCCGACCGGCCCCCGGCCGGGCGACGGCGATGGGATGAGCATGACGGAACTGTTCTCGGTCGACGGCAAGACGGTGCTGGTCACCGGCGGTTCGCGGGGGATCGGGCTGATGATCGCGCGGGGCTTCGTACGGGCCGGCGCAAAGGTGATCATCTCCTCACGCAAGGCCGACGTGTGCGAGTCGGTCGCCAAGGAACTCTCCGCCGAAGGGCACTGCGAGGCGATCCCGGCCGACCTCGGCAGCGACGCGGGCGCGCTGGCGCTCGCCGAAGCCGTGCGGGAACGCCACGACCGGCTGCACGTACTGGTGAACAACGCGGGCGCCACCTGGGGCGCGCCGCTGGAGGAGTACCCGGAGGGCGCCTTCGACAAGCTCTGGGCGGTCAACGTCAAGGCCGTCTTCCGGCTCACCACCGCGCTGCTGCCGCAACTGCGCGCCGCAGCCGGCGCCGACGACCCCGCCCGCGTGATCAACATCGGGTCGGTCGACGGCATCCGGGTGCCGTGGATGGAGGTGTACGCGTACTCGGCCACCAAGGCCGCCGTGCACATGCTCACCCGCAGCCTCGCCCACCAGCTCGCCGGCGAGCGGATCACCGTCAACGCGATCGCGCCCGGCCCGTTCGAGAGCAAGATGATGGCGTTCGCGCTCGACGACCCGGAGTCGCGCTCGGCGATCGAGCAGCAGGTGCCGCTGGGCCGGATCGGGCGACCCGAGGACATGGCGGGCACGGCGATCTACCTGGCGTCGCGCGCCGGCGCGTACCTGACCGGCGCGGTCATCCCGGTCGACGGCGGAATCACCACGCGCGGCTGAGGCGTACCCCGGTGAAGACGGCCCGGGGCCGCGCGGACTCGGCAGATCCGCGCGGCCCCGGGTGTTGCCGTGTCAGCGACCGGCGAGCAGCCGGTTCACCGCGGTGTCGACGTCCAGGTGCTCGGCCTCACGGCCGCGCGGGACGACGACGTAGGTCCGGCGCAGGAAGCGCACCAGCACGCTGCGCGGAACCTCGAACAGGGCGTTGCCGTCCGGGGACGACAGCGCGAGCGCGACGAAGTCGCCGCGCGGTGTGGCCCACGGCCAGACCCGCACATCACCGATGCCGGCCGGCTCGTCGAGCCCGGTGACCAGCAGTTCGCGTGCGAACGACCAGCTCACCGCCTCGCCGCCGGCGGACTCGGCGTGGAACAGGACATGGACCGCATACGGGTCAGCAGGGTCGTAACGCAGACTGGCACGCACCGGCAAGGCGGTGGCGTCAGGCGCGACGAGCCTTAGCGACGTCTCGACCTCTACGGTCGTCGGTCGGATGACACTCATGGACGTTCTCCCCCCGGCACCGCTGCGGAACGCGCGTGTCCCGCTTTTCCCATACTCAGGTGCTGCTCCTGGCTACGCTCCGCCATACGCTGACTTCACCCAGTGGTGGGAAGGGGTTCGGAAAGCCCCCGGGAACCACTCGGCCCCGCGTAGAATTTCCGGTTCCGCCCACTCCGTCGTCCCGCCCGGCAACGGGTGGTTCAGTCGTCGACTTACTCCGGTAACGTCCAGTCGTCAGCAGGGGTGACGGTCCCGCGCGACACTGGGGGTGGAAATGGTCACGGGGGGCGGGTCGGTGACGTCGCGGACCACGGCCGAATCGCCGAAAGGTGCGGCCCGAGCAGCCGAAAGTCGGGGGTACGAGGTGCCTGTGGAAGGGCGGTCGCGAGGCACTCTCACGGAGCAGCGCCGGCGCCGACGTGGCTGGCGGCTGCGCCTGCACACCACCCTCGAACTCATCCGCGCCAACCCCACCGGCCGCGTCGCCCTGAAGATCTTCATCGGCATCCTCGGCGCGATCGTGGTCACCGTCGGCATCGCGCTGATCCCGCTGCCCGGGCCCGGCTGGCTGCTGGTCATCGCCGGCCTCGGCGTCTGGGCCGTCGAGTTCCACTGGGCGCGACGGCTGCTCGCGTTCACCCGCCGGCACGTCAACTCCTGGACGCAGTGGGTGAAGCGCCAGTCACTGGGAGTGCGGTTCGTGTTGGGCGCGGTTGGGCTCGTGTTCGTGTCCGTGGTGGTGTGGCTGTCACTCAAGTACAGCCTCGGCATCGACGTCGTGGCGCAGGCGCTGCACTACCTCGCGACGCACTGAGGCCCGGTTTTTGGTCCGGGCGGGTGATCGGGTAGAGTCATGCGCGCTGAGGGCGATTAGCTCAGCGGGAGAGCGCTTCGTTCACACCGAAGAGGTCACTGGTTCGATCCCAGTATCGCCCACGCAGGTCAAAGGCCACTTCCCGGCTTCGGGAGGTGGCCTTTCTGCTTGCGTACAGCAGCTTTGTACAGCAGTTCTCGTCAGCGGCTCAGTGAGTCGCCGAGGCGCTTGAGTGCTTCTCTCGTCTTTGTCGATGTGACCTGCGTGTAGATCTCCATCGTTACCGAGAAGCGGGCGTGCCTGAGCACCTGCATGGCGACTCTGGGGTGGACGTCGAGGTCGGCCAGGAGGGTCGCGCAGGTTCGCCTGGCGTCGTGGACGGTGATCGGCGTGACGTTCGCCTTGTCGCATCGCGTCGACGGTGATGCCGGGCGGTGGCGGTACGAGGGCTTCTGGGTCTTCGGGGCCGACGCCGTCGAGGCGCAGCAAGACGTGGAAGTGCACGGCTGCGCGGCGTTGCATCTCGGCGACCTTGCCGTGCGACAGCCGCACCGGCGGCACCCAGCGGACCTTGCCGGAGGCGGTGACGATGCCGACCTTCGGGATGCCGCGTTGGCGGCACGTTGCGGCGAGGTGGCGGTCGAACGCCTGCTTGGTGCGTCGCCACAGCTCGCCGGAGAAGTAGTTCCAGACGACCTGGTAGGCGTGGACGTAGCAGTCCAGGCACAACGGCAGGCCCAGCCGCGGATCGTCGGCGTCGTGACGGGCGAAGCACACCACGGGCTGCCCGTGCGGGCAGATGCCGGCGTTGCTGCGGGCGCGGCAGGGCGCGGGTCGGCAGTCGCAGCGCTGCCGGCTGCGGCAGGTGTGGCGGCCGACGTGCCGGTGGTGAACCGGGCCGAAGGACGGGGCGGTGAAGGTGGCGAAGACGACCGGGTGCCGGCCGACCGAGGCGGGAACGCCCTTGCCGCCGGTCAGTCCGCGACAGACGACTTGGTACGCGTCGCCTCGGTAGACCCAGGCGCAGTCCCGGCAGACCGAATCGCGGCGGTTACCGCACGCCTTGTAGAGCGTGCGGTCGGGCAGTTCGTCGGTGTGCTGCTCGCTGAGGACTCGGCCGGTGTCGCGGTCGACGGCGGCGATGGTGCCGGTGAGGCGGATCGGGCGGGAGCAGCCGCCGGCGGGGCGGGTGTGCTCCAGCCAGCCGGAGAACTCCGGCGTAGCGACGCGATGCAGGACCTGGACGTCACGACCGGCGGCGAGGCCGGGGCGGTAGGTGGTGAAGATGGCTGTCTCCTCTTGCGGGGGTGGCAGGGACGGGAGACGAAGCACCACCAGCCGTGGACGGATGTCCGCTGGTGGTGTTCGTCGTGTCTCCTGGCACCGCCGAGAGGGCGGCTGACGCCGGAGGGCGGAATCGTGGTCGTGCCACTTCCCGCCGATGGGTCATGTCCTTTCACGCTCGTGGACGTAATGGGCCGGCACGGGTGGGGAGCCTGGGATGTCGGCATCCGGCGGGTTGCCGCAGGCTGCCCCACCCGTGGAGATCAGCGAAGCCGGGCCATCGTGGACGGCAGGGAAGGCCGTGCTGGGCCGATCAACGGATTCAGAAACGGCACGGCGGCCGGTGCGATTGAGAGCCGGCGGGACGTGGCCCGCATCAGCGGCAGGAAGGCCACTTAGCATCTCCAACGTCGAGTCCAGCGATCCGGCAGGAAGGCCGCGCTGGCGTGCTCGACGAGCGTCAGAGTAGCACCGGGTACCGACACCTCAACCGGCCGTGATCCCGATGGTCGTGGCGACAATGGATGCGTAAATAAGTCTGGCCAGGAGATCATGCGCTGGTACCACTGACCCACATCTCGATGAAGCAACCCACAGGAACGCCCCGTGAACGCCGACAAGACCCCGCCGATACGGGAGTACGTCGGCTTCATCTGGACCGAAGACAAGCCTGGCATTCGCCTGCGCGTTCTTGCTAGATCCCTCGATGAAGCGAGGACCGGCGTGACCGAGGAGTACGGGGACGGGCACGTCATTTCCATCTGGAGCGAAGAAGACGCATCGAAGGCTCGATAGTGCTTACTTCGCATCGGTACGCCTAAAAGCGGAGCGCGGACCTCCTCCGCTTAGCGGGCGGGGCGCGCGGCGTGTCGCGCATCATGTGGAAGCCATCGCGTGAAGGCGTAAGGCGAAGGCGGACACGGCCGCCGGCCCGTTTGGGAGAGCTTTCTGTACATCTATCAAGGCGGCCCTGAACGGGCCGCACGCGCCGCCGCCTGGGCGCGTGCGCGCCGGCCGCTGCCGCTGTCGCTCTGCGGCCGTCACGCCTGATGCCCGGCGGCTGGCGCGGACAGCGGGAAGCCCGGAGGGTCGCCGCAGAACGGCAGACCCTTGACGGGTGGTGGTGTGCCAGCAGCCGACCGGGCCGCGCGGCCACGAGCCCGCGCGGCGTAGGCGAGCGCCCGCCGGCCGCTTCGGCGGTCTGACGGCGGTCGTGGGGTTGCGGTCACTGCGCCTCCGGCGGGGGCGCTCCGGCTCCAGGATGGCCGGGGCTCCGTCGGCGGGTCGCGGTCCGTGGGTGGTTGCGGCAGGCCATCCCGCCTGCCCTCGACCCGGGCGAGCCGAGCAGACCACCGCCCGACCCGCCAGCGTCCGTACGGGCGTCAAGGCCGTCTTGACGTGGCGGGCCGGGCGGCGGCCCGCTCCCCAGAAGGGCGGGTCGGGGCAGACGGGATGGTCAACGGCTTGCGGGGGGCGTCTGCTCATCATCCTCAAGAGCCAGCAGTATCTTTTTGTAGTGCTTATTTGTGTCCTCTTGCGAGTGAGAAGAGTTCAAATCATAATTGGCGACAACGGTGAATATCGCCTGCCACCTCTCGCGTTCTTTCTCATCCATTGCGAGGCGCGCTCGCCGCATATTAGTTGCGATACTGTGCATGCAGGACGGAGCGCAAAAAAGGAGTGATGTCAGAGCGCCGATGGCGGCTTCCTTCGCCTCTATCAGGTTCTCGGTCGCCTTTGTAAATTCTTGATGCGCCTTATTCAATGCATCTGCGTCAGCGTCGCTCTGGCTTTTGAGTGCCTGATATTGATCCGCCAGTCGTCGCTGCTTCCCCGTCAGCCTCTCTTCGTCGTATAGTGCTTGCCACAGCCCGATATAAGCTTGCTTTCTCTCTCCATGATTGCGGGCTTCTCTTTCTTTCTCGGCCTCGAAATTCCGAACTTTCTCAGCCTCTTTCGAGGTGGCCAACCTCGCCCTTTCGCTCTCTTGCGCCTGGCGATCTAGAAGCCTTTCGCTGTTGCGCCTTTGATAGACTGCTCCAAGCCACCCTGCAGACAGGGTGCCGATTAGCGTTCCGCCCGCTGGTATTGCTAGCTCCCACCACTGTGCCATAGGGCGACATTATAGTGGGTGGAATACGAGGCGTGGCTCCGTCATTCCTGCCGGCCCGGGGCCCTCCAGAGCTCAAGCAGGATTGGGTCAGGCCGTCGCTAGGCCGTAGAAGGTTGACTGAAGGTGCCTAACCATTACAGTCAATACCTGGTGCTCGCGCAGCTCAAACGGGGATGGATGCCCTTTGTTCGGTTGGCATGGCATCCGGCGACAGTTCAACACCAAGTGATGCGCGGGGACTTATGGGTGACCAACTGAGTAACGACGGAAGCGGGCAACGCCGGGCGTTTGTGGAAGGCCGGTGGACCGTCCTGGCAGCTCAACACTGCTGCTGGCGCAGTTCCCAGGCGGCGGATGGTTCCTTCACACCCGAAGGATGGTCTCTGGATTACCTATGCGATGCAGCTTTGCCACCGATTAGACCAAGAACGGCTCCCACGCCCATCTTGAACATGTCCGCGCAGGTTCCTGTGGCCGACCTAACCGCCTCGGTTTCTTTTCCAAACCACGACAGGAGAACCATCCCAATGCCGCTCAATAGAGTAATTCCTAGGGCCGACAAGAAAATCAAGGCGAAGTGCGGAGTAATCCGGCCATCGTCGGACCTTGGCTTAGTGCGTGCAGGGGCGGTCACCGCTCCCCCCTCTCCGCGCCGCGATCCATGCGAGACCTTTTAAGTTCGGAGGTGTTGCCCGGAGGCCCTTCTTTCTCTTCTTGCTTGCGGAGCCAAAGCCAGGTCGTGGAACTGAAAGCGAGTGAAAGGAGCCCCAAGATGAATCCGGCTACCGATGCCCATTTATCTGAATCTTCCAGATCCCGCCCGAGGTTCGTTAGGACTCCAAGCGCCACCGCGAGAAGTAAGGCCCCCACCTGGAGCGATTTGACGGATAGGCGCCTGCTCGCTGAGGTGGATCGCTTGCGGCTGGCCTTAATGATTCGTTTCGTCTTGGGCAATCCGACTCCCGTGACAAGCTGAGTGATTAGGAACCGCAGGCATGTTGTCCCAGCCGGTTAAGTGATAGAAAAGTAGCTAACACTAGTTGAGGAGATGACGCCTCTCAGTGTCTGCTTTGCGACACTCGCGTGCCGCATTCCGGCGATTTCGACCCCCTCCTTCGTGGAGTCGACATGCCGCATCGCTGCACACCCACGTTCGACTCACCTGCGCAGCGACGTGCGTGCGTGGCTTTGCTCTTCGCTTCGATAGCGAGGTGTTGCCGAAGTCGCCTGTACTAGATCAAGCGCGCTCCGCGCGGCGCGGGCCGGGGCGCGGCAAACGGCTCCTGCGGAGCCGCCGCCCCGGCCGCCTACGGCGCCGGGGCGGAAAATCAACCGGCCCGAACCCCACGCCCCGCCCCGCGCGTCACACCTCGGTCAGTGAGGTGACCCGGTGACGAGTCCCAAAGGACGACCAGGGCTAGGCGGACACCTTCCACACGGTTCGGACGATCCCGAAGCAGCACGAGATCCGGCGGGCCAACCGCGGCGAGGCGAAGTTGCCGAACGGTTCCGCACGGTCGCCCAGACCCAGGGTGGGGAAGGGGTGAAGGTGGTGAGGGGGTGGAGGGGGAGGGGGAGGGCGAGGTTAGAGCTGTGCCTCCGGCGGGGGCCAGACGACTCCGAGATGGAGTTGCCGAACGGTTCCGGTGGTGGGTGGTTGAGGTGGGATGCCATCCCGTCTACCACCGACCCAGGCAAGCCGAGCGGGCCAGGGCCAGGGTGACAAGGTCGTACGTCCGGTAGGGCGCTCCACCTTGTCGCCCTGGCCCTGGCCCGCTTCACGGTGTGTGGGTCGGCGGCAGACAGTGAGGATGGTGGGGTGGGTCGCCGGGTTGGTCTGACTCACCGGCAGACCGACGGTTGCTGTCCTGATCCCGATTCGTCGGCCGGCTCGGTGACCCCGGCAACTGCATGTCACCGGTCAGGCGTCCTGACTTGATAGGAGCCTGTGCGAGAGGCGCCCACCACTGTGTTGTCGGATCGCCTGACCGGTGACGTGTCCACGTGTTCTCGACGCGACCGAGAAGGGCGGACCTCACCAGCATGGCAGCGAAGAAACGATCGGTCATCGGTGGCGTCGACACCCACCGCGATACCCACCACGCGGCGATCATCGACAGCACCGGCGGGCTCCTGGCGGATGCAGAGTTCCCCGCGACCAGCGACGGCTACGCGGACCTGCTGGCCTGGATGCGGTCCTTCGGTCGCCTGGTAGCGGTCGGGGTCGAGGGCACTGGTAGCTACGGTGCTGGCCTCGCCCGTCACCTGGGCAGCCGCAAGGTACCCGTGGTCGAGGTAGACCGTCCGGACCGCAGGACCCGCCGGGCCAAGGGCAAGTCCGACCCCATCGACGCCATCGCCGCCGCCAGGGCCACCCTCGCCGGCACGGCCATGGGCATCCCGAAGACCCGTACCGGTCCGGTCGAGGCCATCCGCGCCCTACGGGTCGCCCGCCACGGCGCGGTCAAGGCCCGCACCGCCGCGATCAACCAGATGCGGGGCCTGGTCGCCGCCGCCCCGGAAGCACTCCGGGCTGAGCTGACCAAACGCAGCGCCGCTGTTCTGGTCAACCGCTGCGCCACCCTCACCGCCGACCTGAGCCGACTCCACGACCCGGAACAAGCCACCGCTGCCGCGCTGGCCGGGCTCGCGCGACGAGTGAAAGCTCTGACCGAGGAGATCCGCGCTCTCGACCGGCAACTGACACCGCTGGTCCGCCGGACCGCACCTCGCACCAGCGCCCTGTTCGGCGTCGGCACCGACGTCGCCGCTCAACTCCTGACCACTGCCGGCGACAACCCCGACCGGCTCCACTCCGAGGCCGCCCTCGCCCACCTCTGCGGAGCGGCACCCATCCCCGCCAACTCCGGACGGGTGCGCCGCCACCGCCTCCACCGAGGAGGCGACCGCGGCGCCAACCACGCCCTGCACACCACCGCCCTCTGCCGCCTGCGCTACGACGAACGCACCCGCGCCTACCAGCGACGACGCATCACCGAAGGTCTCAGCAAACAAGAGATCCTGCGCTGCCTCAAGCGCTACATCGTCCGGGACATCTACACCGCCCTCCGCGCAGACTTCGCCGCCCTGACCACTTGACCCCCATAGGAGCATCGGGATGGCGAGACGTGGTGGGGCATGATTCGCGGTATGCGGAAGTCTCTTGGCATGGGCCTCGTGGTTGCGGGTGCCCTCGGGCTGATCGGTGTAGCGCTGCTGGCCATCCCGGAACCATGGCGGAATGTTGTGGCCGCCAGATGGCCTCTGCTGCTCGGGATGATAGTTGCAGTGGCGTCGGCGGTCACGGGCGTGTTGCTTTGGCGTCCTGTTTCCCAGCATGGACATGGTTCGGTGGCGCCAGTACCTCCGGCCAGGCCTTTACGCCCTCTTCCATCGTGGACGATTCCTTCCGGTGCCCTGCTTGTCGCTGTAATCACCTGGGGGGCTGTGTGGTGGCTACAGCACAGTCTGTCGACAGAACAGGGACCGGTGGAGCGCGCGCAGTTGCAGGTCGAAGGGCTTCGTGCTGGCCTATCCGTTGGCGCCGGTGTAGTGGCCGCCTTTGCGCTGTTATTGGCTTTCCGGCGACAGCAGTTAGTCGAGCGTACCCAGCAAGCTGCCGAGTATGACGCTGGAGAAAAGCGTGTCACGGAGTTGTACGTAAAGGCCGCTGATCAGCTTGGATCTGAAAAGGCGCCCGTCCGACTTGCTGGATTGTATGCATTGGAGCGCCTCGCCCAGGACAACCCGACCCACCGGCAGAGTATTGTCGAAGTAGTATGCGCCTATCTACGCATGCCTTACAAGCCGCCTAGTTCGGAGCTAGGGTCGGAAGCGTCTGACGCTACTTGCGCCCTGAAGTCTCACAAGGCTGATGTGAATCTAGAGTCAGCGCCTCATTCCGCCAGGGAAGTGCCGACGACTGCAGCCGAGGATGATTTGCGGGGGGAGCGGCAAGTGCGCATAGCGGCTCAGCGAATCCTTGCACGACATTTAAGGCCGGCGCGAACAGCCGGTGGGCCCAGTCCATCCTACTGGGGCGTCATCGTCTTAGACCTCACCGAGGCGACCCTATTAGATTTGGACATGACTGACTGTAGCATGCATGATGCGATCTTCGATCGAGCAGAATTTGTCGGCCTGGCCCTGTTCAATCGTACGGCCTTCCGTGGCGACGTTTCCTTCAAAGGCGCCCAATTCAATGGGTTGGCCAACTTCGGCCAAGCGGACTTTATTGGAACCTCAAATTTCGGTGGAGCCAGTTTCGCTGATTCCATTTTCGCCCGGGCGACCTTTGGTGGCAGGGCTGACTTCCATCAAACTACGTTCACTCGGGGTGCAAACTTCTATGATGTCCGCTTCCTCGGGGAGGCGGTATTTGCGGAGGCGGACATTCAAGAGGGCGCGAGTTTCGGAAACGTTGAGTTTCATGGGGACGCCTGGTTTGAGCGAACGAAGATAGAAGGTGGTGCGTGGTTTGATAAGGCGGGATTCTTTGCCGGGGCGGGATTTGGAGGATTGCAAGTTGCCCGTGAATCTGTCTTTCGGGAGGCAAGCTTTTTTGATAGGGCTTGGTTTAACCATGCAAGCTTCTCGAAGGATGCTAGTTTTAATCGGGCGAAGTTCAAGGCTGATGTTTGGTTCGATGAGGCCGAGTTTCATGATGATGCGTCGTTTTGCGTGGTTGAGTTCGGCGGCGACATGGTTTGATGGCGTCAGGTTTCATCGGCGACCGGATTTCGGCGGGGCGACACTAAGAGGAACCTCATTTAGGGGGCCGATCGGTGACGTATGAAATTACAGCAAGGTGGCCTTGCCGGAACGACTGGCGACGCCGTGGGGGCTAGGACTTACGTTGGCTCGCTGTGTCAGCAGGAAGTCAGCAGGAGGCTTCGCAACACGTGCCGCTCGGTGGTGATGGACAGTGGGCGGAGCTCACGGGATGACATGAAACGGCCTTGGTCGATAGCCGACAGCTAGGGGGATCGACGTTCACACCGAAGTGCTCACTGCAGTTCGGCCTTGGAACCCTTGCGTCTTGGCCCAACCCCTGATCCGCTGGTCTGAGCCAGCGCGGGGCGCCGGACAGCATGCCGGTGTGTTCGGGGTTATGCGGCCGCACGTAGGTCGGTAGCGTTGGTGCCACGGCGGCTAAGAGGCCGGTGGCGCATCCCGCGCTTTGAGGAGGTTCGGGATGGATTCCTTGCCGGAGTTGACCTTCGGGCAGCGGCTGAAGGTCTACCGGGAGCGGTCCGGGAAGACTCGCGCGGTGCTGGGTGGGCTGGTCGGTCGTAGCGCCGAGTGGGTCAAGGCGGTGGAGACCGATCGGATCCTGCCTCCGCGCATTCACATGCTGGATCGCATCGCGCGTGCGCTCAAGGTCGACGTGTCTGCTCTGGCCGGCGAGCTGAGCGACCGGTCCGCTGTGGTGAACGGGCCTGAGCATTCGGCGCTGGCGTCGGTGCGGGACGCCGTGAACCGTGTCGTGCTCGCCGATGACGCTGAGCCGGAGTCGTTGGCCGGTTTGCGTGAGCGGCTTGCGGTGGCGTGGCGGGCGCGCCACCAGGCGTCCGATCACCGGACGGTGCTCGGTGGGCTGCTGCCGAGACTTCTGCACGACGTGCAGCGGGCCGCGTTGGTGTACGAGGGCGTTGAGCGTCGGCAGGCGCAGTCGCTGTTGGCGGAGACGTTCGGGTTGACGCAGATGTTTCTTGCGTACCAGCCGGCTGCCGAGTTGTTGTGGCGGGTCGCGGACCGGGCGATGGTGGCGGCGCAGGATTCCGGTGACCCGGAGGCGGTGGCCCTCGCGGCATGGTTCCTGTGTCAGGTGCATCGGGACGCGGGGGACTGGGACACCGCCATGGCGGTAACGCACGACGTCCTGTCGGCTCTGGAGCCGAGGGCGGTCGATGGGGGCACGAATCTGCTGGCGTTGTGGGGTGCGCTCAGCTTCGAGGCCGCGTACACCGCCGCTCGTGCCGGCGAGGAAGGCCGGGCCTGGCGGTACTGGGATCGGGCGGACCGCGTGGCGCAGCGTCTGCCGGAGGGCTTCTATCAGCCGCAGACGTCGTTCTCCCGCGTCGTCATGGGCGCCCACGCGGTGACCGTGGCGGTGGAGTTGCAGAAGTCCGGGGAAGCGGTACGCCAGGCACGCCGTCACGACTCGGCAGCCATCCCGTCGAGGCCACGCCGGGCACGCCATCTCATCGAGGTCGCGCGGGCGCACTACGGCAAGGACGACAAGGAAGCGGCCGTGAAGACCCTGCAGCACGCGTACGAGTCGGCCCCGGAGACGATCCGCTTCAACGGGTACGCCCGCCAGATCACGTTGGACCTGCTCGACGGCCCACGCTCCAGCCGTGACGACGCCCGTGACCTCGCGGTCAAGGTCGGGCTGCTCTCCTGATCCAGGGGTAGGAACCCTACCCATTTCGCTCCGCGACCCACCGTAGCGTCCTGCTTACGGGATGCGGCGGGCGGTGCGAGTATCGCCTGGTCGCCGCGTCCCCCTCAGATTCGGGGGCAGGAGACCGCCCTCGTTCGTGAGCGAGGGAGGGTCCGTGCGGCGCGTCTCGTATGACGAATACCTTTCTGCCACCGCGCTGACCCTTGCTCGCAGGCACCGGCCGGTGTGGTCGTGGCGGCTCTGGCGGCGTATCTGCCGCTGTGGGTCCGACCTGCCCTGCCGCGCTCGGCACCGGATACCGATCAATCGTGGCCACTGGCCACAGGAGGGCGAGCAGTGACCGGCGGGCAGGAACAGGCGATCCTCGCGGTACACATTCTAGGGCTCGACGGCATGTGTGCCGGGTGCCGGGCGTGGTGGGCGCGGCTGACTCCGTACCCCTGTTGGCAGGTGGAATGGGCGACCAGCCGGCAGGCGCGGGCGATCACGGCGCGCTTCCTGGAGGGTGTGCGGTGACGACCCACGGCCCGGTCATGCCGGTCTGGAGCTGCGGCGGCTGCGACCTGCCCTGGCCCTGCCCTACCCGGAAGCGGGAGTTGTGCGCGGAGTACGCCGATGCGCCGGTGTCGCTGGCCCTCTACCTCGGTGCCTACCTCGTCCAGGCCACCGAGGACATGCCGTGGACGCCGGCGGGCGTGCTGCACCGCCGTTTCCTCGGCTGGACCAGGGAAAGCGGCCACCTCATGCCGGTAGTGCAGCAGCGAGGGTGCCAGCCGAACCCGGTCGAGACAAGCCCTCACCAGGCCCCCTGACCTCGCGTCGAGCCTGATCCGGCCGGCCTTTCGCCCGCCGCCGACAGTTCACACCGAAGAGGGCACCGCGCCCGCCCGGAACTCCGAATCGAACTAGCGTCTCGGCTCAGCCATGAACCTCTATCCCTCAAGCTCTGGCCTCCACGCTACGAGGGGAACCGCAATGAGGTTCCGCCCGGAAGGCGGGGACCAGGTGCAGCGCCGCGCGTCGGGCCAACATGGCCCGGTTCGCCAGGTGATTTGGACACTTTCGCCCGCTTTGTCTGGTTTGAGACCTATCGTGTCCCTTGCGTGACAGCCCAGCCGGGTCATCCCGTTCGCACGGCGGTTCCACGACGGCACCAGCCGGCCGGACCGCCACCGCACGGCTGTCACCGGCCCCAGGCCAGCCCACAGCGTCGCACGAGGAGGACACGTTGTTTGGATCGACAAGATTGACATCGGGCGGATCGAGCAGCCCGGGAAGGCGTCGCAAGCTCAAGGCCGTCCTGGCCGGAGGGCTCGCCCTCGGCGTCGGCGCGACGATCTCCCTCGCCGCCTGGAACGACTCGGAGTACGCCACGGGAACGTTCACCGCCGGCTCCTTCAGCATCGAGGGCAGCACGGACGACACCACCTACGCGGAGCACTCCACGTCCGGCACGGCGGCGGCGCTGGCCTTCAGCACCGGCTTCGACAACATCAGCCCCGGCGACGTGGTCGCGGCACCGTTCGCCGTCCGCCTGACCGCAGCCACCACGTACGACGCGACAGTCACGGTGGCCTCGGCCACTCCCGACCTGCCCGCCTTCACCGGGCTCACCTACGGGATCGCGACCGTGCCGACCTTCGCGGACTGCAGCGCGACCCCCACGAGCCCGACCTGGATCGTGGCGCAGGGCACGGCGCTCGACTCGGTGGCCGGCGCGGTGCCGTTCAACCTGACGCAGGGCACTCCTCCCACGACGCCTGGCGCTCCGGCGTACCTGTGCTTCGTCGTGACGGCGGACGCCGCTCTGGTGCAGGGCTCGTCGGTCACGGAGACCTGGCAGCTCCTCGCCGAGTCCGTGTAGGTGGCAGCCGTGGTCAACCGCCGGGTGCCGGCCGGATCACCACGGCTCCTCCGGACCCGTGCCGTACTCGCTGCCGCCCTCGTCCTCGGCGTGGGCACGACGTCCACGCTCGCGGCGTGGACCGACAGCGAGTACGGCACCGGGTCGTTCACCGCAAGCGTCTTCGGTACCGAGTCGCAGACCGCGTCCAGTGCCTGGGCAAGCCACAATCCGGTGGGAAACGCCGCGACACTGGCGTTCAACGCGACCGCGATGTCCCCCACGGACTCGTCGTACGCCTGGATCGACATCCGCACGACCACGATGACGAATGTCGACGGTACGGTCGCGCTGACGAGCTCCTCGGACAGCTCCGGGGCCCTGCTTCCGGTGCTCGAATACCGCGCGGTACGCACCCCGGACACCGGTAGCGCCTGTTCCGCCACCGCCTTCACCGGTGCGCCGACGTGGATCGCCGGCCCCGGCTACCTGGACGTCACCTCGGTTCCCGGCTCACCGGTGTCGTCCGTCCTCACCACTCCCGACGGCGCGACGCCAGAGGTGCGGTTCTGCTTCGAGGTGCGGATCGAGGCCGGCGCAGACAACTCATACCAGGGCACGAGCGCCACCGTCACCTGGGAATTCACCGCCACATCTACGTAAGGGTCCTGCACATGATGAGACGAGCACGTCGAGGGCGAGGCGTCATCGCCCGCGTCGGAGACCTGGCGCTGACCCTGCTCGCCGTCGGCGGGACGGTGTGCGTCGTCCTCGTCCCGCTGGCGTTCTTCTTCGACATCTCACTCATCCTGTTCAAGACCGGATCGATGAGCCCGACCATTCCCGCCGGGTCGCTGGCGGTGGTGCGTGAGATCCCCGCGTCCGAGGTCGAGGTGGGCGACGTGGTCACCGTCGACCGCACGCCGCTTCCACCGATCACCCACCGGGTCGTTCAGATCGCCGACGGTGGCGGGCCCACCCGCCTGCTCACCCTGCGCGGGGACGCGAACGACTCCAACGACTCCGCGCCGTACGCGGTGACCCGCGTACGGCTCGTCACCTGGTCGGTGCCCGGGCTCGGGTACACGGTGCGGGCCGTGTCGAACCCGTACGCGACCAGTGCGATCACGGTCGGGACCGCCGTGATCGTCACCTGGGCGTTCTGGCCGCGCGCCACGGAACCGCCGACCCGGCGGCGTACGACGTGGCGCCGACGGCGAACAGGCCCTCCGACGCCTGACGAGGCGGGAACAGGTCCCGAGGCCGGCGCCCCGCCGGGCCGGACAGCGGCGCACGTCGAATCGACCGCCCGGCGGTTGTTCGTCATGGTGGCCGTGCTGCCGGGCGTCGCCGCCGCGGTCCTGGCCACGCCCGGTCAGGCACGGGCAGAACCGACTGAGGAGGTCATCCGGGGCAGGTACCTCACCCTGATATCGATCCGCGACGAGGCCCGCATGACATCGATGACACCGAAGGAGCCGGTGCCGTGGCAGGTGGGCGTCACCGCGCACGCCCCGCACCCGGGCACGGTGACAATCACGCTGTCGGCGCTGGGCCCGCTCGTGGTCTCGCCGAACGGACTCCAGGTCATGGCCGCCGTCTGCGCCATCCGCTGGGTGAACGGCGCCTGTCCCGGCGGGCGGGGAGAGCAGGTTCTCGCCGAGGGCCCCGCCACCAGACTGGCCGAACGCCCGGTCCCCATCAGCACGATGCGCTCCGACGAACAGCGTTGGGTACTCGTCACCGCGAGCCTGCTCCCGAACTCCACGGCCGCGGGCTCGGCCGACCTGATCCTCACGGCGACCGGGCTCGGCGACAAGGCGGCGACAGGCGGCAAGGTCGACACGCTGCCACGCACCGGCACCGACCTGCGGACGCCGATGCTCGCCGGTGCGGGCGCCCTGCTCGTCGGCCTGCTGCTCGTGGGCACCACGCGCAGGAACCGGATCAGGCAGGAACAGCCGTGAGGCGCGTAGGGATCCCCGCTACGCCGAGCTGGCGACATAAGAGCCGCGCCCGGCGACGCTGGCTCGCGGGTGTCCTCGCCCTCTCGCTCTGGATCCATGTCATGGCGCTCGCACCTGCCCAGTCGACGCTGGCCGCCTGGAACGACACCGAGTACGGCAGCACTGCCCTCGCCGCCGGCACGGTCGACCCACCGACCGACCTGGCGTGCACGGCGGGCCAGCTCACCCCGCCCACCTTCACCTGGAACCTGCCCGCCGGTGGCCTGGCCCGCAGTGGCTTCACCTGGTCCCTGAGCGACGGCTTCTCCGGAGGCGGCACTCTCGGCCCCAACGACACCTCGATCGTCGTTCCCGGCGCGCTGCTGGCTGTCGGCACCGGCACCTTCACCCTGTACGCGAACGGCCCTGGCGGCTGGACGTCGGCGCCGGTCACCGGTTCGCTCGGCATGCTGACGGATGAGCTCTACTTCTGCAGCGTCCCTTAGTGGTGAACGTAGGCAGGGCGAGCCGATCCGCAGTCGGCGGCTACAGCCACCTGGTGCCGATCTCGTTGAGGTCCGGGGTGCTGAAGGAGTAGAGCAGCTCCATGGCGTGCCCGCCGCCGGTGGTGATGGCGTGGGCGACACCGGCGGGGATGTACATCGCGGTGCCCGGGCCCGCCTCGAATTCCTCGTCGGCCACTCGGAACAGCGCGGTGCCGGACAGCACGTAGTAGAACTCGGCCGACTCGGCGTGCAGGTGCAGCGGGTGGGTCATCCCGGGCTCCATGCGGTAGACCCCATTGAGGAACTCGCAGTCCGGGTCGCCGGTGAGCTGCCGGTCGACGAGGCGATGCACCAGCCCTTCGTCGTCGGTGTTGTGGTTGAGGCTGGAGATCAGCTCGTAGGCGAGTTCGTCGCGGTGCACGACGAACGCCGGGCGTACGGCGCCCGCCCCGGCGTCCCCGGCGGCGATCCGGCGTCCACGGCCGGGCAATGCCGTCACCGCTCGGCGTCCACGCTTGTCGCCCCGAGGGGGATCTGTGGGCTGGTCAGCGGTCCGTGATGCTTGGACAGGCAAATGGCCTCCCAGCCGGTCACCACGCCGTGGATGACGCCCGGCTCCCAGCACAGGTACTCACCGGCACGGTAGACGTGCTCCGGGTCGGTGGCGCACCAGCCGCCGAGGAAGAAGATCTCCTCGGTGCTGTGGTGGAACTCCAACGCGGTCTTGGCGAAGTTGCGTGGCAGGACGAACAGGATGGTGTCCTTGCCGGTCTCCTCCACCTTGCGCAACCGGATGCACTGCGTGGGCACATCGAGGTCGCCGTGACTGCTGGTGTCGGTCACTCCCGCGAAAGCCTCCTGGACGGGTCGCCAGTTGGCCGGGTCGAACAGGTCGACGGTCTCTCCGAGCGGTTTCGACGGCGGGGGTCGTTCGTCAGTGCGGACCTCGAACGGCGAGTCCGTCCAGAAGATCAACGTGGCGCCGTCGGTCGAGGAGACCGGGCCGATCTCGGTGCCGGAGGGCAGGAAGAGGTAGTGCCCGCGCCGGCACTGGCGTCCGGCGATGCTCAGGTCGCCGTCGCGGACCAGGAGTTCGATGTCGGCGCTGTTCCAGTGCTCGGGCATCTGCCAGCCGGGTGGAACGTCGACGACGAGCGTCTGCGCGCCGGTCTCCGGGTCGGCGTTGATCTGCCGCACGAGTAGGCCGAAGGGCAGGCCCGATGCCCGCCACACCCGCTGGGGTACCTGTTCGATGGTGACCCGTCGCTTGCCGGAATGAGCCATGGCGACCTCCTTCAGGTTGCGCCAGACTGTATGTAATCTGGCGCAGCTCGTCTAGGGCGTCGTCGTGAATACTCGGTTCTGAGCAGCGAAATCGGCCGCCGCCGCTGACCTCATCGAGGCGTAATGTATGCAAAATGCCTAAGGCTGGCTTGCGGGCAGGAGTTGCCTCCCGGTGGTCGGCGTCGGGTCGGGGTTGAGTCGACTCCTTGTGCCGTCCCGTCGAGTTGTATACGGTCCACTGCCTAGCCCGCCTGTCACTCGCGTTTCCTCATCTGCAGCGAACGGGGAAGAGATGCCCCGAAGGTTTGGTCTTGTCGGAGGCACGGTGGTCGCCGAGGACGGTGTCCACCGCGCTGACGTGCTCGTTGACTCCGGCCGCATCGAAAGTGTCGGCCGGATTCCGCCATCGGCTGATGTCGAGAAGGTCGACGCCCGAGGAAAGATCATCATTCCGGGTGGCGTCGATGTGCATACACATATGGATACGCCCTTCATGGGGACGGTCACCTCCGACGACCACGCCTCGGCCAGCCGGGCCGCTGCCGTCGGCGGCACCACGACGTATGTCGACTACGCCTTTCAGCGCGCCGGTGAGCGTCTGCCGGAGGTGCTGGCCCGGTGGGCCGGGCGGGCGAACGGTCGTTCCGCCATCGACTTCAGCTTCCATCTGGCTGTCACTTCGCCCTACCCGGGCATGGTGGCTGACATGGCGCTTGTGGTGGCCGACGGCGTGACCAGCTTCAAGGTGTTCATGGCCTACAAGGGTCTGGCCATGCTCGACGACGGAGAGCTCTTCTCCATCCTCACCGAGTCGTCCCGCCTGGGCGCCACACTCTGCGTGCACGCCGAGAACGGTCACGTCATCGACGTCCTCGCCGAGCGGCTGGTTCGGGCCGGCCGCACCGGGCCGCTGGCGCACCTGCTGTCGCGGCCACCCGAGACCGAGGTGGAGGCGGTACGCCGCGCGATCGCGCTCGCCGACCTGGCCGACGCCCCGCTGTACTTCGTGCACCTGTCCACCGCCGGCGCGGTCGCCGCCGTGGCCGAGGCCCAGCGGGCCGGCCGCCCGGTCGCGGGCGAGACGTGCACCCACTACCTCCTGCTCGACGCCGACCTCTACCACCAGCCCGGGTTCGAGGCGGCCAAGTACGTCGTCAGCCCGCCGCTGCGCACCGCCGAGCACCGGGAGGCGCTCTGGCAAGGGCTGCGGGAAGGCATCCTCGGTGTCGTCAGCTCGGATCACTGCCCGTTCTGCATGTCCGGGCAGAAGAGCCTGGGAGCCGAGGACTTTCGCCGGATCCCGAACGGAGCGCCGGGCATCGAACACCGGGTTCCCCTGCTCTACGGCCACGGTGTACGCCCTGGGCGGCTGAGTCTGTCGCGCTTCGTCGAGGTGGCCTGCACCGAGCCGGCCCGCCGGTTCGGGCTGTACCCGACAAAAGGGGTCATCAGGCGGGGCGCCGACGCCGACCTGGTCGTGCTCGACCCGGAGGCGGCCTCCGTCGTGCTCGCCCGGACGATGACGCAGAACTGTGACTACACGCCGTTCGAGCGGTGGCACGTGCCCGGCCGGGTCGAAGCGGTTTATCTGCGTGGGGAGCTGATCGCCCAGCGTGGACGATTTGTCGGCCGGCAGGACGCCGGTCGGTTCCTGGCCCGTCGCCGGGCGTGAGTGTCGACGCGGCTGGCTGCGGGATCTGACTGCTCGGAGCCTTGACAGGGTCAAGTTTGTATACAAGCATCGCTCGTGTTAGTCGCCCTACCTGGGTTGTTGCGCTAGACCTATTCAAGCTTGCACACAATTTGGAGGTGTCGGCATGGGAATACGTTCCGTGCGGGTGCGAGCCGTGGCAGTGCTCGCCGTGGCGAGCGTGTCGCTCGCGGCCTGCGGCGCCGACGATGCGGGGAAGTCTGACGCCGGCACCGGCCAGGCGCTGACCATCGCCGCGCCCGGGGTGCTGTCGAGTCTCGACTCCGAGCGCTACCAGGGCTTCATCTCGATCGACCTGCTTCCCAACACCGCCGGGACCCTGGTGCGCTTCAAGAAGCCCGAGGCCGGCGCTACCAAACTTCAGACGCCGGACCAGATCGAGCCCGAGCTCGCCGAGTCCTGGACGCTTGACGACGGCGGCAGGAAGATGTCGTTCACGCTGCGCGAGGCCAAGAGCCAGTTCGGCAACCCGATCACCTCGCAAGACGTGAAGTGGTCGGTGGACCGGATGGTGAACAGCACCGGCGTGCCGATCGCCAAGATCCTGATGGGCGTCGGCGGCTGGGACACCGCCAACCCGATCACCGTCACGGACGACAAGAAGTTCACGATCAACGTCGCCAAGCCCAACGCGGTGAGCGTGTCGATCCTGAGCACCTTCTTCATGACCATCTACGACTCGGTGGAGGCCAAGAAGCACGCCACCGCCGACGATCCGTACGCCTACAAGTGGCTCGGGGAGAACACCGCCACCTTCGGCGCGTACCAGGTGCGCTCGTTCGACCCCGGCAAGGAGGTCCGGCTCACCGCCAACGAGAACTACTTCCGCGGGAAGCCCAAGGTCACCGACGTGGTGGTCCGGGCCGTCCCCGACACCTCCAACCGGCTCCAGCTGGCCCAGAGCGGGCAGGTCGACGTCGCCACCGCGATGACGTTCGACCAGCTCTCCTCGCTGGAGGAGAGCGACCAGGCCCGGCTGGAGCGTGTGCTCTACCCGAACATCGACGTGCTGGTGCCCAACCTCAAGGCCAAGCCCTTCGACGACAAGCGGGTCCGCGAGGCCATCTCCTACGCCGTCGACCGCAAGGCGATCGTCGACTCCGCGTACCAGGGCTACTCGGCGCCCTCGAACGACTTCATCCACGACGACTTCGGTGCCCCGGCGGCCAGCCAGCCCTTCGCCCAGAACCTCGACCGGGCCAAGCAACTGCTGGCCGAGGCCGGCCTGCCAAACGGCTTCCCGATGGAGTTGGCCTACAACGCGGCCAACGTCGGAGCGCACAGCGAGCAGGTCGCCGTCCTGCTGCGCTCGCAACTGGCCAAGGTGGGCATCCAGGTCAAGCTCAACAACGTCGCCTCCGGCGCGGACTTCGACACCGCCAAGCGTGAAGGCAAGCTGCAGAGCTGGCTGGCCACCAGCACCCCGCTGGTGCCCGACCCCGCCTACTACCTGCAGGTCTTCTACTCCACGGGTGGGCTGACCAACCTGCAGAACTACAGCTCGCCGACCCTCGACGACCTCTCCCGGAAGATCCTGGAAACCCAGCCGGGTCCCGACCGCGACGCGTTGATCAAGCAGGTCAACGACTTCCTGGTGGGTGACATGCCGGCCATCCCGCTGGTCGATTCCCAGAAGTACTACGTCTTCAAGAAGGGCGTGACCGGGTTCGTCAGCTATTCCCAGGGCCACGTCAACTATTACGACATCAGCGGCTCCTGACCTCGCCGGCGTCCCACCGGCGCGGTGATCCCCGGCCCCGGTGGGCAGCACCCCAGGGGCCGGGGACCACGCAGCGACGACGCAGAACGGCAACCCGAGAAGAGCCGGCACTCGAGAAAGCAGGATGTGCACTGATGTACCGCCTAGGAGTCGATGTCGGTGGCACGTTCACGGACGTTCTTCTGATCGAGGAGGCGACCGGGAAGACCCGACGGACCAAGGTGCCCTCGACGCCTCAGGACCAGTCCGTCGGCGTCATCGAGGGCGTAACCCGGGTGCTGACCGACGCCCGGGCCCGCGCCGCGGACGTCCGCCAGTTCCTGCACGGCACGACGGTGGCCACCAACGCCGTCCTGGAACGCCGGGGCGCCCGGGTGGGCCTGGTGGTGACCGTCGGCTACCGGCAGATCCTGCACATCGCCCGCTCGTTCGTTCCCGGCGGCCTGGGCGGCTGGATCGTCTGGGACCGGCCGGCCGAGATGGTCGCGCTCGAAGACGTCCGCGAGGTCCGGGGCCGCATGGACGCCCGAGGCGAGCAGGTCGAGCCCCTCGACGAGGCGGCCGTGCGGGCCGCGGTCCGCCAGCTGGTCGACCAGGGCGTGGACGCCCTCGCCATCGGCTTCGTCAACTCCTACGCCAACCCCGCCCACGAACAGCGGGCCGCCGAGATCGCCGCCGCCGAGGCCCCTGGTGTGCCGGTCTCCACCTCCGCCGGGGTCCTGCCCGAGCTCGGGGAGTACGAGCGGACCCTGACCACCGTCGCCAACGCCTACGTCCGCCCCGGCGTCAGCTCCTACCTGAGCAACCTCAGCGCGAAACTGGTCGCCGAGGGACTCCTGGGCGAGCGCCGCGTGCTGCGCTCCGACGGCGGACTGATGACCTTCGAGCGGGCCGAGGACATCCCGGTCAGTCTGCTGATGAGCGGACCCGCCGGCGGGGTCGCCGCCGCCGTGGCGCTGGGCCCGGCCGCCGGCCACCCGGACCTGCTCACCCTGGACATGGGGGGTACCTCCACCGACGTAGCGCTGATCGAGAACGGCACCCCGGCCATCCGGCGCGAGACGACCGTGGCCGACCTCGCCGTCCGCGCCCCGTCGATCGACGTACAGACCGTGGGCGCCGGCGGCGGCTCCATCGCCCACGTCCCCGAGCTGACCGGTGCGTTGCGGGTGGGCCCGGCCAGCGCGGGTGCCCTGCCCGGTCCGGCGACCTACGGACGCGGCGGCGAACTGCCCACCGTCACCGACGCCAACGTCGTGCTCGGCTACCTGCCGCACGCCCTGCTCGGCGGCGCCATGCCGCTGGACGTGGAGAAGGCCCGCACGGCGGTCGGCACCGTTGCGAGCAGGCTGGGGGTGTCGGTGGAGGCCGCCGCCGCCGCGATCATCGACATCGTCAACGAGAACATGCTCGGCGCGCTGCGGCTGGTCTCGGTGCAGCGCGGCTACGACCCCCGGCGCTTCGCGCTGTTCGGCTTCGGCGGCGCCGGCCCGTTGCACGTCAACGCGCTCGCCAAGCTTCTCGGCTCCTGGCCGGTGGTGATCCCGCAGTCGCCCGGGGTGCTCTGCGCCTACGGTGACGCTTCGACAGGTGTGCGGGCCGAGGCCAACCGGTCCCTGGTGCGCCCTCTCGACGACGTCGACGAGGAACTGCTGCGGCGCGAGTTCACCGACCTCGCCGCCCAGATCGACACCGAGTTCGACCGGGCCGGGGTGCCAGGCGACGCCCGGTCGGTGCGATACGAGGCCGACGTCCGCTACCACGGCCAGGGCTTCGAGGTCTCCGTCGAGGTCGACGCGGGCCGAGGCATGGCTGTGATCCCCGACCTGCGCAGCGGCTTCGACGAGGCCCACCAGCGCCTGTTCGGCTTCGCACTGGATGAGCGGCACGAGATCGTCAACATCCGGGCGGTCGGGGTCTCTAACGCCGAACGGATCACCCCGGTCGAGATCGAATCCGGTGACCGCGACGCCGCGCAGGCGATCGTCGGCCGTCAGCAGGTCTACGTCGACGGCGGCTGGCAGGAGGCCACCCTCTACGACCGCACCGCCCTGCGGGCCGGCAACGAGCTGTCCGGGCCGGCGATCGTGGTCGAGATGGATTCCACCAGCCTGGTCCTGCCGGGCTGTGTCGCGCGCGTCGACAGGCTGGGCAACCTGCTCATCCTGCCCGCCGAGCAGGGAGGGAACCGATGAGTGCGGTCATCGTCGAGACAGTACGCCCGGAGCGTGGCGTCGAGGTCGAGACCGCGGTGCTCGACATCGTCGAGAACGCGTTGCGTAACGCCCGTTTCGAGATGGACGCGGTGGTGATGCGTACCGCGATGTCACCGGGCATCCGCGAGCAGCACGACGCCTTCCCGTTGATCGCCGACCGGCGCGGGCGCATGGTCGCCGGACAGTTCGGCTCCTTCATCGACGGCTTCCTCTCCGCATACGACGGCACGGTCGAGGAGGGCGACGTCTTCTTCACCTCCGACCCGTACGCCTGTGACGGCGCCATCAGCCACGCCAACGACTGGCTGGTGCTGCTGCCGATCTACTTCGAGAAGGCGCTGGTCGGCTGGGCGGCGATGTTCGGTCACATGAGCGACGTCGGCGGGAAGGTGCCCGGCAGCCTGCCCACCGACGCGGTGTCCATCCACGAGGAGGGCGTCATCGTCCCGCCGGTGAAGTTGTTCCGCGGCGGCACCCTCGACCAACAGCTCCTGGACACCGTGCTCAACCAGGTGCGCCTGCCGAGCTGGAACCGCGCCGACCTGAACGCGGTCCTGGCCTCCTGCCGCACCGCCGAGACCCGGGTCCGTGAACTCTGCGAGCGCTTCGGCGCTGACACCTACCTGTCCACCCTGGAGCTGCTGCTGGAGCGCAACCGGCAGGCGATGGCGAAGCTGTTCCGCCAGGTCGTGCCCGAGCAGCCGGTCACCTTCGAGGACTTCGTCGACGACGACGGACGCGGCGAGGGACCGTTCCGCATCCGCTGCTCGCTGTGGCGCGAGGGCGACCGGGTGGTGCTGGACTTCACCGGTACCAGCGAGCAGGCCGAGGGGTCGATCAACTTCCTGCTCAACGAGAACGTCCTACGGATGTTCTTCGGGGTCTACACCATCATGGCCGTGGACCCGATGATCCTCTTCAACGACGGGTTCTACCCCCTGGTCGACGTCCGCATCCCCGAGGGCAGCCTGCTCAAGCCCCGGCGCCCGGCGGCCGTCTCCTGTCGTACCCACGCCCTGGGTCGGCTCTTCGACGTGCTCGCCGGACTGCTGGGGCAGTGTCAGCCGGACTTCCTCGCCGCCGCCGGGTTCTCCTCCAGCCCGCACCTGATGTACTCCGGCCTGGATCGGCACGGCAAGTGGTTCCAGCTCTACCAGATCGGTTTCGGCGGTGTGCCCGCCCGACCGGTCGGTGACGGGTTCGACGGGCACTCCATGTGGCCCTCGTTCACCAACGTGCCCAACGAGTACCTGGAGGCCTACTACCCGCTGCGTATCGAGTCCTACGAGACGGTCCCCGACTCCGGGGGCATCGGTAGGCACCGGGGCGGCAACGGCATCCGGGTCGGCTACCGGTTCCTGGAACCGGGTGAGGTCTCGATCCACGACGACAGATGGTTCACCAAACCCTGGGGCGTGCTCGGCGGCGAGCCCGGCGAACGCGGCACGAAGATCCTGGAACGCGCCGACGGCTCCCGGCAGGTGGTACCGGCCAAGTGTGACCACGTCGCGGTCCGCCCCGGCGACCTGCTGCACTTCGTCACCTGGGGCGGCGGCGGTTGGGGCGACCCGCTCGAGCGCGACCCGGAGCATGTCCGCCACGACGTCGAGCGGGGCCTGGTCACCGTCGACGGCGCCCGGCGCTACGGAGTGGTCCTGGTCGACGGCCGGGTCGATGCCGAGCGCACCCGGACCCGGCGCGCGGAACTCGCCGCCGGCCGAGGCGACCTGCCCCGCTTCAACCGGGGCGGCACCGTGGAGGAACTCCGGGCGCGCTGCCTCGCCGAGACCGGACTGACCCCACCCCGGGAACCGGCGGGCGCCGGGGCGCGGCCGGAGCCGGCGCCTCCCGGCCCACGGCCCGGTGCGACGCCGGCCCGCCATCGCGACGCCAGGCCCGCAGGCGGCAGCGACCGGCCCGCCCGCGCCCAGCGACCGGCACAGTCCCCGCTGGAGGCGCTCGTGCACCACATCGCTCGGCAGGTGACCGTGCGATGAGACCACCCCACTTCCAGACCACCACGGTCCTGGGCAACGGCGGGCACCCGCACGCCAACCAACTCGCAAAGGAGAACTGTCATGGCTGACCTGCAGATGTCCGCGCTGGGCATGATCGAGACCCGGGGCCTGGTCGCGGCGGTCGAGGCCGCCGACGCCATGGTCAAGGCCGCCACCGTCGTCCTGGTGGGCACCGAGTACATCGGCGGTGGCCTGGTCACCGTCGTCGTCCGTGGCGACGTCGGCGCGGTCAAGGCCGCCACCGACGCCGGTGCGGCCAGCGCCTCCCGGCTCGGTGAGGTCGTCTCGGTGCACGTCATCCCGCGCCCGCACAACGAGGTCGAGGCGATCCTGCCGACCGGTTCGAGTCGAGGCGGAACGAAGTCCTGACCGGAGCCCGCGTGCTCATCGAAGGAGCTGAGACATGAGTCGGGTGTGGACTGCAGTCGATATCGAAGACATCGCCCGGTCGGACGGACCGCGCGAAGTCCTGCTGGGCCCGGGCGACCTGATCTCCCCGCACGCCCAGGACATCGCCCAAGGGCTGGGCATCGACGTCCGGCGCGGGTCGGCGGCACCGGCGCCGGCCGCCCCCGCCGGGGCCGGCCCCGGCGGGGGCGAGCCCCAGGGCGGCTGCGACGACGCCGACGGCTGCTCGTGTGGCTGCGAGGCCGCGGAGGAGGCGGAGCGGACCATCCGTACCATCGCCGCCGCGGTCGTGTCGGCCAACCCCGACGCGGACGCCTCCACTGTCGCCACCGAGACGCTGCGGGCGCTCGGCGCCTACGGCGGGCCCGGGGTGGGCAGCCCCGAGCAGGCCCAACCGCTGCCCGGACAGTTGCTGCCCAAGAAAGCCAAGGGCGCCCGCCCTCAGTTCTTCGCTGAGCCGGGTATGGAGGCCCTGGTCTCGACGATGGTGACCCTCACCTCGGAGGTGTGGGTGCTGCGTGAGCGGGTGATGACCCTGGAACAACTGCTGGCCGACCGGCGGGTTGTGGAGGGGGGCGCGGTGGACGGCTTCACGCTCTCCGCCGAGGACGCCGAGACCAGAGACGCCGAGGCGGCGGCGTTCGTCGCCCGGGTGCTGCGGGTCTTCTACGAGTGGCGTGAAGAGATCGTGCGGGAGGAGACCCCGGAGTCCTACCGGGAGGTCATCCGGCGGGCCTTCGCACAGGTGGGGGAGGACAAGTGAAACAGCAGCAGCGACACGGCCTGTTGCCGACGGAGAACCACGACGAACTGGCCCGGGAGACGTTCGTCCGGGCCCTGAAGTCGCACATCTCCACCGAGGTGACCCCGGGGGTACGGGAGCTGTACGCGCACCGTGTCCTGCCCAGGTACCAGCAGGAGATGGGCGTCCCGCCCCGGGACCGGGAGACGGTCCGCCGGGCGATGGAGCCCGAGCCGTACTACCAGCTCTGGAGCTCGGTGCGGCGGGCGAGCCAGGACCTGCTCTGGAACGTGGTGGCCGACAGCATCGGCCGGCAACTGGACGACCTGCGGGCCAGGGCGGAACGGACCGGCCGTACCCTCGGCTCGCTGGAGCTGGATCCCGACTTCGTCCTGCCCTGGTATTTCTGGGGCATCGACATCCACGCCATGCCCGGCGGCTACCGGGGCGAGTACGTCCCCGACGACGTCACCGCCGGGGCGCTCTACGACCGCGGCGTCTACGTCTACGCCATGGGCCAGATGGGCGAGCTCAACGACGACTACGGCCAGTCGGTGGTGAACAACTACCTCAAGACCGTGCACAAGGACTTCCGCCCCAGGCGGATCCTGGAGATCGGCTGCGGAGTCGGCAACTCCACGCTGCCCTACGTCGACGCCTATCCCGAGGCGGAGGTGCACGGCATCGACGTCGGTGCCGCTCTGTTGCGCTACGCCCACGGCCGGGCGGAGTCCCTGGGCCGCAAGGTGCACTTCGCGCAGCGCAACGGCGAGGACACGGGCTTCCCGTCGGGGCACTTCGACCTGGTCGTCTCGCACATCCTGCTGCACGAGATGCCACCGGAGGCGGTCCGCGCCGTCCTGCGGGAATGCCACCGGCTGCTCGCCCCGGGCGGGATGATGATCCACGCGGATTTCCCGGGCTACGCCGGGTTGGACCCGCTGGTGCAGTTCCTCATCGACTGGGACACCTGGAACAACAACGAGCCGTTCTGGGGCCCGATGCGGGACATGGACCTGGTCCAGGCCGCCCGGGACGCCGGGTTCACCGGCGACTGCACCGAACTGTCCTGCAAGCGGGAGTGCGTCGAGGAGGTCTCCACCCCCACCGGCCGGGTGCTGCAGAGCGGTGAGCGGCGCAGCAGCGGCACCCTCGCGCTGCTCGTGGGCCGGCGCTGACATGGCCCACAACGACGTCGAGTTGCGTACCTTCGCGTTCGTCGACCGACTCCAACCGCAGATGGCCGCCCTGCTCGGCAGCGTGATGTCGGGTGACCCGGTGGTCGAGGGGATGTCCGAGCTCTACCTGGAGATCTCCCCGGGCAGCGACGTGTACGCCCTGGTCGACGCCGCCGTCAAGGCCACCGGGGTGCGCCCTGGCTCCCAGGTAGTCGAGCGGCAGTACGGCATGACCGAGTTGCACTCGATGTCGCAGGACGCGGTGCGCCAGGCCGGTCAGACCATCCTGGACCTGCTCGGGATCACCGAGGCCGACGCGCAGCCGGCGGAGCTGGTCTCGGCGAAGGTCGTCTCCAACATCGACGCCTACCAGGCGCAGCTGGTCAACCGTTCCCGCAAGGGCTCCCTGCTGGTGGCCGGCGAGTCGATGCTGGTGGTCGAGTGTCAGCCCGCCGCCTACATCTCCGCTGTCGGCAACGAGGTGGAGAAGTCCGCCAGTGTGAAGATCATCGACGTCCGGGGCGTGGGCCAGTTCGGCAGGTTGTGGATCTCCGGACTGCACTCGGAGGTGGAGGCGGCGCGCGACGCGGTCCGTCGAGCGTTCGAGACGAAGCCCTGGTCGCACCGACGCTAGAGAAACGAGGTGGTGTCGGCATGCGTGTCGCCCGCGTGATCGGCTCGGTGGTCAGCACCGTCAAGTCGGAGGCGCTGACCGGGGCCAAGCTGCTCGTCGTCGCGCCGCTGGGCGATGCGCCCGCCGGAGAGCCCTACGTCGCCGTCGACACCGTCGGCGCCGGCAGGGGAGAGGTCGTCCTGGTCGCCACGGGTGGCGCCGCGCGGCTGGCGCTGCGGCAACCCGGTCAGGCGCCCGTGGACTCCAGCATCGTCGCGATCGTCGACCGGCTGGAGACCGAGGCGTGGCTCAACTACGTGAAGGACTGACGTGGATCTGTGGGATGCGGGTGCGCTCGGCATGGTCGAGACACAAGGGCTGACCGCCTCGATCGTCGCCGTCGACGTGATGGGCAAGGCGGCCGAGGTACGGCTGATCGGCGTGCAACGCATCGGCGATGGAATTGTCACGGTCTCCCTCGTCGGCGACATGGCCTCGGTCACGTCCGCGGTGGAGAGCGCCCGGCAGGCCGTGGCTGCGATCGGCGGGACTGTCGTGACGACCGTGATCGGTCGACCGACCGTGCCGACGGACCTGCTGCGCGAGCCCCGGACAGGCGGGGCGCCGAAGCCACCGGCCACCGCTCCACCGTCCGTCGCAGGCGGGGCCGAGTTGGAGCCCGGACCCGCCGCGGCGCCGCCCGCCGTGCCCGCCCGCCGATCGGCCGAAAAGGCCGGCGGGAGCCCCACCCGGCGCGCCGCGCGCTCGACCGCCCCGAAACGGCGTCCGCCCGCCGCCGGGCCGTACGAGCCACCACCCGAACCCCCCGCCCCCCGAGCCCGAGGAAAGTGACATGCGCGGATACGTCGGCCCGCCCGGCGGGCAGATCCACTACCGCACCGCCGGCACCGGCGGGCCTGCCCTGGTGCTGTTCCACGAGTCGCCGCAGGCATCGAACGTCTTCGCCCCGGCCCTGCCCGCCCTCGGCCGCACACTGCGCGCCTTCGCCTTCGACACCCCCGGGTACGGGCTGTCCGACCCGCCCCGCGACCCACTGGAGATCCCCGGCTACGCCCGCCTGCTGCTCGACGCCGTCGACGCCCTCGGTATCACCGAGTTCGCCGTCGCCGGACAGCACACCGGAGCCTCGCTGGCCCTGGCGGTCGCCCAACTCGCCGGGCCGGACCGGGTCACTCACGCCATCCTGTCGGGGCTGGTGCTGGACCAGGCCGAGCGGGAGCGCCTCGGCGCCTCCTGGGCGCCGGACAAGCCGATCGACCCGGCCGGCCGACACCTGCAGGATCTCTGGGCCCGCTACCTCGACATCTGGGAGGGGCCTCCGGAGTTGGTGAACCTCGCGGTGGCCAACATCGCCTCGGTCTTCGAACGGTACAACTGGGCGTACCGGGCCGCGTTCGCCTACGACCCGACCGAGCCGCTGCGCGCCCTGCCCTGCCCGGTGCTGCTGCTGACCGCCGCCCGGGACATGTTGGCCGACGGCGACGCGTTGGCGCAGGCAATCCGTCCGGACGCCGTCGCCGTGCGGCTGACCGACACCACCGGCCAGTTGCCCTGGCGGGTGCCCGAGGAGTTCGCCGCGGTGCTGTCGTCCTTCGTCACCACGGGCCGGCTGGTATCCGACCGGGCAAGCGCGCGATGAGCGGCGAGGTCGACCTGCTGGTGATCGGGGCCGGCACCGCCGGCCTGCCCTGCGCGATCGAGGCGGCGCGGGCCGGGCTCCGCGTCGAGCTGGTCGACGGGGGCACCGACATCGGTGGCACGCTGAGCGTCTCGGCCGGGCACATGAGCGCCGCGGGCACCCGCCGGCAGCGCCAGGCGGGTATCGACGACGACCCGGACCGGCACTACGCCGACGTACTGCGCATCGGTCATCACCGCGGCGACCCGGCGCTGATCCGGCTGGCGGTCGACGAGGCGGCCGGCGTCGTGGACTGGCTCGACGAGCATGGTTTCCCGTTCGCCCCGGGCACACCTGTGGTCTACCACGGGCACTCCCCGTACTCCCGGCCGCGGACCTACTGGGGGATCGGGCACGGTCGGTCGATCCGAGAGACGCTGCGTCCACTGCTGGACAAGCAGGTGGCCGCGGGCCGGGTCGCCCTGCGGCTGCGCTCGCGGGCCACCCGGCTGACCAGCGCCGCAGGCACGGTCACCGGCGCGCTCCTGGACACCCCCGAGGGCCCCCGCGAGGTCCGCGCCGGGGTCACGGTGCTGGCCTGCGGCGGGTACGGCGCCAACCCGGAGCTGTTCCGCGCGCTGACCCCGGGCGGCCCTCGGCTGGTGACCAACGCGGTGCCGACCTCCACCGGCGCCGCGATCGAGATGGCCAGGCCCCTGGGGGCCGAGGTCCGCTTCGCTGATCTGCACACGCCCCGGCTCGGCCTGCTCGAACGCCGCTCCCAGCCGGGGCGGGTGGACTTCTGGTCGGAGTTGGCGCACCTCGCACCGGTCGAGCGCCCGCCCCGGGAGATCTGGGTCAACGCGGCCGGGCAACGGTTCGTCGCCGAGGACCTCGACGACGTCACCGGACACGAGCGGGCCGTGCAGGAGCAGCCGGGGGGCGAGTTCTGGATCGTCTGCGACTCCGAAGCCCTGGCGGCGGGGCCGCCTCTGGTACCGGCCTGGGGGCACGAGCGGTTCCGGGTCGAGGCGCAGCGGGGGGACGTGGCCTGGGTCGCCGACGACCTTCCTGGCCTGGCCCGCCGGGCGGGCATCGACGCGCAAGGGCTGGTCGACACCGTGCGGTCCTACAACCTCGCGGTGCGGCAAGGGGTGGACCCGCTGGGCCGCCGGGCTCCCGCGCATCCCCTGGTCCGGCCGCCCTACTACGCGCTTCGCTCGGTGGCCGCGCTGCTGTGCAGCTTCGGCGGACTGGACGTGGACACCGAATTGCGGGTCCGGCGGCCCGGTGGCGCAATAGTGCCCGGGCTGCACGCCGTCGGCGAGGCCATCGGCATGGGGGCCACCAGTGGCGCGGCGTTCTGCGGGGGGATGGCGGTGACGCCGGCGCTGGCGTTCGGGCGGCTGCTCGGCCGTCGGCTGGGCGCACGGGCGTGACAGGCGTCGGGGTCGCCCGGGCCACTTCTGTATGCAGAAACGTGGGAATGTGAGCGCGTTGGCGCGCGGCTGATCGGCCCAAACTGCTGTTGACAGCGAGCCCCGACTCCCTGTTGTATACAACGACCACTGAGTGGCTGCTATGAGAGGTGTTCATGTCTAGCGATCTGCACCATGAGGGACCGCTGCACGGCGTACGCGTGGTCGAGTTCGGCTCCCTGCTCGCGGGGCCGTTCTGCAGCCAACTCCTGGCCGACTTCGGCGCCGAGGTCATCAAGTGCGAACCTCCGCGCCAGGGCGACCCGATGCGCGAGTGGGGCCGGGAGAAGCCGTACGGCAAGTCGCTGTGGTGGCCGATCGTGGCGCGCAACAAGAAGTCCATCACCGTGGACCTGCGCACCCCCGAGGGCCAATCGGTGGCCCAGCGGCTGATCGCCCAGTGCGACGTGGTGGTGGAGAACTTCCGGCCCGGCACCATGCAGCGCTGGGGCCTGGGCTACGAGCAGATGTCCGAAACCAATCCCGGGCTGGTCATGGTCCAGGTCTCCGGCTTCGGTCAGAACGGTCCCTACTCCGCCCGCCCCGGCTACGGCTCCGTCGGCGAGGCCATGGGTGGCCTGCGCTACGTCGTCGGCGACCCGCAGACGCCGCCCAGCCGGGTCGGCATCAGCCTCGGCGACTCCCTGGCCGGCACCTTCGCCGCCCTGGGGGCCCTGCTCGCGCTGCGGGTCCGCGACCGCACCGGCCGGGGCCAGATGGTCGACTCGGCGATCTACGAGGCGGTGCTGGCGATGATGGAGTCGCTGCTGCCGGAGTACGCCCTGGCCGGTCACGTGCGCGAACGCACCGGTGCCATCCTGCCCAACATCGCCCCCTCCAACGTCTATCCCACACGCGACGACGGGCTGGTGCTCATCGCGGCCAACCAGGACACCGTCTTCCGGCGGCTGGCCGCAGCCATGGACATGGCCGAACTCGGCACCGACGAGCGCTTCGCCACGCACTCCGCCCGGGGCCGCCACCAGGTCGAACTGGACGCCATCATCGCGACCTGGTCGGCGCAGCACGACACCGAGCACCTGATGGCCACGATGGTCAAGCACGACGTCCCGGTCGGCCGGGTCTACCGCGCCCCGGAGATGCTGGAGGACGAGCACTTCGCCGCCCGGGAAGCCATCGTCCGGGTCGCCCACCCCGAGTTCGGCGAGTTCCCCATGCAGAACGTCGTACCGAGACTGTCGGCGACCCCGGGGCGGATCAAGTGGGCCGGGCCGCGGCTCGGGGAACACACCGACGAGGTGCTCACCGACATCGTCGGGTTGGAGTCCGCCGAGATCGACGCGCTGCGAACCAGCGGCGTCATCTAGGGGTGGACACGGTGGATGACCTCCAGGGCGACTACCGCAGGGCCGGCTTCGGCGGGGACCTGGGTCGCGGATCACGTCGAGCTCTGCTCCTGGTCGACCTCGTCCGGGCCTACCTCGACCCGGCCTCACCGCTCTACGCCGGCGACACCGACCCACCGGCCCTGCGGGCCTGCGCCGCACTGCTCGACACCGCGCGCCGCCACGGCGTGCCGGTGATCCACACCCGGGTGGAACTGAGCCCGGGCGGGGCAGACGGTGGCCTCTTCGCCCGCAAGGTGCCCGCCCTGCGGGTCTTCGAACACGGCAGCGCGTTCGCCGACGCCCCGCCGAGCCTGGCCCCGGCGCCCGGCGAGACGGTGGTGACCAAGCAGTACGCCAGCGCCTTCTTCGGCACCAGCCTGGCCAGCACCCTGCGTGTCCTGGGGGTGGACGCCCTCGTCATCGGCGGCGCGTCGACCAGCGGCTGTGTCCGGGCCAGTGCGGTGGACGCCCTGCAGCACGGCTTCGTCCCCCTCGTCGTCGCCGAGGCATGCCTGGACCGCGACCCGCGACCGCACCAGGCCGCCCTGTTCGACCTCGGCGCCAAGTACGCCGAAGTGCTGGCTCTGGACGAAGCCACGGCGCTGCTCGGACCGGGAGGTTTGTGATGCGGGTCCTCGGCTACGCCCGACGGCGGGTGCTCTTCCTGCCCGTGGGGCTGCTCTCGGTCGTCGTGCTGGCCTTCCTCCTGGTCAACGCGTTGCCGGGCAACCCGGTCGGGGTCATCGCCGGGCCGGCCGCCGGCCCGGAGGAACTGGCCGAGATCGAGCGACGTCTCGGTCTGGACCGGCCACTGTGGGAGCGGTTCGTCGACTACCTCGGCGGCCTGGTCCGCGGCGACCTCGGATCGTCGTACTACACCGACCGGCCGATCCTGTCGGAGATCCTGCGCTTCGCCCCGGCCACCCTGGAGTTGGTGATCCTCTCGCTCATCGTGGCCGCGGTGCTCGGTGTGGGCCTGGGCACCCTGGGCGCCTACCACAAGGGCAGGCTGGCCGACCGGGGCTCCCGATTTGTGGTCACCACCTTCCAGTCGATCCCCGACTTCTTCCTCGCCCTCCTGTTGATCTACCTCTGCTTCTATCTCGCCGGGTGGGCTCCCGCCCCGGTCGGCCGGCTCGGTCTGATGGACGAGCCGCCGCCGGCGGTGACCGGGGCACTGCTGGTCGACTCGCTGATCGCCGGTGACATGACGGTGTTCCGTTCGGCGGTGGCGCACTCGATGCTGCCGGTGCTGACCCTGGGCATCTACTACTCGGCGTACTTCGCCCGCAGCACCTACGCCTCGCTGGTGCTCGCCCTGGAGTCCAAGCAGGTCGAATTCGCCCGGGCCTGCGGTCTGCCCGAGCGGACCGTGCTGGCCTACGCCTTCCGTCAGGCCCGCACCCCGATCCTCACCTACGGCGGCATCCTGCTGGCCGCTCTGCTCGGCGGTGCGGCGATCATCGAGACGATCTTCTCGTGGGGTGGCTTCGGGGAGTGGGCGATCGACTCCATCCTCCAGCTCGACATGCCGGCCGTGCAGGGCTTCATCCTCGCCGCCGGCCTGGGAACCCTGTTGGCCTTCACCGCACTGGACATCCTGGTCGCGGTGCTCGATCCGAGGGTGCGCTATGACTGAAACCTTGGCCGCCGATCCCACCACGGTCACCGCGCCGAAGGGCCGCAAGCCCCGCCGTGGTCGTCGCCGCCTGCGCCTGTGGGTGCCCAGCGGCATCCTCGCCGGCATGCTGGCGGCGGCCTACCTCGCGCCGCTGCCCTACGACCCGGCCGAGCCGCTGCCCGACACCCTCGCCGCACCCGACGGCGAGCACTGGATGGGCACCGACAAGTTCGGCATCGACGTCTTCAGCCGCCTGGTGGCCTCGGCCGGAGTGGACATCCCGCTGGCCCTCGCCGGCATGCTGATCTCGCTGGTGGTCGGCGTACTGCTCGGGCTGGCCGCCCTGCACCGAGGGCCGTGGGGAGAGCGCGTGGTCCGCGCGCTGGACGTCTTCCAGGCCTTCCCCCTGCTGGTCCTGGCCATCGCACTGGTCGCCCTGATGGGCAACAACATCGAGAACGTCGTGGTGGCCATCGCCATCATCAACGTCCCCCGGTTCGTCCGTCTGGTCCGCAGCGAAGGGCTGACCATCCGGGAGAGCCGCTACGTCGAGGCCGCCCACGCCATCGGCGCGACCGGGCCGCGGGTCATGTTCCGTCACGTGCTGCCGAACATGACCGGCATCATCCTGGCCCAGGCGTCGCTGGCGGTGGCCCACTCGATCGTGGTGATCGCCTCGCTGTCCTTCCTCGGCATCGGCATCAACGCCGCCGACGCCAGCTGGGGAGCGATGATCCAGACAGGAGCGCAGAACATGACGACCGGCCAGTGGTGGGTATCGGTCTTCCCCGGACTCGCCATCTTCCTGACCGTGCTCTGTTTCAACGCCATCAGCGACGAGCTGCAGGACTCCTTCGGACGGGCGAGGCAGCGATGAGCGCCCCCCGCCAGGCGCTGAGCCGCCCCACCAACACCGGCCAGGGCGCGGACCGGGAGCCCCGCCTGCTGGAGGTCAGCGGCCTCACCACACGCTTCGACACCCCCGACGGGCTGGTACACGCGGTCAACGGCGTCGACTTCCACGTCGACCGGGCCGAGATCGTCGGTGTGGTCGGCGAAAGCGGATGCGGCAAGTCGGTGACGATCCGGTCGATTCTCGGCCTGGTCCGTCCCCCGGGGCGGGTGGTCGAGGGCACCGCCCGATTCAACGGGGTCGACCTGCTCGGTCTGCGTGCGGCCGAACTGCGCCGGCTGCGCGGCGCCGAGATCGGCTTCATCGCGCAGAACCCGTTCAGCGCGCTGAATCCGGTGATGCGCATCCACCGGCAGTTCGCCAACATCCTCGCTGCGCACGGCATCCGCTCCGACGCCATCGCCCGGGACCGGGCCCGCGACGCGCTGGCCGACGTCGGCATCGCGGGCCCGGACCGGGTCCTCGACGGTTACGCCCACCAGCTCAGCGGCGGGATGGCCCAGCGCGTCGTCATCGCCATGGCCATGCTGCTCAACCCGGCCTTCGTCATCGCCGACGAGCCGACCACGGGCCTCGACCTGACCGTGCAACGGCAGATCCTCGACCTCATCCGGGGCCTGGTCCAGCAGCACGGCCGTTCGATGCTGCTGGTCACCCACGACCTCGGCGTGGTGGCCCAGTACTGCGACCGGGTGGTCGTGATGTATGCCGGCAAGGTGATCGAGCACGGCTCGGTCCGTGACGTGCTCACCAGCCCGCAGCACCCGTACACGCAGGCGCTGGTCCGGGCCGTTCCCCGGCCGGGCCATCCGTTGGTGCACCTCACCGGGAGGCTGCCGGATCTCGTCGACTATCCGGCCGGCTGCCCCTTCCAGGCCCGCTGCCCGCACGCCTTCGAGCCCTGCGGGCAGGTGTTCCCGGAGCCGACGACCTCTGCGTCGGGCCGGACGTACTGGTGTCACCTGTCGCAGGAGAGGGAGGCCGCTCGGTGAGCCTGCTGGAGCTGACCAACGTCAGCAAGGAGTTCTCCGTCGGCGGGACCACCACGGTCTACGCCCTCGACGACGTGTCGCTGACCGTGAACGCCGGCGAGACACTGGCCGTCATCGGCGAGAGCGGGTCGGGCAAGTCGACGTTGGGCCGGCTGGCCCTACGCCTGATCGAGCCGACCCGGGGCTCGGTGCACTTCCAGGGCACCGACATGCTCGCGCTGCCCGCAGCCGGACTGCGCCAGCTGCGCGCCAAGGCGCAGATCATCTTTCAGGAACCGTTCGAGTCGCTGAACCCGCGTATGCGGGTGGCCGACATCGTCGGCGAGCCACTCGCCATCCACCAGCCGAAGACCCCGGCGGCCGACCGCCGGAGCCGGGTCGCCAGGGTCATCGACCAGGTGGGGCTGGCACCCGAGATGGCCCGCCGATTTCCCGGTGAACTCAGCGGGGGACAGCAGCAACGGGTCGGCATCGCGCGGGCCATCGTCACCGAGCCCTCCCTGATCGTCCTCGACGAACCCACCTCCTCGCTCGACCTGTCGGTCCGCGCCCAGATCCTGCAACTCCTGGCCGACCTGCAGACCGAACTCGGCATGGGGTATCTGTTCATCTCCCATGACATCCACACCGTTCGCTACGTCAGTGACCGGATCGCGGTCATGTACCGGGGACGGGTGGTGGAGACCGGCCCGTCGGAGCGGGTGTTCGCCGACCCGCAGCACCCCTACACGCGCGCTCTGCTGGCCGCAGCGCTGCCCGTCGACCCCGACCAGGAGCTGCCGCCGGCCCGCCTGGTCGGCGACCCGGTGAGCCCGACGGAGAAGGTGAGCGGCTGCGTCCTCTACGGTCGGTGCCCGGTCGGCGAGGACCGGTGTGTACAAAACGAGGTGCGCCTGACCCCCTTCGACGCCGACCGCGCGGTGGCCTGCATCAAGCCGGGCGCACCCGGGAGCTGACCGGGCCCGGAGGCCCGTCCAGCCTCCGGGCCACCGGGCCCTGAGGCTGGACCGCGGCCGGAACGGCGCGCCCCGAGCGCTCAGAGATCCGGGTTGTCGGACATGGCGTCCAGCAGCACTCGCCGGGCGGCCAGCACGTGCGCGCGCATCGTGCTCGACGCCCATTCGGCGTCGCGGGCGCGGAGGGCTGCCACCAGGTCACGGTGGTGGGCCATGCTGCGGGCCAGCGCTTCCGGGGTGTAGAGGCGGAACGCCCGAACCACGAGGGGGACCTCCACCACCGCCGAGAGCAGGGAGGTCAGTCGAGGGCTGTCGGCAGCGCCGATGACCAGACCGTGCAGTTCGGCGTTGAGGTCGGCGATGTCGTCCAGATCCTGCGGGGTCATCCGCTGCGCCCGCTGATCCATCTCGTCGCAGAGCAGGCTCAGCCTCGGCAGGCAGTCGGCGTCGATGCGCTGGGCGGCCAGGGCCGCGCCGTAGCTCTCCAGCCGGGCCCGGATCTCGTAGGTGTCCTCCAGATCGCTGAGCGACCACTCGGCCACCCGGGCCCCCCGGTTGGGCTGGAAGACGACCAGGCCCTCGGCGGTGAGCCGGCGCAGGGCCTCCCGGATCGGGGTCCGGCTCACCCCGAACTGCGAGGACAACTCCACCTCGCCCAGCCGCTCCCCCGGGCGGATGGATCCGTTCAGGATCGCGCTCCGCAACGCCTCGTAGGCGTCCTGCCCGGCATTGGTCACCCGTGCCTCCGTGGTCTGAAGCGATGTCGCGACCGGTACCTTGCCGACCGCCTGCCGCTCTGAGATTGTATACAGATGATGGTGCGCGTGGTGGAAGTGTCCCCCCGGGACGGGTTGCAGAACGAGTCCGAGGTCCTCCCGACAGCGAGCAAGATCGAGCTGATCCGGCGCTGCGTCGAGGCCGGAGCGCGGCGGGTCGAGGCGGTGTCGTTCGTCCGCGCCGACCGGGTGCCCCAGATGGCCGACGCGGAAGCCGTCATGGCCGAGGTGCCGCGCCGCAGCGACGTATCGTACATCGGTCTGGTGCTCAACCGACGCGGGCTCGACCGTGCCCTCGCCGCCGGGGTGGACGAGGTGAACTGCGTCGTGGTCGCCACCGAGACGTTCAGCCAGCGAAACCAGGGCGCCTCGGTCGACACCATGGTCCAGGCCTGGTCCGACATTGCCGCAGCCGCCCACGCCGCAGGCCGTCGGGCCAGCGTCACCGTCGCTGCGGCGTTCGGCTGCCCTTTCGAGGGCGACGTCGCCCCGTCGACGGTCGGTGAGCTCGTCGCCCGGCTCGCCGAGGGCGAGCCGGACGAGATCGCTCTGGCCGACACCATCGGTGTGGGAGTGCCCGCCCAGGTGCGGCACCTGGTGGCCGCAGCCGGCGCGGCCGCGCCGGGCGTACCGCTGCGCCTGCACCTGCATGACACCCGCAACACCGCAATCGCCAACGCTCTGGCTGCTGTCGAGGCCGGCGTGAGCGTGCTCGACGCGAGCGTCGGCGGCATCGGTGGCTGCCCCTTCGCCCCGGCGGCCACCGGCAACGTCGCCACGGAGGACCTGGTCTACGCCCTGCACCGCTCCGGCCACCAGACCGGCCTCGACCCGCGTGCGGTGATCGAGACGGCGGCCTGGATCGGTGACCGGCTCGGCAAGGCCAGCCTGCCGGGTGCCCTCGGCCGGGCCGGCTGGTTCCCGGACGAGCCGGCCTGAGGTCATCGGGACCGGCTGTGGGCCGGCCCGCCCTTCACTACTCGACGCGGTCGCCGGGCGAGCGCTGTTCCGCTGGAAGTTCGACCAGGTGGACGAGGTCTTCATCCCGGCGCAGGTGCCGCCCGCACCTGTCGCCGTCGATGCGATTACGGATGAAGCGACCACCCCGGCTGCCCACGGCGCCGGGGCGGAAAGTCAGCCGGGCCGAACCCCACGCCCCGCCCCGCGCGTCACACTGCGTCAGTGGGGTGAACCGGTGACGAGTCCCGAGGTCGACCGGGGTAGGTCCAAGGCCACTTCACCGAGAAGTGAGGAGCATGGGAGATCCACGTGTGAAGAGTCTAGGTACCGTCGACGGGGTGGCGGCCGGCTGATTCGCCAGGCCCCTTGAGCCGGGAGCGGCGTGGCCTGTCGCTTCGGTCTCTCGGGCAACTCGCTCACCGGAGCAAGAGCCATATCCACAAGTTGGAGGCAGGGCTCGAAGCTCCGACGGTCGACACAGCCCGCCACCTGGACCGGATCCCTGACGCCGGGGGAGTGCTCGCTCGGCTGGTCGATGCGCCGATCGACCATGCGGTCGAGGCAGGCGAGTTGCGGGCGAGAGTCGCCGCCACTGATGTCAGCAACGCCCTGCTCGAACGGATCGAGCAGGGCGTCGACGACCTCGCCAGCTCCTATCCGACGATGGCCCCGGCGGATCTGTTGCCGTTGGTGCGACGACACCTCTCCTATGTGGTGCGGTTGCTGCACTGACGGGTAACAGTTGCTCAACAGCGTCGGCTGTTGGTTGCCGGCGGTTGGTTGGCGGTGCTGCGGGCCACGGTTCACATCGACCTGCGGCAGCGAAATGCTGCGGCTGCCCAGCTGCGAGCTGCTCGTGACCTTGATTGGCGGCGAACTTGCCGCAGGTGGCGCGGGCGGTACTGGCCGATCTGGATCCGCGCGGTGACGGGGGAGCGCGGCCTCGACCTCGGACTTGCTCTCGTCGCCGCCGGTCAGCCGGACGAAGCGGTTGCGCTCGGGGCGCAGGCCGTGGCATCCGGGCGAGTGGTGCCGTCGAACTGGTGCCGACAGCTCACACCGAAGCGGTCGGCGTTGGTTCCGCGACCCGGGCCTGCGGGCGTCGGTCAGGTGCCGACGCGGCGTGTCTCGTAGGCCCACATCACGATCTCGACGCGGTTGCGGGCGTTGAGCTTGCGCATCAGGGCGGCGATGTGGGTCTTGACGGTGCTGAGGCTGATGGACAGCTCATCGCCGATCTCGCTGTTGGTCCGCCCGCGAGCGGCAGCAAGCAGGACCTGTTCCTCGCGAGCGGTCAGCGGCTCGACAGGCTCAGGTGGCACCGAGCGCGGGCGGCTGTTCGCGAAGGAGGACAGGAGCCTCGCGGTGATGTTCGGTGCGATCAGGGCGTCGCCCCGGGCCGCGGCATGGACGGCCTGGGTGAGCATCTCGGCGCCGGCGTCCTTGAGGAGGAAGCCGCGGGCGCCTGCCTTGAGCGCGCCGTAGACGTACTCGTCGAGGTCGAAGGTGGTGATGACGACGACGGCCAGAGGATCGGCGACGTCGGCCCCGGCGAGCCGGCGGGTGGCTTCGATCCCGTCGACCTCGGGCATGCGGATGTCCAGCAGGCACACATCGGGACGCAGCGAACGGGCCATGGAGATCGCCCGGCGGCCGTCGGCGGCGTCGCCGACGACGGCGATGCCCGGTTGGGCGTTCAGGATCATGCAGAGCCCTGCCCTGACGATGTCCTGGTCGTCAGCGACCAGCACGCGGATGGTCATGACGTGCGCGCTGTCCGAGGCAGCGAGGCGTCGACGCTCCAGCCGCCGTCCGCGGCAGGTCCCGCCCGGAGGGTGCCGCCGAGCAGGCTCGCCCGCTCGGCCATGCCGCGCAGCCCGTAGCCGGCGTGCGAAGAGCTGGTCGTGGTCGCCTCGCCGTCATCGCGTACCCGCAGGTGCACCTGGTCGCGGGATGCGGTGACGTCGACGGTGACTCCGGTGGCGCCGCGGGCGTGGCGGGTCGCGTTGGTGACCGCCTCGGCGGCGATCAGGTAGAGGGCGGTGCCGACCGCCGGCTCAACGGCCTCGGCGTCACCGGAGACCTGCACGCGGACGCCCAGCACCTCGCCGCCGGGACGAGCGAGTCGCTCGATGTCCGCCACTCCTCGCCGAGGGGTGAGATCGGCGTCCGTACCGTCGCGCAGCACGCCCACGAGGGCTCGCATCTCCCTGAGCGTCCGGGACGCCTCTTCCTCGATGGTGACCAGGGTGGCCAGCGCGCGCTCCGGATCTGCGGCGGCCAGCGCGCGACCTGCCTGTGCCTGGACGGCGATGGCCGAGACGTGATGGCCGACCGTGTCGTGCAGCTCGCGGGCGAGTTCGTTGCGCTGGTGGAGCCGGACCTGCTCGACGTCGCGCTCGTGGCTTCTGGTGCGGTAGCGCACTGCCGCTCCGAGCGCGGCAGAGCACAGGAAGAAGCCGTAACCGGCGACCTTCTCCGCGGGCGAGGTCGACTCCGCGACGAGGGTGACGGGTAGCCAGATGAGGATGATGCCGAGTCCGAGGGCAGCCTCACGACCTGCTCCCCAGCGCAGCAGGGCGTAGGGCAACACGAGCAGCCCTGCGATGCCCAGCAGACCGGTGGCGTCGATGACCGCGATCCTCGCGATGTCGAAGAGGAGAACGGCTCCGAAGGCAACGCTTACCGCGGCCAGCGGTCGCGTGCGTCGATACAGCAGGCACGCCGCGACCACGACGCTGACACCGACCAGCAGCGGCGCCCATGCCCTGTCGTCGCGCAGCAGCATCTCGACGACCGAGATCACGACAAGAGCCGAGGACAGCGCCCAGTCCCGCCACAGACGCACCGGCGCACCTGTGGGGCGGGGCTCAGCCCAGATCCCAGCAAGCATGCTTCCCCCTTTTCCGAGAACGTAAGGGGGCCGCCCCTCGGGCGGATCAGCCGAAAGTACGGCGAGTTTCCCGCGCCCGGGGCCAGGACAGCCCGAGCCCGCAAGCGGATGTGACGCCCGCCGACGCTGGTCAGTGTGGAGACATCGAGTGAGCCGACCCGGCTGACGCCAGCAGACAGGAGACGTGATGACCAGAACCGACAGACGGGCCGGTGCGCTCCAGGAAGCGCACCTCCCGGTCCAGGCGAAGCTCGCCGCGGCCTGGGCCAGCTTCATGTTCCTCTACATCTACGTCGACTACCTCGCCCTGTACAAGCCCGGCTTCATCGACGACACCCTGGCCGGCGCCGTGCACGAGTTCGACACGGGCCCGACCTTCGTCGCCCTCGCGCTCACACTCATGGCCGTCCCGATCCTCATGATCCTGCTCTCCACGACGCTCCCCGCCCGTGTCAACCGCGCCACCAACCTCGTCGTGGCAACGCTCTACATCCCCGTCACGGCGTACAACGCGGACGGCGAGTCCTGGGCCTACCTCTACTTCTACGGCTTCTCCATCGGGCTCGAACTGCTGCTCCTGGCCTTCATCCTGCGCGCCGCATGGACCTGGCCCCGGGCCATTCGAGCCACCGCCGGCCGCGACCTCGCCGACGTGGCGGGGAATTCTGCCGTCACCGCCGGTTAGGCAGGGGGAACCAACGGGCAGGTCCAGGTCCCTTAATGAGGTATGGGCTTGCTTCGCAGAGCGGAACCCGCCGGCTACGAGGACTTCGTCGCCAGCCGGTACCGCGAGATCGTCCGCTTCGGCGCGCTGCTGACCGGTGACGGCCGGCTGGGCGAGGACCTCGCCCAGGAGGGTCTGATCGCGGCCTACCGGTCGTGGCACCGGTTGGGCGTGCCGGAGGGGCGGCCGGAGGCGTACGTCCGGCAGTGATGGTCCGGGCCACGATGCGGGCCAGGCGCCGGCGCTGGCGCGACGAGGCGCCGACCGGGGAGCTGCCGGACGCGTCCCGTGGTGGGTTCGCGGATCAGTCGGATCTCAGCGTGCAGGTGCTCGCCAGTCTGCGCCGGTTGCCTGCCGACCAGCGGGTGGTGCTGGTGCTGCGGTTCTGGGCCGACGCCTCCGAGGCCGAGGTGGCGCAGACCCTCGGCGTTGCGGTGGGAACGGTCAAGAGCCGCACGTCCCGTGCCCTGGCGGCGTTGCGCGCCAGCGGCCTGTTCGTCGAATCTGCCAAGGAGACGCCGTGAATACCACCCACGTCAGCGAGCTGCTCGACCGCGCGGCCGCCTCCGTGACGCCGGCCGAGACTGATCCCGCCACCCGGCTGGTCCGCCTCGGACGGCGTAGCGTGCAGCGCCGCCGCCGTGCCTGGGGATCCGCTGGGTCCGTCGCCGTCGCCGTCGCGGCCGCGGCCGTCGTGGCCCTGCCCCAGCTAGGTGCGCCCCCGAAGGGGGTCCGAGGCCGCCGGGGCCACGGTGAGCCTGGGTGGCCTGTCGGTCGCCGTCCCGGAGGGCTGGCGCACGAGCGAGGTCCGACCTTTGACCCCTGCACCGCCGAGCCGCGCATCGTCTACCTCGTGGCGGGGTGGGGTCCCCAGGCCACGAGACCGACGGCTGGCCCGCCCGGGGCCTGCAACTCTGAAGGCCAGGCGTGGATAGCTGTCGTGCACCAGGGCGTCGCTCCGCTCGTCAACCCGAACCGGCTGGTGGTCAAGGATGGGCAGCTGCTCCAAGTCGAGCAGTCCGACCAGCACGTGCTCCCGTCCGTCTGGACCTACCGTGCTTTCAGCAACGAGATTCAGGCGACGACGGCCTTCATCTCCGGGGACGACAAGAGCCGCGAGCAGCTGCTCAAGCGCGTCACCTGGCCCGCCGGCCCGCCGGCCCCGGCCTCCGGCGGGAGACCTCGCCCACGTCGCGGATCGCGCGACCGGAATCGAGCACCAGCGCTGCGGCCGGGCGGCACAACTCCTCGGGGTACGTGCGAGAGGCGTAGTGATTCGTGCGCCGACCATTCCTCGACGGTCGATGGTCAGCGGGTCCGTCCCAGTTTGACGCGCGCCTCGGTTGGGAAGTTTCGCGGACACCTCGATGAAGGAGGGTGTATGGAGACGTCCGCTAGCGTCGGACGCAGTTGTCAACAGCCGACAAGGCCATGCGTGGCGGCGCCTGCTGCAGCGCCGACGCCGAGGGGGCGAGCCTGATGGCCCGCGTCGGTCGCTACGGGATCCCAAGGTTCGTGTGGACCCTGATCTGGATCGTCGTCTGCATCTTGATCGTCATACTTCTGGCCCTGCTCATTCACAACTTCGGAGGCGCCTCTCTGTCGCTCAAGCTCGGCCACTTCTACCTGAACGTCGGCGTCAACTGACCTGACACCGCGTCGACACTCCGTCGTCGGTATCGCCCGGGCAGTGCTGGCCATCGCCTTCGGTGACGGCTAGCACTGCCTGACGTGCCACGCGGCATCGGCGCGGCCGATCGTTGTTTGTCGTCTACCGTGCTCGCTGGGGTCGGTTGCTGTGGCCGGCTGGATCTGTTCGGTTGTATCGATCATCTGTATATTGCTGGCGTGACCATGCGGGAACCCACCTTCCTGACCCTCGCCGCGTTGGCCGGTCCGCCGTTGCACGGATACGGCGTGATGCGCCAGGTGGCGATCCTGTCCAAGGGACGCGTGAAGCTGAGCGCCGGCACGCTGTACGCGGCGTTGGACCGCTTGACCGCCGAAGGGCTGATCGCCATCGACCGCGAGGAGACGGTCGATGGTCGGGCGCGGCGCTACTACCGGCTGACCGAACAGGGCGGTGCCGCACTGCGGCAGGAGACTGCCCGGCTACGCAGCAATGCAGAGATCGCCGTCAACCGTCTCGCCGGGTGGACATCGCGGCCCGGTCTCCTTCCGTCCTGATCCCTCTGATCAGCAGTGCTCACGTATCGGCAAGGAGTGCAGATGCCAGAACCAGGCGCTCGGGCGAGGCTCACCTGCCGCTACCGACGGTTGCTGCTGACGTACCCGCGGTCCTACCGACGCCGACGCGGCGCCGAGATCGTGACGACACTGCTGGACGCCGCTCCAGTCGACAGGACCTGGCCGACCCGCGCCGAGGTCGTCGACCTGCTCACCGGTGGTCTCCGATTCCGATTCCGGGTGTGGGGTGCAGCCGGAATAGTCGGCGTGATCTGCGCTGCCACAGTCACGGCCGTGGCGCTCGGCGCGCTCGGCGGCTATCTGGGTTGGCAGACCGCGCAACCCTTGCCGAGCAACTCCGACGCGCTGCGAATGGTTGAGCCGGCGTTACCGCCGGGGATGTCGGCTGTGCCGCAACGGTGGGACTTCATCTACGACGACAACCCCGACTACACCGATCCGCGATGGGTGTACCTGATAGGCGGAACCGACGAGTACCGGGCGGGGAAGGTCTTCTTCCAGTTCACCTACCCCAACGACAGGCCGGTGCGCCAGTTGGTTGACGGGGCAGAGCAACGCATGCGGGCGGCCGGTTGGCGGCCAGCCAAAACGGATCTGTCCGGTTGCTGCCCGGAGTCAGCGGTCTATCGGGATGGGTGGCTGGTGGAGGTTTTCTCTGAGGGCGCCCTCGACGAATCCCACTATGGGTTGCAAGTAGCCGTCAGCCGTACGACGCCCGTCGCCGTGCTCCCACTGACCACGGCTGGGCTACTCGCCGGCGCTGCCGCCGGTTGGTTGATGGCGGCCTGGGCGTTCCGGCGGATCAAGGAAGCCACTCCAACGCGGCGGGCCCTCACGGTAGTCGTAGCCGGCGCAGGACTGCTCGCCCTTCTCCCCGCTACTGCGCTGAGCGCCCTGGCGCTGGTCGCCAGCTACTTTGCCCCGCACCAGCCAGCAGGACCGGCCTGGATCGGGTATACGTTCATGCTCTTCCGGCCGCTGGCCTACCTCGGCGCGGCTGCCGTCGTCGGCGGGCTGCTGATCACCGCAGTGCCTGGCCACAGGCGCCGGCGAGGGCTGGCCGGCTGAGCGAAGCCGCGGCCACCCGCCAGGCACTGCCGTGATGCTCGCCCTCGCCCGGTCCGCCCCACCAGAAGGCCCGGCAGTCCAGACCCATGCGCGTTGCCCTCGGTGACCTGGTCCCGGGCGTCGGGAGCGAAGTGGGAGAGGAACGTGTCGATCTCGTCGCGGCCAGGGTGCTGGAAGGGGTAGTCGGTGGAGAAGATCCGACGGTCGACCCGGTCACGGTCAGCGCGTGCTGCAGGAGCGCCGGGTTCAGCATCCCCGACGTCGTGATCCAGATGTTCGTCCGGATGTAGTCGGAGACCGGCTGTCCCAGCCCCTCGGCCGCGGCGAAGAAGTCCTCGTACACCGGGTCGTCCAGCAACAGGTCGCCGGACCGTCCGTAGACCATCGTGCCGACGTGCCCCTCCGCCGCCGCGCGCTCCGGCTCGGGCACGACCCGGTCCGGAGCCGACATCGGCAGCTCGACATCGCGCGCAGCCGACGTGGGTGACGGCTCACGGCCTCGGCGGCCGTCTCGTTCGCTATCCGGCTGAGCCGTACCGCGTCGTCGGGTGCCAGCGACTGGGTGCCGGGCGGTGTCAGCGCGAGCACGAACGGGAGACTGTCGTCGCTGCCCTGAACAGCGGCGGTCAGCGCGGGCGTGATCCAGTGCTCTTCGATCGCGATCAAGTTGCCTATCACCACCCATCCTCCCTCTGCCCGGTACTGGTGCGTCGGCCTCCTCACCCGGCCGAGAAGGCATGACGTCGATGAACGTGATGACGAAGGCCTCCCGGTTGTGGAGTGGAGCTGTCCAGCAACCGCTCCGGCAACCGGGAGGCCTTCTCTCAGCTCGTGGGGCCGGACGCCGCCCCGCCGAGGGTCACCTTGAGGACTCTCTCGTTGCTGTTGTTCGGGGTGCTGTCCTTGTCCCCGCCGGTGCTCGTGGTCAGCCACAGATTGCCGTCGAGGGTCGGTTCGACGGTGCGCAGCCGGAAGTACGTCCCGACGAAGTACTGCTGGACGTTGGTGAGCGTGTCGCCGCTGATCTCCGCACGGTACATCCGGTTGCCACGCAGGCAGGCGATGTAGAGCACGTCCCGGACGATCGCGATGCCGCTGCACGAGGCCTCGGCCACCGGGTACGTCCGGATCGGGGCCCTGAAGCTCGGGTTGGCGCAGTCGCCGGAGGTGCCTTCGCAGGCGGGCCAGCCGTAGTTGCCGCCCTTGACGATGATGTTGGTCTCGTCCATGACGTTGTTGCCGAACTCCTGCTCGAAGAGCCGGCCCTGGGAGTCGAAGGCGAGTCCCTGCGGGTTGCGGTGGCCGTAGCTCCACACGTGGTTGCCGAAGGGGTTGTCCGCCGGCACCGTGCCGTCGGGGTTGAGCCGCAGCACCTTGCCGCCGAGATTGTTGGTGTCCTGGGCCACGTCGGGGTTCTGTCCGTCGCCGGTGGCGGCGTAGAGCTTGCCGTCGGGGCCGAAGCGCAGCCGGCCGCCGTTGTGGTACTTGTTGCGCGGGATCCCGGTGACGAGCACCTGCCTGGTGCCGGTCTGCAGCGTGCCGTCGTAGCGGATGCGCACGATCCGGTTGTCGGTCGTGGTGGTGTGGTAGATGTACAGCCAGCGGTCGGTGGTGAAGGTGGCCGAGACGGCCAGCCCGAGCACGCCGCCCTCGCCGCTGGTGCCGGCCACGTTCGGCACGGTGCCGATGCTGCGTTTGTCGGTGCCGTCCGGGTTCATGGCGACGATGTCGAACAGGTCGCGCCGGCCGTAGAGGACCGTGCCGTCGGGCAGTTGCACAAGGCCCCAGGGCAGGTCCTTCTCGGTGGTGACCACCGTGGCGCCGCACACCGGGCTCGTGCACCCCGTGCCGGTGTGCGCGGTGACCGCGGCGCTCGTCCCCGAGACATTGCCCTGGGCGTCGCGGGCGGTCACCGTGTACCGGTAGTCGGTGTCGGGCGTCAGCCCGGTGTCGGTGAACGTGGTCGCCGGTGGGTTTCCGCCGGTGCCGGTGGTGGAGCCGACGGCCGTACCGTTGCGCAGGATCGTGTAGCCGGTGACCGCGACGTTGTCGGTGGAGGCCGACCAGGTGAGGGTCACGGCCGTGCCGTTCACCGTCGCGGCCAGGTTGGTCGGCGTGCTGGGCGGAGTCGTGTCCTGCTGGCAGAACGGCGGGGTGACCGAGAGCGTGGAGCTGGCCTGCGAGACGTTGCCGGCGGCGTCGCGGGCGTTGACGTACCAGCCCCAGGTGACACCCTGCACGACGCTGAGCGTGGCGGTCAGCGTCCGTCCCGAGACCGAGGTGACGAGCTGGCCGTCGTGGTAGATGTCGTAGAAGGCGACGCCGACGTTGTCCCGGGACGCGTACCAGGAAAGCGTGACGGACTGGCAGGTCAGCCGGCTGCTGCGCAGGCCGGTCGGCCGGGTGGGCGGGCTGGTGTCGGCGGCGAGCCGGGCCGCCGGCCGGCTGCCGGCCGCCGGCGCGGCCGCCGCGGCGTTTGCGGGTACGCCGGTCAGGACGGTGCCGGCGCAGATCAGCAGGGCGAGCGGTACGCGGTGTCGGAGCTGGTGAGGATTGGTCCGCACGGGTGCTTTCCTTCCCGGGGTTCTTGGTCAGTACGGGTAGCCGGGGACGTTGAGCCGGATGCTGTACAGGCCGGAGTCGTTCGTCCGGCCGGAGGTGATGTAGAGGGTCTGCCGGTCGGGTCCGCCGAACGCCACGTTCGTGGTGCCGGCGCCGCCGGAGCGGATCGTGCCGAGCTGCGCGCCTGAGGGCGAGTAGACGTGGATCAGCCCGTCCGAGCCGGACGCCCAGTACACGTTGCCGGCGCAGTCGACGGTGACGCCGTCGGGACCGCCGAGGTAGTTGACGAAGACGCTGCGGGCGCCGGTGCTGCCGTCGGGCTGGACGACGTACTTGTAGATCTTGTTCTCGGAGTAGGCACCCACATAGAGGGTGCCGCCGTCCGGCGAGAGCGCGATGCCGTTGGGTTGCCGCAGCCGGTCGTCCACCAGTGAAACCTGGCCGCCGGAGACGCGGAAGACACTGGTACGTCCGCTCATCTGGTCGGGTCGGTTGCCGCGCTGGAAGTTGGGGTCGGTGAAGTAGACGACGCCGTCGGAGCGGACCGTGACGTCGTTCGGTGAGTTGAATGCCCGGCCCTGGTAGTCGGCGGCGACGGTGCTGCGGGTCCGGTCGCCCAGCCGGTACGCGGAGACGTTCCGCTGGTCGTGGGTGGCGGCGATGATCTGCTGGCCGTCGGGGCTGAGTGCCAGGCCGTTGCTGCCGGAGTCGGCGATGAAGGTGTCGAAGGTCGAAGGCGGGGTGAACCGGCGGATCGTGGAGGGCTGCACGTTGTACGGCCCGGTGCCCGCGGCCATGTCGGACATCAGCAGGTAGCCGCCGTCGGCGATCCAGACCGGTCCTTCGAGGAACGAGAACCCGCCCTGGATCTTCGTCGCGGACACGGAGCCGGCCGGCAGCGGCGGGCCGTACCCGGTGCCGCCCGGGCAGACCCCGGGGGGCGCGCCGGGCGGCCCGGCGAGCGGGTAGGTGTGAACGTTCACATGAGCGGCGCGCCGAGGTGCCGGGGGCGCGGCGCCGGCGGGGCCTGGTGCGGTGGTGAGCGCGAGGCACAGGCCGGTGAGTGCGGCGATGGTTGGACGCCAGGTCATCGGGTACTCCAATCGGGGTCGGTGAATGCGAGGCCCGTGGCTGCCTGGACCGGCCCCGGCTGCCGACACCTGCAATTGATTGGTATCGATGTATTCGGATGCAGCTTAGGCGAGGAAGCGGCGCCCCGCATCAGTTCCCCACGATCGCCTTCGGCGCATGCCCCGAAAGGCGGCCGATGACGTGACCGGGTTGAGCGCGGACAGCCCGTACACCTTCTGCCGATGTTCGACATGACCCGCGCGTCTACTCACGGTTCCGTCCCGGTGTCGTACTGCTCCCGCCGCCGGGCTCCTACCCGAGCTTGCTGTCCGCGCGGGCGGCGGCGAGAGCGGCTGCCATCCGGGTCAGGCGTGCGCCCTGGAAGCAGGCCGTCTCGAGGACAGCTCTGGCGTACTCGGGATCCCGGCTGGCGCGGCTCTCCACCTGGCTGACGCCGTACGGGTTTCCGCCGGCGACGTGAGCGGTGTCGTAGTTCAGGTAGCCCGTAGGCAGGATGATCGACCCCCAGTGGTGGAAGGTCTGGTAGAGGCTGAGCAGAGTCGCCTCCTGGCCGCCGTGTTCCTCGTAGCTGGCGGTGAAACCGGTCGCCGGCTTGTCGGCCAGTTCCTCCGCCTGCCATGGGCCGGTCGTGGTGTCGAGAAACTGGCGCAGCTGAGAGCAGATGTTCCCGAAACGGGTCGGCGTGCCGAAGGCGTACCCGTTGGCCCACCGGAGGTCGTCCAGGGTGGCGACCGGAATGTCGCCAGTGGCGTCGAGGTGGGCTCGCCACTGCGGCTTGGCATCAATGACGTGCTCCGGCGCCAACTCTGCCACCCGGCGCAGGCGGACCTCCGCGCCGGCGTCCGCGGCTCCGTCGACAAATGCCTGCGCGAGCCGGTGCACGGTGCCGGTGGCGGAGTAGTAGATGACGGCGATCCTGGCATCGGTATGCATGCTGCCTCCTGGGTCGGCTCGGTACTCGGTCAACCGTGCCGAGCAGGCTTACCGTTCGCTGACCACCCCCTTACCGACGCCGCTGAACGGCTGTTCGTCGAGGTCGAGCTGTGCGCCGCGGCTCATCTCGGCAGCGAGTTCGTCGCTGCCGAGCGCCTCCCGGAGGCGGGCGGTGATGCGCTGGACGTCGTGTTGCTCGCCGGGAGGCAGCGGCGCGCCGGCGGCCTCGCGCAGCGTCCGTGCCGCGGCGAGCAGCCGCGCGGCGGGCCGACTGTCACCGCCGAGGCTGATGGCCCCGGCCAGGCCCTCGAGAGCCAGGGCGACCGCCCGTTGATCACCGGTGGCGCGCGCCGCGTCGAGCGACTCACGGTGGTGGCGCTCGGCGAGGACAGCATCACCGCGGTGCTCCGCGATGAACCCCAACTCGGCCAGCGCGAGCGCGCAGCCCGGCAGGAAGCCGGCACGGCGGTTCCAGTCGAGCAGGTCCCGCTGCCGGGTCTCGGCGGCGTCGAGGTCGCCCCGCCGTCGCGCGATCATTGCCAGGCCCGTGCCGGCGAAGGCGACGGCGGAGGAGCTCGACTGTTCCTGGGCCACCTGTAGCGCGCGGTCGTGACTGACGACGGCCTCGTCGAGGTCGCCTCTCAAAATGGCGAGCCGGCCGATGCATGCCAGCTGCCGGGACACCGACGTCCACAGCCGCAGGTGTTCGGCGATGCGCAACGCCTCCCGGTAGCGCGTGGCGGCGCGATCGTAGTCGCCGTGGATCTCGGCCAGGGTTCCCAACAGGCTCGTCGGATGTACTTGGCCCCAGCGGTCGCCCAGTTGCTCGAACAGCGCCCGGCTGGTCTCGCAGTCACGCTGCGCCGCGGGCAGGTCGCTGCGGAGTACGAGCGCGAGGTCCGCTCGGATGGCGCAGGCGGCAGCGATGCCCCACCGGTCCCCGCCGGCGCGGAACGCCGCCAGCGCCGCGTCGACCAGGACGGCCGCCGCGCCCGGATCTCCGGAGCCGAGCATCATGGAAGCGAACAGCCACTGCGCGAACGCCTTCTCCGGCCCCTCGTGGTCCTGGTAGCTCTCCAGGATCCGCTGCCGGGGAGCGGTCGGATCGCCGTCCCGGGTGGCGAGAGCGGTCAGCCACATCTCCGCGTGTCGCCGCAGGCCGTCCGGTGCGACGTCGACCTCGCTCCTCGGGACGATGTCCAGCGCCGTTCGCAGTGACCGGCTCACCTCTCCGAACCGACCCCGGAGCAGCCGGTACCAGGACAACGAGGTGGCGAGCGCCAGGCCCACGCGGGCCTGACCGTCAGTGGCGGCGACGTCGAGCGCCGCCCGGAGGTTCGCGTTCTCGGCGTCGAGCTCGCGTAGCGCGCTGCTCTGATCGTGACCACGTAGCCGCCCGGCGGCCTGCTCGGCGAGACGGGCGAAACACGTGACGTAACGGCGACGAGTTGCGGGCAGCTCGGCGGCGCTGTCGAGCTGTTCCAGACCGTAGGCAGCCACCGTCTCCGGCAGCCGAAAGCGTCGCGGACTCTCACCGTGCCGCACCATGACCAGCGACCGGTCGATCAGGCGTGCCAGCACATCAAGGACCTCGTCCGCTGCCACCTGGCCGCCAGCGCACACCTGCTCGGCGGCGGCCAGGGTGGCGCCGTCGGCGAAGACCGCGAGCCGGCGCAGCACCGCGCGTTCGGGAGGCGCCAGCAACTCCCAACTCCAGTCGATCACGGCGCGAAGTCCCTGCTGACGCGGGGGCGCGGTGCGCCGGCCGGATGACAGCAGCCGGAAGCGATCGTCGAGCCGTGCCGCCAGCTCGTCCGGGTCGAGAACGGCCAGACGGGACGCGGCCAGTTCCAGCGCCAGCGGTACGCCGTCGAGCCGCCGGCAGATGACGGCGACCGCGTCCGTGTTCCGCTGATCGACGGTGAACCCCGGCTCGGTGGCGCGGGCGCGGGCTACGAAGAGCCGAACCGCCGGAGCCTCGGCGATCTGCCGCGCGCCGGCTCCGGGCTCCGGCAGGGCCAGCGGCGGCACCGGAATGACGACTTCGCCGGGGATCCCGAGCGGTTCGCGGCTCGTCGCCAGGATGCGCAGGTCGGCCGCGGCGCCGAGAAGTTTCTCGGTCAGTTGAGCGACTGACGCCACCACGTGTTCGCAGTTGTCGAGCAGCAACAGCATCCGCCGACCTCGCAGCGCGGCGACCAGCCGGTCCATCGGCTCGCGGGGTGGTCGATCACCGGGCAGGCCGGGCGGACTGTCGTCTCGGATCTCGAGCGTCGCCGCCACCATGTCGACGATCTCGGTGCAGGTCGCGTGGTCGCCGCTGTACGGCCGGCCGGCCAGCTCGACGAGCCACACTCCAGCGGGGAACGTGTCACCCAGCACCCGGGCGGCCTCGATCGCCAACCTGCTCTTTCCCACCCCACCCAGACCGGTCAGGGTCACCAGCCGCTCGTTCGTCAGCCGCTCCCGTACCGCCTCGACGGCCGCGTCGCGCCCGATCAGTCCGCCGTACGGACCCGGCGACAGAGGCGCCGGCAGGTTGGTTCGGGCCGGAGCCGACGCCGGTGCCGGCGGCTGGAGGGCGGGATCCTGGCGCAGGATCGCCCCGTGCAGCTCGACCAACTCTCTGCCGGGATCGACACCGAGTTCGTCGCGCGCCTGCCGACGGAACTGCTCGTAGGCGAACAGCGCCTCATGCTGCCGTCCCGAGCCGTACAGGGCGCGCAGGTGCGCGGCCCGTAGTCGCTCACGCCACGGGTGGCCTGCGACCAGGTCGGTCAGTTCCCCGGCGAGCAGGTGGTGCTGGCCAAGATCGAGCCGGGCCTCGGCCAGTTCCTCCAGCGCGGTCAGGCGCTGGTCGTTGAGCCGATCGACCGCCTGGCGGACGAATCGCTCGTCACTGAAGTCGGCGTACGGGGAACCGCGCCACAGCGACAGAGCCTCCGTCAGCGTCGCCGCCCGCACAGCGGGCTCCCGCTGCGCGCCCGAACGTAGCAACAGAGCGGCGAAGCGACCGGCGTCGACCGATTCCGACGACGTCCGCAGCCGGTAGCCGGCCTCACCGGACTCGACCAGCGCACGGCCACCCGCCTCGCCCGCCTCCAGGGCACGCCGCAACTGCGACACCTTGGTCTGGAGCGCCCCGAGCGCGTTGCCCGGCGCCTCGTCACCCCAGAGATCTTCGATCAGCCGGTCGGCGGTCACCGGGCGCCCCTCGTGAACCAGCAGGTCAGCCAGCAGACCACGCACTTTGAGGCCGGGCACGGCGACAGGTGTGCCGTCCGACGTCCACACCGCAACGTCGCCCAGCACTCCGAACCTCATCGCTTCACACTAGCCAGCCGGCTGTCCCGCCCCGCGAAGGTCCGCCGGCCGTCGCTCTGCTCGACGGGAAGCGACGCGGGGTCACCGACGCGTACGTCAGCCGGCCATCAGCCGACGGTAAGGAGCCCCGGGAAGGCTGAACCGAGCCGACACCGGAGGAACGACATGGATCAGCTACAGCGGCGCCGAGCCGCTCGCCGCGACAGGCAACTCGCACCGGGGCGGGTGGCCACACCCTGGCTCGCCCTGCTGGCCGGTCCGCTGTCGTTCGGGATTGCCGCACCGGCACTGCTGCTCGACGACCTGGCGCGCGCGACGGGTGGTGGGGAACAGGCCGCGGCCGCCGGTGTGACCGCCTTCGGCTGGGGGATCGCGTTGGGGACGCCGCTGTTGGCGGCGCTGCTCGCCCGTCGCGGCGTACGAGCGGCCCTGACCGTCGCGTCCGCGCTGGTGGCAGCGGGGACGCTCATCCTCGTGCTGATCCCGAGCGTGTCGGCGATGGTGGCCGGTGCGGCGGTGCAGGGACTGGGGTCTGCCGGCCTCACCGTGACCGCGATGAAACTGGCCGACTCGGCCCGGCAGATGGGCGTGGTCGCCGCGTCGCTGGCGGTCGTCGGGGCCACCGGTCCGCTGACCGGCGCACTGATCGCCGACCTCTCCTCGTGGCAGGCGGCGCTGGCGTTGCCGCTGCTGGCGGTGCTCGCCGTGCCCGCGACTCGCCGCGGCACCACCGCACCGGACGCGGCGCCGGCGCCGTTCGACTTCTTCGGGATGACCATCCTGGCCATGCTGGTCACCGCAGCCGTCCTCATTCCGCACCGGCCGCTGGTGGCCGGCCCGGCCACCGTCGTGCTGCTGCCTCTGCTGGTGGCCTGGACCAAGGTCCGCCCGGACGGCTTCCTGCCTGCTGCGGTGGCACGGAACGGCCGGTTCCTCGCGGCGTGCGCGCTGGCCTTCGCGCTGGGAGCGGGGAACTTCGCTCTGCTCTACGCCGCGCCGGACCTGCTGCGACAGCACGCGGGATGGGCAGGCACCCAGAGCGGGCTCGTGCTGCTGGCGCCGTACCTGATCGGCGGCATCTGCTCCGGGTTCCTGGTCGCGGCATCCGTGCGAGTGCCACGCCGCGTCGCGGTCGCCATGTTGCTCCTCACCGGCGCCGCCGCGCTGCTGCTGGCGACGGTCACCACCGCTGTACCGCTGCTGCTTGCGGCGATGACGCTCGGTTCCTTGGCCGCCGCGACCGGCCAAGGCGTACTCGCCCTGCACGCGGCCGGCGTCGTATCCGGCTCCCACCGGGCCGAAGCACTGGGTCTGTTCAACCTCGCCTACCTGCTCAGCGTCGCGATCGGACCAGCCATCGCCGTGGCGCTCTCCCATCCGACCGCCTGATCACCCCACGTCACGTCGCGGTCGGCACTATCGTGACATTCAGGTCCGGCGGGCCGCGCCGTACGATCCGGTCCTCCACGGAGGGAAGTCCACGTGCCTTCAGACGTACATCCGGCCCTGGATGTGTTGATGCCCGCGGCGTTCCTGGGCCACGGCAACCCGATGAACGCCCTCGAGGTCAACCGGTACACCTCCGCGTGGAGAGCCTTCGGCGCCGCGGTGCCGCGTCCCCGCGCGATCCTGGTGGTCAGCGCCCATTGGTACATCAACGCCACGGCCGTCACCGCGATGCCCCGGCCGAGGACCATCCACGACTTCTACGGGTTTCCGCAGGAGCTGTTCGAGGTGCAGTACCCGGCGCCGGGGCTGCCCGAGTTGGCTGAGGAGGTCAGTGACGTCGTCCATCCGACCTGGGTCGGGGCGGACGTCGACAGCTGGGGCATCGACCATGGCACCTGGTCGGTGCTGATGCACGCCTTTCCGGACGCGACGATTCCCGTCGTCCAGCTCAGCATCAACGCCGACAAGCCGATGGACTACCACCTTCAACTCGGCGCCCGGCTCGCTCCACTGCGTCGGCGCGGCGTGCTGATCGTGGCGAGCGGCAACGTCGTGCACAACCTGCGCGGCATGGACTGGACGCTGACCGACGACGGCTTCGACTGGGCGCGACGCTTCGACGAGGACGCCAAGGCCCGGATGTTGACCGATCCGGGCGAGTACGCGACCCTCGACGCGCACGGGGACTTCCGCCGTGCGGTACCGACACCGGATCACTTCATCCCGGCGTTGTATCTCGCCGGTCTGGCCGCCGCCATGGACACCCCCGACACCGAGGTCCTCGTCGACGGCTACGCCTACGGCTCGTTGTCCATGACGGCCTACACCCTGGGCATGTCCTGTCCACCGGCTGCCGGCCGGGGCGGATCCCCGCAGCCACCGCCCGGGCTGCCGCCGGACGGCTCCAACATCTGAGCACCGGCTGTGTTCGATGGTTCCCCATGTTTGTGCCCGGGTGACCTGGGGCGCGGTCGCCCGGGCACCGCGGGCTACACCGTCGGCCTGGCCTCGTGCAGGATCCGGGCCAGCTCGGCCGGTCGGCTGAGCATCGGCCAGTGCCATGTCGGCAGTTCCTCGTACCGCCACGAATCGCCGGCCATGTGCCGGCACAGCGGCACGGTGGCGGCCATCTCGCGTGCCTGCTCGGCGGTGAAGCTCGACAGCACGCCGAGGCGGGGCAGCTTCTCCCACGCGCCGGTGAGCCGCACCGGGGTGGTGGCAGTCGCCCACGGCTGGGCCACCGACCGCTCATCGAGCAACGCGACGACCGATTCATCCACGTCTGCTGCGCTCGCCGCCAGCCCGGCCCACGGCGGGGGTGGCAGCCGCCAGCCGTCGCCGTGTTCGGCCACCATCGCCGCGTTGCGGTCACGCTCCGGGGGCGGGCTGAAGTCCTCGTTCGCCGCCCCGTCGGGCAGCGGGCCGGTGTCGACGAAGACCAGTTGGGCGATGCGGTCGGTCATGCGGTCGGCAACGGCGGTCGTCACGACCGCGCCGGCGTAGCTGTGCCCGACGAGCACCACGTCGTGCAGGTCCTCGTAGCGCAGCAGGTTGACCACGTCGGTGACGTGGACGTCGAGGTCGGTGTCCGGGCGGGCCAGGTGGGCGCGCTCGCCCAGGCCGGTCAGGCTCAGCGGGTACACCTCGTGGCCGTGCCCGCGCAGGGCGGCGGTGACCGGGCGCCAGGCCCATGCGCCGAGCCAGAACCCGGGAACCAGTACGAAGGTCGTCATGCCTGACACGCTACGATCAATACCGGACAGGTTCCGCCCGGATTGGAAGTGGGGATTCGTGACCCGGCCGACCGCGCGCGTACTGGCGTTGCTGGAGATCCTCCAGGCCGGCGGCGGCTTCACCGTCGCCGACCTGGCCGGTCGGCTGGGCGTCGACGAGCGCACGGTCCGCCGCTACGCCGCGCACCTCGCCGACCTGGGCATCCCGGTCGAGGCCCGGCGCGGCCGCTACGGCGGATACCGGCTCGCGCCCGGATACAAGCTGCCGCCACTCATGCTCACCGACGAGGAGGCGGTCGCCGTCATGCTCGGGCTCGTCGCCGCCCGCCGGGCCGGGCTGGTCACCGCCGAAGGCGCGGCCGCCGAGAGCGCGACCGCGAAGATCCGCCGGGTGCTGCCAGCGGTTCTCGCCCGGCGGATCGATTCGCTGCTGGAGACCGTGGACTTCACCGCACGGGTCCGGAAGTCCGCCCCGCCCGGCATCGAGGTGCTGCTGGTGCTCGCGGAAGCGGCCCGGCATCAGCAACCGGTGGACATCACCTACACCGCCTGGCGTGGCGAGGCCGGCGAGCGCCGGCTCGACCCGTACGGGCTGGTCTTCCACGCCGGCCGGTGGTACGTCACCGGCCACGACCACAACCGCCGGGCCGTACGGACGTTCCGGCTCGACCGCATCGGGACCGCCCGCCCCACCCCGGGCAGGTTCGACATCCCGGCCGGCTTCGATCCCACCACGCAGGTACTCACCGGGCTGGCAGCAGTGCCGTACGCGCACGACATCTCCGTGGTGCTGCACACCAGCCCGGAGCAGGCGCAGCGACGGATCCCGCCCTCGGTCGGCACGCTCACCGAGGTTCCCGGCGGAGTGCGCCTCACCGCCCGAGCGGAACGGCTCGACGGCGCGGCACAGATGCTCGCCGGGCTCGGCTGGTCGTTCACGATCGAGCGCCCGGACGAACTCAAGAACGAGATACGCGCCCTGGCCGCCCGGCTGCTCACCGACACCGACGCCTGATCGGGCACTCACCCCGCGTACCGGCCGGATCGCTCCGGGCGCGCTGTCCCTGGCGGCGAGGCAATCGGCGGGGAATGATCGGGGTACACCGCGGGCTGCCCGCAGCAGTCCACGGCGCAGCAGAAGGGCGGGTCGACGCCGATGACTCCGACGCAGCTACGGGCCTACGTCGCTGTCGTCCGGCTGGGATCCGTCAAGCAGGCCGCCGCGCAACTGGAGGTCTCCGAGTCGGCGGTCTCGCTGCTCATCGGCCAGCTCCGGCGGGAGTTCGGAGACCAGTTGTTCACCCGGACGGCGGCGGGGCTGGCCTTCACCCCCGGCGGGCTGCGGCTCGCCAGCCGCGCGGCCGAGATGCTGGGCCTGCAGGACCGTACGGTCCTGGAGGTCAGTTCGGCGGCACACGGCCGCCGGATGCTGCGGGTCGCCGCCTCCAGCGAGTTCGCCGAGTTCGCCGCGCCGAGACTGATCGAGCTGTTCGCCAGACGCGCCGCCGACCTCGACATCGAGCTGAGCGTCTGCGACCCCGGCTCCTTCGAGTCGCTGCTGCTGACCCGGGCCGCGGACGTCGCGATGGGGCCGCTGCCGCCGGTGGCTGATCCGGCGATCTCCGGCCGGCCGATGATGAACTACCGGCTGGTGACTGTCCTCGGCCCGGATCATCCGCTGGCCGGTGTGCCGGCCTCGCCGGGGCAGCTGCGTGACCAGACCTGGCTGCTCGGCCCTTCGGCCACCGACACCGTGGGCGCTGTCCCGGCGATGCTGCGCCGGCTCGGCGTACCCGAGGAGCGGCAGCAGATCTTCCAGAGCCACGCGGCGGCGCTGGGTGAGGCGCAGCGCGGCCGGGGGATCGCGCCCGCGCTGTCGTTCACCGTCGCGCCGGATCTCCGCAGCGGCCAACTCGTGGCGTTGTCCGGGCCGCACGCCAAGGCCGAGGCGGTGTGGCACTCGCTGGTGCTCGTCACACCCGGCACACCGTCCGTGGCAGCGGAACTGTGCCGCTTCGCGTCGACGCCCCGGGCGATTCAGGCGATGATGCGCGGCGTGGGCGTCGCGGTGAACCGCTTCCGGCCCTCGGTGCACGTGACGCTCTGGAGCTGACCGGCGGCGTCCAGCAGGTCCCGGAACGTCGCGGCCGGCAGCAGCCGGTCACAGTAGGGCAGGGCCGCGGCCATGCCCGCCACCAGGGGAGCGAAGCCGGGGGCGCCGGCCCGTGGGTTCAGCCAGACGATCCGGTGTGCGCGGCGGCTCAGCCGTGCCATCACGGCGGCGAGTTCGTCCGAGGGGTCGCTGTCCCAGCCGTCCGAGCCGATCAGCACCACCGCCCCGCGAACCGCGTCGCCGTGCGGGGACGCGAGCAGTGCCCGCAGGTTCGTCGCGATGCGCGTACCCCCGAACCGGTCGGTCACGGCGGCGCCGGCGTGCGCGATCGCCGCGGACGCCGACGTGTGCCGCAGCGCGACGGTGAGCCGGGTGAGCGTCGTGGCGAAGGCGAACACCTCCGCGTCGGTGGTCACCGCGAAGGCCCGCAGCAGGTGCAGGTACGCGTGGGCCTGGGCCCGCATCGACTCGCTGAGGTCGCACAGCAGCACCACCCGGCGCGGTCGGCGTACCTGTCGCTCGCGGACGACCTCGACGGGCTCCCACGCGGTGCGACGGGCCCGGGCGATAGTCGGACGCAGCGCGACCCGCCGCCCGGCCGGACCGACGGCGTGCCGCCTGGTGCGCCGGGACGGCCAGCGGGCGACGGCCTCGCGCAAGGCGTCGCCGAGCAGCGCGAGCTGGGCGGCGTCGAGGTCCTCGAACGGCCGGTCGGCGAGCCCGGCGAGGGCGCTGGGCCGTCGCTCGGGCAGCCGCACCCCGGCGTCGGAGGGCTCCGCCTCGGCGACGGGCGCCGGCAACGTCGCCCACGGCAGCCCACCACCGTCGTCGGTGTCGTCGGTGTCGGCGGGCACCGGCAGGTGCACGTCGTCCCGGGTCCCCGGCGGGGCCGCGGACCGGGTGAGCGGCAGCGGCGGCGCGTCGGCGAAGACAGCGGCGAAGACGCGGTCGAAGGCGGCGAGGTCGGCGTGCCGCCGCACGAAGCTGATCCGGGCGGCCCAGTAGAGCGCGGTCGTCTCACCGGGCGTCCACACGCCGAGCGCCCGGACGAAGTCACCGGCCTCGGTGAGCCCGGCGGGTACGCCGGCCCGCCGCAACCGGTCGGCGAACGCCGTCGCGAACGCCGCGCGGTCGACGCCGCGCAGCAGACCGCCGCTCACCGGCGGGCGACCCACCAGGCGATCATCCCACCGACGACGACGATCCCGACGAGCACCGGCACGAGGCGCTTGACGACGGCCCCACCGGCGATGTCGAGCAGGTCCAGCGTCTCCGGTTCGGCGTCGGCGTCGGCATCCGGTCGACCGGTGGGCGCCGAGACGGCCACGGGGGTGCCGGCCACGGTGGTCCCGGACGGGGTGGCGTCCGCGTCGGCCGCGAGGGTACGGGGCAGGGCCGTGGAGGCGTCGGGCCCGGTCGCGGCGGACGTGGCGCGGTCGGGCGTGGCGGCGACGGCCGGCGCGGGCTCGGATGCGTCAGGCGCGGTGGCCGCGTGCGGGTCGCCGGTCTCCTCTGCCGCCAGCCTCGCTTCGAGGTTGGCGACGAACTGGGCGAGCAGCTTGCCGGACACCTCCTTGATCATGCCGCTGCCGAACTGGGCCAGCCGCCCCGAGATCTTCAGATCGGTGTCCACGTTGACGACTGTGCGCTGACCGTCCGGCCGCAGCTCGGCGGTGACCAGGGCGGACGCGTTCGCCGCGGACCGCCGGTCGCGGCCCTTCGCCTCGATCACCCCCCGGTAGCGCTCCTCGTCCTTCTCGACGAAACGTGCGGTGCCGGCGAACTCGGAGACGACCGGGCCGACCTTGACCTTCACCGTGCCCTGGTGGACGTCGCCGTCGACGCCGGTCAACTGGGCGCCCGGCAGGCACGGCGCGACGCCCTCCAGGTCGGTGAGGATCGCCCACGCCTGCGCGATCGGAATGTCGACGGTGAACTCGTTGGTGATCTTCATGCCGGCCTCTCCTGGTGTGCGCCGAGCGCGGCGGCGACGGCGGCGCGGTCGTCGGGGGTCTTGGCGATGGTGCCGATGGTCCGGACGACGTCGGCGGCGGAGAGGTCGGCGGCGCCGAGCACTGACAGCGCGGCGACCCAGTCGATGGCCTCGGCCATGCCGGGCGCCTTGTCCAGGCCGAGGGCACGTACGTCGCCGACGAAGGCGGTCGCCGTGCGGATCAGCCCTTCGGTGGCGCCCGGCACGGCCCGCCGGACGATCTCGGTGGCCCGGTCCATCTGCGGAAAGTCGATCCAGTGGTACAGGCAGCGGCGGCGCAGCGCGTCGTGCAGGTCGCGGCTGCGGTTGGAGGTGAGCACCACGATCGGCGGCGTGGTCGCGGTGAACGTGCCCAGCTCGGGGATGGTGATCCCGGACTCGCCGAGGAACTCGAACAGCAGCGCCTCGAACTCGTCGTCGGCCCGGTCGATCTCGTCGATCAGCAGCACCGGCGGGACCGGCCCCGGGTGGCGTACCGCCCGCAGGATCGGCCGTTCCTGCAGGAACTCCGCGGCGAACAGGTCGGCGTCGGTGAGCGAGGCGTGCCGGGCCTCGGCCAGCCGGATGGCGAGCAACTGCCGCTGGTAGTTCCATTCGTACAGCGCCTCGCCGGGCGTCAGGCCCTCGTAGCACTGCAGCCGGATCAGCGTCGTGTCCAGCGCCCGCGCCAGCGCCTTCGCCGCCGCCGTCTTGCCGACGCCGGGCTCACCCTCGAGCAGCAGCGGCTTGCCCAGCTTGAGCGCGAGGAAGACGGCCATCGCCATGCCGTCGTCGGCCAGGTAGTCGACGGCGTCGAGCCGGCGCCGAACGGCCAGGGGGTCCTTCACCGCGCCTCGCCCGAGAGCAGCCGCCGGTAGTCCGCGCGGGTGTCCACGTCGATCGGCGCCGGCCCGTCCACAGGTATCTCCGTGACCGGGTACCGGCCGGAGTGCAGCAGCTTCCACACCGCCTTGTCCCCGTGCAGGACACGCAGCTCCGGCAGGACGTCGCGGGCGAACCAGAACGGGTGCCCCAGACCGTCGGCGTACCGGCACACCGCGAGCGGGGTGGTCGCCGCCACGACCCGGCGTACGTCGGCGGCCCCTACGCCTGGTTGGTCGCCGAGCAGGAGCACGAGCCCGTCGGCGCGCGGGTCCACCGCCTGCGCCGCGGCGCGGACCGACGATCCGCAGCCAGTGCTGAACTCGGCGTTCTCGACGACCCGGACCCCGGTCAGGTCCACCCGTTCGCGGACCAGGTCGGCGGCGCCACCGAGGGTCACCAGCAACTGGTCGAAGGCGCACGAGCGGGCCAGGTCGAGGGTGGCGTCGAGCAGCGTCCGCCCGCGGTACGGCAGCAGCTGTTTGGCCTCGCCGAGGCGCACCGAGGCCCCGGCGGCCAGAACCAGGCCGGTGACGAACACGGCTACGCCGCCACGTGCCGGTCGAGGCAGCCGGGGCAGCAGAACCAGTGGTCGGTGCCGTCGATCCGCACGTGCGGGGTGTCCGGTCCGACCAGGACTGTCATCCCGCACACCGGGTCGACTGCTTGCTGGGGGAGCGCCGCGGGTGGTGCGGGGGAGGAAGCGAGGCCGTCCACCCGCAGCGCCCGTACCACCTCGGCCATGATCGACAGTGCGATCTCCTGTGGTGAGCGCGCCCCGATCTCCAGCCCGGCCGGGGTCCGGACCCGGGCGCGCTCCGCGTCGGACAGCGCCAGTTCGTCGAGCACCGCCGCCCCGCGCCTTCGGCTGGCGACCAGCGCGATGTGCCCCACCCCGGCGTCCAGGGCGGCGCGGATGGCGTCCTGCTCGCCCTTGCCGAGGCCGGCCACCACGACCGCTGTCGCGCCGGCGTAGTCGCCGGACGTGGCCACCTCGAAGTCGAGGAAGGCCGCCAGGGTGGCCACCGCCGCGCTGATCGGCGTGTCGCCCACCAGACCCAGCACGGGTACCGGTAGCACCGGGCGCAGGAAGATCTCCAGCGCCCCGCCCGAGTGGCACGGGTTGACCACGACCCGTGCCCCCGGCGTGTCGGGAAAGGCGGGCGTGCCGTCCGGCAGGACCCGCAGCAGCAGCGCCTTGCCGTCGCGGAGGGTGTCCAGGGCGGCCGCCCGCACCGAGTTCTCGGCGCACACCCCGCCGACGAAACCCTCGATGGTGCCGTCGGGCAGGATCACCGCGTCGTCGCCGGGCCGGGCCGACGTCGGGTCCTGCGCCCGGACCACCGTGGCGTGCACGAACGGCGCGCGCGAGACGGTCAGATCCTGCGTACGGCGGGCGATAGTCGTCATGGCCACCTCCCCTAGATCGGCGGGCGGGCGTTGCCGCGCATCGCGTCCCAGACGCGCGACGGCGTCAACGGCATGTCGGCATGCCGTACGCCGAAGGGTTCGAGCGCGTCGACGATCGCGTTGACGATCGCGGGCGGGGAGCCGACGGTGGCGGACTCGCCCACACCCTTCGCGCCGATCGGGTGGTGCGGGGACGGGGTGACGGTGAAGCCGGTCTCCCAGTCGGGCACCTCCAGCGCGGTCGGCAGCAGGTAGTCCATCAGCGACGCGCCGAGGCAGTTGCCGTCCTCGTCGAACGCGATCATCTCCATCAGGGCCATGCCGACCCCGTCGGCCAGCCCGCCGTGCACCTGCCCCTCGATGATCATCGGGTTGATCCGGGTGCCGCAGTCGTCGACGGCGATGAACCGCCGCACCTTGACCTGCGCGGTGCCGGGGTCGATGTCCACCACGCAGATGTACGCCCCGTGCGGATACGTCAGGTTCGACGGGTTGTAGCAGATCTGCGCCTCCAACCCGCCCTCGACGCCCTCGGGCAGGTCACCGGCGCCGTGGGCCCGCATCGCGATGTCCTGGATCGTCACGCTCTTACCCGGATCGCCCTTGACCCGGAAGGAACCCTTGTCCCACTCCAGGTCGGCGACCGAGACCTCCAGCATGCCGGAGGCGATGATCCGGGCCTTGTCGCGGACCTTGCGGGCCACCAGGGCCGCCGCGGCGCCGGAGACCGGGGTGGACCGGCTGCCGTACGTGCCGAGGCCGAACGGCGTGTTGTCGGTGTCGCCGTGCAGCACGTCGATGTCGTCCGGCGGAATGCCGATCTCCTCGGCGACGATCTGCGCAAACGTCGTCTCGTGCCCCTGACCCTGGGACTGCACGCTGAGCCGCACCACCGCCTTGCCGGTCGGGTGCACGCGCAACTCGCAACCGTCGGCCATGCCCAGGCCGAGGATGTCCATGTTCTTGCGCGGCCCGGCGCCGACGGCCTCGGTGAAGAACGCGATGCCGATGCCCATCAGCTCGCCCCGGGCCCGCTTCTCCTGCTGCTCGCGCCGCAGGTCGGCGTAGCCGGCCATCTCCATCGCCAGCCGCATGGTCGGCTCGTAGTCGCCGGAGTCGTACACCCAGCCGGTCTTCGTGGTGTACGGGAACTGCTCCGGGCGGATGAAGTTCTTCAGCCGCAGCTCGGCCGGGTCCATGCCCAGTTCGTCGGCGAGGCAGTCGACGATCCGCTCGACGAGGTAGACGGCCTCGGTGATGCGGAACGAACAGGCGTACGCCACGCCGCCGGGCGCCTTGTTGGTGAAGACCGCCGTCATCTTGCAGTACGCGGCCTCGATGTCGTAGCTGCCGGTGAAGACGCCGAAGAAACCGGCCGGGTACTTCACCGGCGCGGCGGTGCCGTTGAAGGCGCCGTGGTCGGCGAGGACGTTGGTGCGGATGGCCAGGATCCGGCCGTCACGGGTCGCCGCGATCTCACCACGCATGATGTAGTCGCGGGCGAAGCCGGTGCTGATCAGGTTCTCGAAGCGGTCCTCCATCCACTTCACCGGCTTGCCGGTGACGATCGACGCGACGATCGCGCAGACGTACCCCGGATAGATCGGCACCTTGTTGCCGAAGCCACCGCCGATGTCCGGCGAGATCACCTGGATCTTGTGCTCGGGGATGCCCGCCACCAGGGCGTAGAGGGTGCGGTGCGCGTGCGGCGCCTGCGTGGTGGACCAGAGACGCAGCTTGCCCTCGACGGCGTCGAAGTCGGCGACCGCGCCGCACGTCTCCATCGGCGCCGGGTGCACCCGCGGATAGACCAGGTCCTGGGTGACCACGACGTCCGCCCGGGCGAACACCGCCGCGGTGGCCGCCTCGTCGCCGGTCTCCCAGTCGAAGCAGTGGTTGTCGGTCTTGCCCTCCAGGTCGTCGCGGATCACCGGGGCGTCCGGCTCCAGCGCGCGGCGGGCGTCGACGACCGGGTCGAGGACGTCGTACTCGACGTCGATCAGCTCCAGCGCGTCCCGCGCCGCGTACGGGTCCTCGGCGACGACGAACGCCACCTCCTGGCCCTGGAAGCGCACCTTGTCGGTGGCGAGCACGGCCTGCACGTCGTTGGAGAGCGTCGGCATCCAGGCCAGACCCTGCTCGGCCAGCATCGCCCCGGTCACTACCGCCTTGACGCCGGGGGATGCCTCGGCGGCGCTCGTGTCGATGCTCAGGATCCGCGCGTGGGCCACCGGCGAGCGGAGGATGGCCAGGTGCAGCAGCCCGGGCAGCCGGACGTCGTCGACGAACCGGCCCCGGCCGCGCACGAAGCGCGGATCCTCTTTCCGCAGCATCCGGCCGTAGCCCACCGGCTTCTGGTCGTTGTCGTGGAAGGTGTCCACGCGCTCGTGCACAGTCGTCATACGACGCTCCCGGCGGGCCGGCCGGCGTTGTCGATCTCGCCGGCTTCGGGTGATTCGGTGGTCTCGGTGACCGCGGCGGCCGCGTTCGCCTCGTGCACGGCGGCCCAGCGCACCGAGCGCACGATGGTGGCGTAGCCGGTGCAGCGGCAGATCTGGCCGGAGATCGCTTCGCGGATCTCCGCCTCGGTCGGGTCCGGGTTGCGGTTGAGCAGCGCCCGAGCGGTCATCATCATGCCGGGCGTGCAGAAGCCGCACTGCAGGCCGTGGCACTGCATGAAGCCCTGCTGGACCGGGTCGAGCTCCGCGCCCTTGGCCAGGCCCTCGACGGTACGCACCTGGTGGCCGCCGGCCATCGCGGCCAGCACGGTGCACGACTTCACCGGTTCGCCGTCGAGCCAGACGACGCAGGTGCCGCAGTTGCTGGTGTCGCAGCCCGAGTGCGTGCCGGTCAGGCCCAGCACGTCGCGCAGGAAGTGCACAAGCAGCAGCCGGCCCTCGATCTCCCGGGTGACCTCGACGTCGTTGACGGTCATGGTGACCTGCATGCTCAGCTCCTCGCCCGTTCCACGGCCCGGCGCAGGGTCCGTCTGGTCAGCTCGTCGGCCAGGTGCCGCTTGTAGTCCGCGCTGCCCCGCTGATCGGTGGCCGGATCGCAGCTGCGCGCGGCGATCGCACCGGCCTGCGCGAAGAGGTTCTCGCTGGGTGTCTGCCCGCGCAGCGCCGCCGAGATCTCCGGGATACCTGTGGTGTTCGGGCCTACGGCGGCCAGCCCGACCCGCGCGTCGGAGATCACGCCGCCGTCGAGCCAGACCGCGGCGCCGGCCGAGACCACCGCCCAGTCGCCGGCCCGGCGCTCCACCTTCTCGTAGGCGCTGCCGCAGCCGGGCCGCACCGGCAGCCGGACCTCGACCAGGATCTCCCCGTCGCCGACGGCCGTCTCGTACGGCCCGACGTGGAACTCCTCCATGGACACCACCCGTTCGGCGCCGCCGGGCCCGCGGATCACGCAGCTCGCGTCCAGGGCGGTGCAGACCGCGGACAGGTCCTCCGACGGGTCCGCCTGGCACAGGGAGCCGCCCAGTGTGCCCCGGTTGCGCACGATCGGATCGGCGATCACCCGTTCGGCGTCGGCGAAGATCGGGAAGGCCGCCGTCAGGGTGGCGGACTCCAGCAGCTCCCGATGCCGGGTCAGCGCACCGATGCGTAGCTCGTCCGGGCCCGCCTCGATGTAGCCGAGCTCGTCATGGAGATCGTTGATGTCGATGAGATAGTCGAAACTGGCCAGCCGCAGCTTCATCATCGGCAGCAGGCTGTGCCCGCCGGCGATCAGCCGTGACGTGCTGCCCAGCCGTTCCATCAGGCTGATGGCGTGGTCCACACTGGTTGCTCGTTCGTACTCGAACGGGGCCGGCACCTGCATATCGCACCTCCGGAAGTCGTCAATGTGGTGCCGGTGCCCGCGGAAGTCAACGCCGACCTAAGCAAGTCCTTAGGTCGGCGTTGACGGTGCCGCGGCTGCTCACGGATCGTGCGGCAATGCGAGACATCGTCGACGGGTTGAGCGCGTGGCGTGCCGCCGGCGTCCGGTTCGCCGTCGCGACGGTGGTGCGGACCTGGAAGTCGGCGCCCAGACCGCCGGGCGCGGCCATGGCGGTCTGCGCCGACGGTGAGGTCGTCGGCAGCATCTCCGGAGGGTGCGTCGAGGGCGCTGTGTACGAGCTGTGCCGGGAGGCCATACGCACCGGCCAGGTGCGCACCGAGACGTACGGCGTCGGCGACGACGACGCCTTCGAGGTGGGCCTGACCTGCGGCGGCACCATCGAGGTCCTGGTGCAGCCGGACGTCGTGCTGACCGAGCCCGACGCGGTGCTCGCCGCGATCCGCGCGGGTACGCCGGTGGCGACGGCGTCCGCCGGAATGGCCCAGATGGTGGTCTGGCCCGACCGGGTGGCCGGCACCCTCGGCGACGCCGACCTGGACCGCGCGGTGACGCAGCAGGCCGAGGGGATGCTGGCCCTCGGCACCACCGGAACCGTGCGACTCGGTACGCGCGGGCAGCAGCGGCACGACGAGGTGTCCGTGTTCGTGCAGTCGTACCTGCCGCCACCACGGATGATCGTGTTCGGCGCGATCGACTTCGCCGTCGCGGTGGCCCGGATCGGCCGCTTCCTCGGCTACCACGTCACGGTGTGCGACGCCCGGCCGGTGTTCGCCACCCGCAAGCGCTTCCCCGACGCCGACGACCTCGTCGTGCAGTGGCCGCACAGATACCTGGAGTCGACGGCCGTCGACGAGCGCACAGTGCTCTGCGTCCTCACCCACGACCCGAAGTTCGACGTCCCGCTGCTGGAGGTCGCCCTGCGCACCCGGGCCCGCTACATCGGCGCGATGGGCAGCCGCCGCACCCATACCGACCGGCTGCGCCGCCTGCGCGAGGCGGGCGTGGACGAGGCCGCCCTCGCCCGGCTCTCCTCACCGATCGGACTCGACCTGGGGGCGCGGACGCCGGAGGAGACCGCCGTGGCGATCGCCGCCGAGTTCGTCGCCCTGGCCGCCGGAGGGTCCGGCCGGCGGCTGACGGACCTCGACACCCCGATCCACCAGCACTGAGCGGACCAGCGGCGAACGTGTCACCCCCGGCTCAGGCCGAGCGCCTCGTCCACCCGGTCCAGCACCGTCACGTCGTCGTGGCCGACACCGCGCAGCAGGTCGATGGCGGTCGCCCGGATCTGCCCGACGATCATGGTGACCGGCAGCGGCGGATCGGTCCGCAGCAGGCCCGCGGCGATCCGGACCGCCTCCAGCGCCGCCGCGTCGGCCCGCTGCGCGTGCCGGTCGGCGTCGGCGCCGGTGAGGTCGTGGGCCATGGCCTCACCAGCCGACCGTACGGCGGAGGTCAGCGCGCCGATCGCGGCGGCCAGCTCCGGCGGCGTGGCGGTGTGCCGGCGGGTCAGGGTCACGCCGGCCCGGGCCAGCACCCGGATGTTGCGGGCGGCGTAGTCGAGCTGCCGCAGCGTGGCCTCCACCTCGGCGAGCTTGCCCAGGTGCCGCCGGCGCAGTCCCAGCCGCAGCGTCTCGCCGGTGGCGAGCACGGCGGCCTGCATCTCGGCGACGCAGTCGTCCACCTGCCGCGCCCGGTCCAGCGCGGCGCGGGCGGCGTCCTCGTCGCAGCCCTTCAGTGCCGCGTTGACCTGGTCGAGCAGGTCGGCCAGGTCGGTGTAGCTGCGCCGGGCCTGGGCCACCAGTGGTGCCAGCGGGTCACGGGCGGCCATCAGCTGGCTGGCGGCGAGCGCCACGGCGCCGCCGATGAGCGCGTCGACGAAGCGGAACGGCATCAGCGTCCCGTTCGGCGCGGAGACCACGACCAGGTACATCGCCGAGACGGTGGCCTGCACGACCAGGGCACGGCGGGCCCCGATCACCACGAGCGTCGTGGTGGTCAGCAGCAGCACCAGCAGGACCGTCTCGGTGCCCGGGCCCAGCGCGTACACCAGCAGCTCGGCGACGAGCACGGCGGCTGCCACGGCGAGCAGGATCTCGACGGTCTGCCGCAGCCGTCGCCCGCGGGACTCGCCGAGCACGACGAGCGCGGCGGTCGGCGCGAAGAACGGATCCGGGTGACGGATCACCACCGCCGCCACGATCCACGCGACCACAGCGGCGGCGGTCAGCTCGACCACTGTCATCCCGTCGCCGCGTAACCGCGCGACGGCGTCGCGTACCCAGCTCCGCACCGGTCGTACCCCTCTCGCCGGACAGGCCGGGACCCGGCCGCCGATTGATCTTCCGCGAGGAGGCCCACTACCCCGGCTGTGACCTGCTCAATCGCTGACGCCGGTAGCCGGCGCGGCCGACTACCGCACGTGCCCGGGGTCAGCGGCGGATGAGGCCGAGTTCGGTGGCGGTGGCGACGGCGGCGGTACGCGACTCGACGCCGAGCTTGGCGTAGATGCGGGCCAGGTGGGACTTGACGGTGCCCTCGGTCAGGTGCAGGCGGGCGCCGATGCTGTGGTTCGACAGACCGTCGGCGACCAGGGCGAGGACCTCGGTCTCGCGTCGGGTCAGGGCGGTGCCCGGCGTACGCAGGCGGTTCATCAGCCGGTTCGCGACGGTGGGTGCCAGCGTGGTGCGTCCGGCGGCGGCGGTGCGGACGGCGGCGGCCAGGTCGTCGGGTGGGGCGTCCTTGAGGAGGTAGCCGGTGGCGCCGGCCTCGATGGCGGGCAGGGTGTCGGCGTCGGAGTCGTACGTGGTGACGATCAGCACGCGCGGCGCTTCCGGTTCGGCGGTGATCCGTGCGGTCGCCTCGGCGCCGCCCATGCCCTTGCCGAACTGCAGGTCCATCAGCACGACGTCGATGTCGCCCGCGGCGGCGCGGGTGACGGCCTCCTCGGCGGTGGCGGCTTCGGCCACGACGACCAGGTCGGGTTCGGTTTCCAGCACGGCGCGCAGTCCGGCCCGTACGACCGGGTGGTCGTCGGCCAGGAGGAGGCGGATGGGAACGTCGTCGGTCACGGTCGGCCCTCGGGCTCGGTCCTGGTGGTCGGGGCGAGGGGAAGCTCGGCGGTCAGGGCGGTGCCCCGGCCGGGCGCGGACGCGACGGCCAGGGTGCCGCCGAGGGCGGCCATGCGGGCGCGCATGGCCGCCAGGCCGAAGCCGCCGCCGTCGACGTCGGGAGCGGGCAGCTGTTCCGGGTCGAAGCCGCGCCCGTCGTCGACGACGTGCAGGGCGATGCGGTCGCCGAGATAGCTGAGGGTGACCTCGGCCGTCGTGGCCCGGGCGTGGCGGACCGTGTTCGCGACTGTGGACTGGGCGATACGCAGGAGCGCCACCTCGTGGGCGGTCGGCAGCGACACGGGGTCGCCGGTGAGGTGGAAGCGGGCGGTGAGGCGGTGGCGGGCGCTGGTGGTGCTGCACAGGCGTTCCAGGGCCCCGGCCAGGGTGGTGCCTTCCAGGGTGGGCGGGGTGAGCGCGGCGACGAAGCGGCGGGCCTCGGCGAGGTTGTCCACGGCGACCTGACGGGCCGCGTCGACGTGACCGGAGGCGGCGTCGGGCCGGCCGGGCAGGGCGCGCTCGGCGGCGCGCAGCAGCAGCTGGATGCTGGACAGGCCCTGGGCGAGGGTGTCGTGGATCTCGCGGGCCAGACGCTCGCGCTCGGCGAGTACGCCGGCGGTGTGCTCGGCCCGGGCCAGGTCGGCCCGGGTGGCGGTGAGTTCCTCGATCAGCTGCCGGCGCTGTTCGCTCTCCCGGTACAGGGCCTGGTATCCCCACACCACCCCGACGGCGACGGCGGCGCCGAGCGCGGGACCGATCACCGTGGCCGGGGTGAAGGAGCCGGTGTGGGCGCCGAACCCGGCGACGGCCGCCACGGCGGTGACGATCACGGCGGCCAGGCCGGCGCGGCGCGGCAACAGGTGGAGCTGGAGGAAGTACAGCGGGAACGCCACCCAGATCGCGTCGGGGGACAGGCCCAGCAACACCAGCCACACGGCGCCGACAGCGGCCAGCCACCACGCGGCGACCCGCCGCGAGCGCCGGATGCGGGGGAGGAGCGGCCCGACGGCGTACGCCAGACCGCACGCCACCGCCACCGCCACGATCGATCCGGCGTGCGGCCGGTCGCCGGCCACCGCCCGGCCCGCGGCCAGGACGAGCAGGCCGATGATCAGCAGGTGCAGGCACCAGGCCAGGGCTCGGGTGGTCGGGGTCAGGGCAGGGGCAGCGGTGCTCACAGTGCGTCCCACGTTACCGACGCCGGCGCCCCGGGGGCCTCTATCGAAAGTTAGAACCCGGGCGTCGCCTTTCGGCCCGCGAAGTGCTGTCCCACGCCAGACGCGCACACCGGCGCCGGCCGCGATCGTGGATGCATACCGTTCCACCGCCCGAAAGGACAGGCCACTGCCGTGTTCGTCGCCTGGAGAGACCTGAAGTTCGCCAAGGGGCGCTTCGCCCTGATGGGGACCGTCATCGTGCTGATCACCCTGCTGGTCGGGCTGCTGTCCGGGCTGACGGCCGGACTGGGCCGGCAGAACATTTCCGCCATCACCGGCCTGCCCGCCGACAGGATCGCCTTCCAGGCGCCCGGCGAGGGCCAGGACGTGTCCTACTCCAACTCCACTGTCACCGAGCGGCAGTGGCAGCAGTGGGCCGAGGCCCCCGGCGTGACCGGCGCCGAACCGCTGGGCATCACCACGACCAGGGCCACCGCCGGAAACCGGAGCGTCGGGGTCTCCGCCTTCGGCGTCCGGCCCGGCTCCCGCCTGGCCCCCGACAGCGGCCGGATCGACGACCGCTCGGCGGTGCTGTCCACCAAGGCCGCCGACGACCTCGGTGTGCGGGCCGGCGACTCCGTCACCCTGGCCGGGCAGCAACTGACAGTGGCGGCCGTACGCGGCGACGCCTCCTTCAGCCACACCCCCGTGGTGTGGATCAGCCTGGACGTGTGGCAGAAGAGCGCGCCTCCCACCGGCACCGGCGACGGCAGCCAGACGGCCACCGTCGTCGCCCTCACCACCACCGCGGACGCCGACCTGGGAGCCACCGACCGGCAGGCGGGCACCAGGACGGTCTCCGTGGCCGACTCGCTGTCCGCGATCGGCTCCTACACCTCCGAGAACGGCTCCCTGCAGCTGATGCGCGGCTTCCTGTTCGCCATCTCCGCCCTCGTCATCGGTGCCTTCTTCACCGTCTGGACCATCCAGCGCAGCGGCGACGTCGCAGTGCTCAAGGCACTCGGCGCCCCCACCGCCAACCTCCTCAAGGACGCCCTCGGACAAGCCGTCGTCCTGCTCACCGGCGGCACCCTGCTCGGCACCGGCATCGCCGCCGCGCTCGGCGCCCTCGTCGCCGGGTCCACGGTGCCGTTCCTCCTCACCCCGGTGACCGTCCTCCTTCCCGCGGCCGTGATCGTCGTCCTCGGCACCCTCGGCGCCGCTCTGGCCATCCGCCGCATCACCTCCGTCGACCCGCTGACCGCCCTGGGGAGCGCCCGATGAGCCTGAACCTGACCGACATCACCCTCACCTACCCCGACGGCGAGGGCCGCCTGACCGCCCTCGACCGCGTCACCCTGGACGTACCCAAGGGCAGCCTGACCGCCGTGATCGGCCCCTCCGGCTCCGGCAAGTCCAGCCTCCTCGCGGTCGCCGCGACCCTCATCACCCCCGACTCCGGCACCGTCACCATCGACGGCACCCCCACCACCGGAATGACGCGGGGCGAACTCGCCGACCTGCGCCGCCACAAGATCGGCATCGTCTTCCAGCAGCCCAACCTGCTGCCCTCCCTCACCGCCGCCGAGCAACTCCAGGTGATGGCCCAGATCGACGGCCGCCCACCGGCCGGAGCCCGTACCCGCGCCGTGGAACTCCTCGACGCGGTCGGCCTCGCCGGTCAGGCCGACCGCCGGCCGCACCAGCTCTCCGGCGGCCAGCGCCAGCGCGTCAACATCGCCCGCGCCCTGATGAACGACCCCCCAGTCCTGCTCGTCGACGAACCCACCAGCGCGCTCGACCACGAACGCGGCGCCGCCGTCATCGACCTGATCACCCGCCTCACCCACCAGCAGACCACCGCCACCGTCCTGGTCACCCACGACCGCACGCACCTCACCGCCGTCGACCAGATCGCCGAGGTCCACGACGGCCGCCTCCACCTTCCGGCGCCGGCCCGCTGAGATACGGGTCGGAGGTGGTGCCTGCTGTACCCGGACTGGGCAGCCCGCTGGATGGTCGCCGTTCCCCCAGCTCAATAGCGTTTCTGGTGCGCGCAGTTCCTGCCGAGCCCACGGAGAGAGGCCACCAGAATGGGACAGACCGTCGAACCGGCGGTACGCGTCGAACAACTCACCCGCGTGTACGGCGCCGGCCGCAACCAGGTGACCGCGCTCGCGGGCGTCGACGTCGGCTTCGGCCGGGGCACCTTCACCGCGGTTATGGGACCCTCGGGCTCCGGCAAGAGCACGCTGCTGCAGATCGCGGCCGGGCTCGACCGCCCCACGAACGGCCGGGTGGTCCTCGGCGGCACCGACCTGTCCGGGCTGTCCGAGACGCGCCTGACCGAGCTGCGGCGTACCCGGATCGGGTTCGTCTTCCAGGCGTTCAACCTGATCGGCGCGCTCACCGTCGAGGAGAACATCGTGCTGCCCCTGCGTCTGGCCGGCGTCCGTCCGGACCGGGCCTGGCTGACCCACGTGGTCGAGCGGGTCGGCCTCGCCGACCGGCTGCACCACCGGCCGGCGGCGCTCTCCGGCGGCCAGCAGCAGCGGGTGGCGATCGCCCGGGCGCTGGCCACCCGCCCCGAGGTCATCTTCTCGGACGAGCCCACCGGCGCCCTCGACTCGCGGACCGCGACGGAGGTGCTGACGCTGTTGCGCGCGGTCGTGGACGAACACGGGCAGACGGTGGTGATGGTGACCCACGATCCGATCGCCGCGTCGTACGCGGACCGGGTCCTCGTGCTGGCCGACGGCGCGATGGTCGCCGACCTCCCGCAGCTCGGCGCCGTCCGGATCGCCGAGCACCTGGCGTCGCTGGACGGGCGGGTCCTCCGATGACCGGCCTCGCCGCCCGCCTGCTGCGGCACCGCACCGGCCCCGCCGCCGCGACCCTGCTGGCCCTGATCGTCGGCGTGCTGATCCTGGTGGCGATGGGCACGCTCGTCGAATCGGGGCTGCGGTTCCGCCCGGAGCCGCGGCTCTGGGCGAGTGCCGACGTGGTCGTCGCCAACCGCACGATCAGCCACACGTTCCGGGAGTTCGACGGTGACACCACCACGAGCACGGTGGCGCTGCCCGAGGGCGGCACCGTGGACGCCGACCTGGTGGACCGGATCCGCCGGGTGCCGGGCGTCGTGGCCGTCACCGGCGACGACCGGGTGCCGATCGGCTCACCCGCAGCCGTGGGGCACGGCTGGGACACGTATGTCTTCACCGGTCGTCGCCTCGCCGCGGGCGCCGCGCCCCGGACCGACGACGAGGTGGTGGCCGACACCCGGCTCGGGGTGTCGCCCGGCGACCCCATCGAGCTGGTCGTCGGCGGAATCAACCGGTCGTACCGGGTGAGCGGAACCGCCGAGACCGGTACGGCGGCGGTGTTCTTCACCGACGCGCAGGCCGCGCGCCTGTCCGCCCACCCGGGCCGGGTGGACGCGATCGGCGTACGGATGGCGCCCGGCGCCGACCTCGGCGCGGTGCGCGAGATCGCGTCGGCGGCCGGCGCCACGACGTACGCCGGAAAGGACCGCGGGAAGGCCGAGCAGTCGGAGAACCTGGCCGCCCAGAGCCTGCTGGTCGGGGCCGGGGCGGCCTTCGGCGGGTACGTCGTCCTGTTGATCGTGTTCGTGGTGGCCGGCACCATCGGGCTGTCCGTCCGGCACCGTCGACGTGACCTGGCGTTGCTGCGCGCGGTCGCCGCCACGCCGGGGCAGGTGCGCCGCATGCTGGTCGCCGAGGCCGCGCTGCTCGCCCTGGCCGGCTCCGCGATCGGCGGCCCGGTCGGCCTGCTGGCGGCCCGCTGGGTGCACGGCGAACTGGTCGGGCGCGGGTTCGTGCCGGCCGGCTTCCCGATGGCGGGCGGTCTGTTCGCGGTGCCGGCCGCCATCGGTACGGCCGTCCTGGTGGCGGTGGTCGCCGCGCTGATCGCCGCGCGCCGGGTCACCGCCATCAAGCCGATCGAGGCGCTCGGCGAGATCGCCGTCGAGCCTCGGCGCAGCGGCCCGGCACGGATGATCGCCGGCGTGCTGACGCTGATGGCGGCCGGCAGCGCCGGGGCGTTCACGCTCGGCGGCGCCGGGTCGGCCGGGGCGTTGGCCGGCGCGGTCGGCATGCTCTACCTGTTCGTCATCGCGGTGGCGCTGCTCGCACCGATGATCAACGCCTACGCGGCACGCCTGCTCACCCCGGTGCTGCCGCGCATCTGGCGGGCCGGCGGCTACCTGGCCGCAGCCAACCTGCGGGCCAACGCGCAGGGCATGGCCACCGTCCTGACCGCCCTCGTGCTGTCCGTCGGGTTCGGCGGCTCGGTCTGGTTCCTGCAGGACAACCTGGAACGGCAGACCGCCACGCAGAGCAGCGCCGGAACGCTCGCCGAGCGGGTGCTCACCGCTCCGGGCGGACTGCCGGCGGACGCGGCCCGGGAGATCCGCGAGCTGGCCGGGGTGCAGGCTGCCACCGGGGTACGCCGCACCCAGGTCGTGGTGCGGGCGCTCGGCGGCATCGAGCCGGTCGGCGCGCAAGCGGTCGACCCGGAGGGCCTCACGTCGACGATGGACCTCACCGTGCGCAAGGGCGCCCTGGCCGAGCTGCGCGCCGGTACCGTCGCACTGTCCACGATGCAGGCGTCCTCGTCCGGCTGGGACGTCGGCGACAAGGCGGAACTCTGGCTGGGCGACGGCACCCCGGTCACGTTGGACGTGATCGCGATCTACGACCGTGGCCTCGGCTTCGGCGACGTCACAGTGGCCGCCGAGACGGTCGCCGGGCACACCGCGGCGAACACCGTCGACGAGGTGCTGGTCCGCGGCGGCCCGGACGCCGGCACCGCGTTGGCCACGTGGGCGGCGGCGCGGCCCGGCGCCGAGATTCTCGACGCCGCCACCCGTACGCGCCTGCTCAGCACCGATCTGGCGCTCGGCGCCTGGCTGAACCGGCTGCTGATCGGCGTGATGGTCGGGTACGCGGCGCTGGCGGCGGCCACCACGATGGTGATGGCGGCGCTGGCCCGCCGCCGCGAGCTGGCATTGCTGCAACTGGTCGGGGTCACCCGCCGTCAGATCCGCGGGATGGTCCGGGCCGAACAGGCCGGGCTGCTCGGCACCGCGGTGCTGATCGGCGCGACGATCGCGGTGCTGACGCTGGCCGCGATCGTCAACGGGCTGACCGGCAGCCCGATCCCGTACGTGCCGCCGCTCGGGTGGGCGGCGGTGCTCGGCGGTACGGCACTGCTGGCGCTGGTGAGCACGGTGTGGCCCGTCCGGCGGCTGCTCGGCGCTCCGCCGATCGACAACATCGGCCTGAAGGAGTAGGTCCATCGGGACGTGCGGCAGCCTGATCGTCAGGGCGTCGAACTACAGGTGTCCGCCGGATGCTTCCGCCTTGCGTTCCTCGGCCAGGACGGTGGCGCTGACCTCGTGCACGAACGCCCGGACCTCGTCGAACCGGCCGGGATCGCTGTCGTGGCCGGAGTCGTACCACCAGTCGCGCGCCCAGACGATCAGGTCCGCCCATCGCGGCAGGACGTCGGCGGTCTGCTGGGCGGCCTGCCGCTTGGACAGTTGCCGCCCGTCGCACAGGCGCTGGTAGGCGCGGCAGAGCGTGAGCACCGCGTACGACTGGGCTCCGGGTGGGGTCATGTCGAGCACCCAGTCCGGCCAGTCGCGCACGTGGTCCCGCAGGGCGGCGCGCACGAGGCCGGGTTCGACGGCGGGCAGCAGCCCGCCGGCCGGCGGTCCCAGCAGCGTACGGCCGTAGTCGTGCACGGCGGCCCAGGTCACGACGCGGTGGGTGGTGGCGGGCAGCAGGTGCAACGACTCCCCGGGACTGATCCGGGCGATCACGTGGTCCCGGCCGGGAACGAGGCGTACCGCGTCCAGTGACACGTATTCCACCTCGATCCGGCCGGCCCACAGCGGGTGCCGCCGGTCGAGGTCCGCGTGCAGTTCGGCGAGGACGCCGAGGAGCTTCCCGTCCGGGTCCCTCGCGAGCACCGCGAGCAGGTCGAGGTCGCTGCGGTTCATGTCGAAGTCGCCTGCCACGAGCGACCCGTGCAGGTACAGGCCGAGAAGGTCGTCCGTCAGCGTGCGGCGCCACGCCTCGCGGAGGTCGGAGAGAACCGTGTCGGGTGGGACCACCGGGTGATCCTGCACGGTGGGTCGCCGCGGGGCCACCGATAAACCGGCCCGCACCGCCGGTCGTGCCTACGTGCTCGGCGGGTTGCGGTGCCGCTCGGCGAGGCCCGACGCGATCTGCCGCTGCGCGTCGTGCCGGTGCTGGTCGGCGCCGGCCTGGCGAACCGCGGCCGGATCCTCGTCCGACGGGCGCCTCGTCCGGTCGCGGCGGGCGACGAAGACGACGAGCGCGAGCACCACCACCACGATCACCGCGAGCGACACCAGCATCGTTCTCATGCCATCGACGCTACGGCGTACGCGCCAGCCCCGCCGTGGTGACGGTCGGAGGGCTGCTCCGTTCGCCGCAGGACGGCAGGCTCACGTTTCGTGATCGATGACGTCGCGCAGGGAAGCCGGGCCGTTCCGCCGATGACCGACTCCCGGCCCGGCGAATGAACGCCTGGTCTTCCCGGGGCGTCATTCGCCGGCTCGTTCGGTCCCTTTTGGCCGCCCCAGCACTGCCTCACCGATGACGGCGCCGGTTCGGATGCCCTCTCCCAGTCCCGCGGTCGTCGCGAAGCCGCCACCCATCGGGCAGAAGGACAGCCCTCGATCGGCGCTCACCAGGGCCATGGCCTGGAGCGCGGCACCTACCTCTTTCAACGCGGTCGCATAGACTATGGAGTCGTAGGAACGGGCGGGGCGGGCGTAGTCGAGCACGAACAGCACCATCGCCTGAATCGACGTGTGCGGGATGCCCGTCAATCGATGGGCGAGGCCCAGCCACCGGTCGATCGCCGGCGCGGGTCCTGACGCCGGCGCGAGTTCGTGGCTCACGGCGTCGTATTCATATGCCCCGCGTTCCAGGTCATGGGCCGAAGCCGCGATGACGACGGCGGACAGCCCCGACAGCGCCCCGCCGGTCGGCATCGAACGCCACGCTCGCTCGCTCGCGACGGTACGCTCCAAGCGGCGAATCCGAAGTGACGCATCGAGGACGGCGCTGATCTCCGCGCTCCCGATGGGCGGACCGCCATGGTCGCGCAGCGATGACCTGGCGGAAATCGCCTCCTGGAGCGTCATGCCCTCCTGCGAGCGGTCGTCGTGGCCGAGAGCGATGCGCTCCGCTGTCATCGGGCGCCTGACCGGGTTGTCGACCTCCCAGTGAGTTGTTCCGATCTTGGCACCGTACAGCCCGAAGCTCGTGTCCAGGCGCGTCGCCCCGTGGAAGAGCGAATCGTGAAACTCCCACTCCTCCGAATGCTGGTTCCGCCCGGTGACCAACAGGCCGGCCCGGCTCAGCAGGTCGAGCAGTTCACTCTCCGGGGCAGAGTCGACCTCGACATCCGCCCGTGCGATCAGACGTGCGGCGAACTCGACGGCCCATGTCGAGGTCAGGACGACGCGATCTGCCGAGTTCCCGCCGGCCAGTTCCGGCCCGTCGGGACCGAAGCGCATGTGGGCCGACGGAAGGGCGCGAACCGGCCGCACGTACGGCGACGGCGGGGAGTGGCGGACCCGGCGGGCGCCCGGTTCATGCCGCGCGAGTACGTGCTGTTCACGGACGACTTCTACGCCGAGGACGCCGCGGGCGTCGAGTTTGGCCAGCTCCTCGCCACCTCGCGAGGTGAGCTCCCGGGCGGACGACAGCCCGCCGACGGCCGCGACAATCTCCCTGCCGACCTCGGGCGGCATGCGGACGATCATCCGGCGGCCGCTGTGGGTCAACGCGAGGCCGTCGGCGTCCGGTTCGATGCTCCACCCCGCTGCCGGGGCCCAGCGCCTCATGACGTCGACCCGATGGGCGGAAGGACTGTGCCCGGAGCGGAGGACACCGCCATTCCGTGTAGCCGCGACAGTGTGTCCAGGCGAACGAGACGCCCGGCCTGGATCACGGCTTCGACCTCTCTGCACGCGGATATGTCGACGAGCGGATTCGCGCGGAGCAGAACGACGTCTGCCACCGTGCCATCGCTCAGGGAGCCCAGATCCGGACGACGGAGAGCCTCGGCTGCCCTGCACGTCGCCGCCGCGAGCGCATCGTGCGGGGAGGCGCCCCAGTCAACCATGGCCTCCAGCTCGGACGGCAGGGAGTCGAAACCCACACCGGCGGCTCCGGCGTCCGTCCCCGCGATGAGGGTGACGCCGGCCGCCAGAGCTCGCTCGAAGCTGCGTCGTGCCTCCGGGAGCTGCCTGACGGCCATCTCCACCAGACTTTTGCCTCCCTGCCGGATCCAGAGCTGCGGACGCCTCACTATCGATTGGAGCGCTACAGCGGTGGAGCAGAGGGCGGTGCCTTGTTTCGACATCGCACCGGCAGCGGCCTCCGATATCGCGAAGCCGTGCTCCAAGGTGTCGCAGCCGGCTTCCACGGCCGCGTCGATCGAACGCTCCGAGAAGTTCGCGTGTACGGCTACGGGGATGTCCAGCCAACGGGCCTCGGCGACCGCCTCCCTCAGTTCCTCCGGCCGGAGTTCCATCCGGCGCGCCGCGCTGCGCATCACCAGCTTGATCACATCCGCGCCGTCGGCGGCGTTTCGACGCACGAGCGCGCCGATTGATCCGGCGCCTTCGGACTCGACACCGAGCCAGCTTCCGTGCCCGCCGACTGCGGTGATGACCGGACCGGCGACGAACGGCCTGGCCCCGACGAACAAGTCCCGGGCCCAGGCGTTGCGGATGGAGTACCCGAGGTCACGCGGAGCACCCAGGTCGCGGACCGTCGTGATCCCACTGCGCAGCGCGGTCGCCAGATTCGCGACAGCCGTCAGCGTCATGGTGGTGGCCGAGATGTCCGACCAGCTCGACGCGGTCCGGCCATGAGGATCGCTGGTCGCGTGGACGTGCATGTCGATGAGCCCGGGAACGGCGAACAAACCGGTGCCGTCGAGGTGTGGGAGGTCGGCATCTGCGGTGGTGCGTGTGCTGACTGAACCGGAGATGATCGACAACGAGCCGAGGGTGGTGGTGCCGGAATCCGGATCGATGACGGTGCAGCCGGCAATGGTGAAATCCGCGGTCGGCGTGGCCGTCACGACGATCCTTCGGAGACGCGGGCAGCGCGCACTGCCTCCCCGTGCCATCCCCGCGCGCGCGACAGATTCACGGCCAAGTCCACCAGTCCGTCCGCCTCCCGGCCGCGCCCGGCCATGTGGTGCCAGCGCGCCAGCTCTGCCAGCGCGAGGATCCGGGCGCCCAGGTAGGCGTGCCGGCCGGTGCCCGTATCCACAGGCGACGTCATGGCGTCGGTCGCCTGACGGACGGCAGCGAGCAGCCATGACTCCGGGTCTGGAGCGATGCCCACCAGCGCCTCGAGCGCGTTCGCCTCGTCCTCGGGCACCTCGCGGGAAGCGGCTAGGGCGATTCCCGGCGCGAGGTAGGCGTAGACCGGCTCACGGTGGGCGCCGGTAAGCCGGACGTGGTCGAAGTATCGTCCTGTCGCTTGAAGGGCGGCGCGGGCCGAGTCGTGACGTGCGGCAGCGAACGCCTGGTGCGACAGGATGAAACCGAACTGGCGGAACGCCTTCGAGGCGAGTTCGGTGTCGCCGCCGTCGCGAACCTGACGGAGGAGATCTGTCGCGTGCTCGTACGAGGACCAGGCGCCCGCGACGTCACCGGATGCCAACTGGACATATCCCATGTTGTGCCACGACTGGGCGGCAGCCATCAGATCTCCGGTGCCGAGGCGCACCTGGATCGCCTCGCGGAAGTCGTTCACGGGCGGATCGTCGTCGAAGTGGTGAAACCGCCATACGCCGATGGAGTGGCAACATTCGGCGAGAGCCGACAGGGCCTCCGAATCACGGAGAAGATGTCTCGCTGTCTCCGCCAGCTTGATTGCCTCCGCCCCTCTGCCCTGCTTCTCCACCGCCCACGCCGTGTTGAGCAGTGCTCGCCCCTCCCCGGCGACATTCGCGGAAGCGGCGCATTCCGAAGCGGTCCGGGAAAACCGTTCCTCTGCCTCGACGTAGCGAGCGGGATCGTCCAGACCTAGCTGAGCTGGCGTGAACAAGGGCGGTCACCTCGACGTCGTCGACTGATTGCTGAGATTGACGCCGATCGTAGCGTTCGGGTGGCTTGTTCACGAGGGTGTGCGACCTGTCGGCAGTTGATGCGCGCCGTGCCTGTGAGGCACGTTCACCACCCACTTTCGCGTCCGTCATCCTCCTTGCCGCCGCCATCGGCCGAACGGCGCGATGGGCTACACTGGCCCGGAAAGGCGTCGATAGGGACGAGTACCACTGCACGCAGCCAGCAGAGACCCGGGGATGGTGGAAGCCCGGGGGTGTGCGCAGCGGGAAGATCACCCTGGAGCCGTCGGAAGAAAGGCGTCACGCCGAGTAGACCCGACCACAACTTAACGAGAGGGCCGCGCGCTGTGGCCAAGGAGGGTGGTACCGCGGGGCCCGGGCCTCGTCCCTCCACCGAAGTTCGGTAACCGCTTCGTTGGAGGATCCATGTACCGCGCTGTGCCCGCGCAGGCGAGCTTTCCCGATATCGATCACGGCATCCTCAAATTCTGGAGTGATCGTAAGGTCTTCGCCCTCAGCCTGGAAAGATCGCAGGGGCGGCCGGAATGGGTCTTCTACGAGGGGCCCCCAACGGCGAACGGCATGCCAGGGGCGCACCACATCGAAGCCAGAGTGTTCAAGGACGTCTTTCCCCGATACAAGACGATGAAGGGCTTCCATGTCGCGCGGAAGGCCGGCTGGGACTGCCACGGACTTCCGGTGGAACTGGCTGTCGAGCGCGAACTCGGCTTTTCCGGTAAGCGCGACATCGAGGCCTTCGGTATCGCGGAGTTCAACGCCCGGTGCCGCGAGTCGGTGACCCGGCATACCGACGAGTTCGCCCAGCTGACCGAACGCATGGGCTACTGGGTCGATATGGACGACGCCTACCGGACGATGGACCCGGAATACATCGAGTCGGTGTGGTGGTCGCTGAAGCAGATCTTCGAAAAAGGGCTGCTCGTCGAGGACTTCCGCGTGGCGCCCTGGTGTCCTCGTTGCGGGACGGGGCTGTCCGATCACGAGCTCGCCCAGGGGTACGAGGTGGTCACCGACCCGTCGGTGTTCGTGCGGTTCCCACTCACCTCGGGCCCCCTGGCGGGCCAGGCTTCCCTGCTCGTGTGGACCACGACCCCATGGACGCTGGTCTCCAACGTCGCGGTCGCGGTCAATCCCGACGTCACCTACGTCGTAATGACCGACGGCCAGGAGCAGCTCGTTGTCGCGGAGGCGCTGGCGGGCAGCGCACTCGGTGAGGGATGGACCGTCGTCGGCGACTCCTTCAGTGGCAAGGACATGGAACGCTGGACCTACCGGCGGCCATTCGACCTGGTCCAGGTCGAGGACGCGAACTTCGTCATCCTCGGGACGTACGTGACGACCGAGGACGGCACCGGCCTGGTGCACCAGGCGCCGGCATTCGGCGCTGACGACCTCGCCGCGTGCCGTGCGTATGGTCTTCCGATGGTCAACCCCGTCCGTCCGGACGGCACGTTCCAGTCCGACCTCGCGCTCGTCGGCGGCACGTTCTTCAAGAGTGCCGACGCGGTCCTGGTGGCGGATCTCGCCGAGCGGGGACTGCTCTTCCGCGAGGAGGCGTACGAGCACAGCTACCCGCACTGCTGGCGTTGTCACACGGCGCTGTTGTACTACGCGCAGCCGTCCTGGTACATCCGCACCACTGCCATCCGGGAAGCGCTGCTGCGCGAGAACGAGGCGACGACCTGGCAGCCGCAGAACATCAAGTACGGCCGCTACGGGGACTGGCTGAACAACAACGTCGACTGGGCGTTGTCCCGCAGTCGGTACTGGGGCACGCCGTTGCCTATCTGGCGCTGCCCGGACAACCACCTGACCTGCGTCGGCTCGCTGGCCGAGCTGAGCGAGCTGGCCGGGACCGACCTGTCCGAGCTGGATCCCCACCGTCCCTATATCGATGACGTCACCTTCGACTGCCGATGCGGCGCCACCGCGCGCCGGGTGCCCGAAGTCATCGACGCGTGGTACGACTCGGGCTCGATGCCTTTCGCGCAATTCGGGTATCCGCACAAGAACGTCGAACTCTTCGAGAAGCGGTACCCGGCGAACTTCATCTCGGAGGCGATCGACCAGACCAGGGGATGGTTCTACACCCTCATGGCGGTGGGCACCCTCATCTTCGACAAGTCGGCCTACGAAACGGTCGTCTGCCTGGGCCACATCCTCGCCGAGGACGGCCGCAAGATGTCGAAACACCTGGGGAACATCCTCGAACCCATCCCGCTGATGGACGAGCACGGTGCCGACGCGGTGCGCTGGTTCATGGCCGCTGTCGGTTCCCCATGGTCGGCCCGGCGCGTCGGGCACAACACGCTTCAGGAAGTCGTCCGCAAGACTCTTCTGACCTACTGGAACACCGTGTCCTTCGGGGCGCTGTACGGCCGTGCCGCCGGCTGGTCGCCGTCGGCGGCAGATCCCGCGCCCCGTAGCCGCCCGCTGCTGGACCGATGGCTGTTGTCGGAGCTCAACAGCCTGGTACGCGACGTGGACGCCGCGATGGAGCGCTTCGACACCCACGAGGCCGGCCGGCTGCTGTCCACGTTCATCGACGATCTTTCCAACTGGTACGTTCGCCGCAGCCGCCGGCGTTTCTGGCACGGCGACCCGGCCGCCCTGGCCACGCTCCACGAGACGTTGTCCACCCTGACGCTCCTCCTCGCGCCGATCACACCGTTTGTGACCGAGCAGGTGTGGCAGGACCTGGTGGTTCCGGTCACGCCCGGTGCGGCGGAGTCCGTGCACCTCGCCGCATACCCCACCGGCGACCTGTCCCTGATCGACCCGGAACTGTCGGCGCAGATGCTTCTCGTGCGTCGGCTCGTCGAACTCGGCCGCTCCGCCCGCGCCGACTCCGGCATCAGGACGCGCCAGCCGCTGTCCCGCGCGGTCGTGTCCGCGGCAGGTTTCGCCGACCTGCCGGCGGAACTCCTCGCCGAGATCGCGTCGGAGCTCAATGTCGTCTCGGTGGCACCCATCACGGCCACCAGCGGTTCACTCGTGGACACGACGGTGAAGGCGAACTTCCGTCCCCTGGGCAAGAGGTTCGGCAAGGCGGTCCAAGGCGTCGCCGCGGCGATTATGGCGGCCGAGCCGACCGCCCTCGCCAACGCCCTCCGTACGAGAGGTGAGGCGACCGTCGACGTGGACGGTGAGGCGGTGGTCGTCACGGTGGACGAGGTCGTCATCACCGAGACTCCACGTGCCGGATGGGCGGTCGCCAACGACGCAGGTGCGACGGTGGCGCTGGATCTGGACATCACGCCGGAACTCCGCCTCGCCGGGATCGCGCGGGACGTGATCCGCCAGATCCAGGAGGCCCGCAAGGCCACCGGCCTGGAGGTCGCCGATCGCATCGAACTCCGCTACGAGGCGACCGCTGACACCCTGACGGCGTTGACGGAGCATCAGAAGCTGGTGGCCGACGAGGTGCTCGCGACGGACTTCACCCTCGGGCGGCCGACGTGGGCAGACGCGACGTCCTTCACCGACGAGACGCTCGGCCTGACGTTCTGGCTGCGTAAGGCATGAGGAGCGCCGGGGCCACGAGCACGCCGCCCGTTCGGCCGTGCGTCGTGGCCCCGGCCCTTCGTATCGGCCGGCGGTGGGCCGAGCGGCGGGTCAGCGAACCCCGTGGACGTCCGTGGCCAGAACACTGAACCGCCCGATGTGGAACACCAGTGCGTCGGTGCGGTCGCCGTGGCCGATGTCCAGCACCGAGCCGAGGAATATGGAGTGGTCACCGCCCTCGTACACGGCGGCGAGCTCGCACTCCACCCAGCCGAGGTTGCCCTCGATGATGGGGGAGCCGGTGTGCTCGCCGGGCCGGAAATCGACGGTACGGAACTCCCGCTCGTCGCGCGGCCGGCTGGGACTGGCGAAGTAGCGCGCCAGTTCTTCCTGTCCTGCGGCGAGGATCGACACCGCGAACATCCCGTTCGCCAGAATTGTGCTGTGCATTGCGGCGGACTGCTTCACGCACACCAACACCATCGCCGGGTCGAGCGAGACCGACGTGAACGCGTTGGCGGTCATGCCGTGCGGGAGTTCCCGCCCGGACGTCACCACCGTGACGCCCGTGGCGAACGCACCCATCACCGCCCGCATGTCGACGTGACGGTCACCGCCGCAGCGGTCGCGGGACACGGGCTTCTGCTTCGCGGCTGTCACCGTTCACCTCTTCCGTCAGCCACCGGGGCCGTCAGCACGTCGCGCATCATCCACAGCGCTCCCTTCCCCGTCAGGTGAGTGGTCGGCGGCATGCGCGCACCGGCCTCGGCTCAGTCGCCGGAGCCGGCATCGATCGCCGACCGGGTGGAACTCCTCGCCACTATCTGCTCGGCGGTCGCTCGTATCGTCAGCCAGCCGACGTTCGCGGGGTCGTCGAAGCCGGCGTCGGGGAAGGTTCCTTCCAGCCGCGCCAACAGCTCCACTGCGAGGAGGGAGTCTCCACCCGCCGCGATGAAATCGTGGTCGACGTCCACCGCATCCGTCTCCAGCAGTTCCCGCCAGAATCCGCTAACTGTTTCGAGTACCTCAGACGAATCCACGTCGCTCTCCTCAGCGAAGCTCCGAAAGCGTGCCCTCGCCGCGCGCAATCGAATTCTTTAAATCGTTCTTCAGGATCTTGCCGTTCTCGGTCACGGGCATCGATCCGACAGCGAACACGCGGCGCGGTATCTGCTTCGGTGGCAGACGCTCGAGCAGGTGCACGCGAATGTCGTCCAGGCTCGTCCGGCCCGGCCGGAGCACCACGACCGCGGCGACGTACTCACCCAGCCGGGGATGCGGGAGTCCGAGCACGGCCGCGGCCTCGACCATCGGGTGCGAGAGGAGGGCGATCTCGACCGGGCGTGCCGAGAGCTTCTCCCCGCCGACGTTGAGGACGTCAGAGACGCGGTCGCTCAGATGCAGGTTGCCCTCCTCGTCGAGATGACCGATGTCTCCGGTCGCCGTCCAGCCGTCCGGAAGGAAGGTTTTCGAGGGCACTGAGTCGTGCAGGTAGGAGCGGCGTCCGCGGAACCGCGGACAGGACATCTCCACGCGGCCGTGGACGCCCGGGCCGACGACGAGCCCCGTCTCCAGGCTCCTGATGCGGATCCGGGTGCCTCGTGCCGGTCTCCCGACGACATCGGGATCCGCGCCCGCTGACGGCATCTCCACCATCGCGGGCCAAGCCTCGGTGGTTCCGTACGCGTTGACCACCCGAACGGACGGCAGCATCCGGCGGATTCGTTCCACATGAGCCGGATTCAGCGGCGCCGAACCGCAGTGGATTACCTCCAGAGACGCGAGCATCTCACGTTGCGACGAGGTGAGCGTCGTGAGATGTGCCAGCATGGCAGGCGTCAGGAACAACAGGGTGACCTGACAGTCGGCGACCGCCTTGCACACGTCATTGGTGTTGAACTCCGGCAGCGCCGCGACCGCCCTGGTGATGGGATGCGTGAGCCCGGGCCCGTCGATGCCCTGGAACGGGGCGTACAACATCATGAGCGCGGCCGCCGTACCGATCGGGAAGGCGTGCAGGATCGGTGGGCCGATGCCGCCGTGAGCGGACGGCGGGCGGGCGTAGACCTCCGTGAAGAGCGCGTGCGGCGTCACGACCGCCTTGGGCAGGCCGGTCGTGCCGGACGTGTAGAGGATGTCGGCCGTCTGCTCGGGGCGGGTCGTCGCCGGCGGGGGAACCCGGTCCCCACAGCGCGGAGGCTCGACCGGAAGAACCTGATACGGATCGCCGCCCGGGCCGTTCCCCACCGGCGACGAGTCCGCAGCGATCCATGCGGAGATGCCGGCGTCCTGGGTGATGAAGTCGCGGACGGACGCCGGAGCTCCCGCCGAGACGGTGACAGTGACCGCGCCCAGCCGTTGCACCGCGAAGTAGGCGACGCACAGATCGATCCAGTGCCTGCGGTCGAACAGCAGACCGACACGCATGCCACTGGTGATCCCTGCCTCGGAAAGGCGCGCGGCCAGCGCCACCGAGTCGTGCAACCACTCCGCGAAGGTGAGACCACGCACGAACGGTTCGACCAGCGCGAGGCGGTCGGGAACCTCCCCGGCTACGCGCTCGAGCAGCCCGAACGTCCCCGTGCAACGGTCCGTCGCGCCACCTGCCCCTCTCGTCGTCACGGTGCCACCCGGGTCGCGACGTATCGGTGGTCGGCGCCCTCCTCGTCCGCGACGTAGGCGGCCGCGAGGTGATGGACGAACGGCTGGAGGCCGAGCGCTGACAGAAGAGCGGGGTCGGTGAGGCCCGTGCGGGTGGTCGAGCTGACGCCCTTCGCCCGAAGAGCGCGAGCGACTTCCGCGCTCAGCCGTCCGCCGTCGACGAGGAAGCCGCGGAACGCCTTTTCGTGGCGATAGCGTCTCCGGTAGGCGGCGAGATCGCCGAAGACCCCGATGGCGAGGGGAGCCAGGACGTCAAGTCGCGGATCCGCCGCGGCGTCCATGGACGCCAGACGGACTCCTGAACCGTACGAGGCGGGGTCGGCCACAGTGACCAGGACGCGACCGTCCACGCGCGACACGATCAGTAGCCCGTGGGCCGCTCCGTAGCTGTAGAGCAGCTCGGCCGGGTGCACCGCCTCGCGCAACCGCCGGCGATTGGCGCGCACCCGGGTGAGAGCGGTCCAGACCACCGCCGCCCACGGTTCGGGAATCTGCTCCCGGCGACCCTGGGGGACAGCCGGCTCGCGCAGGGCATCGAGATCGTCTTGCGAGAACAGCCGCAGCGCCGATGCCCGGAGGCCACCAGTCGAATCCGCTCCGTCGCGAAAATGATCGATTCCGCTCCAGGCGTGGTAGCGGCGCACCGGCCCCCACGACGTGCCGTCGGCACCTTCGCGTTCGACCAGGAGACCGAGGCGGATCAACTGCTGTACGGCCGGGTCATCGAACTCCTCGGCGACGACCTGGTGCAGAAGCCGCTCGACGCGGCCCGCGCCCAGGCGCCACGACCGGCCCAGCGCCGGTGCGCTGATCCGGATGGTGTCGGAGCCCTCGTTCTCCATGGTCGTTCCCGCAGCCCACGTGTACGCGGCTCCCATGTCACAGCCCTGCCCAGCAGACAGCACCGACAGCCAACTGTCTGCCGGAGTCCAGCCCGACGACGTCATGGAATCCGGCGAGCACCGCATAGTTGCCGCGCGTCGCCCATCCCAGGTCCGAGCCGTACCCTTCGAGCTCGCCTATCGCGAGTCCTCCGATCCAGAGTTGCTCCATGTACTCGTCGGCAGCGTCCCGCTCGGCGTCGACGGACACTGATACGACTACCGATGCGCCGACGTCGAACTCCGCCCGGCCGTACGCGACCGGAAGAAGGGAGGACAACTCCTCGCCGAGGTCGTGCCGGCTTCTCGGGATCAGCAGGGTCCCGTCCGGGCTGTACCACCCGGGACCCAGTTCGCCGGCGTCGACAACCGCGACGTGGAACCCGACCCCCTTCGCCGCATACCGCCGGCGGCACCGACCCACCGCGCCGAAGAGTTCTGCGGGCGACAGACGTGCCCCGCTCACGACAGGCGGGTAGTGCTCGACCACCGCTCCCATGTTCGACGGGTCGGGAAGCGCCTCGGGCATCGACAGCGTGCGCGGCGACGAGCCGTTCCTCATCGCGTCGCTGACGAGGTCGAAGGCGGCGCCCCATCCGTGCTGCTGCCACGGTGCCCGATCACTGCCGGACGTGGGATATGACCGCCACCCACCCGACTCGAAGACGACGACGGCCTGATCGGTCGGCAGCACCGGCCGGCCTCCGCCATGCCGCGACGCGCCAGGCGCCCCGCCGCCGGTGAACGGCGCGTCGGCGATCTGGCGCTCCTCGACGACCGCGGGCACCGGTTCCGCCGGAGTTCCTGGACTAGACAAACGGATGGTCATTGTTCACCCCGCCACCCGAGCGACGGAGGAACGCCTCTACCTCGGACGGGAAGCGCGGAGCGTAAAGCAGCGGGAACGGATTGATCTGGAGATGGAGCAGGGCAGGGACCACCGCGCGAGCGACCACGGCGCCGGCGGCCCATGCCGGGGTGATGTCGCTGTACGCCCAGCGGAACCCCTCTGCGGAGATGGCATCGCCGATCTCGGTCCAGGTACGTCCGCCCGAGGTCGGGCCCTGGGCTTCGGCCACCTGGTCGACGAAGTAGTCGCCCAGGTGGGCGCGCCCGTGCCTCGCCCACCACAGCGCCCGGGTGTTGATGCCCACCGGCCGCTCCTCGGGGTCTCCCCGGCGGAGCAGACGCCAGCCGAGGTGAAAGATGTGCACCGCTTCGATCGCCGCTGAGCGGATCGCATCCGCCGCGTCCGCATGGGCGGCCGACCCGAAGGCCACCTCCGGCAGTCCGTCGCGGGTGCCGACGATGGCGGCCAGCGCGACCTGCAATCCGAAATGGCTGCCGGGCAGCAGCCCGACGACCACGTCAGCCGCACCGCCGAGAATTTCCGCGATGTCGTGAACGGAGTACCGGTCGTCGCCGGGACGGACTCGGGCCGCGCGGTGCCCGGAGTAGACGGCCGCCGCAACGGCGTGCCGTTCCACGACCTCAGTGAGCGCGCGGGTGAGGGCCGTGTCCCAGTCGACCCCGCAGGCGGCGCCGATCGAGGTCATCGGTTTGACGCGGGTCGGATCCGAGTCGTGGACCCGCATCCGCTCGACGTCGGCGGGTACGAACACCTCGCCGTCCGGAGACTGCATCGTCACCCAGGTGTTCTGGGAGTGCGCGTTCCATGCGAACGGGCGGAGCAGCGGCTCTTGCGAGCACTGTTCCGGGCTGAAGGTCGCCCGGTCGTCGAGACGGATGGCCTTCGAGCCGAGCTCGTTCGCGGACGCACGCACAGGTGCGAGGGCTGGCTCGTGCAGCGCGGCGCGCTCGACAGCCTCACCCAGTGCTCTCTCGTCCGCCCGTGCGGGGTCAAGATCCCACGCGACGCCGAGCACGTCGTCGTCCGCCTCTACGACAGAGCCGAAGAGCCCGTCGAAAGGACTCGTGAATCGGACGCATTTCCAATCATCGCGGACGACCGCAGCGGTGAGTGCCATTTTTTGTGGGTCAGCCTTTCCTGCTGGTCTTCCGACCGAAGGTGATGGTGTAGACCGGTGCCTCGTCATCCGAGAGCCCGAGCAACTCCGCCAGCACGTTGTCATTTGTCGCCGGGGTGATCAGCGCGCCGCAGTCGTACGACTCCGCCGCGATGATGAATTTCTGCGCGACTCGACCTACCTCGACGTACAGTTCGCGCAAGGCCCTCTCGTAGGGGAACATTTCCTGGCGGCGGGGGAAGTCGACGATCAGCACGATCGTGGCGCTTGCCGTCATGGGTGCCTGCATGCCGCACATCAGATCGGCCATCTCCTGGCGGAAGCTGCCGGAGGTCAGCTGATCGGCTCGCTCGCCGGCGAGGTCGAGAGCCCAGATGCCCGAATCGACGCCGTTGATCGCGTACACGACGGCGGCCATACGCACGCCTGCCAGCGAGCCGGACGGCTCGAAGGGTGCCATGAGCGCGGAGAAGCAGCGGAAGATGGCGGCGACGGTCTGCCGCGACAAGGGCTCCGGCTCGAATTGGCGGGCCGTGCGTCGTCGTACCAGCAGTTCACCGACGCTGACCCCGCCGGTGCCGGCCGTAGTGCCTTCTTCTGCCCAGTTCCACTGCGGCGTCGACGTCGCTGGACGCGTCGGCTGAGCCTGACTGCCGCGTGCCGGATACCGGGCCTCCCGCCTGCTCTCCGAGATCTGCTCGGACCAGTTGAAGTAGTCGAGGCTCGGACGCCACCCGTTCGTGACCCAATCGGTCGAGATCGAATCGAGGTCGTCCGACGGAGACAGTTCGCGGGCCCCGACCTCGGGGGCGTCCGACACGAGTTTCCGGGCGAGTTCGGCGGCGTCGAAGCGGACCGACTGCGCCGACTGGGAGTCTTCGAGAACGGCGGCGTCACGGTCGGGTCGGATGACGAGGAGTGGCGACCATGTCGTGGACATCAATCCCGGCTTTCTGCAGGCTGATCGGCTGCGTGTACGAGAGTCGCTGCGATTGTCGCCTCGACGCGGTGGTCGGTGCCGAGCGCGTCCGCGACCTTTTTGCCGTCGAGGTGCTGGGCATGCCGGACCGCCCAACCGTTCGCGCGGCTCAGGTACTCGGCAGTACCCATGAGGTGGCCCACATCCATGTGCACCGTCCGGAAGGTCCTTGGTTCCCGGTAGCGGTAGCGGTTCCGGGCGAAATAGGAGTTGAAGAATATGAGTGCGTAGGGGCGGTTGTCGTCGGCGATACCCGACAGGTCCGCCAGGTCGCGTGACGAGGCGTCGAGGTGATCCATGCGGTCCAGCGCACCGTCGACGGTCGCGACTTGGTAGACACCGTCGTCGATCCCGTCGACGGCATGCGTGACGACGGAGAACTCCGTCGGATGACGACTACCGCCGGAAGGGCTCGTCTTCCGCAGCAGGTTGGCCGATTCCGCGAACGGCATCCTGGCCTGACGAATCGGTCGGGTCAGCAGGGAGAGCAGCGACGCAAGGCGGTCGTAGTCCAGCGGCTGCGCCGCTACCGCAAGGTTCGTCGCCGCCGAAGCGGTCGCGGGGAACAACTCCGGGGCGGGGTCCGGCAGTGCGTACACCTTCTCCTGGTCGTGCAGCCGGGGCCGGGCCCGATCGACGTCGGGCTGCTGCGCGTTGTACGCGACCATCCGGCGTACGTCCTCCGCGGAGTTGCCGTCAGCCTCGTAGAACTCGAAGGGGTATCCGTAAGTACGCGCGTGATAGCGGGAGGCGGCCCGCCATCCATTCTCGGCCCACGACTCCAGCCACCGCCGCGTCTTGATCGCCTCGGCGTCGTCATCGCGCACCAGGTACTCGTGGGCGACCAGCCACTCGGCGATCAGCTCGGCCCTGCGCACGGAGCCGATCCCCGCCATGATCGGCTCCGACAGGGAATAGATGGTTCCCGGAGCGAAGGCGGCAACGAGCAGACCCGCAGCCGACGCGGGAACCTTGTGTCCGTTCAACCTGTCGTCTCGGCTGATGAGCCACAGGTCACTGGCCGCCGGCTCGATGCGCACAAGAGGGTGCGCGCGATACGTTGCGGAACGGGCGTCGGTGCCGTTTTCTGCGGCAGCCTCAGCTAGCGTCTCCAAAGCAGGGTCCTATCTCTTGTACGCTCCGACCGGTTGACTTTCTGGACAACCTGAATGATTGACATCCTGTCGGCGTTCCCGGATACGGCTGCCCGATGACAGGAAAGCGCGTGCTAACCGGCCGAAAGACGGCCGGTTAGCACGCGACAGTTGGATCACAGGGACGTGAAGCCGCCGGTGCAGCCGCCCTGGATGAGGGCCGTCGAGAAGAGGTCGACCTCCTCGAAGAGACCCTCGATGTTGTCGATGGACGATTCCTCGGCGGTCTCGTTGAGGGAGACCTCTGCGTTTTGCGCGGACATTTCCTGCGCGGTGGTTGTCATCATGCAAAAAGCATTACAGGGCTATTTAGCTATGTCAATGAGTGCAGCTGCGGCGGGCGGAGTCCTGGCTCTTCCGGACATATTTGCGCCTCGACGTCGACGCGACGAGCGAGCGTCCGGCCACCGCCCGGCGCCGGGCGGTGGCCGAAGAAGTGCCAAGGCTGAGGTGCGGTGGGGCGGACGATCGCAGCGTGTGGACGGTCGGCGGGTTTGGCCGCTCAACCCACCTCGGTCTGGACGCGGATCGCCGCTCGCGCGGAGAGTTGCTCCCACTGCTGCGACAGTCCGCGACTGAGGCGGGCCACCAGCGGGAGGCAGTGCGGTGGAAGAGCGTTGATGATGTCGTGGTCGGAGACGAGGCTGAGTTGTTGATGCAGCATGCGCAGCAGGGTGCGCCCGGCCTCGGTGTAGCGCACGGACGGATCCTTGGCGAGGTTCTCCAGCGCCAACGCGGTGACGTCCCGGCTCGGCTCGGGCGCGCCGGGCGGCTCCTTGACCGCGGACAGTGCCCGTGCCGGCGACGGTAAACCCGCCGCACCTTCGTTCTGTTTGCGGCGTATGGTGCGGACCGTGTTCGGTGAGACGCCGGCCAACCGGGCGATTTCCCGCAGCGAAGCATCAGGTCGTTCGGCCAGGAGCGCGACGACAGCTTTCCGGCCCGCGTCGGCGTCTGTCGGCCGGACCCGTCCGTCCCGGCCGGTCCGCTCGGCCGGCATCGGCTGGCCGCTGCGCTGCCTCAATGTGCTGATCGTCTTGGCCGACAGCCCGGTGGCGCGGCCGAGTGACCGGTCCGACCAATGCGCGAACATCTCCAGCAGACGTTCGGCCGCCGCCCGGCGGTCGGCCAGGGTCAGCGGCAGGCCGTGCTTGATGTTGCTCGTGACGCTGCGCAGGAAGGCCATCTGGTCGTCGTCGTCGAGCATCAGCGCGTGAATCGAGTCCGCACCACGGAGCAGTGCCGCCTGCAGACGATGCATCCCGTCGATGACGCGCATGGTGCTGCGCTGCACCAGGATCGGCGGGTGCTGGAGTTCGGACTGGGCCAACAGCTGTACGTGCGTCTCGTCGACCCCGTGCCGGCGGGGGCCCTGACCGGGCAGGAGCGACCGGATCGGTACCGATACGGCCTCCTGCTGGCTTCCTTCGGTCCAGCTCTCCACAACCTGCAGCGGATCGTTGGCGTCGATCAACCTGTCCTCCCCGTGAACAGCTGCTGATGCCTCGCTGACCGGCTCTTCTTGGGCTCAGTCGTCGCCTCTCGTGAGTGGAACCGGTCCGATAAATCAGAGAACAACTTGTCGGAAATTTCGGGCTCCGGTGATGCCGCTGGTAGTGGGCCGATCCTGAGTACTCTGGCGGCCCGCGGCATGTGCAACTGTAGCTTCTGACCGCTTGCACAGGTGCCCCGCGGCACCCGGAAATTTCTCGGATTCAATGCGTCGACGCTCTTTTCCCTGCTTGGCGGTCGGTCTCGCTGTGGTGTAGGGCAGGGGGTCACCTACGCGGTCGCGGGTGGCATGCCGTGCGACCCGGTGTCGCGTGCGCAGCTGCGGAACCGCATCACTGCCGCGCCGGGATTCTCGGTGCCTTTCCGTAACTTCCGGGAGTGAGAGGGCCATGGCGACCTGGGCGCCGCCGACCGGTTCGAGAGCGACTGCGGCCTGCTGTCCTCGCGTGCCCGGGCACCCGGGCCGCGAGGCGGTCCACGTCGCCGATCAGTCCTGTACATCCCCTGCCCTCGAGACGAACCGGTGCGGGCGCATGCCGACCCGGCAGCCACGAAGCGCCTCGACGACAACGGTGTCGGAAGGAGCGCTGGTCTCGCGGCCGCTCCGAGGACTGGCCACCATCGCCACCAGGGAAGCCTCACCACCGGGAGTCTCAACCGTAAGTCGTAGGGTCATGCCCGGAAGCGCCGCATGCAGGCGTGCCGCCGTGGTGGGTAGGTGGATCCAGCTGTGGTCGATCTTGACCCAGTCGTCCGTCGCGCGGAACGACACGACGCCGGTCTCCGCGACGAGAGCGTCCGCGCTGAGCTCCGGTCGCAGGACCGCGGTGACGAGAATCGACTCGAACGCACGCAACCACTGCTCCGCCTCGCCGGGAGCGACATAGGCGGTGTCGACGAGCATCAGCACTTCGAGTATGTCGTCGCGGCGGTCCAGGTAGCAGAAGAGGGTGCTCGTGCTGCACTGGTCGCCGCCCAGCCACCGGACGGAGGTCCTGGCCGCTTCCTCCCGTATCCGCGCGGCGTTCGGTGCCTCCGCGGGGAGCGGCACGAACAGTCGGCTGTTGAGCCAGTAGGAGAGATCCAGCGGGAAGCCGCGCCGCTTCTCGACGCGCTCGCGCACCTCCATCAGGCCTCGGTGCGGGAAGCGCCCGGTCAGTGTCGCGTGGTGGATGGCGCCGGCGGATCGCCGCAGCAGTGCGTCGAAGTCGGCGTCGTCGATCGCCACGCAGGTGGGAACGTCCTGGGTGAGGCAACCCACCACGGCAGTCGTGTCCCGACCGGCCCGGTTGCTGACGCACACCTGGAGGTGAGCCCGGCTCAGCCCGCTGACGTGGGCCAGCACGAGGGAGAGGGCCGCGTGGCCGACCGCCGTCTCGCTGACCCCGTGCCGCTTGGCCAGGTGACTCAGGCACCACGCGCCGGCTGACGTCTGCATCACCACGTACCGATAGCGGGGATGCAACGGCTCGACCGGGAGCCGGGGCAGCATGCTCTGAGGCATGCGTGCAAGGCTCCGTTCGTGCCGGAGCAGCGCACGGGCCCCTTCCCGCCGGCCGGCCTCACTGCTCTCCCAGTGGCTGACATCGACGGGGTGGATCGCCGACGGCTCGCCGTCGGAGAAGTCAGCCTGGAGGACGTGGCGGAGGTGCCAGGTCATCCAGTGAGCGCCGAGGTAGTCCGACGCGAGATGGTTGATGGCCAGCAGGACGAAGGCCGGGCCACTCCGATCGGTCAGGATGCCCACGCGAACGGGGAGGTCGTCGGCCCCGAACGGGGTGCCCGCCAGCTCGGCTGCCGATTCGAGAGCCGATGTGAAGGTGGCTGTCACGGCGGTGATCACCGCGACGTGCAGGACTCCCTCGGTTGTGACCCTTTGCTGTGCGGAGGGCGCGTCCGGCTCGAACAGGGTTCGCGCGGACTCGCAGGCCTCGACCATTCCTCTGATGGCGGACGCGACCTCGTCGGCTTTCAGACCCGGCTTGATCCGGTGAGCGAACTTGAGGTTGAGCGAGGCGTTGTTCGGCTGGAGATCCGCCATCAGTTGCGCCATCCTCTGCTGTCCCCAGGTCAGATCGGCGGTTCGCCCGGACGGCGCACGAAAACGAATTTCCAATTTTTCTCCGTCCCGCAGTGACATCTTCTCCGTTGAACAGGACACCGAAAACAATTCGATTCAGAGAGAGGCTTGCGTCGAAGGCTATCGCTGGCATCCGTGCGGGGCAAGGTGGTTGGCGCGGCGATGGAAATGGTGCATGCTCGTCCGGTGACATTGATCCAAGTCGCAGGACTGCGTAAGGTCTTCCGCAAGCCGGAGAAGGCGCCGGGGCTACGCGGTTCCCTCCGGCACCTGCTCCAGCGTAGATTCTCCGAGCACGTCGCTGTGGACGGCATCGATCTGTCTGTGGCACAGGGCGAGGCAGTGGCCTACGTCGGTCCGAACGGCGCCGGCAAGTCCACCACGGTGAAGATGCTTTCCGGGATCCTGGTCCCGACGGCTGGACAGGTCCTCGTCGACGGCTTGGTGCCGTACCGGGCGAGGGTGGAGAACGCGCGACGCGTCGGCGTCGTCTTCGGGCAGCGAACGCAGCTGTGGTGGGACCTGCCCGTACGTGACTCGCTCGAACTGCTGCGGGACATGCACGGTCTGGGCGCCGCGCGGTACCGGGAGACACTGGCCCGCCTCGACGACGTCCTCGGCTTGGCCGACCTTCTCCCGGTGGTCGCCCGTAAGTTGTCGCTGGGGCAACGCATGCGGGCCGACCTCGCCGCGGCGCTGCTCCACGAACCGCGGATCGTCTACCTGGACGAGCCGACGATCGGCTTGGACATCGCGGTGAAGGACCGGGTGCGTTCCTTCGTGCGTCGGCTGGTGGCGGACGGGACGACGGTCATGCTCACCACCCACGACCTCGCCGACATCGAGGACATCTGCCGGCGCATCGTGATCATCGACGCGGGACGTGTGGTGTACGACGGTGACCTGCAGTCGGTGAAGGACACCCATGTCCGCGAGCGGTCGATGTCCTTCGAGCTGGCCGCCGGCTTGGCGGGCGTCGATCGGATCGCCGCGCGACTGCCGGGCGCTCAGGTCCGCGCGGGGTCGGACGACCGCGAGCTCACGGTCACCTTCGACCGGATGACGCTCGGCGCGCGAGAGGTGCTGGCGGCAGTGCTCGCCGAGGCGGAGATCGTCGACATGCACATCGACGAGCCGGCCATCGAGACGGTCGTCCGGAAGGTGTACGCGGGGCAGTTGCGGCCCGAGCCCGGCGGCGGGGTCGATCGGGAGACCGTGTCATGACATTCGTGACCGCCGGTGCGGTGCCGTTGCCGGCTGATACCCGATCACGCCGGATACGTGCCTATCGGAGCATGGCCCGGATGGCGCTGAAGAGCCTTCTCGCCTATCAAACGAGCTTCCTCTTCGGCATGCTGGCCTCGGCGTTCGGCGTCCTGTCCATGCTGTACCTGTGGCGCTCGGCACTCGCCGCCGGCCCTCGGCAAGGATTCGACTGGCCGCAGATGAAGGCGTACCTGTTGGTGGCGTTCGTCGTCGGTTCGCTGGTGTCCAGCTATACCGACTATCGAATGGCCAACCGCATCCAGCAGGGCGACGTGGCCATGGACCTGGTTCGGCCGGTCGACTACCAGTGGTCGCGCCTGGCCGAGAGCGTCGGGTTCGCCGTCTACGAAGCCGGCACGGCGATCGTGGTCGTCCTGGCAGCCGCCGCGATCTTCGGCGGCATGTCGCCGCCGGACCGGGACACCGTGCCGCTGTTCATCCTGTCCGCCTTGCTGGTGCTGCCCCTGCGGTTCGGAATCGTGTACCTGAGCGGTCTGCTCGTCTTCTGGACACAGAACTACGTGGGTGTGCAGGCCGCCCGGATCGCCCTGATCACGCTGTTCTCCGGGGCACTCGTACCGCTGGCCTTCCTGCCCGAGTGGATGCGGGTCATCGCCACGTACCTGCCGTTCGTCGGAATGGCGTCGACCCCGGCGCTGCTCTACACCGGCTCACTGGACGGCAGCGACGCGACGACCGCCGTGCTGGTGCAGGCGGCCTGGGCGGTCGCGCTGTGGTGGCTGGCGCGGTTGATGTGGTCGGCCGCCGCTCGGAAGCTGACGGTCCATGGTGGCTGAAGTACGACGAGCGCTGTGGCTCTACCGCCGTCTGCTCGGTGCCCAGGTGCGCGCCACTCTCCAGTACGAGGCCGACTTCTGGATCATGAGCCTGTCGGCAGTTCTCGTGCAGGCCGTCGGCGTGGTCTTCCTGTGGGCGATCTTCCGGAGCATCCCGGAGATCAACGGCTGGCAGTTCTGGGAAGTCGTGCTCATCTACGCGCTGGTGGTCGTCGCGGAAGGGCTGAGCGTGCTGGTCGCGCAGGGAGCCTGGACTCTCGCGGTGACTGTCAACTTCGGACAGCTGGACGCGATGCTGTTGCGGCCCTATCCACCGGTCCTCCAGGTGCTCAGCTCCGCGGTGGGAATGAACGGACTGGGCAATCTCGTCCTCGGCACCGGTCTGCTGATCGCCGCGGTGCGGCACGTCGACGTCAGTTGGAACGTCGGTCGCGTCGCGCTCGGGCTGCTGCTCGTGGTTGCGGCGGCCGGTGTGAAGATCGGGCTCAACCTCCTCACGAACTGCGCCGCCTTCTGGTTGCGTTCCCCGTACTCCATGTTCGCGTTCTCCATGCACAGCTTCGGGGAACTGGCTCGTTTTCCGGTCACCATCTACGGCCTTGGGGTCCGGATCACCCTTACCGTCGTCCTGCCCTATGCGTTCATGAGCTTCTTCCCCGCCGCGGCTGTCCTCGCGCACGGGCCGGCTCGTTGGCTGGGGCTGCTGACGCCGGTCGTCGCCATCTACTGCCTGTGGATCGGGACGACCGTCTTCCGGTACGGGCTCTCACGATATGAAAGCTCCGGTCACTGATGTGCGAACACATCGGCCGCCACGCCGATTCCGTCGTCCGGTCTCTCGGAGCCCTCGGATGAGTCTCCTCGGAGGGCTGCGGGACGTCGTGCCGACTCCACCCGAGCACCGGGTGTGGATCAGCAGGGCCGAGGCGCTGGACACCTTGCGGTGTACGCCCGAGGAACTGGCGCAACTGGTTGCCGCCGGCCTCGTGGAGGAGGACGGCCGACACGACTACTGCGACGTGTGGAACGTTGGCCTGCTCAGCGGCACCGGACGCAGCAGTCCGGAGCGGATCATGATCTTCTTCGCGAGGATGCTGAAGTCGTACGGCGCGGACTGGGTCTCCGCGCGGGCCTACGAGATCGTCGGCTGGGCCCAGTGTCCCCGCGCGGAGCACTGCCCGTCGTCCGAGTGGAGCGCGCCTGTCCTACCGGACGTGCAGTGGCAGCATGAAGAGATCCAGGCCGGCAGGGCGGAGTGGCGCGGCAGGGTCGAACTGACCGGGAACACCGCCACGGTGCGAGACCCGAGGGTGCGGGAGGTCTGGGACGACCTGCTGCGGCGGTACCGCTTCCACTTCACACCCATGACCCTGTCCTCCGATGTCGCCGGCACCAGGCACCGGGGCGTCGGCGACTGCGACTCGCTGTGTCAGGTACTGATGTCTGAACTGCTGGACCGTGGTGTGGCGGCCGAGCAGGAGTCGGGCTACATCTTCGGAGGCGCACGCCTGGGCCTGCATTCCTGGGTACGGCTCGTGGACACCGACGGGGAGGTCAAGATTCTCGACCCGGCCATGGCCCTGTTGTCCGACCTCTTCTTCACGCCCGAGTACAAGGCGTTCTGCTGCGGGTCCGGCAGTAACCGGGTGCTACGTCGCGCGAGTCGCGAGGGCATGTTCGCGGCTCATCCGTGCGTCACCGAAGACGGCAGGATCTTCTACGAGTTCACGCTCCGGTCGATCCGCCCCGGTCGGGCGCCGGGCCCGCGGTGCAGTGAGGGAGCAGGATGAACGGTCCTGAGGTGGAAGTCGCAGACCATGACGGGACGCGCGGCCGAGCGGGGGCCGCTGCCGTCGGTCGTCCGGTCGTCATCGACGGCCGGTCTCCGCCGCTCACCTCGCACGACCTGCACGCTGACGTTCTCGGCCTGCGACGTCGCGTACCCCGAGGTGCGACCGTGGCCCTGGTGGGGCAGAGTTCCCGCCTGGTCGCCTCAGCCATCGTCGCACTCGAGGGCTGGGCCGCCCGGGTCGAGTTCGTGGGTGACCTGAGTCCGACCGTAGGCTCGGCGGAGGCGGTGGTCCTGCGCGAGGCCGGGGATGATGCCCCAGCTGCCGCCTACGCATCCCACGGCGAACTGTCGGCCGGCGACGCGAGCACCGACGTGCATACGCTCTGGCGTGTCTTCTCCTCAGGCACGACGGGGACCCCCACCCCGACCGACCACAGTCTCGACTCGCTGACGCGGCGAATTCGCCCGGTACGCCCGGCGCGGAATCCCGGCGACCGCGAGCAGCGGCGGTGGGGTCTCCTGTTCTCTCCTACCCGGATGGCGGGCATCCAGGTCGTCCTCCAGGCGATCCACGGCGACACCCTGGTGGACGCCCACCACGCCGCCGGGCTCGACGAGCGCCTCCAGCTGTTCGCCGGAGCCGGCGTCGACGCACTGTCCGCGACCCCGACGATGTGGCGGATGATTCTGCGCAGCAGGGCCTGTGACGACCTCCGGCTGCAACAGATCACGCTGGGTGGTGAGATTGCGACACAGTCGCTGATCAATGCGTTGCGGCGGCGGTTCGATGCGCGCGTCACGCATGTCTACGCGTCCACCGAGGCCGGTGCCGCCTTCTCGGTGAGCGACGGCAGGGAAGGTTTCCCCCGGCATCTTCTCGAGCCGGCTCCCGGCCGTGTGGCACTGGAGATCCGCGACGGCGTCCTGTTCGTCCGGGCGCCGGGAAGCAGCACGGCGCAGCCGGACGGATTCGTCTGCACGGGCGACCTCGTCGAGCCTCGCGGTGACCGGGTCTACTTCGTCGGCCGGAAGTCGCAGACGGTGAACGTCGGAGGGGACAAGGTCTCGCCGGAGCGGGTCGAGGAGCTGATCCGGCGGCATCCCGCAGTACATGATGCCGTGGTGACGCCCAGGCGCAGCCCGATCACGGGCTGGATCCTGACCGCCCGGGTTGTGCCTTCGCCTCTCGGCAGTGGGCTCGACCCCGACGAACTGCAGTCGGCCCTGCGGTCATTCGTCGCCGACCATCTGCCCCGGTCGCATACTCCCGCCTCGATCACCGCGGTAACCGAGTTCTTCTTGTCGCCCACCGGAAAGGTCAGCAGAGCGTGAACGAGGCGGAATCCCGCGGCGACTGTCCGTACGCGGTAGTGACCGGAACCAGCAGTGGCCTGGGGCGTGCGGTGGCCCGGCGGCTCGGCAGCGACGGATACCGGGTGGTGGGCCTGGCCCGCCGCGAGGTCGAGCCGGAGGAGGTGGGTCCGGGCTATGTCCACGTCCGTGCCGACCTGAGTGATCTGGAGTCCTTGCCCGGCCTGGCACGCGCAATCGTGGAGGCGCACGGCGCCCCCTACGCGCTGGTGAACAACGCCGCTCGCGGCACCGACGGTCTCCTGCCGCTGGTGAAGGACAGAACCATCTGGGAAACAGTGCAACTCGACCTTGTGTCGCCGATGGTTCTGACGAAGCATCTTGTTCGCTCAATGATCTCAGCGGGCCGGGGACGCGTCGTCAACGTCTCCTCGATCGTTGCCTCGACGGGATTCCGCGGTCTGTCCGTCTACGGGGCGGCGAAAGCGGGTTTGGAGGGGTTCACCCGTTCGCTGGCCCGCGACGTAGGGCGGCGCGGCGTGACGGTCAATGCGGTGGCGCCGGGCTTCCTTGACACCGAGATGACCGGCGCCCTGGGGGCGGAGAGCCAGGCGCGCATCAAGGGGCGCAGTCCGATCGGCCGGTTCGCACGTCTCGACGAAGTGGCCGCCGCAGTGACCTACCTTCTTTCCCCGGATGCCGCCGGTGTGACCGGAACGCTGATCACCGTGGACGGCGGCTCCACCGCATGAGGCCCGGACCGGAAATGTGGACGGACAAACACGTAGGGAAGGTGGCGCAGTGCTCGAGCGGGAACGTGTAGCGGAGATCGTTCTTCGTGAAGTGGTCAAGCTCATCAAAGAGGAAGGGGGCGAGGACGGCGAGGTCAGCCTGCAGAGCGGCCTGGCCGACAGCGGCTTGGACAGTCTCGCCTTCGCCGTCCTCGTTACGCGGCTCGAACAGTCGATGGGATTTGATCCCTTCCTCGCGTTGGAGGACGAGATCTTCCCCCGGACGGTGGGGGAGTTGGTGGAGGTCTACGTCGGCAATCAAATGGAGAGCGTCCCACCTCACAGGTGATGACTGCCGCTCCCCGGCAGGTTGGACGACTTCCCAAGGGCGCCCATCGGCGCGCCGTCGTCACGGGCGACGGCCGGGCTACGCGGTGTCGCCGTCGCGGAGGTGGTCCAACTCGGCGAGGTACATCGCCTGCAGGCGGTCGTGGTGCCGGACCAGCAGCCGGATCTCCTCGGCGCTGTAGCCCTCGACGAGCCGTTCCGCCCGCTCGGCGAAACGCTCGTACGGCCGCTCCAGGTCGGCGATCCGCTCCGGCCGTATGGTGACGACGACCCGCCGCCGGTCTGCCGGGTCGCGCTCGGCCGTCACGTAACCGGCCTGCTGGAGCCGGCGGAGCATGCTGGTGACCGCACCGGTGGTGAGGCTGGTCCGCTCGGCGATCTGCCCCGCGGTGGCGGAGCCGATGTCCGCCAGGTAGTCCAGGCACTCCAGGTCGCTCACGGCGAGGCCCAGCCGCTCCGCGATGGCGTACCGGAACACCATGGACAGCCGCGACGTCTCCCGCCCGGCGCGCATGAGGTCGGTGATCGCGGAGGCGCGGGCCGGATCGTGGGACATGCGGGCAATCATGCCTCCGGCACGGTGACCCGGTGCAGCCGAGGTAGCACGCGGGTCAGCACCCAGTGTGGCGCGGCCGCGCCCCCGGTGAGGCGGCGCATCAGCCCGGAGGCGGTGTCGACGGCGCGGAAGGCGTAGTCCGTCATCTCGTCCTGGTAGGCGGCGATCGCCTCCTCCGCCGAGGTGGCGCCCGCCCGCGCCTCGACCAGCCGGCGGCCGAGCAGGGCGGCGTCGCGGAGCGCGGTGTTGCCGCCGTGGGCGCCGAACGGTGGCATGACGTGTACGGCGTCACCCATCATCGTGGCCCGTGGCACCGCCCACCGGTGCGGCCGTCGGCCGGTGGCGAAGAGGTTGAGCACCGTGGCGTCCAGCTCGGCGGTGTCGACCAGGCGCCGGATGAGCGGATGGAAGTCCGTACTCAATCGGTCGGCCAGTTTCCACAGCGCCAGCAGGTTCCCGCGGACGTCGGCCGGCAGTTCCTCCTGCCGGAGCAGCAGGCCCCACATGACGTAGTCGTCGCCGCTGGGCGCGTAGTTGCCCGGGGCCAGGCGTGCGAACGCCGCCTGCGGGCTCTCGCCGAACCGCATGGAGGTGAAGAAGAAGGCGCTGCCGGGCCGGTCGGCGATGGCCAGGACCCCGCTGGTACGCAGTGCGTCGGGGATGACGCTCTCGCCGTTGCGCAGCAGGGGAGAGCGGCCGTAGATGCCCGCCATCGAGGTGTTCGCCGGGTCCGCGTCCGGCATGAGCTGCGGTCGCCGGGCCGAGCCGACGCCGTCCGCGCCCACCACGACGGTTGCCGCGGCGGCCTCGCCGTCGGAGAACCGCAGTCGAAGCCCTGCCGGGCCGCCGCTCTCCACCGCGACGGCGTCCTTGCCGTAGTGGATGCGCCCGTTCAACCCGGACTGCAGGATCGACCGCAGGGTCAGCCGGTCGACCTGGCGGGTCGCGCCCGGCTCGTCCTTGAACGTGATGGTGAAGGCGTCCCGCAGCCGGCTGTTGGTGAAGCGCAGGTGACCGCCGGGCTCGTCGCCGGTGGCCAGCGCCAGGTGGTAGAGCGAGCGGGGCAGGCTCTCGCGAAGCGCCTCCAGCCCGTACCGGTCGAGAATGATCCGGTAACCCTGCCGCCGGATGAAGGGGCCCGGGTCCCGCTCGTAGACGTGCACGTCGATGCCGGCGCGCGTCAGGTACTGGGCGAGGCAGAGGCCGGAGAGGCCGGCGCCGGCGATCACCACCGAGAAGTCCGTCGATGTGCTCATGCAGTTACCTTAATCATTAAGATAATTTGGGCAAAGGTCACTGTGAACAGTCACCTTGGACGGATACTCAAGTAGGTTGTATATTCGCCTCATGGGATCGGCTTCGCGTCCCGCGCTACGGGAACCGTCGTACTTCGTCCTCGCCGCTCTGCTCGGCGGGCCGCTCCACGGCTATGCCGTGATCAAGCGGGTCAAGGAGCTGTCCGACGGGCGGGTGACCCTCGCCGCCGGATCGCTGTACTCCGTGATCGACCGGCTGCTCGGCGAGGGCCTCGTCACCGCCGACGGTGAGGAGATCGTCAACGGGCGTGCCCGTCGCTACTACCGACTCACCGACGAGGGCTGTCTCGTACTCACCGAAGAGGCCGACCGGCTCGCCCAGGCCGCCCGGGTGGTCATGGACCGCCTGCCGCGCCGGGTCCAATCGCAGGCAAGTGCCCGTCACCCTTCTACCGCGAGGATCAGACCAGCATGAGTTCCGATGTCCTGGAGAAGCGCTACCGGATGCTGCTGCGGGCCTACCCCGCCGACTACCGCCGCGAACGCGCCGACGAGCTGATCGACACGCTGATCGGCGACGAACCCACCACCCGCCGCTGGCCCAGCGCCCGGGAGGCGGCCTCGCTCGTCCGGGGCGGCCTGCGGGTGTACGGCGGCGGCGCCGCGCCCCGGCCCACCGCCGTGCTGTTCTGGCAGGGCATCCACCTGGGCGCCATCGCGGTGCTGGCGCTGGGTGCGCTCATCGGCCTGGACGACATCATCGAGGCCTTCCAGTTCGGCGGACTCTCGGACCCCCTGACCGTCCTGCGGAATCAGGGCATCCACGAGATCGCGCTGATCGCCGCGCTGGTGGCGCTCGTCGCGGGCCGCGCGCGTACCGCTGCCGCCCTGGCGGTGACCGCGGCGGTGGTGCCGACCGTGATCTCCACGTACCTGTTCAGCAACGGCCTGCCGCAGTGGTGGGCGCCGGTCGTCGCCGCGCCGCTGATCGTGCTGGGGCTGCGGCGCCCGGCGGACGTGCCGCCGGCGCCCCGGGCCAACGCCGTCCTGGTCACCGCCGGCGTCCTCGCCCTGCATCTCATCCCCGCGGGCGGCCTCCGCATGGCCGACGCCGGTCCGCGGATCGTCGTGGCCGTCATGGTCGTCGCCGGGATTGCCGCATTCCTGTGGGTGGCCACGGCCGACCAGCGGCTGCTGATCGCCGTCGTCCCCACCCTCCTGCTGGGTACGCTCCACCAGTTGGACAACAGCGGGTTGACGGGAGAGTTGCTGCGCCGGCCGGACGCCCTGCCGTCCCTGGTCGTCGCGGTCCTGATGGCTGTCGTCGCGGTCGTGTCGACCCGGCAGCGGCAGCGCACCCGAGCCTGACCAACTCGCGGGTGGTCCACAACGGCGGCCGGCAGGGATCTGTAGCCGACTGTGGCACACGGCCACCGCACGTTCATCGGCGGTCCTCAGACCATCGATGAACGTGCGGTGGCCGTCCTCATGGCTCGCCACACCCAACGCCGAAGTCGAGCGACGCCGGAGTACTACGGCTTGCCTGTCAGTACAAGGTGCCCATCCCGGTAAGATCACCGCTTCGCTTGACTCGCTTATTCACTCCCGTGCCGAGCGTCGGGAACATCACCGGATAAGAGCTGCCCGTGTAGTGCGCCAAGCCAAAGCCGTGCCCAGCCTCATGCGTGGCAACGGAGATGAGGTCGAAACGCCCCGCAGGGACAGTCCCGGAAAGGCCGGTGAACCAGTTCGTGACCCGGTTGTTGAATGCTATGTCGACCTCCACCCTGAGGCCGGAGCCGTCGACCCACGAGTAGGTGGCTCCCAAGATGTCCGGATCAAATCCGGCCCATCCGACTACATTTCCGTTGTCCCTCGTTCCCCACGTGTAGCGGGTGGTTGACCCTCGATAGTCGGCGAAGGCGAACGTGTAGTACGTGCCGCATGCGGAAGAAGTGTCAGTTATGAATTGGAAGCCGTACTTGATGGCTTGAAGCGCGTCCGAGGCCGGCTGCGACCGGCTGTTGTAGGTCCACGGAAACACAGATTGCTGCCATACGCCGCCGCTGAAGTTGTATTCGTAGGAGCTTCCGCAGTACGCAGGCACAGCTGCGAGCCCAGATGACTGAGTCTTCGCTGCCCCGGCTGGTTCTGGGTGCTTGGTGGCTGGTTCTGCGCGTTTGGCGAGGATGCGCTTGAGAGCGCCCGCTGTGGCAGTGGATCCAAGCGCGGGCGTCTCGTCGATCTGCAACGCCAGCTGACCGTCGGTCGCCCGATAGACAGAAGCAGCGCTCGGGCCCGTCGAGCCGGGCGTCCGGAGAACCTGCACGATGGCGACCATGCCTGGCTCCGGAACTGCAACCTCGAGACCCTCGGCGACTCGGACGACGGTGTCCGAAGCCAATTGGCAAGAAGTGCCGACCGACTTGATCTCGCTTGGTGACAAGGTTGAGCTGCATGGAATCTCGGCAGCGAACGACGGCGTCGTCGGCATCAAAGCGACCGCAGGCATCAAAGCGGTTAATGCGATTACGGTGCCAACTGACCTACTACGGCCTTCTTTTCGAGCCATGGAACACCCAACCCCCGTTGAGAGACATAGTCTTAAATTTTTGGATGTCTGGACACTGTACGAGGCCGGGTTCCCTTAGTCAAGATTCAGGTCCTTCGCCCGTGCGCGACAACTGGACAGGACGAGGCAGCAGGAAGCTCCTCAGTGCGGAAATTACGTCTGGTCGATCATGTGTCTACGCAGGAGCTTCAGCGTGACGCTCCTGATAACCCCGTACGCGATGAGGCCGCCGCCTCCACCTGCCTTCGGGCGGACGGAGGCGGCGGCCTCTTTGGTCGTTTCCGCGCCGGCTGCCGCAGCATGCCCGCGCGCCATCTCCGAGCGGCGGGCGCGTAGCTGGTCGACGTGGGCGGCGACGATCGCGGCCACCCGGCTCCTGCGGCGCGCCAGCTGGCACCACCAGGTACCGGTCCGGGTCGGCGGTGCCGCCGGTTGAGCTACTGGATCACCGCAGCGCGCTGAAGAAGGCGCGCAGGTCGGCAGCGAGCAGGTCGGGCTCTTCCTGGGCGAAGAAGTGGCCGCCGACGGTGGGCTCGCGCCAGTGGGTGAGGTTGGCGTAGGTGCGTTCGGCGAACGACCGGGGCAGGCCGGCGTCCTCCACGCTGACCGTGATACCGGCGGGCACGGCGACGATCGGCAGTGGTGGGGCCAGGCGGTCGTCACGGTAGGGCCGGAAGGACGTGCCGATGCAGTTGGTGACCCAGTACAGCATCACGGTGGTCAGCAGTTCGTCGAAGCCGAACCGGCGGGAGATGTCGCCGCCGCAGTCGCTCCAGCGCTGGTACTTCTCGATGATCCATGCGGCCAGTCCGGACGGCGAGTCGCTCAGCGCGGCCGCAAGGGTGTCGGGCCGTGTCTCCTGGATGATTCCGTAGCCCCAGTCATCCTGGGCCTTCGCGTCGAGCATGGCGACGAACGCCTCCTCGGCTGGGCTGAGGTCGCCCCTGCGGTCCGCCGGCGGGAACTTGATGTGCTGCGAGAAGACCCCGATGACCCGATCTGCGTGGCGGGCGCCGAGCCACGTCGACACGCCGGACCCGATGTCGCCACCGTAGGCGCCGAAGCGGTCGTAGCCCAGACGGGTCATCAGCTCAGCCCACACGTCCGCGACAGCCGCCTCGGTCGTCGGGCCCTCGGCGAGTGGTCCGGAGAAGACGAAGCCCGGCAGGCTCGGTATGACGAGGTCGAAGTCTGCGAGCCGGGACACCAGGGGCAGCATCTCCGTGTACGTGCTGGGCCAGCCATGGGTCAGGATCAGCGCCGTGGCGTCGGGCGATGCCGAGCGGACATGAACGAAGTGGACCGGCGTGCCCCGGACCGTGGTGACGAACTGAGGGTGCCGATTGAGGGCACGCTCGACCGCACGCCAGTCGAATCCGTCGAGCCAGTACCGCACCAGACCTGCCAGGTACCCAGGGTCGGTGCCGGCGGCCCACGGCTCTCCTGGGGCGGCCGGCGCGAGCCTTGTCCGCGAGAGCCGAGCCCGCAGGTCGTCCAGGACGGCTTCGGGCACATCGATGTGGAAGGGCGTCACCTGATCATGATTCCATCGCAAGGAGTCACTCGGCAGCCGCCCGAATGGGCAGGCTGCAGACTCGATCTCCGATCCGGGCGAGACATCCCCGACACCGAGGTCCTCGTCGACGGCTACGCCTACGGCTCGTTGTCCATGACGGCCTACACCCTGGGCATGTCCTGTCCACCAGCTGCCGGCCGGGGCGGATCCCCGCAGCCACCGCCTGGCCTGCCGCCGGACGGCTCCAACATCTGCGGAAGCGCCGGCTGCTCGGTGGCACCACCGATGAAGCCGACCTGCATCAGCAGCGCGAACACGGTCAGCGCCGGGGCGGGCCGGTCCGCGAAGTCCGCTGCGTCAACTCGGTTGTGTGCCGCTGCCCCGGCCTGGCAGCCTGGCTGCCTCGATCTGACGAGAGGCGGCCATGACGCGGACCTTCCTGCAGCCGGACGATCTGCACGACCTCGTGTCGGACCAGTTCGGCTCCGACCGGCGGCTCGCTGCCCTGGACCGGCTGACGGGCGGCACCAAGAAGGGCGTCTACCGGCTCCGGCTGGACGACCGGACAACCGTGATGCTGTACGTGTGGGCCGCGGACGAGAACTACTGGCCCCCGTCACCGACCGTCCCGGACGACCCGTTCACCGATGCGTCGGGCGCGGATCTCTTCGCCGCCAGCCACGCGGCGCTCACCGCAGCGGGTGTGCGTGTCCCGCATCTGATGATGATCGACCGGGACGGCCGCTACCTCGACGCCGACGTCGCGCTCGTCGAGGACGCCGGCGCGCTGCGGCTGGAGACGTTGCTGGAACACGATCCGGCCACCGCCGCCGCCCCGCTGGCCGCGCTCGGTGACGCCCTGCGCCGGATGCACACCGCCTTCGGACCGCACTACGGCAAGGTCGCGGCCGTCGCGCGAGGTGAGGCGTCCCAGACGCGGCGCACGGAGGACGTTGTCGTCGACCGAGCGCTCGGCCACCTCGACGCGGCAGCGGCCCGCGACGCCCGGCTGGCCGACGCCCATCACCGGATCGCCGCCCACGTACGCCGTCTCAGGAGCGCGGTCACCCCACGCGTGGAGTACGGGCTGGTGCACGGTGAACTCGGCCCGGATCACGTGCTCGTCACGCCGGCCGGCGAGGCCGTCATGATCGATTTCGAGGGGCTGACGTACTTCGATGTCGAATGGGATCATGCCTGGCTGCAGATGCGCTTCGGCGAAGCGTATTCGGCGCTGCGTCCGGTCGATCTCGATCCCCACCGGCTGGAGCTCTACCGGTACGCGCAGACGTTGTCCTTGATCGAAGGGCCACTGCGGATCGCGGACACCGACTTCCCGGACCGGAAGTGGATGCTCGACCTGGCCGAGTGGAACATCACCAAGGCGCTCGCCGCGACCTGACGGCAGCCTCAGTCGGCCGGACCGACGTGTGCCGCGAGCAGCCGCCACCCCTCGTTATTGTCGAGGATCCATGTGCGCGTGTAGCGGACCCGGGCGAGAAACGGCTCGCCGGCGAGGGTGCCCTCCACGGTGCCGAGGAACCACGTCACACCGGTGCCGCCGGCCACGAGGACCGCCAGGTCCTCCTCGTCCACCCGGGTGATCGTCTGCTGCCCGGATCGGTGCACGTGCAGGTCGTCCTGCTTGGAGTAGAGGCGGCCGTCCGGCCCGGTGAACACGAGCCGGTCATCGATCAACCGATCCAGCGCCGCGACGTCGGAGGACAGTTGGGCACGTTGAAGACGCCGTTCGGCGGCGCGTAGAGCTTCGACGCCGGGGAGATCCGCGCCGCCGTTCCCCGTGGGGTGATCATCGGTGTCCATTGACGACAACGTAACAGCGATTATCCGGGAGCGCTGACCGCCTGTACTGGTCAGCGGGGACGGCGGGTTCGCCGGTCAGCGCTTGGCGACGGTGAGCAGCACCGCGGCGTCCTCCAGTGCCTCCAGCGTGTGCCGGCGGTCCGGCACGATCAGCAGATCGCCGGGTGCGCCGTCCCAGGACGTCTCGCCGGCGCCGAGCCGGACCCGGCCGTGCAGCACGTGGACGGTGGCCTCGCCGGGGTTCTCGTGCTCGCCGAGCGCCTGGCCGGCGGTCAGCGCGATCACCGTCTGGCGGAGCCTGTGCTCGTGGCCGCCGTAGACGGTGGAGCTGCTGCGGCCGCTGGAGGAGGCGTGCGCGAGCTTGAGCTGTTCGCGGGCCAGTGCGGTCAGGGATGACTTCTGCACGAGGGTCACCTGCTCACGGCATGGTGGCTTTCGGGGCGCCCTTGCCCGGGTCGATCCGGGTCGGACCGGCGGCCGAGGGCCGGATGTCGAAGTCGAAGATCTCGGTGGGCAGGTAGACGGTCGCGCAGGAGTTGGGGATGTCCACCACGCCGGAGAGCCGGCCCTCGATCGGTGCGGCGCCGAGCAGCAGGTACGCCTGTTCCGGCTGGTAGCCGAAGCGGGTCAGGTAGTCGATGGCGTGCAGGCACGCGCGCTGGTAGGCGAGCTGCGAGTCGAGGTACCGCTGTTCGCCGTCGAGGGTGACCGAGAGCCCGGAGAAGGCCAGCCACTGGGAGTACTGCGGCGGCGTGTCACCCGGCATGAAGATCGTGTTCTCGGCGACGCCGTACGTCTGCATGCCGTTCTTGATCAGGTCGACGTGCAGGTCGACGAAGCCGCCCATCTCGATGGCGCCGCAGAAGGTGATCTCTCCGTCGCCCTGGGAGAAGTGCAGGTCGCCGAGGGACAGGTTGGCTCCCGGCACGTACACGGGGTAGAAGACCCGGCTGCCGACGGTGAAGTTCTTGATGTCCTGGTTCCCGCCGTTCTCCCGAGGCGGCGCGGTTCGCGCCGCCTCCGCGGCCACCCGGTCGAAGTCGGCGCCGGTGAGGCTGCCGAGGATCGCGTCCTGCGGCTCGGGGGGCAGGGCCAGGGGCGGCACCCGGTCGGGTGCGGTGGCGATCAGCGCCCCCTCCCGCTGGTTCCAGGTCGCGAGCAGCGACGCGGACGGGGCGGTGCCCATCAGTCCCGGGTGGGCGATCCCGGTGAACGAGACCCCGGGGATGTGCCGGGAGGTGGCCTTGCGGCCGGTGAAGTCCCAGACCGCCTTGTACGCGTCGGGGAACTGTTCGGTGAGGAAGCCGCCGCCGTTGCCGGTGGGGAAGATGCCCGTGTAACCCCAGCCCTGACCGGCCAGCGGACCGGACTCCTGCGGGATCGGGCCCATGTCGAGGATGTCGACCATGAGCAGGTCGCCCGGCTCGGCGCCCTCGACGGCGAACGGGCCGCTGAGCGCGTGGACCCGGGTCAGCGGAGCGTCCCGGATGTCCTCGGCGGAGTCGTCGTTGTGGATCGCGCCGTCGAACCACTCGCGGCAGTGGACGCGGAACGACTGCCCGGGTCGTACTGTCGCCACGGGCGGGATGTCGGGATGCCAGCGGTTGTGCCCGACCTTCTCCTGGTCGGTGAACCTCTTCGTGGAGTCGAGGGGGAACAGCAGTTCAGGCACGGTCTTGAGCCCTTCTCGTGGTCACCATCGGGGCAGTCGGGCGTGGGCCGGGTTCGTCGAGCGGCGCGCCGGGCGACGGCCGGGCACCTGCCCGACCACCGCCGGCTGTTCCGCGCTGCGTTCGGTCCGGTCGATGGCCTCGCGCAGCGCCGCCGGCGTGCGGGTGAGCCGGGGCGCGGAGAACACCCGGGTCGCCGGGCCGTCACATCGGGGGCAGCTCGTCGACGGGCCCGCGGTGCCGACGGGCATCACGACGTCGAAGCTGCCGTCCTGCGGGCAGCGGTACTCGAAGGTGGCCATCGCCGATTCCCGTCCAGCCTTCGTGTGTGCGGTGGCCGTTCCGCAGCGGCTCACCCTGTCTCTCCGATTGTGGCTGATTGCTCAGATAGGCGGCGCAAAACGACGAATCAGGCAAAGGTGGTGCCTTGGTCGCCGGGTTGCCGCCCCGACCGAGGTGTGGGATACGTTGGCGATCATCGATGCGTTGGCGGCATCGTCGGCGTATGGCTGCCGTCTCCTCGTCCTCACTTCTGCGCCGTCTGCGGCCGGGTCTGCCGGCGGCCGTCGTGGTGTCCACGGCGGTGCTCGGCACCGCCCTGACCGCGGTGCCGCCGGCGGGCGCCGGCGCCGCGTACCCCGCTGTCGCACCGGCGCCCGGCGGGGCCGCGGCGCCCGTCGCGGACCCGACCGGGACCGTCTCGCCGCCCACGTCGACGCCCAGCACGCCCAGCACCACGCCGTTCCCGCCGAGCCCGCCCACGAATCTGACCGCCACCCAGGTGCGGACCACCTCGGTCACCCTCACCTGGACGGCCGCCACGCGCGGCTGCTGCCCGGTCGTCGGGTACGACATCACCTACTACCAGGCGTTCGACGACGTGATCTACAGCCTCAGCCTCGGCGACGTCACCACCACCACGATCACCAACTACATCCAGCCGGGCCGGCAGTACTCGTTCCGGGTGTCGGCCCGCGACGGCGACGGCCGCCGCTCGGCCGCCACCGACGCGCTGACTGTGGTCACCCCGGTGACCGACACCGGCCCGGACACCACCCCGCCGAGCGCGCCGCAGAACCTCACAGTCGGCGAGGTGACCGGCTCCACCGCCACGCTGTCCTGGGCACCGTCGACCGACAACGTCGGCGTGCTCGGGTACAACGTCTACCGGTTCGACGGCTGGTTCACCTCGACGCTCGTCGCCACCGTGCCGGGGACCACGTACACCGGGCCGCTGCCCCCGTCGACGCCGCTGCGCACCCTGTACTACGTGCGGGCCCGGGACGCCGCCGGCAACGTGTCGATCGCCTCCAACACGGTCACCGTGCCCACGACGACCACGCCGCCACCACCGCCGCCCTCGACCTGCCGGGTGACCTACCGGAACCAGTCCGAGTGGGCCGGCGGCTTCGTGGCCACGGTGACGGTCCAGAACACCGGGACGGCGGCGGTCGACGGCTGGATCGTCATGTTCGGCTTCCCCGGCGACCAGCAGATCACCAACGCGTGGAACGCCACGGTCGGGCAGACCGGCGCCACGGTGACCGCCCGCAACGTCGACTGGAACCGCGTCATCGCCCCGGACGGATCCGCGACCTTCGGCTTCCAGGGACGGTGGGGCGCCAGCGACGCGCCGCCGACCGGCTTCTCGCTCAACGGCGCCCCCTGCACAGTCGGCTGAGAGGAAGTCCTGTGACCACACGCCACCGCCGCCGCGCCCTGGCCGGGGCCGTCACGGCCGTCGTCCTCGCCGTCACCACCACGATCGGGGGTACGCCGGCGCCCGTCTCCGCCGCGAACACGCTCAGCATGCGGGGCGCGGACGTCTCGTCGTTGCAGCGCAGCCTGGACCTGGGGGCGAAGTACTACGACGCGGGCGGGGTCGCCCGTGACCCGCTGGACATCCTCAGGTCCGCCGGCGTCAACTACGTCCGGCTGCGCGTCTGGAACAACCCGGCCAGCGGCTACAACAACAAGAGCAAGGTGCTGGTCCAGGCGAGAGCGGCCAAGGCGAAGGGCCTCAAGGTCCTCATCGACTTCCACTACTCCGACACCTGGGCCGACCCCGGCAAGCAGTACAAGCCGGCCGCCTGGGCCGGCCACAGCCTGAACCAGCTGCGCAACGACGTGTACGCCTTCACGTACGACGTCTGCGCCGCCCTGCGCGGGCAGGGCACGCTGCCGGACAGCGTGCAGATCGGCAACGAGATCAACGTCGGGATGCTGTGGAACGAGGGGAAGGTCGTCAACAACGACTTCGCCCCGCTGGCCGGCCTGCTGAAGCAGGGCTACAACGCGGTGAAGGCCTGCGGCGGCGGCATCCCGGTCATGATCCACACCGCCAACGCCGACAGCAACGCCAACGCCCGCTGGTTCTACGACGGCATCCGCGCCCAGGGCGTGCAGTGGGACATGACCGCCCTGTCGTACTACTGCATGTGGCACGGCAGCCTGGCGAACCTCTACAACAACATCGTCGACCTGCGGAACCGCTACGGGAAGCCGGTGGTGATCGTGGAGACCGCGTACCCGTTCACCCGGGACGACGCGGACGGCCAGCCGAACGTCATCGGCGACGTCACCTGCGACGGGATCAGCGCGACCTGGGCCGGGCAGGCCCAGCAGTTCGACTGGGTCCAGAACACCGCCCGCAACGCCGGCGCCATCGGGGTCTTCTACTGGGAGCCGACCTGGTACGCCGTCCCCGGCAACGGCTGGGACCCGGCGAACATCAACGGCACCGGGAACGGCTGGGACAACATGGCCGTCTTCGACTGGTCCGGGCGGGTGAACCCGGGGGTGCGCTGGACGCCGTGACCGGCCGCCGGCCGCACCCCGGGTGCACCCGCCTGCTCATCGCCTGAAGAGGCGGCCTATCGAGTCGCGCCGGCCCCAGGCGATGAACACGAACAGGAAGAACAGCACCACCGGGGTGATGACCAGCGCGCCGCCGTCCAGGATGAACGCCTGGGTGATGGCGGCGCCGACCATGAGCAGCGCCAGCCCGACGGCGGCCAGGCCGGCGAGCCGCGGCACCAGCAGCCCGATGCCACCGGCCAGCTCCACCAGGCCGATGAAGTAGCGGAACCAGGGCGCTGCGCCCATGTCCTCGAAGGACTGGACGGTGTTCGTCTCGCCGAACAACTTGGGGCCGGCCGAGGCGACGATGAAGAAGACGCCGAGGAAACCCTGGAGCACCCACAGCGTGCGGTGCAGCCCACGGGCGACGGGCGGGGGAGTGGTGTCGACAACGCTCATGGCTCTCGTCCTCCTGAAGAATCAGCTGGTGCATCCGAACGGATGCACCAGCTGAGACCGGACAGGACATGTGAACTCATCGGTGATCCGGCGGACCGCTACCAGGCCTTGCCGCGGATCGGGGGCACGTCGAGATCACGCTCGCCGCCCCGGTGCTCGGCGAGCAGCCGCCGGCGGATCGAACGCCAGGCGACGCGCTCCTGGCGGCGGCCGAGCCTGCGGCAGGCCTGGAACGTGCAGAGCCGGCAGCCGCAGAGGTTGGGCGCCTGCGCCGACACCTCGCGGTGGCAGCGGGTGCGGATCCACTCGGGCGCGGCGAGGAACTCGGCCAGGTCGCAGGCGCCCAGGTGGTGCCGGTGGATGTCGGTGAACCAGCGGCGCAGGTACGGATCCCGCTGCTGCACACGCTCGGGTCGGTGGATGTCGGTACGGGCCATGTGACGACCGCCCTTCCGGCCGCCCGCGCACCATGCGCGGGACTAACGCCTCTCTGGCATGCCGGTCACCTCCCGTCGCCGGTGGACGCCCCCATTCTGCTGATCATGGATCGGGCCAGGCATCCGATTTCCGGGGCCGCCCAATGGGTCGATCAGGCCGTACCATCGCCCGGTGAAGCTGCGCCGCCGGCTCGTCGCCGCGTCTCTGCTGCTGGCGGTGGAGACGATGGCGCTCGCGCTGCTCGTCACCGAGTCCCTGACGGGTGCGATCGCCGCCGCCGGCCTCACCTGCCTGTCGTTGTGGTTGCACCTCGCCCTGCACGAGGGAGGCCACCTCGTCGCGGCGAAGCTGCTGCGCCTGCCGGTCGTCGCGGTCCACATCGCGCCCTTCACCGGATGGCGCAACGAGGTGTCGGTCCGGCCGTCGGCGTCGATGCCGGCGTTGCCGCTGCGGATGGCGCTGTTCCATCTCGGCGGCCCGGTGGCGAACCTGGGCGCCGCCGCGGCGCTCGTCGTCGTGGCGACGCACACGGCAACGGTGTCGACGCGCCTGGCGCTGTTCAGCGCCGCGTTCGTCGGAGCGCTGCTCGGCCTGGGCAATCTCGTTCCGGGGAGTTCGCCCCGCAGTGACGGCCGCAACCTGCTCCGCTGGCTCGGGGCCCCGGCGGCCGCCCGGGCCGGACTGCGGGCGTACTACCACCAGGACGTGCGGCGGCCCGCCGAGGACGGTCCGAAGATCATCGGGAGTCCGCCCGGGCGGTAGCGCGGTCGCGACTCAGCCGAGCGGGCCGGTCACCGCGGTCACCGTGCCGCCGGGCAGGAAGCCGGAACGGCCGTGCCCGCCGTGCGCCACCGGGCCGGGCAGCGAGACCGCGGCCGCCGCGTACATCCGGGCCGGCCCGGCGGGTGAGCCGCCCTGCCAGGCCAGGTAACCGGAGACGGTGGCGGGTTCGCCGGGGAAACGGCGGGCCAGCTCCGCGACGTACCGGGACACCGGCTCCGCGCGCGGGTCGAACCGGAGCGCGAGCATCTGCCCGGTCGCGGGGCGCAGCACCGCGGCGGTGAGCAGCCAGGGCGCCAGATAGGTGCCGGCCGCCGCGCCCGGCCCCCGCGCGGCGTCGCGCAGCGCCGCCTCCGCCCCGGCCCAGCCGGTGACCACGAGCGTCGGATGCCGTCCGGACCCCGGGGGTACGACACGCAGTCCGGCGCGGCGCGCGGCGTCGGTGACGGCGGCGACCGCCGCGACGGAGCGGGCCGAGGAGTCGCCCACGACGCTGAGGGCGCCCTCGGCCCGGGGCACGAGGAAGGCGACTGTGGCGTCGAGGTCCTCGCGGTCACCGGAGGTGAGGGCGTCCGCGGGGCAGCGCGACAGCGGCTGCGGGTCGTCCCGCAGGAGCACGCCGAGGGCCGCGCTGACGCACTCCGGCCCGTCCGGACCGCGCAGGTCGGGACCGGGCGCGTCGGCCGCCCCGGCGTCCAGCCGAATCACGGCCTGGCGTCCGCCGTACGCGACGTGCAGCCGGCTCGGGCCGGGCGGAAGGTGTACGAGGGCCCAGCCGTTGGTGGCACCGGGCAGCCGGACGGCGGGGGAGAGGCGGTCCGCCCGCGTCCCGACCGAGACTCCCTCCGCGCCGACGTGCACGAGGTTCCAGCCGGGCCGCTGCGGCGCCACCACCAGCGGGAGGCCCCGGCCGCCGTTGTCCACTGCGACGAGCAGCGGCGCGCCGGGGCGGCCGGGCGGCGCGGGCAGCGCCACGGCGGTCGCGGTGGCGGCGACGATGACGACCGCGGGCAGCACGACCGCCTGTCCCCGCAGCAACGCCCGGTCCGGCTGCCGTCGGCGTCGCAGGCCGGCGCCCAGGCCCACGGCTCCGGCCACGGCGACCGCAAGGCAGACCCAGCGTGCCGGGCCGGCCCATCCGGGGCCTTCCGGGCCGAGGGCGGCGTGGTCGGTACCGAGCCGCACCGCGCCGGCCGCCGCCTCGGCGGTGGCGGCGGCGAGCATCCAGGGCGCCGCCCGGTGGGCGACGCGCCGCCGGGCCGAGTCCGCGCCGAGCACTGTGGCGACGCCGCCCAGCAGCACCGCGGCGGCGAGCCCGTGCCCGGCGGCGGCCGTCGCCTCCGCGACTGTCGCGGTGGACAGCGCCAGCAGGCCGGCCCCGGCGGACACGAGCAGAGCCAGGGGTACGCCGACCGCGCGCCGCCCGGCGCACCCGGGCAGGGCGAGGCAGGCCGCCGCGAGCACGAGCGTTCCGGCGGCGGGGGCGTCCCCGCCCAGGCCGAGGGTGAGCAGGTGCGCGACGGCGGCGGTCACCGCCGTGGCGGTGAGGCGGCGGGGCGCCGGGGCGGCGAGCGGTCGCAGCAGCACAAGCCCAGCCGTGGTGGCCGTCGCGGCGAGGGCGAGCAGCGCGGCGAACCCGGTGGCGGCCGGCGCGACACCGCCGCCGTCCGCGGCGTGGGCCGGCCCCGCCGCCAGCAGCGTGGCCGCCACTGCGGCGAGGGCCGCGCCGGTGAGCCGTCCGGCCGATCGGGGTACGCCCCGGCGACCGTCGGCGGTACGCGGTGTCGCGGTGCGGTCGGGCACTCGTGTCTCCTCGGCTGTCACACGGGTCGATCGGCCGGGTCGGCAACCGGGGGATACGTGTTGGCGGCGTACCAGTCGCCGCGGCCCCGCGGCAGCAGGTCGAGCACGTTCCACACCGGGGAGAGCAGGTCGATGCCGCGCTCGGTGCCGTCGACGAAGTTGGCCGGCTGGCTGTAGAAGTGCCGGACGCCGTCGCCGTCGCGGACCAGCACGCTGACCATCGGGCGCTGGTCGCCGTTCGGGTGCTCGGCGCGCAGGTCGGCGTTGAAGTCGGTGCCGTGGCTGGAGAGCAGCCGCAGGCCGCCCCAGCCGCGCCGGGCGCCCCAGGCGCGCAGCTTCTCCGCCGGGGCCTTGCCGACCACCACGAACGCGGTGTGCTGCTGGAGGTGGTGGGCGACGCCGTGGAACCCGTCCACCCACATCGAGCACATCGGGCAGGCGGCGTCGGCGTCCGGGTGGAACATCAGGTGGTAGACGAGGAGCGTGCGGTGCGCGCCGAAGAGCGCGGACAGCCGGACGGGGCGCAACGGGCCGGGCGCGGTCAGGTCGGCCGGTCCCTCGGTGAGCGCGACGTCGGCCACCGGCGCGCCGAGCGGCAGCTCCCGCCGGGCGGCGGCGACCTGTTCGATCTGGTCACACAGGCGGCGTTCGGCCTCGGCGAGGCGCAGCCGCGCGGCCACGTATCCGGCGTCGGCGCCGTCCGGCCACATCGGCAGCGCCGGCGCGCTCGCGTCCTCAGTCATCCTCTCGTCCTTCCTCGACCCGCGCTAACGCCGGCCGTTCGCTATAGGATATAGAAGTGATCAACGGGTAGGTGTCGACAAAGGGGGTACGCGCGTGACGGAGACGACCGCGCCACCAGGGCTGCCGCAGCACGGCCGGTTCGCCACCGCCGACCCCGACGCCGACATCCACGAGTGGCTCGCCGACTGGCGCCGCCAGGCCCCGATGCGTGTGGACGTCGTGCCCCTGGCCGGCCTGCGCGGCTGGCGCCAGGACGCCGACACCGGAGTCCTGGCCCACCGCAGCGGCCGGTTCTTCCGGGTGGAAGGGCTCTCCGTCGAGGTGCCGGGCGCGGCCGTGCCCCGCTGGGACCAGCCGGTGCTGCACCAGCCGGAGGTGGGCATCCTCGGGCTGCTCGCCCGCCGCGACGGCGACACGCTGCGGGTGCTGGTGCAGGCCAAGGCGGAGCCCGGCAACCAGGACGGCCACCAGCTCGCGCCCACCGTCCAGGCCACCCGGAGCAACTGGACCGGCGTGCACGGCGGCCGCCCGGTGCCGTTCCTGCACCACTTCCGCGACCCGGACCCGCGCCGGGTGCTCGTGGACGTCCGCCAGTCCGAGCACGGGTCCTGGTTCCTGCGCAAACGCAACCGCAACATGGTGGTCCTCACCGACGAGGACATCGTGCCGCCGCCCGGGTTCCGCTGGCTCAGCCTCGCCCAGCTGCACCGGCTCCTGCGCCACGACGACCTGGTCAACATGGACATCCGTACCGTGCTCTCGTGCCTGCCGGCGGAGCTGACGGCCCGGGCGGCCGGCCCGGCCGGGGACGCCTTCACGGCCGCGCTGCGCCGCTCCTGCCGACCCGGGCCGGGCAGCCGGCACCACACCGGCGAGCTGCTGCACTGGATCACCGACGTCCGCAGCCGGACCGAGGTGGACGCCGACCGGACGGCGCTGCGCGGACAGGCGGCGTGGCATCTCGGCGAGGTCTCCCTGCGACACGACAGTGGGCTGTTCTTCGAGGTCATCGGCGTGGACGTGGACGCCGAGGGGCGCGAGGTGGCGAGCTGGTCGCAGCCGATGCTGCGGCCCTGCGGCCAGGGGGTGGTGGCGTTCCTGGCCACCCGTCTCGACGGTGTGCTGCACGTGCTGGCGCACGCCCGGGTCGAACCGGGCTTCGTCGACGTGGTGGAACTGGCGCCGACGGTCCAGTGCACGCCCGCCACGCTCGACTACCTGCCCGCCGCCGCGCGTCCGCCCTTCCTGGACCAGGTGCTCGGCGCGCCGCCGGAGCGGGTCCGGTTCCGCGCGCTCCTCTCCGAGGAGGGCGGACGGCTCTACCGGGCCCGTAGCAGCTATCTGGTGGTGGAGACCGACGACGTCGACCTGGAGAGCGACCAGTACCGCTGGGTGACGCTGCACCAGCTCTCGGAACTGCTGCGGCACAGCAACTACGTGAACGTCTCGGCCCGCAGCCTGATCGCCTGCCTGCGCGGGCTGCTGGACGCCGGCTGAGCGGGCGGACCGGGTCGCGCCCGGTCCGCCCGCCGCGACGGCGGTCAGTCGCCGAAGCCGGTCGGGTGGGCGTCGCCGACCGCGTTGAGCAGCACACCCTGCTCCAGCAGCGCCTTGCAGGCGCAGAGCACCATGGTGAACCCGCCCATCGAGTCGATCGCCTTCGCCACGGCCTGGTCGGCGCTGCCGGCGAAGCCGGTCTCGGTGACCCGGACCAGCGTCGTGTCACCCTCGCCCGGCAGGAACCGCCATTCGAGCTGGGTGGGGGACTCCGGGTCCCACTCGGCCAGGATGCGGCTGTTCTTCTCGACGTCCTTGACCGTGACGACGGTGGAGACGCCGTACATCTCCCAGTCCCAGGTGACGGTGGCGCCGGGTTCGAGCCGGCCGCTGCTCTTGGTGAACCAGAACTTCGTGGTCACCGCCGGGTCCGCGAACGCCTCGAAGACCTCGGCGGCGGGCCTGCGGATGAGCATCTGCGCGGTGACGGCAGGCGGTTGAGTCAAACGGTCGCTGTCCACGGGGTAGCCGTGTTCCCTTCTCGTGTCATCGGCACTGCGTACAAACGGTGGCGGGGTCAGGCCCGCCGGCGGTACAGGAACATGGAGAGCGGGGCGAAGACGGCCACCAGCGCCGCGCAGCCGACCAGCGCCGCGCCTACCTCACCGGCGGTCGCCGTGCCATGGGCCAGGCCGCGCGCGGCGGTGACCGTCAACGCGAACGGGTTCAGGCCGACCACGGCCTGCAGCCAGCCGGGAAGCGTCTCCTGCGGCACGAAGAAGTTGCTGACGAACGACACCGGGAAGACGATCGCCTGGCAGGCGCTCAGGGCGGCGGTCGGTGACTTCAGGGCGAGCCCGAAGACCACGTACACCCAGGAGAAGGAGAAGACGAAGACCAGGGTGATCAGGATCGTGGCGAGGACGCCGAGCACGCCACCGTCGGGCCGGAAGCCGACCGCGAGCCCGACCGCCACGGCGACCGCGCAGCCGACGACGTAGAGCACGTTGTTGCCGAGCAGGGTGCCGACGATCGCGGCGGGCCGCCAGATGGCCAGCGCGCGGAAGCGGTCGGTCACCTCCCGGGAGTTGTCCAGGTTGACCACCGCGCCGATCCGCATGCTGATCATGATCCCGGTGAACACCACGATGCCCGGGATGTAGAACTGCATGTAGCTCGACGTCGAACCGGCCAGCGCGCCGCCGAACAGGAAGCCGAAGACGAGCGTGAACATGACCGGCACGCCGAGCGCCTCGAGGATCTGCGTCGGGTCCCGGCGCACCTTCTGCACCGCCCGCCACGCGAAGGTCAGCGTGGACGACAGCGCGCCGGGACGTGCCGGCCGCGCCGCGGACGGCGCCGAGGCGCCACGGCCGGTGCCGGTCTCCACCATGCTGCTCACGCCGCCTCCTCGGTCTCGGTCCGCGAGCCGTCCGCCCGGTGCCCGGTGAGGGCGAGGAACACCTGGTCCAGGGTGGCGTGGCCGAAGGCGTACTCGGCCAGGCCGACGCCGGCCCCGGTGAGGGCGGCCAGCGCCCGGGTGGCCTCCTCCTCGGCCGCGACCTGCGCGGTCAGCTCCATCCGGTCGGCGCCGGCGTGCACCGCCGTGCCCAGCGCCTCCGCCAGCATCCGCTCTGCCGTCTCCCGCTGCCCGGCGTCGCGCAACCGCACCCGCAGCACGCTCGCACCGATCGACCGCTTCAGCTCCACCGGCGTGCCCTCGGCGATGACCCGGCCGTGGTCGACGACCGCGATCCGGTCGGCGAGCTGGTCGGCCTCGTCGAGATACTGCGTGGTGAGCAGGACGGTGGCGCCCTCGCCGACCATGCCCCGGACGAGTTCCCACACCTGGTTGCGGCTGTGCGGGTCCAGCCCGGTGGTCGGCTCGTCGAGGAACATCAGGTCGGGTGTCACGATCATGCTGCTGGCGATGTCGAGCCGACGGCGCATGCCGCCGGAGTAGGTCCGCACCAGCCGGGCGGCGGCCTCCTCCAGGCCGAACGTGGCGAGCAGCTCCTCGGCGCGGCGGCGGGCCGCGCTCCAGGAGAAGCCGCGTAGCCGGGAGAGCAGGACGAGATTGTCCCGGCCGGACAGTTCCTCGTCGACCGACGAGTATTGCCCGGTCAGCCCGATCCGGTCGCGGATCGCCCCGGCCTCGCGCACCACGTCGTGGCCGAGCACGCGGACCTCGCCGCTGTCGGGCGGGACGAGCGTGGCGAGGGTGCGGACGATCGTCGTCTTCCCGGCGCCGTTGGGGCCGAGCACGCCGAACACGCTTCCGGCCGACACGCGCAGATCGATCCCGTCGAGCGCGCGCACCTCGCCGTAGGATTTGCGCAATCGTGTGATCTCGATGGCGGGAGTGTCGGTCTGCTGTGCGGACAACCCAGCCGTACGCGACATTGTGTTCACAAACATATAGTAGCAGGACGTTTCGCTCCGGTCACGCCTCTTGATCCGCGCGTCGCGCGCGTTCCGCCACCACGTGATCGTCGCATGGACACCCGTCGGTCGATAGCTATAACATTCTCAAGCAGCAACTTGCCGCCGAGAGTGGAGGAGCGGACGTGTCCACACGCGAGCTGACCGAAATCGACGAGGTAGCGGAGATCTACGACGACGGCGCCTGGGCCGTCGAGGTGCTCGGCGGAAACATCCACTTCGGATGGTGGGAGGACGACGACGACCGCACGCCCTTCCTGGAGGCCATCAACCGGTTCACCGACATCGTCGGCGACCGCCTCGGCCTGCGCCCCGGCGATCGGCTGCTGGACGTCGGCTGCGGCGCCGGCGAGCCGGCCATCCGGCTCGGCCAGCGCAGCGACGCCGACATCACCGGCATCACCAACAGCGCCGAGCACCTCAAGCGGGCCCGGGAACGGGTCAACGAGTCCGGGCTGCGTGGCCAGGTCCGCTTCGAGCTCGGCGACGCCGCCGCGCTGAGCTACCCCGACGCCTCCTTCGACAAGGTGCTCGCCTTCGAGTCCCTGGTGCACGCGCAGGACCGCCGGCAGTGGCTCGCCGAGATCCGCCGCGTACTCAAGCCCGGCGGCCGGCTCGTGCTCACCGACCTCGCCGAGGACGCCCCGCTCACCGAGCGGGACCGGCAGATCCTCACCGACTTCACCCTCGCCCCGCCCGGCCCGCCGATGGCCGCGTTCGACCTGGTCCGCGACGCCGGATTCGTGGTGGACGAGTTCCTCAGCTGCGGCGACAAGATCAGCCGTTCGTTCCCCGCGTACCACGAGCGGGTGCAGCAGCGGCGCGACACGCTCGCCGCCGCGCACGGCGCCGAGAAGATCGACGCCTTCCTCGCCGAGATGCCGGCCGTGCTCGACGTCCTGCGCACCAAGGTCGGCTGCGTCGTCATCGCCGCCCACAAGCCGCGCTGACCCGCCCGGCACCGGTGACCGGAAGGAGCAGGCAGATGACCGCCCCCGCCGTCACCGGCTGCCGGATCTGCGGCGGCCCGGTGACCGAGATGCTCGACCTCGGCCGCCAGCCCCTCTCCGACGCGTTCCCCCGCCCGGCCGACCTCGACGGCGAGTTCTTCTACCGCCTCGCGGTGGGCCGGTGCGCCGACTGCACGATGGTCCAGCTCGTCGAGGAGGTGCCGCGCGAGCGGATGTTCCACCACGACTACCCGTACCGCTCGTCGCTGTCGTCGGTGATGCGCGCGCACTTCACCGGCACCGGCCGGGAACTGCTCGCCACCGAGCTGACCCGGCCCGGCGCGTTCTGCGTCGAGCTGGGCTGCAACGACGGGGTGATGCTGCGGACCGTGGCCGCGGCCGGCGTACGCCACCTCGGCTTCGAGCCGTCCGCCGGGGTGGCCGAGCTGGCCCGTGGGCAGGGCGTACGGGTGCGTACCGACTTCTTCGAGGAGGAGACCGCCGCCGACGTGCTCGCCACCGACGGGCCGGCCGACGTCATCTACGCCGCCAACACGATCTGCCACCTGCCCTACCTGGACTCGGTGCTGCGCGGCGCGCGGCTGCTGCTCGCCCCCGGCGGCGTCCTCGTTTTCGAGGACCCGTACCTCGGCGACATCCTCGCCCGGACCGCCTTCGACCAGATCTACGACGAGCACTTCTACTACTTCACCGCCCACTCGGTACGGGCCGCCGCGGCCCGCTTCGGGCTGGAGCTCGTGGACGTGCGGCGGCTCCCGGTGCACGGGGGCGAGGTGCGCTACACGCTCGCCCGCGCCGGGGCGCGTACCCCGTCCCCGGCCGTCGCCGACCTGCTGCGCCAGGAACGGGAGCAGGGAGTGACCGGGGAGGCGGCGGTGCGCCGGTTCGCCGCCGCCGTCGCGCGTACCCGGTCCGAGCTGGTCGCGCTGCTGCGCTCGCTGAGAGAGGAGGGCCGCACCGTCGCGGCCTACGGGGCCACCGCGAAGAGCGCCACCGTCACCAACTACTGCGGGCTCGGGCCGGAGCTGATCTCGTACGTCTGCGACACCACCCCGGCCAAGCAGGGCCGGCTGACCCCGGGCGCGCACATCCCGGTCCGCCCGCCCGAGGCATTCGCCGACCCCTACCCGGACTACGCGGTGCTCTTCGCCTGGAACCACGCCGAGGAGATCATGGCGAAGGAGACCGGCTTCCGGGCCGCCGGCGGCCGGTGGATCCACTACGTGCCCACCGTGCGCGTACGGTGACGGCATCGGTGGCGCGCGGCTTCTACCGCGCCGGATACCCGGAGATCTACGACCTGGTGATGCGGCACCGGGGCCGCGACCACATCGCCGAGGCCGCCACGCTCGCCCGGACGGTCCGGCGCCGGAACCCGGCCGCCGCCTCGCTGCTCGACGTGGCCTGCGGCACCGGGCTGCACCTGGAGCACCTGCGGACCCACTTCGCCCCGGTGACCGGCGTGGACCTGTCCGCGGAGATGCTGGCCCGAGCCGGCGCCCGGGTGCCGGACGTGGCCCTGCACGAGGGCGACATGCGCGACCTGGACCTGGCCGACACCTTCGACGTGGTGGTCTGCCTCTTCGCGGTGCCGCACCTGCGCGGCGCCGCCGAACTGGACCGGACCGTCGCACGGCTGGCCGCCCACCTGACGCCGGGCGGCGTGCTGGCGGTCGAGCCCTGGTACACGCCGGAGACGTTCGTCCCCGGCTACGTGGCCCGCGACATGGTGCAGGAGCAGGACCGGGTGGTGGTCCGGCTGTCCCACTCGACGTGGCTCGACGACGCGCGCGACCGGATCCGGATGACAGTGCACCAGGCGTACGCCGACCCGGAGGCCGGCATCCGGCACGACACCGCGACGACCGATCTGACGCTGTTCCGGCCGCAGCACTTCGCCGCCGCGTTCGCCCGGGCCGGGCTCGCCGCCGCGCACGTCACGGCGCCGCCGTTCCGGTGGGGTCTGTGGATCGCCCGGCCCGCAGGTGCGCGGTGACCGGCGACCGGCCTCGCGTGGTCGTGCTCGGCGGCACCGGGTTCGTCGGCGCCCATGTCGCGGACGCCTTCGTCGACGCCGGCCACGACGTGCTCACGGTGGCCCGCCGCGCCCCGGCCGGCCACCGGCACCGGTTCACCGCGCTCGACCTCGGCGGCACCGGTCCGGGGACGCTGGCGCGGCTGCTGGACGCCGAGGACCCGGTCGCCGTGGTCGACTCCACCGGCAGCAGCTGGGGACTGGACCCCGGCCGGATGGCGGAGCGCTGCACCCGGCTCAGCGCACTGCTGCTCGACGCGCTGCGCCGCGCCGCCTGCCGCCCCCGGCTGGTCCATCTCGGCTCGGTGCTGGAGTACGGGCAGCCGGTCGCGCCGGCCGATCCGCGCCGTACGCCCGCGCCGGACACCGCGTACGGCCGGGCGAAACTGGCCGCGACCCGGGCCGTACTGGCGGCAGCCGACGCCGGTGAGGTCGACGCGGTGGTGCTGCGGCTGGTGAACGCGCTCGGCCCGGGGCTGCCCGCGACCAGCCTGCTGGGCCGGGTCGCCGCCGCGCTGGCGCCGGCCGCGCGGGCCGGCGTCGCCGCGCGGGTGACGCTCGCCCCGCTGGAGGCCCGGCGTGACTTCGTCGACGTCCGGGACGCCGCCGAGGCCGTGCTGGCCGCCGCCGGGCGCCCGGTGACCGGCCGCGTCCTCGACATCGGCCGCGGCGAGGCGGTGCCGGTGCGGACGCTGGTCCGGCTCCTGGTGCAGGTCAGCGGGGTGCAGGCGACAGTGGTGGAGCGTGCCGGCCCGACCGGCTGGCGGGCCGGGACCCGGTGGTCGTGCGTCGACCCGGCGCCCGCTGCGGCGGCCCTCGGCTGGCGGCCGCGCCGCGACCTGCGCCGGGCGGTCACCGACTTCTGGCACGACGAGCTGCGCCGCTACTCCGGCGACGGGGAGCCGGCGGCGGCGGGGCCGCCGCGTCAGCGGGCGCCGTAGCGCCGGCGGGGAATCGACAGGTGGCGCGACCGGCGTCACCGGCTCGGCGGTACGGCGTCGGCCGTGCCGCCGCGACGACAGGGAGGGCAGGAGTCATGCGCGTACTGTTCATGCCGGGTCCGGCCATCGGCCACGCGTTCCCGCTGGTACCGCTCGGGTGGGCGTTCCGCGGCGCCGGGCACGAGGTCGTCTTCGTCACCGCCGGTGACGCGCTGGCGGTGGCCCGGGCCGGGCTGCCGGTCCTGGACGCGGTGCCCGGACGCACCACCTCGGACATGCAGGCGCAGTTCATCCGCGACGTGCCGCGCCTGTTCGAGCCGATCGGCGCCGACCCGATCGCGGAGATGGAGGAACGCAAGCCGTACATCGTGTCGGCCTGGGACCCGTTCGTCGACGCCCACGTCGCGCTCGGCGAGTGGGTCCAGCCGGACCTGGTGGTGTACGACCCGATCTTCGCGGTCGGCCCGGTCGTCGCCGCCCGGCTGAAGGTGCCGGCGGTGGCGCACAGCCTCGGGCTGGCCCGGTTCACCCCCGACCTGCTGCGCGAGCTGCCCGGCGCGGTGGCGATGCGCCGGCACGGGGTGACGCTGCCCGAGGGCATCCGGACCGTCGACATCGCCCCGCCCAGCCTGGTCGAGGGCGGACCGGCCGAGATCTCCATGCGCTACGTGCCGTACAACGGCGGCGGGGTGCTGCCCGACTGGCTGCGGGAACCGGTCGCCCGGCCCCGGATCGCCGTCACGTTCGGCACGCTCGGCGGGCCGGACCGGTTCGCCGCCGGCATCGCGCGGGTGCTCGCCGCCGCGCCCGGGCTGGACGCCGAGTTCGTGCTGGCGATCGGGGAGTCGGCCGCTCCGGCCGACCTGCCGCCGAACGTGCGGACCACCGGCTGGGTGCCGCTGAACCAGTTGCTGCGCGGCTGCGCCGCCGCGATCCACCATGGCGGCGACGGCACGACGCTGACCTGCGCCGCGCTCGGCGTCCGCCAGCTGGTGCTGCCCGGCTCGCCGGACGAGCTGGTCACCGGCGAGCTGCTGCGCGGCCGGGGGCTGGCGCACGTGCTGGGCTCGGTGGACGAGCTGGACGCCGCCGCGATCGGCCGGCTGCTCACCGACGCGGAGCTGGGCCGGGTGACCGGCGAGGTGCGGGCCGAGATCGCGGCGCTGCCGTCCCCGGCCGAGGTGGTGCCCCGGCTGGCCGCGGCGGTGTGAGCGCGGCGGCGGGCGGCTCGTCGCCGCCCGCCGCCGGTTGCGGTCAGCGCAGTTGCGCGTCGGCCACCGCGAAGAGCAGCCCGTGCGGGTTCGCCTTGCCGGTGTCGCCGTGCGGCCAGCTCGTCCGGTCGAAGCTCACGCAGCGCCGGCCGGTGTGCTCGTCGCGGAACGCGCGGTCCTCGGTGAGCCGGCCCGCCGGGTCGACCAGCGCCATGCAGATCCGGGCGTCACCGTCGAGTCCGGTGGGCGCCACGAAGTAGTTCGAGGTGACCACCCGGGAGACCTGGTCGGTCTGGCGGAAGTGCTTCCCGCCCGCCACCGGCCGGAACGTGTCCATCGCGCCCCAGTGCGGCCCACCGAGTGTGGTGTCCACGATGGGCAGGGCGCTGACCAGCGCGGGACAGTCCGGCTCGGCGCCGCCGCGTACGGTCTCCGCGATCGTGTCGATGCGGCACGAGGTGCGGCTGCCGGCGGCCAGGAGCCGGCGGATGTCCAGCACGTACACCATGCCGGACTCGGCGTTGACGGCCGGTGAGTTGTTGCCGCCGAACATCACCGTGTGGAACAGGAAACGGTCGTCCGGGCTCACCATGAGCCAGCTGCCGCCGTCGGCCGCGCTGGTCGGGGTGTCACGCGGGTAGATCCGGCGGAAGGCGGTCGCGTCGTCGAACACCTGCCGCCAGGTCAGCTCCCGCTTGGTGATGTCCGGCGTGTAGTAGACCGCGCCCATCCCGGTGGCCACGAACGCTCCCTTGTGCCGGGGCTGGTGCGTCACCGCGGGCTCCATGGCCAGCAGACCCTCGCGGCTGTACTCGTCGTCGACCCGGGGCCCGTCGGGCAGGTAGGACAGGGAGAGCAGGCGGGGCCGGTTCCGGTCGCTGATGTCGTACGTGCGGACCGTGCGGCGCTGCAGGTTGGGGTCGGTCACCAGGCCGGCGACGACGTGCCGCACCTCGACGAAGTCGCTGGTGACCAGCCGGTTCAGGTCCTCGCGCAGCGCGATGCCGTGCGGGTTGGCGCAGGTCGGCACCGGCAGCGCGGGCTGGTTGGGGCAGGAGACCGGGTCCTCGGCGGTCTTCTTCGCCGCCGGCATCTCGGCCAGCACCCGGCCGTCGGCGCCGAGCCGGACCACCTCGCCGGGGGAGCCGGCGAAGCCGTTGCCCACGCGGGTCTGCCCGTCGGAGTAGGTGCAGGGCCCGGCGACGTCGGGCCCGCCCATGTACGACCCGTACGCGGTGCCGTCGCGCAGGACGGTGAACGCGTCCGGCACCGAGCCGCACGGGGTGTCGTGCGGCAGCGTCACGCCGCTGAGCGAGACCCGGGGCAGCCGGCTGACGTCGAAGACGTAGACGGTGTCGCTGAGCAGGCCGCCCGCGTACACCTTGTCGCCCTTGCGCCAGGTGTACTGCATGTGGTGCGGCTCGTTGCCGAAGACCGAGTCGACGGTGACGGTGTTCGCCACCCGGCCGTAGTCGGGGGAGCCGGGGGTGGCGTCCACGACGGCGAGGAAGTCGGGGTCGGGCTTGCCGTCGGGGCCGGGCGCGGCGTCACCGGTCCAGACCAGCAGCCACTGGCGGGCGGGCGCGCCCGGACGTTCGGCGGCCTGAGCCGTGCGGGTGAGGTGGTTGGTGATCCGGTACGGCTGGCCGTCGCTGCCGGTCACCGTCGAGGTTACCCGTCGCACGGACGCCCCGGCCGCGGCCGGGGGTGGCACCAGGCCGCTGCTGACGGCGACGAGCGCGATCACTCCGATGTGGGCGGCCCGCCGGAGCGGACCGCGCAGTTGTGGACGGGGCATGGACGTCCTCCTGGTCACGTGCGGGATTGAGGCCGGAACATGCCAGGCGTCGCGGTCGAGGGGGACGGAGAAGTGCCGGGGAGCGGCGCCCGCGGCAGCGAGCCTACTATCCGAATTGCAACTGTCAATTGACGGGAAGTCGACTGCAGGGAGATCCACTGCGCGCAATTTCCATCGATTGCCGGAGGGGCCTAGGTGGTCGACAGTGGCCGATGTCGGGGCAGGTCAGCTCGGTCCTGAGGGCTTGCCGGGAAAGGCTGTTCGCGCGCCCCGCAGGGTTGGTGCCAAGTCCGCGGCGACGGCGTCGCGGCCCGGGTGATTCCGTCCGTTCGGGCCAGTGGCCGGGAGCCGCCTGTACCGACGTCGGTTGACGAACGTGTAGCTAGCCGATGGGGCGGCGACTAGGATGCGGGGTGGTGATGCCGGGGTGAGGCGCCGCGGCGACGACGCTCCCGGGGAGGTCCGCCGCCATGACCATCGGAGTCTGGAACTACCTGGCCGAGTACGAGAGCGAGCGGGAGGACGTCCTCGGCGCGGTGGACCAGGTCTTCTCCTCCGGCCGGCTGGTGCTCGGTGAGAGCGTGCGCGGCTTCGAGCGGGAGTTCGCCGCCTACCACGGCGTGCCGCACTGCGTCGGGGTGGCCAACGGCACCGACGCCATCTCGCTGGCCCTCTGGGCGCTGGGCGTACGCCCCGGCGACGAGGTGGTCACCGTCGCCAACACGGCCGCGCCGACCGTGCTCGCCATCGACGCGGTGGGCGCGGTGCCGGTCTTCGTCGACGTGGACGAGGCGACCTGCCTGATGCGCGTCGACCGGGTCGCCGACGTGATCACGCCGCGTACCCGGGTGCTGCTCCCGGTGCACCTCTACGGGCAGTGCGTCGAGATGGCGCCGCTGCGGGCGCTCGCCGCCGCGCACGGCCTCGCGGTGCTGGAGGACTGCGCGCAGGCGCACGGCGCGCGCCACCACGGCCGCGTGGCCGGGTCGCTCGGTGACGCCGCCGCCTTCTCCTTCTATCCGACCAAGGTGCTCGGCGCGTACGGCGACGGCGGCGCGACGATCACCGCCGACCCGGACGTGGAGCGGCGCCTGCGCCGGCTGCGGTACTACGGGATGGAGGACCGCTACTACGTCGAGGAGACGCCCGGCCGCAACAGCCGCCTGGACGAGGTGCAGGCGGAGATCCTGCGCCGCAAGCTGCGGCGGCTGGACCGCTACGTCGCCGCCCGCCGCGCGATCGCCCGCCGCTACGACGAGGGGCTCGCCGGCACCGGCCTGGGCCTGCCGGTCACCGCGCCCGGCAACGAGCACGTCTACTACCTCTACGTGGTGCGGCACCCGCGGCGCGACGAGATCCTGGCGGCGCTGCGTCGCCACGGCATCGAGCTGAACGTCAGCTACCGCTGGCCGGTGCACACCATGCGCGGCTTCGCCCACCTCGGCTACACCGAGGGGTCACTGCCGGTGACCGAGCGGCTGGCCGGGGAGATCTTCTCGCTGCCGATGTACCCGTCGCTGGACGAGGGCGCGCAGGCCCGGGTGATCGACGCGCTGCGCACGATCCTTCGGGCCTGGTGACGCTCCGAAGCGGGCACCGCAAGAATTGAGAATCATATAGCAAACTGCGCTCGCGCGGATCTACCATCTCGGCATGGAGCCTTCCACGTTCAGCACCCCGGTCGGCGACTTCGCCGACCTCCGTGACGACTTCCTGCGGCTCACCACCGAGATCGGCTGGTGCACCGTCGCCACTGTGGACGGACGCGACCGGCCGCGCAGCCGGATCATGCACGTCTCCTGGGAGGTCGGCGACGCCGGCCCGACCGGCTGGGTCAGCACCTCCCGCACCCCGGTCAAGACCGCCCACCTGGCCCGCAACCCGTACGTCTCGTGCAGCTACTGGACACCCGCGCACGACGCCGTCTTCGTCGACTGCCGCGCCACCTGGCTGGAGCCGGGCGACACCAAACGCCACGTCTGGGACCTCGTCGCCGCCGAGGCGACCCAGCGCGGCTTCGACCCGTACGCGGTCTGGCCCGACGGCCCCGCCGACGCCGGCTTCGAGGTGCTCCAGTTCGACCCCTGGCGGGTCCAGATCACCCTTCAGGACCTGGCCAACGGCCAGACCATCGGCTCGTCGCGGGTCTGGCACGCCGCCGGGCGGCCCGCGTCCACCGGCGCGCTGCTCTCCCGCTGATCCCGACCGGGCCGCCGCCGCACGACGGACCGGCCCGTCACCGCCGACGCGGCGAGCCGCGCGGCCCGACACCGAGGGAACGCACCATGACCACCACCCTGCGCACACCCGCGTCGGCGCCCGGCCGCCTGCCCGTGCTCGGGCACGGCCTGCAGATGAAACGACGACCCGCCGAGTTCCTGCTCGAACTCCAGTCCGGCGAGCCGGTCGTCACCATCGCGCTCGGCAAGCGCCCGGCGTACGTGGTGAACGACCCGACCCTGATGCGGGAGCTGCTGCGCGACGGCGACACCTTCGTCCGGGGCGGGCCGATGACCGAGCGCTTCCGGTCCATGTTCGGCAACGGCCTGGGCATCTCCGAGGGCGAGTTCCACCGCCGGCAGCGGGCGCTGATCCAGCCCGCCTTCCACCGCAACAAGGTCATCCACTACACCGAGCTGATGAGCCGGACGGTCGCCGGCAAGCTCGACTCCTGGCGCGACGGCCAGCGCCTCGCGGTCGAGAAGGAGATGGACGAGCTGGCCCTCACCAACGTCGTCGAGGTCGTCTTCGCCGGTGACCGAAGCCTGGACCGCGCCCGGTTCATGGCCGCGACCACCACCGTCCTGGGCGGACTGTTCCGCCGGATCACCGACGTGACGGGCGTGCTGACCCGCCTGCCCACCCAGGCCAACCGCGACTACGACACCGCGGCCGAGTACCTGCGGGCGACCATCCGCCGGGTCATCGCCGAGTACCGCGCGGCCGGCACCGACCACGGCGACCTGCTGTCGATGATGCTCTTCGCCCGCGACGAGGACGGCCGGCCCGCGATGAGCGACGAGCAGGTCCACGACGAGGTGATGACGTTCTTCATCGCCGGCAGCAACACCATCGCCAACACGCTCTGCTGGGCGCTGCACCACGTCGGCGCGGACCCCGAGGTGCAGCGGCGGCTGCACGCCGAGGTCGACCGGGTGCTCGACGGACGGGCCGCCGGCTACGCCGACGTGCCGGCGCTGGAGTACACCCGCCAGGTGCTCTCCGAGACGCTGCGGCTGCGCACCCAGGGCCTGTTCAACAACCGGGTCACCGCCCGCGACGCTGAGCTGGGCGGCTACCTGATCCCGGCCGGCTCGGACGTGCTCTACAGCTTCCACGCCGTGCACCACAACCCGCGCATCTACCCCGAGCCCGAGCTCTTCGACCCGGACCGGTGGCTGCCGGAACGGGCCCGGACGCTGCCCCGCGGCGCGTTCATGCCGTTCGCCACCGGCGTGCACGGCTGCATCGGCGACCAGTTCGCCTGGACCGAGATGATCGTCTCGCTGGCCAGCATCGCCGCCCGCTGGCGGCTGGAGCCGGTGCCCGGCCACGAGCCGAAGCCCGTGCCGGCCATGACCATGCCCGTCGACGCGCTGCCGATGACCGCGCGCCGCCGTACCCGCTGAACGACCGACGCCCGGCCACCGGCCCACACGGACCGGCGGCCGGGCGTCCGGCCGCTCAGAGCTCCCCGGCGATCACGTTGCCCGGCGCGTCCGGGTCGGCGCTGAGGTAGAACTCGTGCGCCGCCCGGCCGTACTCCTCGCTGGTGAGGTAGCCGTCCCGGTCGGTGTCGAGCCGGTCGAAGATCCGTTGCGTGTCCTCCGAGCGCATGCCGCTCTTGCTCTGCGCCGCGAACATCTCCGCGTGGTTGATGCGCCCGTCCCGGTCCGCGTCGGCCACGTCGAACACGGCCAGGCTGAACGGCACCGCCGCGTTCGTCACGAACTCCGGGAACTCCGGCTTGTCGGCCCACGCCACCCACTCGGCGACCGTCACCCGCTTCTCGCCGTCGGGCCCGTCGCTGCCGCGCATCCCGCGCCACATCCGGGCCGCCGCGCCGTGGATCCGCCGCCAGCCCGGCGAGTACGGCGCCACGCCGTACGTGTCGCACCAGATCTGGGCCATCGCGGTGATGTCCAGCCCGTCGATGACGCCGTCCCCGTCGGCGTCGTACGAGGCGAAGACCTTCTCCAGCTTGCGGCGTTGCAGTTCGGTGGTCATCTCGGTCCTTTCGTAGCGATGGATGGAGGTCAGGCCGGGGCGACCGCGCGGACGGTGAGCGCGGTCGAGGTCAGGTCGACCAGTCCGTCCGAGCCGGCGCGTCCCTCGGCGGCGGCGGCCACCTCCGCCCAGAGCGCGTCCCGCCCGGCCGGATCGAGCGCCTCGACCCGGCGGCGTACCGGTGGCGGCGCCACCGCCCGGGTGAACCGCGCGTACTCGGCCGGGTCGTGGAACCGGAACGGGACCGGGTACTCCTCGACTGTCACGTCCCGCAGGCCGGCGTCGGTCAGCCCGGCCGCCAGCGCCTCCGGATCGCACAGGCGGTACGGGCCGGGGGCTTCCGGTGGCCCGGACGGCAGGTCCAGCCGGCGCGCGAGCACGCCGTACCCGAGCGACATCAGCGGCACCCGCGGCGGTGGCGCCCACACCGCCGCGGCGAGCACGCCGCCCGGGACGAGCAGCCGAGCGATCCGGCCGAACGCGGCGCCGGGGTCGACGGCGAACATCAGGCCGAGCCGGCTGAGCACCACGTCGAACGCGTGCGGCGGCAGCTCCACCGTCTCCAGGTCGGCGACGAGGAAGTTGACGTTGCGCCGGCCCTCGGCCCGGCGGCGGGCCACGGCGAGCATGGCGGGGGAGAGGTCGACGCCGGTGACCGTGCCGGCCGGGCCGACGATGTCGGCGGCGCTGAGCGCCGGCTCCCCCGGACCGGTCGCGACGTCCAGGACGCGGTGCCCCGGCCGTACGCCACCCAGGGCCAGCAGCCGCGCGGTGAGCGCCGCGCCGCCCCGCTCGAAGGTCTCCCACTCGCGGGTCCAGCCGTCGCTGACGGCGTCCCAGGTCCGCCGCTGTTCGGCCTTCACCGCGGCGGCATCTGTCGATACGGACATCGCTTTCCCTCCTGTGGTCCGTCAGGTCACCCGCCCGGCCGGGCCGGTTCGCGGTCGGCAGGCCGGTCGCCGGCGTCCTCCGGCTCCCGCAGCACCCAGGCCCGCCGTCGCCCGCCCGGCCCCGGACCGGCCGACGAGGGCGTGCCGCCGGCGGGCCGGTCACGCCGTCCCCGCGCCATCAGCACGAGCAGGACCGCTCCGGTGACCACCGGCGCCAGCAGCAGGGCCAGGCCGGCCGCTCCGCCCGTACCCCCGTGGTGGCCGCCCCCGGCGGACCCGTCCGGCGGCGCGGTGGCCGGCGGGGACGCGGCCGGGGCGGCCCGCGGCGGCGCGCCGAGCCCGGCGGCGACGGTGAACGGGACCACGCCGGTGGCGGTCTGCCCGGTGGCGAGCTGGGCGTGGTAGCCGACCCGGTAGCGCCCGTCACCCACGACCGTCACCGGCACCTCGACGCCGTTGTCGCGGTAGCGCGGCGCGCCCGTCGCGCCGAACGCGCCGCCCGGGCCGATCAACCAGACATGGGTCCGCTCGGCGTCGAGCGGGCCGTTGAAGGTGAGCGTCACCGCCGCCGGCGCCGTGGTCAGCCGGGCGCCGGCCGGCGGGTCGGTGGTCACCAACCGCGCCGGCCGCAGCTGCGCCGCCAGGGTCAGCCCGGCCAGGCCGAGCGCGAGCAGCGTGAGCAGACCCGCCGCCAGCCACCTCAGCCCCGGCCCGCGCCTCACCGGACTTCGGCCACCCGGCGGCAACTGCACCGCATCCGGGCCAGTTCGTCGGCGAGCGGCGTGCGGTGCAGGTACATCGCCACCACCATCGGCAGGAACACCACCGCGTTGTAGAACAGGTGCAGCTCCACCCGGGGCGCCACCAGTTGCAGCAGGCTCGTCGGCACCGGCTGCCCGGCCAGGTTGCTGCCGGTCAGCGACTGCACCAGCAGCAGCAGGTGCTCCAGGTGGTGCCACACCTGGATCAGCAGCGCCGCCATCCACCAGGTCCGGGCGCGGCCGACGAAGCCGCCGCGCAGCAGCCAGAAACCGGCGAGCATGACGAGCGCGTACCCGTAGTGCAGCCACTCGCTCTCCACCAGCCACGGGAACGGCATGCCGAGTACGCCCCGGGCCTCCGGCCGGGACCAGCCGAACACCCAGATCTGCGCGGCCTGCACCAGGTGCTCGGCCCAGTGGGCGATGACGACGACGAGGAAGATCTGCAGGGCCGCCCGGTGCCGGCTGCCGTTCAGATCGAGCCCCGAAGCGCCGGCGTCGCGCTTCTCCGACAGGGTCACTGCGCCTCCTTCAGGAGCGGTTGGACGTGCCGGCGGCCGGCGGCCGGGTGGGAGTTCCCGTACCTGTCGAACCGGCCTCGCCGGAAGATCAGGGCGTCGCTGTCGGCAGCCGTGCGCGCGGCCACCAGCCGGCCCACCACGATCACGTGGTCGCCGCCGTCGTGGCAGCGCCACGGCCGGCACTCCAGCCAGGCCAGCGCCCCGTGCAGCAGCGGCGCGCCGGTCCGCTCGCCCGGCGACCAGCCGACAGTGGCGAACTGCGCGCGCCCGGGCCGCCGGCGCCGGTCGGCGAAGTGCCGGGCCAGGCGCTCCTGCCCCCCGGCCAGGACGGAGATGCCGAACCCGTCCGCGTCGGACAGGCAGGCGGACATCAGGCTGTCCCGGCTCACGCAGAGCAGCACCAGCGGCGGGTCCAGCGAGACCGAGGTGAACGAGTTCGCCGTCATCCCGTGCGGCAGCGGACCACCGACCGTCAGCACCGTGACGCCGGTGACGAACTCGCCGAGCACCGTACGCAGCGCGGCGGTGGCCGGCGGCGCGTCCACGGCGCGCTCAGGCACGGCCGGCCACCCCCTCGGCCGCCCGGTACGGCGCCAGCGCCCGCACCAGCGGCGTCGGTACGCGGGTCGGCACCACCTGCCCGGCGACCTCCCGCATGCAGGCGATCCGCTGGTGCCCCCGGGCCACCGGGACCAGCCCGCCCGGGCCGTCGCGCAGGTAGTCGAAGGCCAGGCCGAGCTGCGTCTGGGTCAGCTCGGTCAGGCTCATCCGGATGCGCAGCTCGTCGAACGCGTCGAGCTCGGCGAGGTACTCGCAGTCCACCCGCAGCGTGAACAGCTTCAACCCGGCGCGCAGGTCGTCGACCACCGCCGGGGCGTGCTCGCGCAGGAACATCTCCCGGCAGCGGCCCTGCCAGCGCAGGTAGTTGACGTAGTAGACGTTGCCGACGAGGTTCGTCTCCTCGAACCCGACCACGTGGCGGTACTCGTACCAGGCGGACATGTCACACCCCCGTCGCGGTGAGGACGGCGACGACCACCGGCTGTGGCTCGCCGGTCAGACGGACCGGGCCGGTGGCCACCGTGACCCGGCCGCTGCGCACCAGCACCCACTCGCCGTCGCCGCCGGCCACCGTCAGCGGGGCGTCCACCGGCAGCCCCGCCTTGACCAGGCACTCCTTGGCGCACCAGACCCGGGTGGCGGCGACGTCGGCGTCCTCGCCGAGGTCGGCGGCGATCTGCCCGGCCAGCCCGGCGTGCCGGCCGAGCAGGTCGGCCCACACCTCGGCGGGCCGGGGCCGGACCACCTCCAGGTCGCAGGCGAGCGGCCCGGCGCCGGCCACCAGCAGGCTGGCGACCTCGCTGTGGGCGGCGGAGACGTGCCGGCCGTTGACCTCCTCGGGCCGCCCGTCCGGCCGGTACCGCAGCCGTACCGGCCGTCCCACGGCCCGTCCGACGGCGACGGCGGTGACCTCCCGGCGTGCTCCGCCGGTCCGGTCCGGACGCGGTTCCACCACCACCGCCAGGTCGGCGTCGAGCAGCCGGCCCAGCCGCCGCTCCAGCGCCGGTCCGAGCAGCGCCGGCGGCCACGGCAGGGCGGCCGGGCGGTGGCGCACCGCGCGCAGGCGCAGACCGAGCCAGCGTTCCACCACCGTCCCGGCCGCGCCGAGGACCGTCACGTCGTACCGGTAGGTGTCGTCGCGGTGCTCCCGCTCCACCGCCACGAAGCGGACCTGCTCGGTGGCGGCGAGCTTCGGCCCGGCCGGCTCCACCCGGTCCACGGCGATCGGCAGCAGCGTCGCGTCCGGCACGCAAACCTGGATGCCGTGCAGAAAGGCGTCCCGCGCGCCCGCGTCGCCGAGCAGCAGCCGCTGCGGCAGGAACGCGTGAAACCAGCGCATGTCCTCGGTGGTGGCGACGTCCGCCTCGGCCCGCCGGGACGCGACCCGGTGGTAGCGCACCAGCCGGCGGAACCGGTCGCCCTGGAAGAGCAGATCACCGTAGAGATCCCGGCCCGGCTCCAGCGGCACCGGCGGCAGCCCGCCGGTCACGCCCGGCGCCTCCCGGTCGCCCTCGTCCGGCTCGAAGCGGACGGTGCCCCGGAAGTGGTCGGCCGCGAAGCCCGTCTCGTCGCTGCGGATCGCCACCTCCACCACGCCCGCCTCGGCCTGCACCGCGGCGATCCGGACGGTGACGCGCCCGCCGCGGGCCACCACCACGGGCCGGGGGAAGCTGACGCCGGTCAGCACCGGCACGCCGGTGGCGCCGGCGAGCGCGGTGGCCACCTGCGCCATCGCCTCCATGCCGAGCACCGCGGGCAGCAGGAGGTTGCCGTCCAGGTCGTGCTCGGCGAGGTACGGGTCGCTCTCGGCCGACAGGTCCGCCTCGACCACCAGCTCCACGCCGTCGTACTGCACCAGCGGACGTTCCAGGAAGCGCAGCAGCGGCAGCTCCCGCCGCTCGTGCCGCAGCGTGTCCAGCCCGTCGGTGCGGCCGGTCACCACCACCGAGGCGGGCAGCCGGGGCAGCGCCAGCACCTGGCGCAGCAGCCGGACGCCCTCGTCCGGCGGGATGGGGGTGATGCCGGCGCGCAGCAGCGACTCGACGGCGGAGAGCCGTTCACCCATGCCGACGCCGGACCAGACCGACCATTCCAGACAGACCGCGCGGCATCCGGTGAAGCGCCGGCCGGCCTCGGCGGTCAGCCGGGCCAGCCAGTCGTTGGCCAGCGCGTAGTGCGCCTCCCCGGGCAGGCCGCCGCGCCCGATCACGCTGCCGAACGTCACCAGCAACCGCAGCTCGTCCGGCTCGACCGAGGCGAGGACGTTGGTCAGGCCGTCCACCTTCGGCGCCAGCGTGGCGCGCAGGGTGTCCGGGTCCAGCGCGCCGAGGGCGGCCGGCCGGTTGACCCCGGCGCCGTGCAGGACCCCGGCGACCGGGCCCAGGTGCGCGCGTACCTGCGCCACCGCGGCGCGTACCGCCTCCGGGTCGGTGACGTCGGCGCGCACGTACCGCAGGCGCACCCCCGCCTCCCGCATCCGGGTCAGGTTCGCGGCCAGCTCCGGGTCCGCGGCCGGGTCGGCCCGGCCGAGCAGGGCCAGCCGCGCCCCGGTGTCCCGGGCCACGGCGAGCGCGCACTCGGCGGTGATGCCCTTCCCGCCGCCGGTCACCAGCAGGACGTCGTCCGGCCGCAGCGGCGGACCGGCCGGACCCGGGCGTGCCGGGCCGGGCGGCGGCAGCGGCCGCAGCAGGGGGACCCGCCGCCGGCCGTCCGGGCCGAGGTGCGACTCGGCGTACCCGTCGGTGGCCGCCACCTCGCGCACCACCCGGTCCACCAGGTCGTCGGCCGGGGCCGCCTCGACCAGCGTCACGTGCAGACCCGAGCCCTCCAGCCGGGCGGTACGGGCCAGCCCGGCGACGCCCCGGCCGTGCTGGACGACCACCAGGCGGCTGCCCGGAGGCTGGGCCACCGCCGCCTGGACGGCGCGCAACGCGAGGTCCAGGTCCACCTCCTCGCCCGGGCAGAGCAGCACGCCGCCGCCGACGCCCGCACCGGCGAGCGCGTCGCGCAGCGCCTCCGCGTACGGGTGCCCGGCCGGCGCGTACCACTGCCAGGCACCCGGGCCGCCGGGGCCGGCGCCGGCCGGCTCCACCGGTTCCTCGACCAGCTCGACTGTGAAACCGCGCACCCACGGGGCGACGCCGTCCACCCGCCGGTCGGCGGGCGGGGCGGCCGGGTCCAGTTCCCGCAGCGCGTCGGCGATCTCCCGCAGCGTGGCGGTGGCGAAGTTCGTCGGCGCCTGCACCGCGGGCAGGCCCAGTTCCCGGGCGGCCTCGTTCACCAGCTGTCCCACGGCGATCGAGCTGAGGTGCAGACCGTCGAGGAGCCGGGTGTCCGCGCCGACGCTCTCGGGCGGCAGCTCCGCGCGGGACGCGGCCAGCCGGCGCAGCACCGCCAGCGGGTCGGCCGCCGGTCCGCCTCCGGCCGGGGCCGTCTCGTCGACGGTCACCGGCCCGCCCGCGGCCTGCGGGGTGGCCCCGGTCGGGGACGCCGCCGCCACGGCCACGGCGGGCGCGGCCTCGCACGGGTTGGCGAAGAAGCGCCGCCGCGCGGCCAGGTCGAGCGGACGGATCGGACGGTCGCTGACCAGCGCGGCGTGGTCCACGGGCGCGCCCAGCGTCCAGAGCGCGCCGACAGTGCCGAGGAACCCGGCGAGCGTCGGCGCGTCCGTGCCGGTGGCGAACACCGGCACGTCGACCAGGTCCCGGGCCATCCGGGCGAGCACCTGGCCGGGACCGACCTCGACCAGCGCGTCCACCCGCCGGCCGGCCTCGGTGACCGCCGCGGCGAAGCGCACCGGCTCGGTGATCTGCCGGCGCAGCAGCGCCGCCAGGTCGGTGCCGGAGGTCAGCTCCGCGCCGGTGACGGTGGAGACCACCGGCCGGCGCGGCGGGGCCAGGCGGACCCCTTCCAGCCAGTCGCCGAACTCGCGGGCGGCCGACGCCATCAGCGGGGAGTGGAACGCGTGCGAGACGGCCAGGTCCGCCCAGTGCACACCGGCGTCGGTGGCCCGCTCGCACACCCGCCGGACCGCGTCGGACGGGCCGGCGACCACCGTCTGCCGCGGCCCGTTGTAGCCGGCCACCACCACCGGTTCGGCGCCGATCAGCCGGGCGGTGACGGTGTCGTCGGCGGCGATGCCGGCCATCGTGCCCGGTTCCCGGCAGCCGGCCATGACCGCGCCGCGCGCCGCGGCGATCCGCAGCAGCGCCTCCGCGTCGACGGTGCCGGCCCAGTGCAGCGCGGTGATCTCGCCGAGGCTGTGCCCGACCGCCACCCGCGCCTCGACGCCCAGTTCGGTGAGCACCCGCAGGCCGGCCAGGGAACCCGCGGCGATACGCGGCTGGGCCACCTCGGTGGCCACCGGGTCCGCGTCGGCCGGCAGCGCCGCCAGGCGGTGCACCTCGCCGGCGGCCGGGAAACGCCGGGCCAGCGCGCCTCCGTCGACGCCGCGGCCGGAGCCCTGGCCGGGGAAGAGGAACCCGAGCCGGGCCGGGCGCAGCGTGCGCCGCAACGCCAGCCCGTCGGCGAACAACTCCTCCTCGCCCCGGTCGAGCGCCGCCAGGGCACGCTCGAACCGGTCCACCGCCTCGGCGGGGGAGGCGGCGACCACCGCCAGCCGCATCGGCCGGCCGCGTACCTCGCCGGCCAGAGCGCCGGCCAGGTCGGTCAGCTCGCCGTACGACAGCCGGGCCAGCGGATCCAGCAGCGCGGCCACCCGTTCCCGCAGCGCCACCGGGTCGGCCGCGTCGAGCAGCAGCAGCTCGGCGTCCTGGGTGTGCCGGGCCAGCCGCAACTGCTGCCGCCGGACACGTTCCGGCACGGCGGACGGGCCGGCCTCCAGCACCAGGTGGGTGTTGATCCCGCCGAAGCCCATCGCGGTGACCCCGGCGCGCAGCGGCGCCCCGTCCGGCCACGGCTCGGCCACCGGCGCGGCGCGCAGCGTACGGTCCGCGGCGGTCAGCTCCGCGCGGGGACGGGCGCACCCGGCGGTGGGCGGGACGATGGCGTGCCGCAACGCCATGGTCGCCTTGATCAGCCCGGCCACCCCGGCGGCGGCCTTGGTGTGCCCGATGAGCGCCTTGATGGAGCCGATGGCGGCCGGATCGGTGGCCCCGGCGTCGCGCCGGGCGGCGGAGAGGGCACGCAGCTCGGTGGCGTCGCCGACGGCGGTGCCGGTGCCGTGCCCCTCGAAGAGCGGGACCGTGCCGATGCCGAAGCCGGCCCGCTGGTACGCCCGGTCCAGCGCCAGCCGGTAGCCCTGCGCCTCGGGCCGGGTCATCCCGCCGCGCCCGTCGGAGGAGACGCCCCAGCCGGCGATCGTCGCGTGCACGACGCGCCCCTGCGCCACCGCGTCGTCGTGGCGCATCAGCACGACCATGCCGCAGCCCTCGCCCGGCCAGAAGCCCTGCGACCGCTCGTCGTACACCCGCATCTCGTCGCGGGCCAGCGCGCCGGCCTTGGCGAAGCCGACCATCTCGAACGGGTCGATGGACAGGTCCACCCCGCCCGCCACCGCCACGTCGACCTCGCCGTCGGCCAGGGCGCGCGCGGCGGTGACCACGGACAGCAGGCTGGAGGCGCAGGCGGCGTCCACCGTCCAGCCGCCGCCGCCGAGGTCGAAGTGGTTGCAGATCCGCCCGGCGATGGTGTTGGAGAGACCACCGGCGAGCGTGTCCTCGTCGATCGGCGGGAACGGGCTCTTGTACCGCTCCTCGGTCACCGCCAGGAACTCCGCGATCCGCCGGTCGGGCCACCCCTGCTCCTGCAGCCCGGCGGCCAGCACCCGGCGCACGTACGGCCAGCGCAGCCGCAGCACGTTGGCGCGGGAGAACTCGCCGGTGAGGGTGTTGCCGACCACCACGGCGGTACGGTCCCGGGGCAGCCCGGCGCCGTCCGGCCAGCCGGCGTCGGCGAGCGCCTCGCCGGCCACGTCCAGCGCCAGCCAGTGGGTGAGGTCGGTGGAGCGGTAGGTGCTGCCGGCGATCCGGTGCCGGATCCGGTCGAACGTGTACCCCTCGATGACGGCGGCGTGCCGGTTGTAGAACCGGTCCGGGGTGGCCGGGTCGGCGTCCCAGTAGTCCTCCAGGCTCATCCGCTCCGGCGGCAGCCGGCGGAACGCGCGGCGTCCGCTGAGGGCGTTGCGCCACAGGTCGGCCACCGAATCGGCTTCCGGGTAGCGGCAGCTCATGCCGACGACCGCGATTCTGCTCATGTCGTCACTCCTGGGGTTGTGCGATTCGCGGATCAGGCGGGCACGGGCCGCTTGCCGTTGTCCGCGGAGACGGGACCGGCGGTGACCGGTGTCCCGGGCGTTGCGGGCGAGACGGGTTGGTCCTGCTCGCGGCGCCGCTGCTCGCGGCGCGAGGCGTGCAGCGACCAGAGGAAGGTGCCGCGGACCAGGCAGACGATCGCGGTGGCGAAGAAGAGCCCGTACGTCACCGAGGCGCCGGTCAGCACGCCGTACACCAGCGCCACGCCGCCACCGAACGCGAACTGGGCGGCGGGCCGGCTCGGCGTGGTGCCCGGATCGGTGATCATGTAGTTGGTGAACAGGACGAACGCGGTACCGGTCATGGTGGCCAGCGCGGCCACGATCGACGTGTCCAGCACCAGGCCCCGGACCACCGACTGCACCACGAAGATCGACAGCCAGCCGGCGATCAGCCACATCCGGCGGGTGAGCTTCGCGTTGAGCATCGTGCCCAGGACGAGGATCACGGCCACGATCGCCCAGTCGGCGGGGCCGGAGAGGTTCTCGGTGAAGTGGTACGGCGGCGCGATGGAGACCCACGGGAACAGCAGCAGCACGATCGCGATGCCGAAGTTCGACGGGTTCATGAAGTGCCGCAGCCGCCCGTTGACCGGCGCCCGCAGCAGCCACTTGCCGCTGATCGCCACCAGCACGCCGAAGAGCATCACCAGCACCCGGTCGTTGGTGTAGAGCAGCATGTTCACCGCCAGCGCGGTGATGTGCGCGGGGAAGAGGAACTCGACCAGGTTGCGCACGCCGCCGGCGTACCGGGGGGCGCGGCCCTCACCCCGGGCGCCCACCGCCTCCAGCAGCAGCTCGGCGGCGTACGCGGTGAGCACGGCGTACACCGGCCAGAGCGCGGGCTGCTCGAAGCCGAGGACCGTGTAGCCGAGGATGTTGAGGACGGTGATCGAGATCGCGAAGCGGCGCAGCGCTGTCACTCGCGGGTCGCGTGGCTTCGTCATGAACTCGCCTCCTGTGCCTGGGTGCCGAGGGTGAGCGCGTGCCGGCCGGGGGTGAGCGTCACCGTCTGCGCGCGTGGCGCGCCGGTGCGGTCCCGCCAGGCCAGGTCGACCTGGACCGGCCCGGTGACGTCGCCGAGGCCGATGTGCACCTCGAAGCTGCGCCGGCCGGAGTGGCCGCTGCCGCCGTCGACCCGGCCGCGCAGCACACGGCCGTCCGGGGTGCGGACGGTGACGTCCGCGCCGATCACCGGGGAGCCGGTGGCGGCGTCGCCGGCCGGCGGCCGGTTCAGCTTCAGGGACAGCTGCGATCCGGTGCCGGGGCTGTCGTTGCGGTAGAACACCGGCGCGTCCCACTGCCGGGCCACCGCCATGTCCAGCCGGCCGTCGCCGTCGGCGTCGCCGAGCGCGATGCCCCGGGTCGGGATGGGCACCGCCAGGCCGAGCTGGCCGGCGATGTCGGCGTAGGCGCCGCCGGGCATCCGGGCGTGCAGGCGCAGCGGCTGCCCGCCGGCGATGTCGTCGCCCTGCCGGACCCGTGGCCACGCCGAGGTGTGCTCCAGCAGCGTGTCGTTGGCGGTGGCCAGCTCCTGCAGCTGCGCCCACCGGTTCACCTCGCCCTTGACGAAGCCGCTGGTCTGCACGATGTCGGGCCGGCCGCTGTTGGTCAGGTCGGCGATCTTGACGTCCCAGCTCCAGCCGCTCCAGGCGAGGTTGAGCGGGGCGCTGCGGTCGACGAACGGCGCCCGCCCGTCGGCGAGCCGCTGCCGCAGGTCGTCGGTGTCCCGGGCCTGGTTGACGAAGGCGAAGTTGCTCTCCTGGATGCCGAACGAGGTGGTGATGTTGCCGACGTACATGTCGTAGAGGCCGTCGCCGTCCAGGTCGCCGACGTCCACGCCCATGCCCTTGAAGGAGTCGTGCCCGAGGATCTTCGACTTGGGCACGGTGAGCCGGCTGCCCTCGCCCTCGACCAGGGCCAGCCGCACCCGGCCCGGTGTGGAGCGGTTGTGCAGCAGCCGGTCGGGGCCGAAGTCGTTCGCCACGTACAGCTCGGGCAGCAGGTCGCCGTCGAGGTCGGTGGCGGTCGACGCGAGTGCCCAGCCGCGGGAGACGTCGTCGTCGAAGAGGTCCGGCACGTCGGCGAAGGTGACGCTGTCGGCGGTCGCGCCGGTCCAGCGCAGGACATGGTCGCGCCCGCCGTTGTACGCGGCCGACATGGACCTGTTCATCGCCACGCCGCCGCTGACCGTGTGGTCGAGCACCGGGCCGTCGGGGAAGTAGTTGCCGACGAACACGTCCTCGTGACCGTCGCCGTCGAAGTCCGCCACGCTCACCGTGTTGGTGTTCCACCGCGGCCCGGTGTAGCCGCCGTCGGCGGCGGCGGGCCGGGGGACCAGCTCGACCGGCTGGAACGCCGCCGCGGACAGACCGGTGGCGTCCGGGCGGGCCAGGAAGATCACCGGTGTCCGGCCCCACCAGTAGACCAGCAGGTCGGTGCGGCCGTCCTCGTTGAAGTCGCCGGGCGCGCAGCCCATCGGCGCCATGTGCGGCCCCATCGGCAGCGGCGCCGGGTCGAGCACGAACGGCTGGTACCGCTCCTGGCGCGCCCCGGGCGTCGGGGTGACCACCACCCGGTCGATCCGCGGGTCGGTGACGCAGAGGTCGTTGGCCAGGCCGTCGCCGTCGATGTCGTTCATGGCGACCCCGGCGCCCACCGACGAGATCCACGCGTCGATGTGCGTGTACTCCTTGTTGACCCGGCGGATGCTCTGCTGCGGCAGACCACCCGGGATCGCGATGGACAGCGGCGTGAACCGGTAGCCCGCGGCCACCCGTCGCCGTTCCTCGTCGGTAGCAGTGGCCGGCTCGGCGATCAGGAACAGGCCGACGATCAGCAGCAGGGCGGTCAGCCCGGCGAGATGACGTCGGCCCCAACCCAGGATCATGGACACCCGGTCAGCACCTCCCCAGCAGTACGAGATGGTCGGCGATCCGCTGACGCCACACCGCGAAGGCGGGCAGCGACGCCGAGTCGGTCAGATCGGTCAGGGCGGCATCGGTGATCGCGGCGGCCTGCTCGATGCTGGTGACGCAGAACGCGCCGACCGCGACAGCGGTGTGCGTCGGCACGTGTCCGGCCCGCATCCGGGCCTTGGCCGCGAACGCGGCGCCCTGGCCGAGCGCCGCCCGGTGCTCGCCGGCCGCCTCGCGCAGCGTTCGCAGTTCCGTCAGATCGGCGCCACCGGCGTAGCTGGCGGCCAGGCCGACCCCGCTCCACAGGTCGGAGTGCCGGTCGGCGGGGAACCGGTGGAGCAGCCGGACCAGTTCGGCCGGGTCGGCGCCGGCGACGAACCACAGCGCCCGGCCGATGCCCTGGTCCACCGCGTGCGGCGCGTAGTGCCGCAGCTCCGCCGGCCAGATGTGCGCCGGGTCGCGGTGCCGTGCGTGGACGTACCGGCCGGTGTGGAAGTAGGCCTGGTGGAAGCCGTAGCCGTCGAGGGCGAGCCAGCGCAGCAGCGGGTCGGGCGGGAGGATCGCCGGCCGGCGCCAGCGGGGCAGCCGGGCCATGGCCCAGCCGGCGCCCACGTGGGCCATGTAGACGTGCGCGTCGCCGCGCCCGGCCAGGAACCGCGCCATGCCCCGGCCGCCGCCGGGGCGGAGGCCGTCCATCAGGGCGTACGCCATCGCGGCGCCCTCGTAGGCGAAGCCGCGCAGCGGCGCCGGCCGGCTTTCCAGCAGTTCCTCGGCGGCCCGGGGCTCCGGCGCCCCGGCGGCGTCACCGAAACCGCCGATGAAACTCTGCCCGGCGCTTTCCAGGGCCTGCCGCGCGGCGTCGTTCTTGACATGGAAGCCGCGTGTGTCAAACAACGCCTCGCGCTTATCCGGCGTCAGGATTCGTTGTCGCAGTGCCAACAATATTCGGGCCATGGCAAGTCCAATTCGCCGTGGGTGTACGCGTGCGGATCCTGCTCGCCTGCAGAGAAGTTCTTCGATTGGCGTGCCCGCTCTGGCCAATACTCGCGGAACGCCTCGGCGACTGTCTTCTCGCAGGTTGCTGTGTTGCCTCAGGTGACCGTCGGCACCGCTTCGGCGGGCGCGCGGAGCCGGGTGCGCGCAAGCCTGGAAGTGGGTCCCGCACCGGCTCCGGCCAGCACGTATCGCCTGCCGCCGAGGGCGCCCGAGCGGCCCGCGTGCGGCAAATCAAGACTCGTTCAAGAGCCGCACAGCACTATTGGTCACGGTTTCCGGGTAGCGATGGAGGGGCCATGGGGCAGTTTTCAGGTGCCGACTGCAAGGAACATGACGGCCGGTCGGCCGCCATTGTCCGGGTGATTGAGCACATGAAAAGAGAGCTCGGCAGGCCGTTGCCGCTGGAAACGCTGGCGCGCCTTGCCCCGTTCAGCCCCTTCTATTTCCATCGCGTGTTCAAGCAGGCCACCTCGATGACACCGGCACGTTTCCTGGCCGCCCTGCGGATGGCCGAGGCGCGACGGCTGCTGCTGCGTTCCTCGCTCACCGTCACGGCGATCAGCGCCCAGGTCGGGTACTCCAGCGTCGGCACGTTCACCACCCAGTTCCGGCGCTGGGTGAGTTTGCCCCCGGAGCGGTTCCGCCAGCTCGCCCGGCAGTTGGCGGGCGTGTCGGTGGCGGCGCTGCTGCCGGTGATCCGCAGCCGCGCGATAGTCGCCGGCCAGGGCCCCCGGGCGCTGATGCACCTCGACACCGTGGACCTGCCGGGGCTGCTGCTCGCCGCGGTGGCGCCCCACGACGGGGGGCGCAACGAATGGTGGACGGCCGCGCCGCGTCCACTGCCGGCCGCGCTGCCCGCCACCGTGCCGCCGGGCGAGCACCGCGCCCGGGTCCTGCTGCTGCGCCCGGACCGGGACGCCACCTCGGCGCTCGTCGACGGCGCGCCGGACAGCTTCCTGATCGGCGACGCGGACCTGCGGATACCGGCCGAGACGGGCAGCGCCCAGCGCATCACCGTCGCGCGGGCCACGCTCACGGTGCCGGTGCGCCAGGTGCGGGTCACCGATCCGCCGCTGCTCTCGGCCACGCCGCTGCGCTGGCTGCTGGGCGTGTCGCAGGCCGGCTGGCGGGGGCGGACGCCGGTGATGGCCGAGCGGCGCGCGCTCCGAACCGCCTGATGGCCGTGCCGGCCCCGAAGATCGAGCTGCACGTCCACTTCGAAGGGACGGTACGGCCGGAGACGCTCCTGGTCATCGCCCGTCGTAACGGTCAGCGGCTGCCCGCGGAGACGGTCGAGGGTCTGCGTCAGCTCTACGAGTTCACCGACTTCGACCACTTCGTCCGCACCTGGGTGTTGACCACCAACTGCCTGCGTACGGCCGACGACTTCCGGCGCGTCGTGGTGGCGTACGCCGCCGAGGCGGCCACGCACGGCGCTGTCTACCTGGAAGGCATCTTCTCGCCGGCCGAGCGGGTGCGCCGGGGCGTCGGCTGGGCGGACATCTTCGAGGGGTACGCCGACGGCGCGGCCGAGGCGTACGAGCGGCACGGCGTACGGGTGCTGTTGACGCCCGACGTGGACCGCGAGCTGGCGCCGGCCGACGCCGAGGAGTGCGCCCGCCAAGCCGTGCGGTACCGGGACCGGGGCGTGGTCGGGTTCGGTCTGGGCGGGCCGGAGCTGGCCGCGCCGGCGAAGGCGTTCGCCCGGGCGGTGGCGATCGCCCGCGACGGCGGTCTGGCGTTCGTCCCGCACGGCGGCGAGGCGGGCGGGCCGGATTCGGTACGCGACCTGCTGGAGCTGGCTCCGGCCCGGATCCGGCACGGCATCCGGGCCGCCGAGGACGACGACCTGCTCGCCGAGCTGCGGGACCGGGGTGTGGTGCTGGACGTGTGCCCCACGTCGAACCTGCGGACCCGGGTGGTGGAGTCCGAGGCCGCGCATCCGTTGCCCCGCCTCGTCGCCGCCGGTCTGCGCTGCTCGGTCGGGACCGACGACCCGGCGATGTTCGGTACCGATCTGGGCCGTGAGCACGAGTTGGCGGCGCGTCTCGGGCTCGGGCCCGAGCGGGCGTACGCCGCCGGGGTGGCCGGGGCGCTCTGCGACGACGCGACGCGTGATCATCTGATGGCGGTGGGCCGGCGGGCCTACGGCTGACCCGTCGGCACCGGCTTGCCGGCCCGGAAGACGAGTGTGGACGTGTCGGTGTCGTCGGGGTCGCCCTCGCAGTCCACGACGACGATCTGGCCGGGGGGCAGTTCGTTGAACAGGATCCGTTCGGACAGGTTGTCTTCGATGTCGCGTTGGATCGTGCGGCGTAGTGGCCGCGCGCCGAGGACGGGGTCGAAGCCCTTCTTCGCGAGGTACTTCTTGGCGTTGTCGGTCAGTTCCAGG
>NZ_JAAOLH010000013.1:0-212283 GCF_011602315.1 Micromonospora sp. CMU55-4
TATCGGAGGGGGGCTGACCCGAGGCGGCCGCCCCGCCGCAGGTCCGCACGCGCGATCTTGCACTTTGAGCCCTCGGAACGCCCGATTCGCCAGATTTATGGGGCACCCAAGTGCAAGATCGCGCGGGGCATCAGGAGCTAGGGGGCGGCAACCCGTCCCGAACTTCTGGGAACTTCGGCGATCTTGGAGTTGTGGTGCCTCGCATACCTCGTCAAACGGGCATCGTGGGCGCCACAACTCCAAGATCGATGGCGAGGTGAGGGCTGTCGTGCGGGGGCAGCCGGACTGGGCGACCCGGGTGCCGGATTCAGCCGGCCAAGGTGTGCGGGGGTGCCGCCACTTCGGGGAAGTGGAGTCGATCAAGCGGCTGAGGTCAGGCGGCGGGCCAGTCCTGGGAGGCCAGACGCGGCGAGACCGCCCCGGGTGGGGCGGCCTCGAGCCAGGACAGGAATCCGGTAACCGTGGAACGCGCCATGGCGATCTCGATCGGCGCGTGGTGGCTGGTACAGCGCAGGATCACCCACTCGGCCGGCATGGACATGCGCTCCTGGCCCTCGGGAAGCCGCCGTCGCTCGACCGCAAGCCCCTCGCGGGAGAGCACCCGCTTGGGGCGCAGCGCGAAGCTGAACATGCGGTACCAGCGGAGTTCGTCGCCGACGAAGCGACCGAATCCGGGTGACCAGCCGCGACCGTCGAGGATCGTGGAGACCCGCACGCTCAGCCGGATGGTGCCACCGCTACGTGTGAACAGGGCCCGCCGGATGAAGAGGATCAGAATGGCGACGACGACTACCGCTACGCCGATTCCGAACCCTTCGACGATCTCCATCGGCGGGTCTGCTCAGCGGGCCGGGGTGGCGGGGGTCGCGCTCTCGGCGAGCACCGTGACGCCCTCGCTGGTCACCGACAGGAAGCCGCCGGGCACGTCGAAGACGACCTGCTGGCCACCGGCCTGCTTGATGCGTACCTGGCTGGGCTCCGCGAGCTGGCCGAGCAGCGGCGCGTGCCCCGGCAACACACCGAGCTCACCCTCGGTCGTCCGTGCGACGACCATTTCGGCCTCGCCGGTCCAGACCTTCTCCTCGACGGCTACGAGCTCGACGTGAAGCTGCTGTGCCACGCTGTCTCCTTGCTGCGGCGGCGGATTGCCGAAAGTCTAGTCGCGCCCCCGCGGCCCACCCAACGCGGGTGGTGAGAGCCGGACCACCACGGCCCCGCACCCGCCCAGGCTACTTGGTTTTCTGAATGAAATCGGGGTGCTCCAGCAGGAAGGCATCGAGCTGTTCGGTGCGCAGGGCGGTGAAGAAGTCCTCCGCCGGTTCGAGCAGCCGCTCACCCCGGTACGCGCTGCCGGAGCCGATCGCCCCGCCGGGCAGCTTGATCGTCTCGATCGCGTTCGGACGGATGTCCTTCAGCGCCAGCCCGAAGTCCACCACGCTGTTGCCGCGCCCGTTGAAGACGAGCGACTTGCCGGCGGCCCGCAGCACCCGGTCGAGCTTGACCGGGTTGGTCACCACGTCGGCGCTGACCGCCTGGCTCGCCATGGCCTTGACGAACTGCTGCTGGTGCCGCTGCCGGCCGTAGTCACCGTCCGGCACGCCGTTCTTCGGGTAGCGCTGCCGGACGTAGTCCAGCGCCTGCCAGCCTTCGAGGTGGGCGTTGCCCTTCTTGTACACCGCCTGCGGTCCGAGGTAGCCGCCGCCACCGGGCCGGAGCTGGCGGGGCGTACCGTCCGGCTGGAGGTGTTCGGACCGGACCTCCCGCTCGATGTACATGTCCACGCCGCCCATGGCGTCGACGATCTTCTTGAAGCCGCTGAAGTTGATGATCGCGCCGGCGTCGAAGCGCTTGATGCCGGTGACGTCCTGCACGGTCTTGGCGAGCAGTTCGAAGCCCTGCGCGGTGCTGGGATTCTGCCCCGGTACGTTGCTGCCGTGCGACATGGCGGCGTTGAGCCGGTCGTTGCCGCCGGAGTAGTCGGCCTTGGCGAAGGCCGGGATGTCCACCCGCAGGTCGCGCGGGAGCGAGAAGAGGTAACCCCGGTCCATGCTGGCGGGCACGTGCAGCACCATGATCGAGTCGGCGAGCGGCCGGGCGGTCGACGTACGCGGGTCGACGCCGACGAGCAGGATGTTGAGCGGACCCTTGATGTCGCTCTTCTTCTCGTTGGCGCCGGCGGCCTGGTCACCGAAGAGGTCGGCCTTGCCGACCGAGCCCTCGTAGCGGGCGACGAGGGCGCGGGAGCCGAGCAGCACGGAGCCGCTGAGCACCACCATGACGATGCCCAGGATCGTGCACACGCGGGCCCAGCGGGGCACGCCTCGCCACATGGACCGCTTGCCGCGGTCCGTGCCGCCCTTACCGCCCACGAGCATCTCCAATCGTCACGCCCACGGGTAGGAAGACGGGCGCGGGGGTCCGTTTGGTTGCAGAGATCAACGGCCGGGATGTGAAAGTCGTGTCAGGAACGGTACCGCGCGATTCGGCGAACTGCTTGCCGGAGATCCGGGCATCTGGTAGTGCAATGGTCGGAAACGGCGAGGGCCGCCCCGGCTTTCGCCGGGACGGCCCTCCCCTGTGTGAGCGGGCTCTCAGCCCTCCTCACCCATCAGTTCCTTGGCCTTGGCCTTGAGGTCCTCCAGGCCGCCGCACATGAAGAACGCCTGCTCCGGGAAGTGGTCGAACTCCCCCTCGCTGATCCGGCGGAAGGCGTCGATGGTCTCGGCGATCGGGACCGTCGAGCCGGGGACGCCGGTGAACTGCTCCGCCGCGTACGTGTTCTGCGAGAGGAACCGCTCGATCCGGCGGGCGCGGCCGACGGTGAGCTTGTCCTCCTCGGAGAGCTCCTCGATACCGAGGATGGCGATGATGTCCTGCAGGTCCTTGTAGCGCTGCAGGATCCGCTTCACCTCGGTGGCGACGGCGAAGTGCTCCTCGCCGACGAACTCCGGGGCGAGAATCCGGGACGAGGACGCCAGCGGGTCCACGGCCGGGTAGATGCCCTTGTCGGAGATCGACCGCTCCAGGTTGGTGGTCGCGTCGAGGTGGGCGAACGTGGTGGCCGGCGCCGGGTCGGTGTAGTCGTCGGCGGGCACGTAGATCGCCTGCATCGAGGTGATGGCCTGGCCCCGGACGGAGGTGATCCGCTCCTGGAGCTCGCCCATCTCGTCGGCCAGGGTCGGCTGGTAACCCACGGCGCTCGGCATACGCCCGAGCAGCGTGGACACCTCGGAACCGGCCTGGGTGAAGCGGAAGATGTTGTCGATGAAGAGCAGCACCTCCTGCTTCTTCACGTCGCGGAAGTACTCCGCCATGGTGAGCGCGGAGAGCGCGACCCGCAGACGGGTGCCCGGCGGCTCGTCCATCTGGCCGTAGACGAGCGCGGTCTTGTCGATGACGCCCGACTCGGTCATCTCGGCGATGAGGTCGTTGCCCTCGCGGGTGCGCTCACCCACGCCGGCGAAGACCGAGGTACCACCGAAGTTCCGGGCCACGCGGGTGATCATCTCCTGAATGAGCACCGTCTTGCCCACGCCGGCGCCGCCGAACAGGCCGATCTTGCCGCCCTTGACGTACGGGGCGAGCAGGTCGATGACCTTGATGCCGGTCTCCAGCATCTCGGTCTTCGGCTCCAGGTCCGCGAAGGCCGGGGCCTTACGGTGGATGCCCCACCGGTCGTCGGCCTCGATCGTCTCGCCCTCGGTGAGGTTGAGGCACTCGCCGATCGCGTTGAACACGTGGCCCTTGACCGCGTCACCCACCGGCACGCTGATCGGTGCCCCGGTGTCACGCACGTCGGCGCCGCGGACCAGACCGTCGGTCGGCTGCATCGAGATGGCACGGACCAGGTTGTCACCCAGGTGCTGGGCGACCTCCAGGGTCAGCGTCTTCTCACCACCCGAGAGGGTCACGTCGACGTGCAGAGCGTTGAACAGCTCCGGCATGGCGTCGCGCGGGAACTCGGCGTCGACGACCGGGCCGATGACCCGGACCACGCGACCCGTGGCCGTCTTGGTCTCAACTGCGGATACAGTCATCACACTTCACTTCCCGACGCGGCCAGCGCGTTCGCGCCGCCGACGATCTCACTGATCTCCTGGGTGATCCCGGCCTGACGGGCCGAGTTCATCTCGCGCGTGTACTTCTCGATCATCTCTTCGGCGTTGTCGGTGGCGCTCTTCATCGCCCGCCGGCGGGCGGCCGACTCGCTCGCCGCCGACTCCAGCAACGCCGCGAAGATCCGCGTGTTGATGTACTTCGGCAGCAGGGCGTCGAGCAGCGACTCCGGCTCCGGCTCGAACTCGTACGCCGGCAGCGCGCCCTCGGTCCGAGGCCGGTCCTCGACCTGCATCGGGCCGATGATCCGGGTCACCGGGTTCTGCGTCATCAGGGACTTGAACTCGGTGTAGACGATGTGCAGCTCGTCCACGCCGAGGATCCCGTCGGCGCCGGCATCCCCGTCCACGTCGTCCGCGCCGGCGGTGAACGCCTTGATCAGCGTGTCACCGACCTCGCGGGCGTCGGCGAACGTCGGCTGCTCCGAGAAGCCGGTCCAGCTTCCGGCGATCTGCCGGCTGCGGAACCGGTAGTACGCCACGCCCTTGCGGCCGATGACGTAGAGCACCGGCTCCTTGCCGTCGGCGCGCAGCCGGGCGATCAGCGACTCGGCGGTCCGGATCGCGTTCGAGCTGTAGCCGCCGGCCAGACCCCGGTCGGCCGTCACCAGCAGGACGCCCGCCCGCCGCACCCGCTCGCGCGGGGTGAGCAGCGGGTGGTCGATCCGCGCGTTCGAGGCCAGCGCCGTCAGCACGCCGGTGATCGCCTCGGCGTACGGCAGCGAGGCCGCCACCTTGGCCTGGGCCTTGGCGATGCGGCTCGTCGCGACGAGCTCCATCGCCTTGGTGATCTTCTTCATCCCCTTGGCGGAACGGATCCGCTGCCGGAGAACGCGTACCTGGGCGGCCATCGGATCAGCTCTCGGCCGGGCGGTCGGCGCCGTCGCGCAGGCGGGTCACCGTCTCGCGGGACTGCTCACCCTCCAGCGGCTTGGCCGGCGCCTCGTTGATCCGGACCTCCTCCTCCTTGCCCAGGAAGAGCTGCTTGAACTCGGTGATCGCCGAGTCGAGCGAGGCGATGATGTCGTCGTCCCACTTGTGGTCCGCGATCGAGGCCAGGACGCCCTCGTGCTTGTGCCGCAGGTACTGCAGGAACTCCGACTCGAAGCGGCGGACCTCGCCGACCGGGACGTCGTCCAGCTTGCCCTCGGTGCCGGCCCAGACGGAGACGACCTGCTCCTGCACCGGGTACGGCGAGTAGTTCGGCTGCTTGAGCAGCTCGACCAGGCGGGAACCGCGGTCCAGCTGGGCGCGGGAGGCCCGGTCCAGGTCGGAGGCGAAGGCGGCGAACGCCTCCAGCTCGCGGTACTGGGCCAGGTTCAGCCGCAGCGAGCCGGCGACCTTCTTCATCGGCTTCACCTGCGCGGCGCCACCGACCCGGGAGACCGAGGTGCCGACGTTGATGGCCGGCCGGACGCCCTGGTTGAACAGGTCGGTCTCGAGGAAGATCTGGCCGTCGGTGATGGAGATGACGTTGGTCGGGATGAACGCCGAGATGTCGTTCGCCTTGGTCTCGATGATCGGCAGGCCGGTCATCGAGCCGCCACCCAGCTCGTCGGAGAGCTTGGCGCAGCGCTCCAGCAGACGCGAGTGCAGGTAGAAGACGTCACCCGGGTAGGCCTCACGGCCCGGCGGGCGGCGCAGCAGCAGCGACACGGCCCGGTACGCCTCGGCCTGCTTGCTCAGGTCGTCGAAGACGATCAGGACGTGCTTGCCGCCGTACATCCAGTGCTGCCCGATGGACGAGCCGGTGTACGGGGCGAGGTACTTGAAGCCGGCCGGGTCGGAGGCCGGGGAGGCGACGATGGTGGTGTACTCCATCGCGCCCGCCTCCTCCAGCGTCCCCTTGATGGAGGCGATGGTGGAGGCCTTCTGGCCGATCGCGACGTAGATGCAGCGGACCTGCTTCTTCGGGTCGCCGGAGCGCCAGTTCTCGCGCTGGTTGAGGATGGTGTCCAGCGCGACGGTGGTCTTGCCGGTCTTCCGGTCACCGATGATCAGCTGACGCTGACCGCGGCCGATCGGGGTCATCGCGTCGATGGCCTTGATGCCGGTCTGCAGCGGCTCGTCGACCGACTTGCGGGACATCACGTTCGGGGCCTGGAGCTCCAGCTCGCGGTAGCCCTCGTTGGCGATGTCGCCGAGGCCGTCGATGGGCTCGCCGAGCGCGTTGACCACGCGGCCGAGGAACGCGTCACCGATCGGCACGGAGAGCACCCGGCCGGTGCGCTTGACGCGCTGGCCCTCTTCGATCCCGCCGAAGTCACCGAGGACGACGACACCGATCTCCCGGACGTCGAGGTTCAGCGCCACACCGAGCGTGCCGTCCTCGAACTCCAGGAGCTCGTTGGTCATGGTCGAGGGGAGGCCCTCGACGTGGGCGATGCCGTCGCCGGCGTCGGCGACGGTGCCGACCTCCTCGCGGGAGACGTCGGCCGTGTAGGAGGAGACGTAGCGCTCCAGGGCGCCGCGGATCTCCTCCGTCGAGATGGTCAGCTCGGCCATCCTCTGCTTCCTTAAGTATCTCAGGGCCCGGGATACCTGGTACCGACCGGTCCGGTGGCGACGAATCAGGGCTCAGCGCTTGGCGAGCGCGTTGCGGGTCTCGTTGAGGCGGCGCAGGACGGTGCCGTCGTACAGGTCGGAGCCGACCTGTACGCGCGCCCCGCCGAGTACGTCGGGGTCGACCGTCTGCTTGACGGAGACCTCCCGACCGTACATCTCCGAGAGGCGGGCACCGAGGCGTCGCTCCTCCTCCTCGGTCAGCGGAGCCGCCACGGTCACGTACGCGACCTGACGGTCCCGCCGGTCGGCGGCGAGCTCGACCAGCCGGGTGAGCGCACCGGTGAAGGAGCGTCCACCGAAACCAGCGAGCGCGGCCTCGACGAGGCTGACGGTGACCGGCTGGGCCTTGCCGGCGAGCAGCTGCCGGGCCAGTTCGGCCCGCCGCTCGACCGACGCCATCGGGTCGGAGAGCGTGTTGGACAGCTCGGCGGAACCGGAGACGACCTGCCCGAAGCGGAACAGCTCGTCCTCGACCTCGCCCAGGTCGCCGGACAGGTCGGCGCTGGCCAGCAGCGCCTCCACGCCGAGGCGCTCGACACCGTCGAGCAGCTCGGACGGGGCCGACCAGCGGCCGGACACCATCGACGCGAGCAGGTCGAGCGCTTCCGCGCCGACCCGGCCGCGCAGCATGTCGCCGAGCAGGCCGGAGCGGTCGGCGCCGGCCCGGGCCGGGTCGGAGAGCGCCCGGCGCAGCCGCGGCTCACGCCGCAGCAGGGCGGCGACGGAGAGGATGTCGTCGGCGGTGGCAGCCACCGCCGACGGCTCCGCGCCGCGGACGTACGCGTCGAGGCGCTCGGCCCCGGCCCGGTACGACTCCCGGCTGGCGGCCTGCATCAGCGGGCCCCCGTGCTCTCGAGACCGCTCAGGAACCGGTCGACGGTGCCCTTGCGACGCGCCTCGTCGGCGAGCGACTCACCGACGATCTTGCTGGCCAGGTCCACCGCGATGGTGCCCACCTCGGTACGCAGCTCGCGCACGATGGTGGCCCGCTCGGCGGCGAGCTGCTCCTTGCCGGCGGCGATGATCCGATCGGACTCCTCACGCGCCTTGGCGAGGATGTCCTGGCGGATCCCGTCGGCGTCGGCCCGTGCGTCGTCGCGGATCTTGGCGGCGTCGGTACGCGCCTCCGCGAGCTGGGCCCGGTACTGCTCGAGCAGCTTGTTCGCCTCGGCCTGGGCCGCCTCGGCGCGCTTGATGCCACCCTCGATCGCGTCGACCCGCGCCTGGTACATCGCCTCCATGCGGGGCATGACGAACTTCAGCAGGACGAAGACGAGCAGGGCGAAGGAGATCGTTCCGACGACCATCTCCTGCCAGATCGGCAAGATCGGATTGTGCGCGCCTTCGGCGGCGAGATACATGTCAGACCTCCGGATCGGGAGAGCTCGCGTCAGCTAACGGCGAAGGCGAGCACCAGGCCGAACAGCGCCAGCGCCTCGACCAGGGCGAAGCCCAGCACCAGCCAGGTGCGGTTGTAGCCGGCCGACTCGGGCTGGCGGGCGCTCGACTGGATGTAGGCCGCGAAGACCAGGGCCACACCGATACCGGGGCCGATGGCGGCGAGGCCGTAGCCGATGGTGTTGACGTTGCCACCGATCTCGGCAAGAACGTTCATTGCGGGTATTCCTCCTAGTTCACACGTGAGGGCTCACGTGTACGCGGTCGGTACCAGATGCTTGGCCGGGCCGGGTGCCCGCCGAGCCGGATCTCAGTGCTCGTCGGCCAGCGACGTGCCGATGTAGTTGGCGCTCAGCGTGACGAAGACGTATGCCTGCAGCACCGCCACCAGCGCCTCGAAGAAGGCCATCACGATCGCCATCGCGAAGGAGAAGACCGAGGTCGCCTGCACGAAGACGCTGCTCGACCCGAGCATCACGAAGCCGCCGACGGTGAAGACCAGCAGGAGCAGGTGGCCGGCGAACATGTTGGCGAAGAGTCGCAGTGCCAGGGTGACCGGCCGGACGACGAAGTTCTGCAGGAACTCGATCGGAATCAGCAGGAAGTGCATCGGCCACGGCACGCCGGGCAGGATGAGGCTCTGCTTGAGGTACTTGCCGAGGCCGTGCTTGCGGACGCCGACGTAGTTGTACATGACGTACGAGATGGCGGCGAGCACGATCGGGAACGCGATGTGCGAGTTCGGCGAGATCTGCAGGCCGGGCACGATGCTGAAGATGTTTGTCAGCAGGATGAAGCTGAACAGCACGGTGAGGTAGGGCGCGAAGCGGATGCCCGCGTTGCCCATCTGCTCACGGGCGATGTTGTCCCGGACCAGCCCGTAGACGGCCTCGGCGGCCCACTGGCCCTTGCCCGGCACCAGCTTCGGCTTCCGGTACGCGGCCACGAAGAAGATGATCAGCAGCGCGACGGCGATCCAGATCATGATGCTGAACTTGGTGACCCAGGGGCCGGCCACGTCCGGCGGGTAGAAATCCCCGACGCTGGGGGGCCAGGGAAGGTCCTGGGCGACGACCAGCTGTCCGCTCACCGTGTCATCCTCCGCACTCAACAGACCCGCGTGTGCCGGAACTCAGGCACTGAGCCTCTTCATGATCAGGTAGATCGCCCCGGCCGCGCCGAGCATCATGCCGACGGCGACCCCGATGCCGGCTGGCAGACCGAGGAACCGTTCCGCCAACCAGCCGAGGCCACCCCACACCAGAATGCCGGCGAGCAGGTAACCCACGACGGCGCCTGCCACACCCTCCGACGAGTGCTCGTCGGACTTGTGGGAGTGGGGGTCATCGGCCATGACGTGGCGAACAATATCAGCAGGGGCGCGCGGGGATGTGCGGCACCCCCCACACTGCGGACAGCGTGCGGGCCGTACTGCGGGCGCGTCAACCTGGCGCCACGTTACTCCTGTCGCGCCCGTCAGGGCACCCGCCGTACCGGACACGATTCAGCAAAGTCACTCGCTGTCGTCGCGACGCTCGAATGTGGGCAGCGGTGATCTCATCGCCCAGGTCAGGTGGGCACCGGTCCACGCCACCACGGCCGCGATGATCGCCACGCCCATGTCCGGCAGGCCGGGCCAGCCGGTGGCCGCCACGGCGGCCATCACCACGCCCAGGATCACGATCTTGGTGGCGTAGGTGACCAGCCCGACCGACATGATCATCCGAGGGTGGATGGCGTCCGCCCAGGCGACCGAGAGGCTGGAGATCAGGTAGCTGACGATCACCAGCGCCACCCCGGCCGCGAAGCCGGCCGCCCCGGTCGGGCCGCGCAGCAGCGCCGCCGCCGGCACCCCCACCACCGCGAGGGCCGCGCACGCCAGCAACGGTAGCCGCAGGTGGTTCAGCCGGGACCGGATCGCGCCGGGCTCACCCGCCCGTGGCGCCGTCATCGGGGGTACGCCGGGAAGGCGGCGACCAGCTCGGCGACCTCGCGGGCCACCCCGGCAAGCGCGTCGGCGCCTCCGGGGGCGCCGGGATCGGTGCGTACCGCGCGCGCGATCAGCCCGGCGATCCGGCCCATCTCCCCCTCGCGCATGCCCTGGGTGGTGACGCTCGGCGTACCCACCCGGATGCCGGAGGCGACGAGCGGCGGCTGCGGGTCGTACGGGATCGCGTTCTTGTTCAGCGTGATGCCGGCGGCGTCGCAGCGGGCCTCGGCCTCGGCGCCGGTCACGCCCGTCTCACGCAGGTCGAGCAGCGCCAGGTGGGTGTCGGTGCCGCCGGAGACCGGCCGCAGGCCGTCGGCGGCCAGGCCGTCGGCGAGCGCCCGCGCGTTCGTCACCACCTGGGCGGCGTACGTGCGGAACTCCGGCTGCGCGGCCTCGCGCAGCGCGACCGCCTTGGCCGCCACCGCGTGCATCAGCGGGCCGCCCTGGGTGAACGGGAAGACCGCCTTGTCGATCCGCGCGGCCAGCGGCTCCCGGCAGAGGATCATGCCGCCGCGCGGACCGCGCAGCACCTTGTGCGTGGTCGCGGTGACCACGTCGGCGTGCGGCACCGGGGACGGGATCGCGCCGCCGGCCACCAGGCCGACGAAGTGGGCGGCGTCCACCATCAGGTACGCGCCGACCTCGTCGGCGATCTCGCGGAAGCGAGCGAAGTCGATGAGCCGGGGGTACGCGGTCGCGCCACAGATGATCAGCTTCGGCCGGTGCGCCCGGGCCAGGTCGCGTACCTCGTCGTAGTCGATCGTCTCGGTGTCCGGCCGGACGGTGTAGCCGACCGGGTGGAACCACTTGCCGGAGAAGTTCACCCGGCTGCCGTGGGTCAGGTGCCCGCCGTGCGGCAGGTCCATGGCCAGCACCGTGTCACCGGGCTGCACCAGGGCGGCGTACGCGGCCAGGTTGGCGCTCGCCCCGGAGTGCGGCTGGAGGTTGGCGTGCTCGGCGCCGAACAGGTCCTTCGCCCGGGCGATGCCCAGCTCCTCGGCCCGGTCCACCTCGGCGCAGCCGCCGTAGTAGCGCCGGCCCGGGTAGCCCTCGGCGTACTTGTTGGTGAGCGTGGAACCGAGCGCGGCCAGCACCGCGGGCGAGGTGAGGTTCTCGCTGGCGATCAGTTGCAGACCGCCGCGCAGCCGGTCCAGCTCCCCCAGCACCACCTCGGCGATCTCCGGGTCGACGGTACTGAGCTGCTGGAAGTCCGGCCCCCAGAAGGTGTCCCTCGCGTTCTCCACAGCGAAGGAGTCTACGGAGCCGCAGACTGGAGGCCGTGAGATGCCTCGTCACCGGCGCGACCGGCTACATCGGCGGGCGCCTGGCGCCCCGGCTGCTGGCCGAGGGACACACCGTACGCTGCCTGGCCCGCACGGCCGGGCGGCTGCGAGACGTGCCCTGGGCGGCCGACGCGGAGATCGTCGAGGGCGACCTGCGCCGCCCGGAGACGCTGCCGTCCGCGTTCGAGGGCGTGGAGGTCGCGTACTACCTGGTCCACTCGCTCGGCCAGCGCGGCTTCGAGGCGGCCGACCGGGAGGCGGCGACCAACTTCGCCGAGGCGGCGCGCGCCGCCGGCGTACGCCGGATCGTGTACCTCGGCGGGCCGGAGCCGGCGGAGCGTGACGGCCTGCCCTCGGCGCACCTGCGCTCCCGGGCGGAGGTCGCGCGGATCCTGCTGGACAGCGGCGTGCCGACGGCGGTGCTGCGCGCCGCGGTGATCATCGGATCCGGCTCGGCCTCGTTCGAGATGCTGCGGTACCTGACCGAGCGGCTGCCGGCGATGGTCACCCCGCGCTGGGTGCGCAACCGGATCCAGCCGATCGCGGTCCGGGACGTGCTGCGCTACCTGGTCGGCTGCGCGCACCTGCCGGCCGAGGTGAACCGGGCCTTCGACATCGGCGGCCCGGACGTGCTGACCTTCAGCGAGATGATGCAGCGCTACGCCCGGGTGGCCGGGCTGCGGCCCCGGGTCATCCTGCCGGTGCGCCCGCTCACCCCGTCGCTGTCCTCGCACTGGGTCGGCCTGATCACGCCGGTGCCGAACGCGATCGCCCGGCCGCTGGTGGAGAGCCTGGTGCACGAGGCGGTGGCGCACGAGCACGACATCGCCGAGTACGTGCCGGACCCGCCCGAGGGGCTGACCGGCTTCGACCAGGCGGTGGCGCTGGCGCTGTCCAAGGTGCGCGACGCGCAGGTGGAGACGCGCTGGTCGAACGCGAGCGGGCCGGACGCGCCGGCCGAGCCGCTGCCGTCGGACCCGCGCTGGTCCGGCGGCACCGCGTACACCGACATGCGGGAGCGGGCGGTGGACGCGCCACCGGAGGCGCTGTGGCGGGTCATCGAGGGCGTCGGCGGCGAGCACGGCTGGTACTCGTTCCCGCTGGCCTGGTCGGTCCGCGGCTGGATGGACCGGCTGGTCGGCGGCGTCGGGCTGCGCCGGGGGCGGCGTGACCCGCATCGCCTCCAGGTCGGTGAGGCGCTGGACTTCTGGCGGGTCGAGGAGATCGTCCCGGGCGAGCTGCTGCGGCTGCGCGCCGAGATGCGGCTGCCCGGCCGGGCGTGGCTGGAGATGCGCGCCGAACCGGACGGTAACGGCGGCAGCAGGTACGTGCAGCGTGCCGTGTTCCTCCCGCGCGGCCTGCCCGGCCATCTCTACTGGGCCTCGGTGGCCCCGTTCCACGCCGTCGTCTTCGGCGGCATGGCCCGCAACATCGCCAAGGGCGCCGAACACCCGGCCGGTTAGGCGGGAGAGTCGCCCCGCAGTGCGGGGCCGAGGAGCAGTCCCCCGTCGATGACGTACTCGGCGCCGGTGATGAAGGCCGCGTCCGGCGACGTGAGGAACAACAGCAGCGCGGTGATGTCGGCGGGCTGCCCGAGTCGCGGGACGGCGAACGGCTCCGGCGAGTAGAAGTCGGCGATCGGGGCGTCGCTGCCGGCCGCCGGCTCGGTGATGAACGGAGTCTCGATCACGCCGGGGTGGATCGCGTTGACGCGGATGTTGTCGCGACCCAGCTCCAGGGCGGCGGTCCGGGTGAGCCCACGCACCGCCCACTTACCGGCGACGTAGGGCGCGTAGAGGGCGGTACCGCCCATCCCCATGGTGGAGCCGATGTTGACGATCGCTCCTCCCCCCGCGCGACGCAGCGCCGGGGCGGCCGCCTTGATGCCGAGGAAAGTGCCGGTGAGGTTGACGTCGAGGATACGAGCCCAGGTGGCCCGGTCGGTGGACTCGATGAGGGCCGGCGGGTTCTGCACCCCGGCGTTGTTGACCAGGATCGTGAGCGCGCCGAATGCCTTCTCGGTCTCCGCGACGGCGGCGACCCACGACTCCTCCCGGGAGACGTCCAGGCGGACGGACCGCGCCCGGTGTCCCAGCTCGGCGGCGAGGCCGGCGCCCCGCTGGGCGTCGATGGCGCCGATGACGACGTTGGCGCCCTCGGCGTGCAGGGCGCGAACGTGGCTGGCCCCCTGCCCACCGGTGCCGCCGGTGACGAGAACTGTCTGATTGGCGAAGCGGGACATCGGATCCTCCGGTGACGCGAGACGGATGGCGAGTCGGGCGACTCACCATGCCGACGCTACGCCCTGGGCGAATGGTGAGTCAACCCACTCGCCTCGCTATGATGGCCGCATGACCCCAGCGCCGTCGGCCTATCACCAGCGTGTGGCGGAGGAGAAGCGCGCGCTGATCGTGCAGGCCGCCACCGAGCTCTTCCTGGAGTTGGGCTACGACCGGGCCTCACTGGCGCGTGTGGCCGCCAGTGCCGGCGTGTCGAAGGCGACGCTGTTCAAGCAGTTTCCGACGAAGGCGGCTCTGTTCGACGCCATCGTCATCGACTCCTGGGCCCGCAACGAGGTCGCCGACGTGCCACCTGCCGGTGACCTGACGGCCGGATTGACGGTCCTCGGACGGCACTACGCGACGCTGTTGAGCCGGCCGGAGATGACCGACCTGTTCCGCATCGTGATCGCCGAGCTGCCACGCTTTCCCGAGCTGGCCAGAGCACATTTCGCGCAGGGCAAACTGCCGTACTTCGAGTCCGTCCGGATCTACCTCTCGGCCGAGCACGACGCGGGAGCCGCGGACGTCGCCGACCCGGAGATGGCCGCCACGCACTTCCTCGGGATGATCTCCAATTACCTGCTCTGGCCGCGCCTGGTCCTCCCGGACTGGACGGTCACCCCGGACCGCACGACAGCGGTCGTCGACGAAGCCGTCCGAACCATGGTCGCGCGATACGGCAGGCCGGCGAGCTGACCCTCAGTTGCCGGTGCGCGGGCTGGTGTGCTGGAAGGCGACCGCCTGGCCCGGCGGGACGAAGTCGCGTACCGGCTCGTCGCGCAACGCCCACGCGAGGATGCGGCCCACCGCGGCGATCTGCCGCTTCTGCACGCCGCCGCCGACCGCGTCCCGGGGGTCGTCCGGGTTCGCCGCGATCGTCGCCACCGAGAGCTGCGGCGTGAACGCGACGACCGTCTCCGTGGCGTTCCGCTCCGAGCTGCCGGTCTTGCCGGCCACCGGACGGCGCAGGCCCGGAGCCAGCTCCTCGGCCGTGCCGCCGTCGCAACGCCGGTACATCGACTGGTCGCCGACCGGGCAGCGGCTGGCGTCGGCCGCCGCGCGGGCGACCTCGGTGTCGAGCACCTGCCGGCAGTCGGTGTTCCCGGCGGGGATCTTCCGGCCGGACGGGTCGGTGATCGAGGTGACCGGCGTGGGCCGGCACCAGGTGCCCTCGGCGGCCACCGCGGCGTACGCGCCGGCCAGGTCGAGCGGCGTGGTGGCGGAGACGCCGAGCGTGAACGGGCCCCAGCTCTTCGCGCCGTCGTGGGCCATCTTCGCGTCGGCCGGAGCGCGGAACACGATGCCCAGCCGCTGGGCCATCTCGACCACCCGGTCCGCGCCGACCCGCTCGGTGAGCCAGGCGAAGTACGTGTTCACCGACCGGCCGAACGCGTCCCACATGTCCCGGTCGCCGTCCATCCAGTAGGTGTTGGCGTTCGCCGGGCACCACCGGCCGCCGCAGCTCGCCGGGCCGGCGCCGACCGGGTACTGCGTGACGTAGACGCGCGGCGCGTCGAACACCGTGTCCAGCGGCAGCCCGGACTCCAACGCGGCCAGCAGGGCGAACAGCTTGAACGTCGAGCCCGCCTGGTAGCCGGTGATGCCGCCACCGCCGGCCACCAGCTGGTTGACCGTGTTCGGGTAGTTCTGCTGACCGTCCGGGTTCGCGGCCACGCCGTACGTGCGGTTCACCGCCATCGCCAGCACCCGCCCGGTGCCCGGTTGCACCACAGCGGTCGGCGCGGCGCGCGCGATCGTCTCCGGGTAGATCTCCCGCACCTGCTCGCTCGCCTTGGCCTGCACGTCCGGGTCGAGCGAGGACACGATCGACCAGCCACCGCGGCGCAGCGTGCGCTGCCGCTCGTCCACCGTCTCGCCGAACGCCGGCTGGGCGTTCCACCACTGGGTGAACCAGTCGCAGAAGAAGCCCCAGTCGTTGTGGTCGGCGGGCACCGCGGCGCAGTCGTTCGGGGTGGTGTTGGGCGCCAGCGCCAGCTCCGCCGCCTTCGCCGCCTCGGCGTCGGCCGCGCTCGCCCGGCCGGTCTCCACCATCCGGTCCAGCACGTACGCCCGCCGTTGCCGGGCCGAATCGGCGTCGCCGTTGATCGGGTCGTCCGCCGGGGACCGGACCAGCCCGGCGAGCAGCGCGGCCTGGGCCAGCGTGAGCCGGTCCGGTGTGGTGGAGAAGTAGCGCTTGCTGGCGGCGGCGATGCCGTACGCCCCGGCGCCGAAGTACGCGATGTTCAGGTAGCGCCCGAGGATCTCGTCCTTGCCGATCTGCCGTTCCAGCGTCAGCGCGTACCGCATCTCGCGGATCTTGCGCCCGACGGTGATCTCGGTGGCGGCGGCGCGCTGCTCCTCGGTCAGCCGGGGGTCCCCGGCCAGCGCGTTGCGCACGTACTGCATGGTCAGCGTGGAGGCGCCCTGGCGGGTGCCCTCGCGGCGGTTGGCGGTGAACGCCCGCGCGACGCCGCGCACGTCGACGCCGTGGTGCTCGTAGAAGCGCACGTCCTCGGCGGCCACGATGGCGTCGCGCATCACCGGCGCCACCTCGGCGACCGGCACGTCCACCCGGTCCTCGACGTAGAACGAGGTGATGAGCGTCCGCCCGTCGTTGGCGTACAGGTTGGACCGCTGTGCCGGCTGCGGCGTCTTGAGCGCTTCCGGCAGCGCGGTGTACGGCATCAGGTTCTTCAGGCCCAGCCCGAAGACCAGCGCGGCCGGCAGCGCCGCGACGGCCAGGACCAGCCCGGCGAGCACGCCGGCGAGCACAACGGTGAACAGTTTGTCGAGATAGGCCCGGTTCATCAGCTCTCCCCGCAGGAGCCGGCCGTACGGACCAGTTCAGAATGACCCGAATGTTCGCTTTAGCCGACACCTTCCGAGAAAGGCGCAGAAAGTTCGCGAGGAAGGATGAATCTCAGGGCAACAGCGCGGCAGCCAACGGCTGCACCGTCTCCTCGATCTCGTCCGCGACCCGGCTGAAGCACTGGTCGCCCCGGCCCCACGGGTCGTCCAGATCGTCGGTGGGCAGCGCGGAGGCGTTCTGCCGGGCCGCGTCGACAGCCGCCACGAGCGCGACGCCGCGCGCGTACACGGCGTCCGGCGTGGGCTCGGCCGGCGGCAGCGCAGCGCGGTCCAGCCCGCCGAGCAGACGGCCGAACTCACCCAGCACGAACGTGCGCGCGGCGGCGTCCGGCCGCAGCGCCACCACGTACTCCTGCTGGTCGGCGGTTGCGGTGAGCACCAGGTCGGCGGCGTCGATCAGGTCCGAGCGCAGCCGCCGGGCGGCGAACCCCTCGGTGTCGCCGCCGCGCGAGAGCACCTGGCGGGCGGCGGGCGGGTTCATCTCCTCGCCCGCGTGCCAGCCGCCGGTGCCGGCGCTGTGGCTGTGCACGAGCGCGTCCGAACCGGCCGGGTCGACGCCGAGGCGGGCCAGCCGCTCCCGGACCGCGAGCAGCAGCAGCCGCTCGGCCATCGGCGACCGGCAGATGTTGCCCATGCAGACGTGCAGGACGGTGAAGGGCGGCACTCAGATCCCCCGCTCGTCGAGGATGCCCGGCACGACCTCCCGCAGCTTCGCCAGCGTCACCGCGCCCTCACGCAGCACCCGCGGCACCTCGCCGGTCAGGTCGACGATCGTGCTCGGCACCGGGTCCACCGCCGGCCCGGCCTCCAGGTAGGCCCGCACGCCGTAGCCGAGCTGGTCGCGCGCCTCCTCGGCGGTGAGCGCGGCCGGCTGGCCGACCTTGTTGGCCGACGCGACGGCCATCGGCCCGGTCTCCCGCAGCACCTCCAGCGCCACCGGGTGCAGCGGCATCCGCACCGCCACCGTCCCGCTGGTGTCGCCCAGGTCCCAGGCCAGGCTCGGCGAGTGCTCCACGACGATGGTCAGCGCGCCCGGCCAGAACGCCTCGACCAGGTCGCGGGCCGCGCCGGGCAGCGAGAACACCAGGCCGTCGAGCGTGTGCCGGGAGCCGATGAGCACCGGGGGCGCCTGCCGGGCGCCGCCCTTGGTGTCCGCCAGGGCCTTCACCGCGTACGGCGTGAACGCGTCCGCCCCGATGCCGTAGACCGTGTCGGTCGGCAGGACGACGAGTTCCCCGTTCTTGACCGCCTCGATGGCAGCGGCGATGCCGCGGTCCCGGTCGGCGGGCGACCGACAGTCGTAGAGCATCACGAGGAGTCAGTCTGCCACGCCCGGGCGGTCTCGGCGTGGGTGCCGTCCGCCCGCCGGGACGCGCTCGCCCAACGGGGCCGCCCGGCCAGGTCCCGGTGCTCCTCGACGCGGTCGTAGCGGCCGTCGCCGCGCAGCAGCGCGGGCACCGCCGCCGCGTGCGTGTCGTCGTGCTCGATCCCGATCGCGCCGCCCGGGCGCAGCAGCTCGGCGGCCCGGCGCACCACCGGGCGGATCACGTCCAGCCCGTCCGCCCCGCCGAACACCGCCTCGTCCGGGTCGTGCCCGGCCACCTCCGGCGGCACCGCCACCGACCTCGGCACGTACGGGGGGTTGCACAGCAGCACGTCGACCCGCCCGGCCAGGCCGGCCAGCAGCTCCGGACCGGTCACGTCGGCGGCCACCACCTCGACCGGCCGGTCCCCGGCGGCAGCCCGGTCGGCCGCGTTGCGCCGCAGCCAGGCCAGCGCGGCCGGGGACCGTTCCACAGCCACCACCCGGGCCGCGGGCACCTCCTGCGCCACCGCCAGGGCGATCGCGCCGGAGCCGCTGCACAGGTCGACCACGAGCGGCGCGGCGTGCTCCCGGGCCCGCTCGATCCCCCACCCGGCCAGCAGTTCGGTCTCCGGCCGGGGCACGAACACGCCCGGCCCGACCGCCAGCTCCAGGTGCCGGAAACCGGCCGAGCCGAGCAGGTGCTGCAACGGCTCCCGGGTCACCCGCCGCCCGACCAGGGCGTCCAGGCGGTCACGCTGCGCCGGGGTGAAACCGTCGGCCAGCGCCAGCCGGCCACGTGGCACGTCCAGGACGTACGCGGCCAGCTGCTCGGCCTCGGCTCGGGGCGCCTCGACGCCCGCCGCGGCGAGCGCGCGCGCCACCCGGTTGATCACCAGCGAGGCGCGTTCGCGTTCTGTCCCTTCGGACGGGTGTTGCGGGAGTGCGGTCACGCAATAATCATGAGGCGTCGCGGCTCACCTCACGAGCGGGTGCGTCCGGGCGCACACCGCAGGGAGGTCGCGAGTGGGCTGGCTCGACCAGGTCGAGGACCAGGTTGACGCTCTCCGACGCGCACGGTCACTGCAGGAGGCCAGCCGGTCCGCGGAGGCGTGCGTCCTGCTCGACCGCGTCATCCGCACCACCGGCGACCCGTACGCCCGCGCCGACGCGCTCGTGCAGCGCCTGTCCGCGCTGATCAACCTCGGCCGGACCGCCGAGTTCACCCGGGCCGTCGAGGACGCCTCCGCCGCGGTACGCGACCTCGCCGAGCCCTACCTGCACGGGCACCTCAACGCGCTCGCCGCGCTCGCCGCCCACCACCAGGGGGCGCTGGACCGGTGCGTGATGCACCTGGTCCGGGCCGCCCGCGCGCTGGGCGCCGACGACACGCCGGACCGGGACACCGCGTGGGGCTGGCACGACCTCGCGATGGCGTACTCGTACCTGAGCTTCCACGGCCACGCTCTGGGCGCGATCGAGCGGGCCCGCGAGGTGGGGCTCAGCGCCGGCATCCCGGAGGAGACGTTCGCCGCGCCGGGGATCCGGCTGCGCAACGCGGTGGCGCTGGACCACAACGGCGACAGCGACGGCTGCCTGCGGGTGCTGCGCGACGTCGCCGGTGACCTGGCCCGCTTCCTGCGCGGCGGGCGGGCCGGCAACCTGCGCCCCAGCAGCCTCGCCGCGTACGGCTACGCGGCGGCCCGGCGGGCCGCGCTCGGCGACCGGGTGGAGTCCGCCGGAGACGCCGACCCGAAACGGCTGCTCGGCCACGGCGGCGACAGCGCCCGCGCCCGCGACCTGCGCCAGCTCGGTCAGGTCTGCCTGGCCGTCGCCGCCAACCGCCCGATCGAGGCGGTCACCCGGCTGGACGCGCTCCAGGTCTCCGACGAGACGCTCGGCGCGGCCGAGGCGCCCCGGCTGCGCAGCGTCGCGCTTGCAAGGGCCGGCGACCACGCGGGCGCGCACCGGGCCGACCGGCACGCGTTCCGGCTGGCCGCGCGGCGCAGCGACCGGCTGCGGGACGTCTACATCGACGGCATCGCCGCCCGGATCGACCACGAGGAGATGCGCCGCGAGGCGGCCCGCTACGAGGGCGAGGCGCTCACCGACCCGCTCACCGGCCTGCCCAACCGGCGCCGGCTGGAGCGCTACCTGGGGGCCGTGGTGTCCCGGGGCGAGCGCGTGGTGATCGGGGTCTGCGACCTCGACGGGTTCAAGGCGGTGAACACCCGCCACGGCCACCACTCCGGTGACCTGGTGCTGCAACGGGTCGCCGGGGTGATCAACCGGGTGATGCGGCGGGGCGACTTCGTGGCCCGCTACGGCGGCGACGAGTTCGTCGTGGTGCTGCCCGACACCGTCATGCCGGAGGCGGTCGAGGTGGCCCGGCGGATCGAGGCCGCCGTCCGCACCGAGGACTGGGAGTCCCTGGTCCCGGGCACCCCGGTCGGGGTGACGATCGGTTTCGCCGAGGTCGACGGCAGCACCACTGTCAGCGTCCGGGAGGCGCTCGGCACCGCGTTCGAGCTGGCCGACCGGGAGATGCTGCGCGCCAAGGCGCGACCACGCGCGAGCTGAGCGGTAAGGAAGGGCCCCCTGTTAACGCCTCCGGTAGAGGAAGGGCCCCCTGTTAACACCCAGCGGTCAGCGGCGGGACAGCTCCGTCTCGCCGGCCAGGCGGGCCGCGCGGTCCGCCTCGGCCAGCGCGTCGAGCACCCCGTCCAGCTCGCCGGCCAGCGCCAGGTCCAGGTTGTACGCGGTGTAGCCGATGCGGTGGTCGGTGATCCGGTTCTGCGGGAAGTTGTAGGTGCGGATCCGCTCGGACCGGTCCACGGTGCGGACCTGCGCCTTGCGGGCGTCCGACGCCGCCGCGTCGGCCTGCTCCTGGGCCGCGGCGAGCAGCCGGGCCCGCAGGATGCGCATGGCCTGCTCGCGGTTCTGCAGCTGCGACTTCTCGTTCTGGCAGGACACCACGATGCCGGTCGGCACGTGGGTGATCCGTACCGCCGAGTCGGTGGTGTTCACCGACTGCCCGCCGGGGCCGGACGAGCGGAACACGTCGATGCGCAGCTCGTTCGGGTCGATGGTGACGTCGACGTCCTCCGCCTCGGGCAGCACCAGCACGCCGGCGGCGCTGGTGTGGATCCGGCCCTGCGACTCGGTCACCGGGACGCGCTGCACCCGGTGCACGCCGCCCTCCCACTTGAGCCGGGACCAGACCCCGTTGCCGCCCTCCGGCACGCCCTTGCTCTTGATCGCCAGCGACACGTCCTTGACGCCGCCGAGGTCGGAGTCCTGGGCGTCGATCACCTCGGTGACCCAGCCGTGCCGCTCGGCGTACCTGGTGTACATCCGCAGCAGGTCCCCGGCGAACAGCGCCGACTCCTCGCCGCCCTCGCCGGCCTTGATCTCGACGATCACGTCCTTGGCGTCGTGCGGGTCGCGCGGGATGAGCAGTTCCGCGAGCCGTTCCTCGAGCGCCGGCAGGGAGCTGGCGATGGCCTCCGCCTCGGTGGCGAACGTCGGGTCCTCGGCGGCCAGCTCGCGCGCGGCGGCCAGGTCGGCGCGGGCCTGCTCCAGTTCGCCGGCCGCCTTGTGCAGCGGGACCAGTTCGGCGTACCGGCGGCCGACCCGCCGGGCGGTGCCCTGGTCGGCGTGGATGGCCGGGTCGGCCAGCCGCCGCTCCAGCTCGGCGTACTCGTCGAGGAGGGCGGCGAGGCGCTCACTGCTCATGCTGCGGATGCTCCTTGGGTGTGAAAACCGGCGCAAACGGACGAACGCCCGTGCCCGGCAGGAGCCGGACACGGGCGTCGTCGACGGAGCTACTTGGCCTTCTTGCCCTGAACCTTGGCGTACTTCTGCTGGAACTTCGCGACCCGACCGGCGGTGTCCAGCACGCGCTGCTTACCGGTGTAGAACGGGTGGCAGGCGCTGCAGGTCTCGACGCTGATGGCGCCGCCCTTGGCGGTGCTGCGGGTCGTGAAGGTGTTGCCGCAGGAGCAGCGGACCTCGGTGGTCACGTACTCCGGGTGGATGTTGGGCTTCATGTCGCCTCGGTCCTTTCGTCGGTGGTCGCCGGGTCGCCGTCGATGCTCCCCGTCGTCCGCGACGGGCTCGGGCGTGAACCGGAACCGGTGGCCGATTGACCAGTCTGCCACGGGCGTCTTCCACCCGGCACAGGAGGTCCGCCACCCGCAACGCCCGCCCACACTCCCGCATTCCCACCCCCACGCCCCCCACCCTGCTGATCATGAACTTGGCGGCAATTCCTGTCGCTTTTGTCGAGGTCAACTTCATGATCAACGGAGCGAGCGGCGGAGCGAGGCGGGGGGCGGGGGCCGGGGGCGGGGCTCCTCCCCCAGGATGAGGAGCCCCGGCCTCCGGGTCAGGCGGCGGGGGCGCGGACCGCTGCGGCCGTGGTGACAGTCGTCTCGGCCTTCACGCCGTTGACGGTCACCGCCAGCAGCACCTGCGCCCCCGGGCGCAGCGCGGTCAGCCGGCCGGTGGCCGGGTCGAACCGGGCCACGTGCCACGGCCGTACGCCCGTCGCGCCGCCGATGTGCAGGTTCGGCGAACCGGACCAGTCGGCGCTGACCGGCGCCGCCACCGGCACCTGCCGGCCGCTGGGCTGGGTGAGCGTGGCCGTGACGTCCACCGGCGAACCCTGGCGCACCTGCGCGGGCGCGGTCAGCGCGAGCCGGTCGACGTGGGCGTGCATCTCCGCGCTCACCCACGTCGGGCCCTCGGCCAGCGGGTCGCGGCGGGCCCGCTCGGCCTCCCCCGGCGTCACCGGGTCCACCCCGAACTCGGTCCAGCCGGTGAACCCGCCGAGCGCGGCCGGGGTCGACGGGTCCTTGCCCGAGTTGCCGTTGATCACGTACGGCACGCCGTCCACCCGGTCGGCGTGGAACGTGCCGACGTGCCCGTTGACCATCAGCGCGCCCTTGCCGGTGCGGTGCTGGAAGTCGGCCAGCCACTGCTCGACCAGCGCCGCCTCCTTCCGGTCGCCGAGCTGGCTGGCCTTGGCCGGGCTCGGGTCGCGCGGCGGGTGGTGGAACAGCACCGCCACCGAGCCCACCGAGCGGTCGCCGGCGGCCTGGTCGAGCGTCCGGCGCAGCAGCTCCACCTGGTCGAACCCGCCGCCGCGCAGCGAGCCGGTGGCCGTGCTGAGCGTGAGGAACCGGGTGCCCCGGTGATCGAAGACGCGCGAGGTGTCCCCGAAGACGCTGCGGAAGTTGTCGATCGGCGCGCCCATGATCTCGTGGTTGCCGGGCACGTAGTGATACGGCACCTCGCCGCCCAGCTCCTCGTCCAGGATGCGCTTGGCCAGCGCGAAGTCCGCCGGGTAGGCGGTGTCCACGAAGTCGCCGTTGATGATCAGGAAGTCCGGCCGGGCGGCGCGGACCTCGCGCAGCGTACGGCGGGCCTGGGCGACCAGGTCGCTGTCCGGGTTCGCGGCGACGAACTGGGCGTCGGAGAGCACCGCGAAGCGCCAGGGCGCTCCGTCCACTGTGCCGTCGCGCAGCACCACCCGGTCGGTGCGGTTCGGCTCCGGCGGCGCCTGCACGTCCGGCGGTACCCGGGCCACCAGGTCGTCGATCACGACCTCGCTGCGGTACTGCTTGGCCGGGTCGGTCTCGGCCACGTAGAACCGGCGCACCCGCACCGGGTACTGCACGCCCGGCGGTACGGCGAACTCGACGTACTTCCAACCGGTCCAGTCCAGGTACGGGCCGCGCAGCACGAACTGGGTGTCCTGCGCGTCGTGCAGGTGCAGGCTGGGCCACTCGCCGGTGCCGTTGGCCTTGATCCACATGCCGAACGCCTGCGGCTGGCCCGGTACGTCGATCCACGCGGGCGGGTCGGCGTACGCGGCCCGGGTGCCGGTGGACTGGCTGAAGTCGTACGACATCCGCAGCCCGCTCCCGGTGTGCCCCTCGGCCGGTGCGACCGACCCGGAGGCGCGGGCCTGGCTGAACTTCCAGGACGCCGCGTCGTCGAACCCGGCCACCGGCACGTCGGTGAGCCCGACGGTCACCGGCAGGACCGTGCTGTGGTTGCCGACCCGTGCGGTGACCAGCGCCGAGCCGGTCGCGGCGAGCGCTTTGACGGACAGGTTGCCGTCGGCGGTGGGGGTGACGGAGAGCAGGTCCCTGTCGTACTCCAGCTTCAGGTCGGCCGGCTCGATCGGCGCGGTGTTGCCCTCGGCGTCGTAGCCGACCACGCCGAACAGGCCGCTGTCACCGGCGCGGTCCAGGCCGACCCGGTCGACGGTGCCGTCGATCCGCTGCAGCGGGCCGAGCACCGTCAGCTCGATGGTGCCGCGGGCCCGGCCGCGGGCGGCGGTGACGGTGCTGCGGCCGGGGACGGCGGCCCGGAACACGCCGTCGCCGTCGACCCGTCCGTGGGTGGCGTGCCAGCGCGGCTCGCCGGCGGCTGGGCCGTACGTCTCGTCGTATCCGGCGGCGGTGAGCCGGCGGGTGAGGCCGGGGAAGACCCGGTCCGGCCGGCCGCCGCGCACCGGTGCGACGCCCGGCGCGGCGGTCGGGTCGCTGGCGGTCTCCAGCCAGTAGCCGGTGAGCCGGCCGCTGCCCTTCGGGGCGTAGACGGCGAGCCCGTTCGGTACCGGCCGCTCGCTGCCGTCGGACGGGCTGTTCTCCACCTGGACCGTGGCCGCGCCCGGCTCCCGGGCGAGCAGCGTGGAGGAGCCGCCGCCGTCGAGGTTGAGCGCGTTCGCGGCGCCCAGCTCGGCCATCATGCGGCCCATCTCGGTCTGCGTGACGCCCCGGCTGTCCACCTGCCGGCCGTCCACAGTCATCATGATCATCTTGCGTCCGTCGGCGGAGAAACCGACAGCGGTGCGCGGGGCCAGCGACGCGTCGGCGATGGTCTGCACCACGCCGTCGCGGACCAGCACGTTGCCGCCGCCCACGGCGGCGCGCAGGTCACCGCCGTCGGAGGCCCGCGGCCGCCAGGTCACGTCCACCGCGTCGCCGGGCCGCAGCGCGGCGAGCGCGTCGGCACCGGCCTCGCGGCCCAGCAGCACGGTGCTGCCGGCCGGGATCGGCCCCTCGCCCGCCGTGGTGGCCACGCTCGCCACCCGGCCGCCGGTCAGCGTCACCTCGACGGTCCGGGCCGCGCCCTCCACGGCCCGCTTGCGGGTGTACGAGCCCCAGAGCGGCGTGAACACGCCCACGCCGTCGCGCTGCACCATGTTGTTGAACTGGGTGAGCGGCACCGGGCCGGCGGGCAGCGTCGCGGCGCCCTCGAAGCCGACCTCGACCACCCGGCCGATGCCCTGCGCGCTGATGCCCACCGCGTTGGGGTGCCCGGCGATCGGCGACTGCACCAGTTCGCCGGAGCGGATGCCGACGCCCTGGGCGGCGCCGGAGTTGTTGATGTCGAAGAAGTCTCCGTTGACCGCCGCGACCGCGCGGGACCGGTCCACCGCGGCGCGCAGCGGCTCGTCCCTGGTCACCTCGCCGGAGTTCACGTAGTCCACCGTCAGCCCGCCGCCCAGGTCGGCGGTGAGCGCGTCGGCGCGCAGCCAGCCGGCCGCGTCGTACCTGTCGAAGGAGGTCAGGCTCAGGCCGGGCGCGACCGGCCGGGTGCTCTTGGCGGTCTCCAGGCCGCCGGCCGGCTCCACACCGGCGAGCGCGACGGCGGGGTCGGGGCGGGACGAGGCGCGTGGCGCGTCCTCGGCGGCGGTGGCGGCCGGCGGCGCGACGGGCGACGGCCCGGCGGCCGTCGCGGCGGACGGCGTCGGCGCGGTGATGGTCAGCAACGGCGTCAGCAGCAGGACGCCGGCGAGGCGGGCGGGTCGACTGCGGGTTCGCATGGACGACAGTCAACCCGACGATGAACAGAAGTTTCAATACCTAGCGACTGAACCGTAGGAAAACTTCACCATCGGCGGTACCCGGTACGCGACGAGGGGCACGGCCGCGTACGGCCGTGCCCCTCGTTCGTCGGATCCGTCAGCTCACTCGCCCGGGGTGGACTTCGCGATCTGCATCAGGAACTCGATGTTGGTGCGGGACTGCTTGAGCCGGTCCAGCAGGAGGTCGAGCGCCGCCTGCGAGTCCAGCGAGTGCAGCACCTTGCGGAGCTTGTGGATGATCGCCAGCTCCTCCGGCGCGAGCAGGACCTCCTCCTTGCGGGTGCCGGAGGGGTTGATGTCGATCGCCGGGAAGACACGCTTGTCGGCGATCTTCCGGTCCAGCTTCAGCTCGGCGTTACCCGTGCCCTTGAACTCCTCGAAGATGACCGTGTCCGCCATGGACCCGGTCTCCACCAGCGCGGTGGCGAGAATGGTCAGCGAGCCGCCGTTCTCGATGTTGCGCGCCGCGCCGAGGAAGCGCTTGGGCGGGTAGAGCGCGGTGGAGTCGATACCACCCGACATGATCCGGCCGCTGGCCGGCGCCGCCAGGTTGTACGACCGGCCGAGCCGGGTCACCGAGTCGAGCAGCACGACCACGTCGTGCCCCAGCTCGACCAGGCGCTTGGCCCGCTCGATCGCCAGCTCCGCCACCGTGGTGTGGTCCTGCGGCGGACGGTCGAACGTGGCCGCGATGACCTCGCCCTTCACCGAGCGCTGCATGTCGGTGACCTCTTCGGGCCGCTCGTCGACCAGCACCACCATCAGGTGGCACTCCGGGTTGTTGCGGGTGATCGCGTTCGCGATCGCCTGCAGCACCATCGTCTTGCCGGCCTTCGGCGGCGACACGATGAGCGCCCGCTGGCCCTTGCCGATCGGCATGACCAGGTCGATCACCCGGGTGGTGAGGATGTGCGGCTCGGTCTCCAGCCGCAGGCGCTCCTGCGGGTAGAGCGGGGTGAGCTTGTAGAACTCCGGCCGGCGCTTCGCCTCGTCCGGCTCCATCCCGTTGATGGTGTCCAGCCGGACCAGCGGGTTGTACTTGTCGCGCCGCTGCTCGCCGTCCCGCGCGGCCCGCACGGCGCCGGTGATCGCGTCACCGCGGCGCAGGCCGTACTTCTTGATCTGGGACATCGAGACGTACACGTCGTTCGGGCCGGCCAGGTAGCCGGTGGTCCGGACGAAGGCGTAGTTGTCGAGCACGTCGATGATGCCGGCGACCGGGACGAGCACGTCGTCCTCGCCGACCTGCGGCTCGCGGCCGCCACCGCTGTCGCCCTCGCCGCGCTCGCCGCGGCCGCGACGACGGTCCCGGAACCGGCTGCGCCGGCCCCGCCGGCCGCCGCCCTCGCCGTCGTCGTCGCCGTCGTTGTCCCGCTCGGCGCGCTGACCACGGTCGTTGCGGTCGCCCCGGTCGTTGCGGTCGCCCCGGTCGTTCCGGTCGCCCCGGTCGTTGCGCTCGGCGCGCTCGCCCCGGTCGGCACGCTCGTTACGGTCGCCCCGCTCGGCCCGGTCACCCCGGTCGTTGCGGTCGCCCCGGTCGTTGCGGTCGCCGCGCTCGGCCCGGTCGCCACGCTCGGCCCGGTCGCCGCCACGCTCGGCACGCTCGCCGCCGCGCTCACGGCCCCGGCCCTCGTTGCGCTCACCGCGCTCGGCACGGTCGGTCCGCTCGCCGGTCTCGGCGGGCGCCTCCTCGGCGCGCGGCGTCTCGGCCGGCCGCGCCTCGGTCGCCGGCGTCTCGGCCGGGCGGGCCTCGGTGGTCGCGGCCGCAGTCCGGCTGCGGCGACCACGGGTACGGCCCTCGGTCGCCTCGGCGGCGGGCGCCTGCTCGGCGGGGCGCGCCTCGGCCCGCTCCTCACGGACCTCCGCGTGCACCTCCTCACGGGCGGGAGCAGCAGCCGCGGCCGCTACCTCGGCGCGCGGTCGAGGGGTTCCGGCGGCGGCGCCGCCCTGCTGCCGCTCGGTGATGGCACTGATCAGCTCGCCCTTGCGCATGCGGGCCGTACCAGAGATGCCGAGCGACGCGGCCAGGCTCTGGAGCTCCGGCAGCAGCATGGCCGACAGGCCGGTGCCGCTCCGGCGGCGGCGCGTGGGGGCGGCGGTGGTGGCATCGCCAGCGACGTTGGAAACATCCGACGTCACGTCGGTGGTGTCGCTCAATGGATTCCTTCCCTCGATAGGCCGGAGCTGCCCGGAGTCGTGGAGCCAGGTGGCCGGGCGGCCTCGGTGCACCCGCCTCGCATGGACGCGTCGCGGGAGTCTGTGACACAGCAGCCGGTGGTTTCCCGACTCACCACCATCGGTGAGCAGGTCTCGCCGCCTGCGGCGACCTGTGGAAACTGCGGTGCGGCGTGGGCCTTGGGCAGGGGTGACGGGCTGACCGCCGAGAGCTTCGGGGGTGCGCCGAACCGCAGGAAGATCGCATGCTTCGCGGCTGTGCTAGGTCTAGAGCGTAATCAACTCTTCCGACCTGCGGCAACAGGGCCCCGCTCGGCGTGTCAAAGTCTACCCCGGATGACCCGGGCACCGCTGACATCTATCGGCAACTCCCACCGGCGCCAATCTGTTCCCGGCTCAAATCCCACCGGGACCTGGGAAAGCGCCAGCACCGTCGGCCCCGCCCCACTGACCACAGCCGCCACACCAGCCGCACGCAGCGCGCCGACGAGCGCCGCGGTGGCGGGCATCCCGGGCGCCCGCTGCTCCTGGTGCAGCCGGTCGACGGTGGCCGGCAGCAGCAGCGCCGGATCGGTGGTCAGCGCGTGCACCAGCAGGGCCGCCCGGCCCGCGTTGAGCGCCGCGTCGGCGTGCGGCACGGTGGCCGGCAGGGCGGCCCGGGCCACCGAGGTCAGGCCCCGCTCGGCGGGTACGAAGACGGTCGGGCGCACGGCCGGCGCCACCGGCAGCGACACCGCCCGCGCGCCGCCCGGCTCCGTCCAGGCGATCGTGAAGCCCCCGAGCAGGCAGGGCGCGACATTGTCCGGATGCCCCTCCAACTCGGCGGCCAACCGCAGCGCGGCGTCGTCGTCCATCCGCTGCTCGCCGCCTGCAACCAGCGCGCGGGCCGCCAGCACCCCGGCCACGATCGCGGCCGAGGACGAGCCGAGCCCACGCGCCTGGGGAATGCGGTTCTCGCACTCCAGCGCCAGGCCGGCCGGCTGCGCGCCGAGCACGTCGAAGGTGGCCCGCATGGCGGTCACGATCAGGTGCCGCTCGTCCGCCGGCAGCTCACCGGCACCCTCGCCGGTGACCGCCACCCGCACGCCGCCGCCGGTCACCTCGGCCGTGACGTCGTCGTGGCGGCCCAGCGCCAGGCCGAGCGCGTCGAAGCCGGGGCCCAGGTTGGCGCTGGTCGCGGGCACCCGGACCCGGACCGGGCCGGGGAGGAAGGTCGTCGGCACCGGCTCATGCTAGGACGTCACCCCGACAGCCCGGCCGGACCGCCCGGAGCGTGGGACCGGCGTGTCAGCCGGTGCGCTCCGGGGTCGGCGCGTCGACCGGGTCGGTGAGCGAGAGCCGCCGGGTGGCGAACCGCCAGCCGAGCGCGTAGACGACGGTGACCAGGCCGCAACCGACCAGCACGGTGCGCTCGTCCACCCGGTCCACCACGAGCGCCACGACCAGCTGGCTCACCGCGATGGCGAGCGTGGCCAGCATCATGTCGGTGGCGAAGACCCGGCCGCGCAGCCGGTCCGGCACCTCGCCCTGCAACGCGTAGTTGGACAGCACCCAGTTGCTGCCGCCGCCCAGGTGGGCCAGGAAGACCAGGACCAGCACCAGCGGGAACCAGGACACCACCGACGCGCCCAGATAGGCCAGGCCGTACAGCGACATGGACAGCGCCAGACCGGTCAGCAGCCAGGCCCGGTTGCTGAGCACCCGGCGCATCAGGATCGGACCGACCAGGGCCCCGGCGCCCCGGGCCGCGAAGAGCAGGCCCGCGCCGACCGGGCCAACGCCGTACACGCCGGCGAGCAGCGGGAAGACGGTCAGCACGCCGTTGCCCAGGCCGACTGCCGACTTCACGGTGACCAGCGCGAGCACGCGCGGGCGCTGGGCGATGTAGCGCAGCGCCTCCCGGATCGCCGCCCACGTGCGCGGCACGGCCGCCGCCGGGTCGCGCGGCGCCTGCAGGGGCCGGCGGATCAGCGCGGCCAGGCCGAACGCGGCGAGCAGGCCCGCGGCGGCCACCCAGAAGCTGGCGTACGGGCCGTACGCGGCGCTCAGGATGCCGCCCAGTGAAGCGCCGACCACTGTCATGGTGCCCCAGGCCGAGCCGGCGACCGCGTTCGCCGCCGCCAGGTCCGCCGGGTCGACCACGTTGGGCAGCGCGGCCTGGGCGGCCGGCGAGTAGAACGCCTTCGCCACCGCCACCAGCGCGATCGCCGCCAGCGCCAGCCAGGCCGTGCCGGCGCCGCGCACACCGAGCAGCAGCAGGACACCGGCCAGGGCCGCGATGTTCGCCGCCATCATCACCTTGCGGCGGTCGAACCGGTCGGCCACGGTCCCGGCGTACGGCAGCAGCAACGCGGTGGTGCCGGTGTCCACGGCCAGCACCAGCGCGCCCCACACCCCGCTGCCGGTCAGCTCCGGCAGCAGCACCAGCAGCGGCACCATGACGAACCAGTCCGCGCCGAACACGACCAGCTCGGCGATGAACAGATGGCGGAAGTCGCGGTTGCGGACGAGGACGGAGAGGGTGGGCGACACGCGGGCACCCTATCGGGCCGCTCCCCCACCGGCAGCTCGGCGCAGCAGGTCGGAGACCGTGACGAAGGTGTATCCCCGGGCCCGCAACCCGTCGATCATGTCGGGCAGGCCGCGGAGCGCGACCAGCCGCCGGTCGTCGCCCACGTCGTGCCCGAGCACGATCGTGCCGGGGCGCACGTCGGCCACGATCCGCCGGGCGTGCCCGGCCGGGTCGTGCGGGAACTCGCTCTCGACCATCTGCAGCGTCCACAGCACCAGCCGGTAGTCCAGCCGGGCCGAGGCGTACAGCACCGCGCCGCCCAGATGTCCCCAGGGCGGGCGGAGCAGTCGCGGGGACGATCCGGTGGCCGCGGTGATCGCGTCGTGGCTGCGGCGCAGGTCGTCGTAGACCGTCGCGGCGTCCATCCGGGCCAGGTCGCGGTGCGCCCAGCTGTGGTTGCCGACCTCGTGGCCGTCCATCCGGTCCCGGACCAGCGGGGCGTGCCGGCGCGCCCGCTCACCGACCAGGAAGAAGGTGGCCGGCACCCGGTGTTCGGCCAGCGTGTCCAGCACCATCGGGGTCCACTGTGGGCGGGGGCCGTCGTCGAAGGTGAGCGCCACCAGGGGTTCGTCGGTGCGTACGCCCCAGACGACCTGGACCCCGCCGCGACCGACGTCCTGGTGGCGGTTGCCGAGCGTGGCGCTGGCCGGGCCGCCCGCCAGCGGGAGGCGGCGGTCGGCCACCCAGGTGCTCTCCACGGTGGCGGCGGAGCCGAGCGCGGCGCCGCCCAACAGCAGCGCGGACCGGCGCAGCACGGTACGTCGATTCCACCGGCCCGCGACCCCCATCGCGCCCCCGCACCGAAAGTAGGCATCAGCTCACCGAGCGTACCGCCGGATGCGCTTCTGGTGTGTCCCGTGCGTCGAGGTGTCGGGAGGGGCCGCGCGGGCCCCTCCCGACCCGTCACTCGGTGGGGGGAAGCGGGGAACGGCGGCTCTTGGGCAGGCGGAGCACCTCGAACTGGTCCGTACCGTCGATCAGCGCGCCCGACGGGCGGGCCGGTGGCGGCGCGACCTGAGCCCGCTCCTCGACGCGCTCCTCGCCGCCGCCGACCGGCACCGGCACCGGATCGGCCGCCGGCTCCGGCTCGACCGGCGCCGCCGCGCCCCGGCGCCGGGCCCGGAACGAGCCCTTGGTGTGCTCCACCATCGTGTAGAGCGTCGGCACCAGCACCAGCGTCAACAACGTCGAGCTGAGCAGGCCGCCGATCACCACGATCGCCAGCGGCTTGGAGATGAAGCCGCCCTCACCGGTCAGGCCGAGCGCCATCGGCAGCAACGCGAAGATCGTCGCGACGGCTGTCATCAGGATCGGCCGCAGCCGGCGCCGGCCGCCCTCCACCACGGCCTCGGTCACGTCCATGCCCTGCGCCCGGTACTGGTTGATCAGATCCAGCAGCACGATCGCGTTCGTCACCACGATGCCGACGAGCATGAGCACGCCGATCAGCGCCGGCACGCCCAGCGGCGTCCCGGTGACCAGCAGCAGCCCGATCGCCCCGGTCGCCGCGAACGGCACCGAGATCAGCAGGATCAGCGCCTGGGTGAGGCTGCGGAACGTGGCCACCATGATCAGGAAGACGATCGCGATGGCGGCCAGCACCGCGAGCCCGAGGTCCGCGAACGCGTCCGCCTGGTCGGCGCTGACGCCGCCGATCTCGTACGTGGCGCCCGGCACGTCCAGCGCGTCCAGCCGCTTCTGCAGCTCCTGCGTGGTGGCGCCGAGGTTTGAGCCGGTCGCCGTGCCGGTGACCGAGACGCTGCGCTCGCCGTCGATCCGGGTCACCTGCTGCGGGCCCTCGACCTGGTTGACGTCCGCGATCGCGTCCAGCGGCACCGCGCCGACCGGCAGCGCCCGCAGCTCCGCCACGGTCAGCGGCGGCCGGGCGCCGCTGCTCAGGACCACGGTCTGGGCCGTGCCGTCGAGCGTGACCTGGCCCAGCGGCGCACCCCGGTACACCTGCGCGACGAGCTGCCCGACGGCCGCCTCGGTGAGCCCGGCGCGGGCCGCGGCGACCCGGTCCACAGTCACCTCGACGCGGGGCACCCGCGTGGCCAGGCTGCTGGTGACGTCCTCCACGCCCGGCGTGTCGGCCATCGCGGCACGTACCGCCTCGGCCGCACGGGTCAGCGTCTCCTGGTCGGCGGCCTGCACCACCACCTCGACCTGGTTGGCCGAGGCGTTCTGCCCGCCGCCGAACGTCAGCTCGCCCACCTCCGGGCCGAGCGCGTCGAACTCCTTGCGCAGGCCCTGGCGTACCGTCGCGGCGTCGGTGTCGTCGGAGAGCGACAGCGACCAGGTGGCCCGGTCGCTGCCGCCGCCGGCGAACGGGTTGTCGCCACCACCGGCGCTGACCTGGTAGGTCTCCACCCCGGGGGTACGCCGCAGCACCTCCTCGATCCGCGCGGCGGCCCGGTCGGTGCCGGCGAGCGAGGTGCCGGCCGGCATCTCCTGCCGGATGGCGAGCGTGTCCTGGCCCGAGTCGTCCAGGAAGTTCGTCTCCAGCTTCTGTGCCAGCCCGAACGTGCCCAGGAGCACCAGCAGGCCCAGGCCGACGGTCGCCCACCGGGTCTTCCGGGAGCGGGTGGCGAAGTCGATCACCGGCAGGTACGCCCGCTGCAGCGGGTTGCGCAGCTCCTTCTCCTCGGCCTCCCGCCGGGCCGCGGCGTCGTCGGCGCCGCCGCGCGGCCGCAGGAACCAGTACGCCAGCACCGGGATGACAGTGAGCGACACCAGCAGCGAGGCGAGCAGCGCCACCGTCACGGTGATCGCGAACGGGGCGAAGAGCTGCCCGACGAAGCCGCCCACCAGGGCGATCGGCGCGAACACGGCGACAGTGGTGAGCGTGGACGCGGTCACCGCGCCGGCCACCTCGCGGACCGCGGTGAGAATCGCGTCCCGCTTCGGCTCGCCGTACTCCAGGTGCCGTTTGATGTTCTCCAGCACCACGATGGAGTCGTCCACCACCCGGCCCACCGCGATGGTCAGCGCGCCCAGGGTGAGCAGGTTGAGCGAGTAGTCGCCGGACCAGAGCACGATCAGCGCGACCAGCACCGACAGCGGGATGGACACCGCGGTGACCACCGTGGAACGCACCGACAGCAGGAACACCAGGATCACCACGACCGCCATGACCAGGCCCAGCAGGCCCTCGGTGGTCAGGCTCTCGATGGACTTCTCGACGAACGGGGCCTGGTCGAAGACCACTGTCAGCTCGGCGCCTGCGGCGTCACCCAACTCGTCCAGCCGGTCCCGGATCTCGTGCGAGATCTCCACCGCGTTGCCGTCCGGAGCGGCCGTCACCGCGATGCCCAGGCTGGGCTTGCCGTTGGTACGGGTCAACGAGGTCGCCGGGGCGAGCTGCTGCTCCACCGCTGCGACGTCGCCGAGGCGTACCGGGGCGGCGGGCGCCGTGGTGAGCACGATGCCGCGCAGGTCGTCGAGCGTCCGGATCGGCGTGCCCACCTGCACCGGCAGCGACCGGTCGCCGTCGGCGAGCGCGCCCGCCGGCACCGCCACACCGTTGCTCTTGAGCGCCGACGCGATGGCGGTCGGCGCCACCCGGGCGGCGGCGAGCTTCGCCGGGTCCGGCGTGATCGTCACGATCTGGTCCCGGGCGCCGGTGACGTCCACCGACCGGACCCCGTCCAGCGCCTCCAGCTCCGGCACGACGGCGGTACGCAGCTTCTCGGCCAGCGCCCGCTCGTCGCCGTCACCGGTCGCGGCGACCACCACGGCGGGCAGGTCGTCGGTGCTGCCGGCGATCACCTGCGGGTCGACGCCCTCGGGCAACTGGGCATCGATCCGGTTGAGCGCGGTCTCCATCTTGTTGACCACGTCGTCCAGGTCGGTGCCGAACTCGTACTGCACCTGGACCGTGGCCGAGCCCTCGCGCGAGGTCGAGGTGACCGTGTCCAGGCCCGGGATGCCCTTGAGGCTGTTCTCGATCGGCTCGGCGACCTGGGCTTCGACGATCTCCGGCGCGGCACCCGGGTACGTCGCCACGATGAACGCGGCGGGAAACTCCAGCGACGGCAGGAGCTGCTGCTTCAGCGACGGCACGGCGAACAGCCCGAACGCCGTCGTCACCAACGCGACGAGGGCGATCAGGCCCCGGTTGGCGAGACTGAATCTGGCGAGCAGCGACATCGGCGTTACTCACTCCTGAAGAGGGGGTTTGCGGGGCCCTGAGTCTGCCGCACGGCCCGACACTCCCGGCATCCGCCCCAGCCGATGACATCGCCGTGCTTGAGGGTCGCCCGCACCCGCCTTGATCGACTCCACTTCGCCGAGGTGGTTGCGTCCCACCCACCCCGATCCCGCCACTTCCCCGATCTGGAGTCGATCAAGGGCGGGGATACCGCCACCTCCCCGAACTGGCATGGGTCGAGCGCGGAGGGCGCCGGCCGGTCCGGGAACGACGCGGGAGACGGAGGGATCAGACCAGGTCGAGGGAGCGCGCGGCGGCCAGCGCGTCGTTGGCGATCGTCACCGGCGCGGGCGCGGTCGAGATGGCCCACTCCGGGTCCTTCAGACCGTGCCCGGTGACCGTGCAGACCACCCGCGACCCGGCCGGCACCTTGCCGGCGGCGGCCTGCTGGAGCAGACCGGCGACGCTGGCCGCGCTGCCCAGCTCCACGAAGACGCCCACCTCGCGGGCCAGCAGCCGGTACGCCGACAGGATCTCCCGGTCGGTGACGGCGGAGATCAGGCCGCCGGAGGCGTCCCGCGCGTCGAGGGCCTTGGTCCAGCTCGCCGGGTTGCCGATCCGGATGGCGGTGGCGATCGTGGACGGCTCCGGCACCACCTGGCCGGTGACGATGGGGGCCGCGCCGGCGGCCTGGAAGCCGTACATCCGGGGGGCCTTCGTGGCGTTGCCGTCGCGCAGGTCCTCGGAGTAGCCCATCCAGTACGCGGTGATGTTGCCGGCGTTGCCGACCGGCAGGCAGTGGATGTCGGGCGCGTCGCCGAGCGCCTCGACGATCTCGAAGGCGGCGGTCTTCTGGCCGTGCAGCCGGTCGATGTTGACGGAGTTGACCAGCGCGACCGGGTAGTCCTGGGCGAGCTTGCCGGCCAGCCCGAGGCAGTCGTCGAAGTTGCCCTGCACCTGGAGCAGCTTCGCGCCGTGCACGAGCGCCTGGGCCAGCTTGCCCAGCGCGATCTTGCCCTGCGGCACCAGCACCGCGCAGGTGATCCCGGCGCGGGCCGCGTACGCGGCGGCGGAGGCGCTGGTGTTGCCGGTGGACGCGCAGATGATCGCCTTGTCACCGGCCTCGACGGCCTTGGAGACGGCGACCGTCATGCCCCGGTCCTTGAACGAGCCGGTCGGGTTGGCCCCTTCGACCTTGAGCCAGACGTCCGCGCCGACCCGGGCGGAGAGCACCGGTGCCGGCAGCAGCGGCGTGTTGCCCTCGTGCAGGGTGACGACGGGAGTCGCGTCGGTGACCGGCAGCCGGTCCCGGTACGCCTCGATCAGTCCCCGCCACATGTCGCGCTCCTCGCCTCTGTCGCCCCGCTCCGGGGCCTGCCAACAGCGTGGACCAGCCTGCCCGGCCGGCCACCGGCACACCCTGCCTTAACCATCAGGCGGGACGCGCCGGTTACGCGCCGCCCTCCACCCGCAGCACGCTCGTCACCGAGCGGACGATGTCCAGTCCGCGCAGCTCACGGACGGTGGCCGCGAGCGCGGCGTCGGGCGCGACGTGGGTGACGATAACCAGTTCCGCGTCGCCGCCGGCCGGGCCCTGCCGCACCGTGGCGATGGACACCTCGTGCCGGGCGAAGACCCCCGCCACCCCGGCCAGCACACCCGGGCGGTCGGCCACGTCGAGGCTGATGTGGTAGCGGGTGAGCGCCTCGCCCATCGGCCGCACCGACAGGTCGGCGTACGCCGACTCGCTCGCCGCGCGTACCCCGGCGAGACGGTTGCGGGCCACCGCCACCACGTCGCCGAGCACCGCGCTGGCGGTGGGCGCGCCACCGGCGCCCCGGCCGTAGAACATGAGCTGCCCGGCCGCGTCGGCCTCGACGAACACCGCGTTGAACGCGTCGCCGACGCTCGCGAGCGGGTGGGTCAGCGGGATCATCGCCGGGTGCACCCGGACGTTCACCGTCTCCCGGCCCTCCGGGTCGACGCCCCGGGCGGCGATACAGAGCAGCTTGATCGTGCAGCCCATGGCCTTGGCGCTGGCCACGTCGGCGGCGGTCACCTCGGTGATGCCCTCGCGGTGCACGTCGGCGGCGGTCACCCGGGTGTGGAACGCCAGCGAGGCGAGGATGGCGGCCTTGGCGGCGGCGTCGAAGCCCTCCACGTCGGCCGTCGGGTCCGCCTCGGCGTACCCCAACTCGGTGGCCTCCTCCAGCGCCTCGGCGAAGCCGGCGCCGGTGGCGTCCATGGCGGAGAGGATGAAGTTGGTGGTGCCGTTCACGATGCCGGTGACCCGGGTGATCCGGTCGCCGTGCAGCGACTCGCGCAGCGGGCGCAGCAGCGGGATCGCCCCGGCGACGCTCGCCTCGTAGTAGAGGTCGGCGCCGCCCTCGGCGGCGGCGTCGTGCAGCGTCGCGCCGTCCTCGGCGAGCAGCGCCTTGTTGGCGGTGACCACGCTCTTGCCCGCGCGCAGCGCCTCGACGAGCCAACCGCGGGCCGGCTCGATGCCGCCGACCACCTCGACCACCACGTCCACGTCGTCGCGTTTGATCAGCCCGAGCGCGTCGGTGGTGAACAGCGCCGGGTCGACCGGCAGGTCGCCGCGGTCACGGCCAAGCCGGCGTACGGCGATCCCGGCGATCTCCAGCGGGGCGCCGATCCGGGCGGCGAGGTCGGCCGACTGCTCGTGCAGCAGTCGGACCACGTCGCTACCGACCGTGCCACAGCCGAGCAGCGCCAAGCGAACCGGTGAGGTCATCCCACATCCAATGCCAGCAGGTCGTCTTCGGTCTCCCGGCGGACGATCAGCCGCGCCCGACCGTCACGGACGGCGACGACCGGGGGCCGCGGGACATGGTTGTAGTTGCTGGCCATGCTCCGGCAGTACGCCCCGGTGCCGGGCACCGCAACAAGATCTCCGGGCTGCACGTCGGCGGGCAGAAATTCATCCTTCACCACGATGTCCCCGGACTCACAATGCTTTCCCACCACGCGGGCGAGCATCGGCTGCGCCGTCGACGTGCGGTTCGCCATCGTGGCCGAGTACGAGGCGTCGTAGAGCGCGGTACGGATGTTGTCGCTCATCCCCCCGTCCACGCTCACGTAGGTGCGCAGGCCGTCCACGTCCTTCACGGTCCCGGCCTGGTAGAGCGTGAACACGGCCGGGCCGACGATCGCGCGGCCCGGCTCGACCGACAGGTGCGGCACAGCGAGGTTCTCCGCCGCGCACTCCCCGTCGACGATCTTGCGCAGGCGCTTCGCCAGGTCGTGCGGCGACGCCGGGTCGTCCTGGGTGGTGTACGCGATGCCGAAGCCGCCGCCCAGGTCCAGCTCGGGCAGCTCCACGCCGCGGGCGTCGCGGATCTGCGACTGGAGCGCGAGCACCCGGCGGGCGGACACCTCGAAGCCGCTGGCGTCGAAGATCTGCGAGCCGATGTGCGAGTGCAGGCCGCGCAGCTCCAGCACGTCCTCGTCGAGGATCTTGAACGCGGCCGCGGCGGCGGCGCCGCCGGCGAGCGAGAAGCCGAACTTCTGGTCCTCGTGCGCGGTGGCGATGAACTCGTGGGTGTGTGCCTCCACGCCGACGGTGACCCGGACCAGCACCTTCGGGCGTACCCCGCGCTCGCGGGCCAGCTCGGAGAGCCGGTCGATCTCGGTGAACGAGTCGACGATGATCCGCCCCACCCCGGCGTCGACCGCCCGGGTCAGCTCGGCGACCGACTTGTTGTTGCCGTGGAAGCCGATCCGCTCCGCCGGCATCCCGGCCGACAGCGCGGTGGCGAGCTCACCGCCGGTGCAGACGTCGAGGAACAGGCCCTCCTCGGCGATCATCCGGACCACCGCGCGGCACAGGAAGGCCTTGCCGGCGTAGTAGACGTCCGTGTCCGGGAAAGCCGCGCGGAACTCGCGGCAGCGCTCGCGCAGGTCGTCCTCGTCCAGCACGTACGCCGGGGTGCCGTACTCGGCGGCCAGGTCGCGGACGTCCAGGCCCGCGACGGTCAGCGCGCCGGCCGGGCCGCGCACCACGTTGCGCGGCCACAGCTGCGGCACCAGGGCGTTGACGTCGACCGGGGTACGCAGCCAGGCCGGCCCCCGGCTGCCGATCTCGCCGTGCAGCGCTCCTGCCTCATGCGCCCGCATGACTACATCCGCTCCGGCGCGGACACCCCGAGCAGGCGCAGGCCGTTGGCGATGACCACCCGGGTCGCGTCGTTGAGCCAGAGCCGCGCCCGGTGGGTGTCGGTGATCTTCTCGTCGCCCTGCGGGGCGATCCGGCAGTTGTCGTAGAACCGGTGGTACGCCTGCGCGACGCTCTCCTCCAGGTAGCGCGCCACCCGGTGCGGCTCGCGCAGCTCGGCGGCGGTGGCCACCACCGCGGGGAACTCGGCGAGCGCCTTGAGCAGCTCGTTCTCCTTGTCGTGGCCGAGCAGCTCGGGCTGGAACGCGGCGGCGTCACCCCGGGTCAGCCCGATCTCGGCCGCGTTGCGGGCCACCCCGGCGGTACGCGCCGCGACGTACTGGACGTAGTAGACCGGGTTGTCGTTCTTGGCCCGGGTCCACAGCTCCACGTCGATGTCGATGGGCGAGTCGGCCGAGTAGCGGGCCAGCGCGTACCGGGCCGCGTCCACGCCGATCGCGTCGACCAGGTCCTCCAGCGTGACCACGGTGCCGGCCCGCTTGCTCATCCGCACCGGGGCGCCGTCGCGGACCAGGTTGACCAGCTGGCCGATGAGGATCTCCAGGTTGCGCGCCGGGTCGTCGCCGAAGCAGGCCGACATCGCCTTCATCCGGCCGATGTAGCCGTGGTGGTCGGCGCCCAGCATGATCACGACCCGGTCGAAGCCGCGCTCCCGCTTGTTCAGGTAGTAGGCGCAGTCGGCGGCGAAGTACGTCCACTCGCCGTTGGACTTGCGCAGCACCCGGTCCTTGTCGTCGCCGAACTCGGTGGTGCGCAGCCAGGTCGCGCCCTCGGACTCGAAGACGTGCCCCTGCTCCCGCAGCCGGGCCAGCGCCGCGTCCAGCGCGCCCTGGTCGTGCAGGTCCTTCTCGTTGAAGTAGGTGTCGAACTCCACACCGAAGTCGCGCAGCGAGGACTTGATCTCGGCGAACATGAGCTGGACGCCCTCGGTCCGGAAGACCTCCTCGGCGGCGTCCGGGGTGAGGTCGAGCACGTCCGGCCGGCGGCGGACCACCTCGGCGGCGATCTCCGCGATGTACGCGCCGCCGTAGCCGTCCTCCGGCGCGGGCTGGCCCTGCGCGGCGGCCAGCAGCGAGCGGGCGAACCGGTCGATCTGGGAGCCGGCGTCGTTGAAGTAGTACTCCGTGCCGACCTCGGCGCCGGTGGCGCGCAGCAGTCGGCTGAGCGCGTCACCGACGGCCGCCCAGCGGACCCCGCCGATGTGCACCGGGCCGGTCGGGTTCGCCGAGACGAACTCCAGGTTGATCCGCTGCCCGGCGAGGGTGTCGCTGCTCCCGTACGCCGGGCCGGCCTCGACGATGAGCTTGGCGAGCTGACCGGCGGCGGCCGCGTCGAGGCGGACGTTCAGGAAGCCCGGCCCGGCGATCTCCACCGACTTGACCCCCGGCGCCTTGGCCAGCTCGTCGGCCAGCGCGGTCGCCAGTTCCCGCGGGGGTACGCCCACCTTCTTGCTGAGCTGGAGCGCCAGCGTCGAGGCGTAGTCGCCGTGATCCGGGTTACGGGGTCGCTCGACGGTGGTCTGCGCGGGCAGCGCGGCGCGGTCCAGCCCGCGCTCGTCGAAGACGGCGTGGGCTGCGGCGAGGACGACCTCGGCGAGTTCTGCGGGAGTCACTGATCCATGTTATCGGGGGTAGACTCGGGCACCGCGGCGGCGACCCAGCATGTGAACCGGCCCCGCGGTCCCCCTGACCGACCGACCTGACGAGGCACGATGAGCATCAGCACCCCGGGCGGCCCGGAGCGCCGTCCCACCGTGGTCAGCACCGGCAAGAAGCCGGCCGCCGGCCGGCCCGCGGCTGCCGACAAGCCAGCCGCGAAGGCCGGCGCGGGCAAGGCCGGGGGCGGCAAGGGCACGCCACGGCCCGGTGCCGGCGGCAAGGGCCGCAAGCCGATCGCCCCGGTGAAGGTGAGCCAGGGTCGCTCGTGGGGCCCGATCGCCCTGTTCGTCGCGGTCGGCGTGCTGGCCGTGGGCATCATCGGCGTCGGCGCCTGGGCGGTCTACCAGGGCGGCCAGCCGTGGGAGAAGCGGGCCCAGGCGATCAACGGCATCGTCGACTACCGCGAGAAGGACAAGGACCTGGTCAAGGGCGGCAACCACCAGCCCGGCGCGATCAAGTACGACGTCCTCCCGCCGGTCGGCGGCCCGCACAACCAGGCCTGGCAGAACTGCATGGGTGACGTCTACGACGCCCCGATCGCCAACGAGCACGCGGTGCACAGCCTGGAGCACGGCACGGTCTGGATCACCTACCGCCCGGACCTGCCCGCCGACCAGGTGGAGAAGCTCAAGAGCAAGGTGCAGGGCAAGGAGAAGCTGATGCTCAGCCCGTTCGAGGGGCTGGACAAGCCGATCTCGCTGCAGGCCTGGGGCTACCAGCTCAAGGTCGACAACGCCGACGACGGCCGCATCGACGACTTCATCAAGACGCTGCGGGTGAACGCCTCCATCGAGGGCCCGAACGCGCTCTGCGACCAGGGCGTCACGGCCACCGGCACCGCTCCGCGCGACAACCTGCAGAACACCATGCCCCAGCAGCCCACCCAGTAAGGACGACGCCGCGATGACCGCTCCGGTGACCACCGACAGCGAACTGGACGAGGCTCCGGCCGCCGACCAGGGCGGCCGGGGCGCGATGCGCCGTTACGGCCTGCCGGCGGTGGTCGCCGCCCTCGTGGTCGGGCTGCTCCTCGGGTACGCCGGCGGTCTGCTCACCCCCACGCTCACCCGGCCGGGTGAGAACTCGGCGGAGGCCGGGTTCGCCCGGGACATGACCGCCCACCACAACCAGGCCGTGGCCATGGGGCTGCTCGCGTTCAACCAGGGGCAGGACCCTGAGGTACGCCAGGTCGGCGTGGACATCGCCACCGGCCAGCAGGGCGAGATCGGCACCATGCAGACCTGGCTGCGGTCCTGGAAGCTGGACCCGACCGGCGGGCAGGCGCCGATGGCGTGGATGAAGGACGGCGGCGGGCTGATCAAGGACGGCCTGATGCCGGGCATGGCCACGCCGGAGGAGATGGCGAAGCTGCGCGCCGCGAGCGGCCGCGAGTTCGACGTGCTCTTCCTGCAGATGATGATCCGCCACCACATCGGCGGCGTGCACATGATCGACGGCATCCTCGAGCAGGGGCGTGACGACGACGTGCTGGCGGTCGCGCAGGTCATGAAGAACACGCAGCAGAACGACCTGACCAACCTGAGCGCGGCGCTGAAGCGCCTGGGCGGCACCCCGTAACACCACCCGCCACCCCGCAAGACCCCCGAGGCCCGGTCCCCCTTCCCAGGGGCACCGGGCCTCCCCCGTCCCGCCCTCACCCGCCCGCCCGCCCGCCCGGCGATCTTGCAGTTACTGCCCCGGCCATGCCGGATTCGCCCCGTTACGCGAGGGCCGCAAGTGCAAGATCGCGGGAGGATGGGTGAGGACGGCCCGGGTCGGCCCGACAGGGCATCCTCGCCCGCCCCTCGCGCGTCCGCGCTTCCGGTTCGGAGCTTGATCGACACCAGTTCGGGGAAGCGGCCGCCTCCCCGCTCTTGATCCACTCCAGTTCGGGGAGGTGGCGTTATCCCCGCCCTTGATCGACACCAGTTCGGGGAGGTGGCGGGGTCAAGGTGGGTGGGATGCAACCACTTCGGCGAGGTGGAGTGGATCAAGAGCAGGGTGATGTGCTCGGGCAGGCTGGCCGGTCGAGGTAGGACGGGGTGGGACGGGGTGGCCGTGCCGAGGGTCGGCTGGTGGCCGAGGGCCGGCCCGACAGGGGCATCCCACCCGCCTCGCGTACCCGCGCTTCCGGTTCGGAGCTTGATCGGCACCAGCTCGGGGAAGTGGCGGCATCCCCGCTCTTGATCGACACCAGTTCGGGGAGGTGGCGAGATCAGGGTGGGTGTGATGCAGCCACTTCGGCGAGATGGAGTCGATCAAGGGTGGGCTCGTGGCCCGGGGTGATGTGTTCGGGGCAGGCGGGCCGGTCGAGGTTGGACGGAGAGGCCACGTCGAAGGTTGGGGCCGGGGGTGAGATGTCCCGGTTTGGGTGTTTGTAACGTTTTGGGGCTAACGGGTCATTGTGGGGGTTGGAGAGTTTTCTACCCACATATCGTGACCAGTTGCGATTCGGGCTCGTTGCCCAAGACGTGGGGGTTGCACTCAGAGACGCAGGGCGGTCGGTGACCAGCTGGTGCCGACGCCACACCATCGGCGGTGACGGAGCGGTGGCAGCCGTCCGTCGCGGACTGCGGCAGGGCGAGCCGGGAACGCTCAGCCGCGAACAGGAACTCGAACTCATCGACGTGCTCCGGGGGGTCCACCCCGACGAGTTCGGCCTCGACGAGGAACTCTGGACACGGCAGAGCCTGACCGCCCTCATCGAGCGCCGGTTCGGGCTGACGATGGACGCCGGCACCGTCGGGGCGTACCTGCGGGCCTGGGGTCTGGGGCCGCGCGAGCCGCGCGAGCGGGCCTGCGGCCTGTGCGTCAGCGCGGTCGAGCGGTGGGTACGCAGCGAGTACCCGACGATCACGCGGGCGGCCCAGGAGCACGCCGCCGAGGTCTACTGGATCGGCCGGGTACGCCTGCGCGGCACCATGCCCGCCGCCGACGTGGTCTCGGCGGTCTCGTCGCGGGGACGGGTGCGGTTCATGGTCACCACGCCGTCGGTGGATCCGCCGCTGCCCCGGGACTTCGTGCTGCGGCTCAGCGGCGCCGAGGAGCGCACGGTGCACCTGATCGTGGACGGCTCGTGGCCGCGCAACGAATGGCCCCGTCGGCTGCCCCGGCGCGTCGTGCTGCATCCGCTGCCGAGCTGTGGTCGCGCCGTCGCCGCCGCCTGATCCGACGAAGATCGACTCGCGGGGTACCGATTCGGTGATCCGGGAGGGGGTTTGCTACTCTTCTCGGGTCGCTGAGCCCCCGTAGCTCAGGGGATAGAGCACCGCCCTCCGGAGGCGGGAGCGCAGGTTCGAATCCTGCCGGGGGCACCAGATCAGATCACCGCAAGGCCCTTGACCAGCTCGGTCAGGGGCCTTCGTCGTGTCCCCGGCGTGCGCGGCAGTGTCCCCGAATTCGGGAATGTACAGGTCACGGGCTGGCTAACCTCGCGGTGAACGGGTCGAACCCCAGCACCTGCGAAGGTGAGCCAGTTGCCCGAGACTCCGTTGACCAACCGCCCCAAGATGCACACGGGCGTACCCTCCTCGCTGACCACCGCGCACCGATCGGTGATGCGCGCCGTCGCCGTCGCGGACGCCCCTTGCGGGCTGTGGTTCCTCGAAGCGGTGGCCGCGCACACCGGCACCACGTCGGACGAGCGGATCGACGCGACGGTGGAGGAGCTGATCGTGCGCGGGTTCCTCGTCGACACCGCCGCCGGGCTGCGGCTGTCTTCCATCGCGTTGCGCGACGACGTACTGCGGGACACCCCGCCCTCGGTGCGGCAGGCGCTGCGCGAGGCGGCGGCCGAGGTGCTCGCCGACGGCGGGCGCCCGGCCCAGGCGGCCCGGCAGCTGCTGCGGGTCCTGCCGGCGGTGAGCCGGTCCGCCTCGGCGCTGGCCGCGCGGCTGGCGGTCGACCCGGCGGTCGGTCCCAGCCTGGCCGCTGATCTGCTGCTGGCCGCCCCCGCGCCCGGGGCGGCGGAGGCGCGCCTGGCCTGGCTGGTCGACGTCGCCGACAACCTCTACCTAGCGGGCCGGGTGGACGAGACGCTGCGGATGCTGCACCGGGAGGTCGCCGCCGACCGGTACGGGCCACGCCAGCGGGCGATGCTGCTCGGGCGGCTCGGCGCCTACTACGCGACCCAGCGTCCCTCGCTGTCCCTGACGTACCTCGGGCGGGCGCTGAACCAGGAGCTGGACGTCGCGGGGCGGAGCTGGACGCTCACCATGCTGGCGTCGCTGGCGGCCCGGTTCGGGCACCCCGACGCCGCCGAGCTGGTGGCGGCGGCCCAGCGGGCGCACGAGCACAGCCCCTCCCCCGGCGGCGCCATCCGGCTGGCCCTGGCGAACGCGGCCCGCGCAACCGCCTGCGGCGACCTGCCCCGCGCCGCGCGGATCCTGCGGGAGGTGGACGCGGGCGAGCCCGCCGCCCGGCCACCGAGACCCGCCCGATCTGGACGATGATCGTCACCTGGGCCCTGGCCGTGGTGCTGATCGCGTTCACCTGGGGCAAGCACCCGCCGGCGGCGAGGACCGGGCGGCGCTGACGCGGACCGGGCTCACCCGGCCTCGCGGCGGGCCTTGGCGCGCCGCTTGCCCTCGTGCATCGCCTGCACCCGGGCCACCGGGATGGTCCGTCCCTGCTCGACCAGGTCCGCCGGCAGCCGCTGCGGCGCGGGCAGCGCCTCCGCCCAGGGATCCCGGTCGCCCAGTAGCGCGGGCACGGTCCGCACGGTGAAGTCGGCTGGGCTCGCGCTCTCCAGGTCGGTCCAGCCCACCGGGTACGACACGGGGGCGCCGGGCCGGATCCGGGGACTGTAGGCGGCCACCACAGTCGCCCCGTACGCCCGGGTGGAGTCGACGAAGACGCGGCCGCGGCGGTCGGCGACGATGAACGCGGTGGTCGCGGCCGCCGGGTCGAGCCGTTCGGTACGGACGGCGAGCGCCCGGGTCGCGGCGGCGGCCTCCTCCGCCGTGGTGGCCGGGTCGACCGGCACGATCACGTGCAGCCCTTTCGCGCCGCTCGTCTTCACCGCGCCGGCCAGCCCGGCGTCGGCGAGCGCCTGCCGGACCAGCAGCGCGACCCGCACGGCGGCCGGGAACGAGTCGCCCTCCGGCGGGTCGAGGTCGAGCACCAGGTGGGTCGGGTGCTCGGGCTGCGCGGCCCGGCCGAGCGTCGGGTGGTATTCGACGGCCCGCTGGTTGGCGAACCAGAGCAGCGTCTGCCGGTCGTCGCAGAGGGCGTACGAGATGCGCCGGCGCGACGCCTCGGCCCACACCTCGGTACGGCGCACCCAGTCGGGCGTGTACTTCGGCAGGTTCTTCTGCATGAACGGCTCCTGGCCGGGCCGCACCCGCAGCACCGACAGCGGCCGGTCCCGCAGTTCCGGCAGGATCCGGTCAGCCATCGCGTCGAGGTAGTCGACCAGGTCGCGTTTGGTCGCCCCGGCGCCGTCGAACAGCGGCTGGTCGAGGTTGGTCAGCGACACTCCGGCCCGGGTCTCGTCGGCGGCGCCCATCGGACCACCATCCCGGGCCGGGCCCGGCTCGGCAACCCCGACACGGTGCCCGGCGCGCGCCTCACCGACCGGCACCTGCGACGATCGGGGCGTGGGCGAGGCAGAGGCGGACCGGTGCGGATCGGGCGCGGCGGAGCAGGCGAGCGCCTGCACCGTGCGGGAGGCGCTGGACCGGGTGGGCGGGAAGTGGGCCATCGGCATCCTGATCGCCGCCTCGGCCGGCCCGGTCCGCTTCACCGAGCTGGAGCGCCGGGTGGAGGGGATCAGCCGCCGGATGCTCACGCTGACGCTGCGCAACCTGGAGCGGGACGGGCTGCTGGACCGGCACGTTCACCCCTGCGTGCCGCCGAAGGTCGAGTACACGGCCACCCCGATGGCCCGCGAGCTGTACGACTCGCTGGTGGCGCTGACCAGCTGGGCCGAACGGCACCGCGAGGCGATCAGCGCGGCCCGGGCCGAGTACGACCGTAGGCACGGCCACCCACCGGCCTGAACAACTGAAATCGCCCTTATGTGGCGAACACCACGCGCTCTATCTGACCGATCGGTCAGCGCCTGACCGATCGGTCAGGCATGCTTGATGTCATGGCGCGCCCCACCCCGGCCACCCACGACGAGTTGCTCACCGCGGCGGCTCGGCGGTTCGCCGTCACCGGCTACAAGGGCACCTCACTCCAGGACATCGCCCGTGAGGTCGGCTGCTCCAAAGCCACAGTGCTCTACCACTTCGCCAGCAAGGACGCGCTGCTCGGCGAGCTGATGGCGCCGGCCATCGCGGTGCTGGAGGAACTCGACACCCGGATCGCCGAGCACACCGGCGCGGACGCACAGCGCGTCGCGGCGGAGGGCTTCGTCGACCTGGCGGTCCGCTTCCGCCGCGAGATCGCGCTGCTCCGCGGCGAGTTCTCCGACCTGCTCCAGCAGCCCACGTTCATGCACATCCAGCAGATCTCCGAACGGCTGGTCGCGGCGTTCGCCGGCTTCTCCGACCGGCCCGAGGCCCGGGTCGCGGCGCTCGTCGTACTCGCCGGCATCGCCGAGACCTGCGGCGAGTTCCTGGACATCCCCGACGAACAGCTGCGACCCGCGCTGCTCGCCGTGGCGTACCGCGCGCTCGAAGTCTCCATCTGATCCGAACCTGCGAGGACAAGGAAGGTCCATGGCGACCCTGCTGTACCGGCTCGGCCGGGCATCTCTGCGCCGACGGCGACTCGTCGCCGTCATCTGGCTCGTCGTACTCGTCGGCCTCGGCCTGGCCGCGGCCACGCTGCGGGGCCCGACGGCGAGCAACTTCACCATGCCCGGCACCGAGTCGCAGAAGGCGATCGACCTGCTCGCCGACCGCTTCCCGGCGGCCAGCGGCGCCACCGGCACGATCGCTATCAAGGCGCCACAGGACGGCGCGCTCACCACGCCCGCCGGCCAGGGGTTGGTCAAGCAGGTCACGCAGGAGGCGGCCACGCTGCCCGGCGTGGTCGGCGCGGTCGACCCGTACCAGGCGCAGGCGCTCACCCCGGACGGCCGCTACGCGCTGATCCAGGTGCAGTTCGCCGGCGGGGTCGACGAGATCACCGACGAGCAGCGCGACGCGTACGAGAAGGTCGGCGAGCAGGCCGAGGCGCAGGGCTGGCAGATCGCCCCCGGCGGCGAGGTGCTGAACGCCGAGCCGGAGGTCGGCTCGACCGAGGCCATCGGCGTGCTGGTCGCGGCGATCGTCCTGGTGATCACGTTCGGCTCGCTCGTGGCGGCCGGGATGACCATGCTGAACGCGCTGATCGGCGTCGGCGTCGGCATGGCCGGTCTGTTCGCGCTCAGCGGCGCGGTCGAGCTGACCAGCACCGCGCCGATCCTGGCGCTGATGCTCGGCCTCGCGGTCGGCATCGACTACTCGCTGTTCATCACCTCCCGGCACCGGCAGAACCTCCTCGACGGGCTCTCCCCGGAGGAGGCGGTCGGCCGCGCGGTCGGCACCGCCGGCTCGGCTGTGGTCTTCGCCGGCGCGACGGTGGTGGTGGCGCTCGCCGGCCTGGCCGTGGTGGGCATCCCGTTCCTCACCGTGATGGGCCTGGCCGCGGCCGGCACCGTCACGATCGCCGTGCTGGTGGCGATCACGCTGGCCCCGGCGCTGCTCGGCTTCGCCGGCCACAAGGTGCTGCCGCGCAAGCTGCGTGACCGCAAGGCGGTCGAGGACCCGGCCACCGGCTCGGAGGACCGCACCGGCTTCGGCTTCCGCTGGGCGAACTGGGTCACCAAGCTGCGCATCCCGGTGATCCTGGTCGGGCTGCTCGGCCTCGGCCTGCTCGCGATCCCGGCCCAGGACATGCGCCTGGCGCTGCCGGACGCCTCCGCCGCCGCCGAGGGCACCCCGGCCCGGGTCAGCAGCGACCTGATCCGGGAGGGCTTCGGCCCCGGCTTCACCGGCCGGCTCGCGGTCGTGGTGACCGCCGACTCGCCGCAGGCGACCCAGGCCGCCATCCCGCAGGTCACCGCGCTGATCCAGAAGACCGACGGGGTGCTCGCGGTGGCCCCGCCGCAGGTCGACCCGTCGGGGCGTACCGCGCTGCTCGGCGTGATCCCGGAGAGCGGGCCGACCGACGAGGCCACCGAGACGGTGGTGCAGGACATCCGCAAGCAGGTCGCCGGCATCCAGAACGCCGACGTGCTGCTCACCGGCGTCACCGCGGTCGGCATCGACGTGTCCGAGAAGCTCTCCGACGCGCTGCCGGTCTACCTGCTGCTGGTGGTGGGCCTGTCGATCCTGCTGCTGATGCTGGTGTTCCGGTCGATCCTGGTGCCGGTCAAGGCGGCGCTGGGCTTCCTGCTCACCGTGGCGGCCACGTTCGGCATCACCGTGGCGGTGTTCCAGCAGGGCCACCTGGCCGACCTGGTCGGCCTGGACACCCCGGCCCCGCTGGTCAGCTTCCTGCCCATCCTGCTCATCGGCATCCTGTTCGGCCTGGCCATGGACTACGAGGTCTTCCTGGTCTCCCGGATGCGCGAGGACTTCGTGCACGGCGATACCGCGCAGCAGGCCACCATCAACGGCATGGGGCACGGCGCCCGGGTGGTCACCGCCGCCGCGCTCATCATGATCTCGGTGTTCGGCGGCTTCGTCTTCCTGGAGGACCCGATCATCAAGTCGATGGGCTTCGCGCTCGCGATCGGTGTTGCCATCGACGCGTTCGTGGTCCGGATGACCATCGTGCCGGCGGTCATGTCGCTGCTGAACAACGCCGCCTGGTGGCTGCCGCGCTGGCTGAACAAGATCCTGCCCAACGTGGACGTCGAGGGTGAGGGCCTGCGCGCCCACCTCGCCGAGAAGCAGCACGCCCAGGTGTGAGCCGTACCGGGTGGGGTCCGACGGGCCCCACCCGGTCACACCCCCGCCGGGTACGTCTCCATCTCGCCGGGCGTGACGTGCGCCGGCAGCGGGTGCAGCGCCGTGGTCTCGTCGCACCAGATGAACGCGTCGTAGCGCTCGCCCAGCCGGGTCGGCACGTAGTTGCCCCAGGACTCGAAGCTCGGGTCGTACACCACCCCGATGGCCCGGTGGTCCGCCTCGCCGGTCACCCACTCCGGCTGGTCGTCGCCGCCGAAGACCAGCACCGCCCGGTCCGGCATCAGCTCGTGCAGCCGGTGCTCCACCGAGCCCTTCCGGGCCGGCGGCACCACCATCGCCTCGGCCGGGGAACCCCAGCGCGGAGCGGCTATCACGCTGCCGCGCCAGCTCCCGAAGCCGATCAGCGCCACCGTGTCCCGGCCGTGCCGTTCCCGGCCCAACTGCCCGATGTTGACCATCCCGTCCGCCGCCATGTCGGTGGCCCGGGCGTCGCCGACGTGCGTGTTGTGCGCCCACACGATTCCCCGCGAGCCCGGCCCGTACCGGTCGAGCAGCCGGTCGAGCGTGTCGGCCATGTGGATGTCGCGCACGTTCCACGACTCGGGGCCGCCGCCGACCATGGCCCGGTAGTACCGCTCCGCGCCGGCCACCACCTCCGCGTTCTGCCAGGCCGAGAAGCGGTCCGGGCCGTCCGCGGCGGCCTGTTCCCGGGTACGCGCCAGCAGCCGGACCACCTCCTCCTCGCACCGGGCGGAGACGAACCGGCTGGCCATCGCGTACTCCTCGGGCCGCTTGCCGTACGGCTCGAAGCAGCGGTACGCCTCCTGCGCCGCCTCCAGCGAGGCCGGGTCCTCCTCGCCCAGGTAGTCGAAGATGGCCTGCATCGACTCCCAGAGGGAATACACGTCCAGCCCGTGGAAGCCGGCACGTTCCCCCTCCGGGCGTTCCAGGTTCCACGCCCGCAGCCAGCGGCAGAAGCGGGCCACCTCGGCGTTCGCCCACATCCAGGTGGGCCAGCGTTCGAACCGTTCCAGCGCGACCAGCGGATCGGCGAGCCCGTCCGGCGCGCCGACCACCGACCGGTGCACCCTGTCGCAGTCCGGCCAGTCCCCCTCCACCGCCACGAAGTCGAACCCCTGCTCGGCGATGAGCCGCCGGGTCAACTGCTCCCGCAGCCGGTAGTAGTCGTAGCTGCCGTGCGTCGCCTCGCCGATCATCACCACGCGGGCGTCCCGGACGCGCTCCAGCAGCGGGTCGAAGTCGCTCGGCGCGCCGAGCCGCTGAACCAGCATGTCCGCGGCTACCCGGGGCCCGCCGGGGCAAACCGCCGCCGTCGAGTCGGGCGGCGGGCGTACGGCGGCGGCTGCGGCCCGGGTCCGGCGAGGCGGGCGTGGCGGCGGACGCGGGCCCGGCGGGGGGCATGGCACCGGGCTCATTGGGTAGCCGGGCGGCATGACCGTCACCGGCGCGCAGTTGCAGGAGTTCCTGGCCGGGCTGGACTACCCGGTCTCCCGGGAGGACCTGGTTCGCTGGGGCCAGGAGAACGGTGCCAGCACCGAGGCGCTGCAGGCGCTGCGGTCCCTGCCGGCCGAGGAGTTCCAGTCCCCCACCGAACTGGGCGAGGCGATCGTCACGCTGGCCGGCGCCTGACCTGCGGGTGTTAAGAGGGGCCCCTTCCTCTACCGGAGGCGTTAATAAGGGGCCCTTCCTTACAGCTCGACGGTGCGGCCCTGCGACCTTGCGGTCTCGGCGGCGTCGAGCACCGCCACCACCTCGCGGCCGAACCGCACGTCGCAGCGGTGGTCGCGGGTGCCCGCGTCGACCTCTTCCAGCAGCTGGTCGAGCGCGGTGGAGAACGCCTGGAGCGCGCTGCCGTCGCCGGGCGGGACGGTCTCGGTGCCGTTCTCGCCGAAGAAGACGAAGTCCCGGGTGACCGCCTCGGACGGCGCGTCCAGGGTGAGCGAGAGCGAGCTGGTGGCGCCGCCGTCGTGGGTGAGCAGCAGGTGCACCAGGCCGCTCGGGCCGTCCATCGCGGCGACCCGGGTGACCCGGCCGAGCACCGGCAGGATCAGCGACAGCGCGTGCGGGCCGATGTCCCAGAGCGCGCCGCGCTCCCGCCGCCAGGTCGAGTCGCCGTACGGGTTTCCCGGCTGGAAGATCGACGCGAACATGGTGGCCCGGGCGTGCTGCCAGCCGCCGGCCGCGGCGGTCGAGGCGAGGAACCCGGTGACGTTCGGGTGGAAGCGCTGGGTGAAGAAGACCACCGAGGCCACACCGGACGCCTGGGCCGCGTCGACCACCCGGTCGGCGCCGGCGAGGTCGAGCGCCAGCGGCTTGTCCAGCAGCAGGTGCCGCCCGGCGGTGGCGGCGCGGACGGCGATGTCGGCCTGCACGTCCGGCGGGAGCGCCACGGCGATCGCGTCGCACGCGTCGATCAGCGCGTCGACGTCGGTGAAGGCCGGTACGCCGTGCCGGGTGGCCAGCTCCTCCGCCTTGGCGGGGTTGCGCCCCCACACGCCGGCGAGCCGGGCCCGCGGGTGCGCCTCGATGGCCGCGGCGTGCGTCTGCGCCGCCCAGTAACCCGTGCCGAACAACCCGAACCGCACCCGGACCCCCTGCCGTCGACGTCCGCCACCGGCGTACGCCGGGACCGTGATCCACGCTAGTCGTCCGGCCGGTCCGGCGCGCCTCGACCCGGCGGGCGGGCCGCTACTACACCGGTTAGTAGGCTGTGCCGGTGAACGACACTGTGTCGACGACCGTCGCGGCGGCCGCCGGATCGCCGGTGGACGGGCCGCTCGCCACGGTCGCGATCGTGATCTCGCTGGCGGTCGCGCTCTGGGCCCTGGTGGCGGCGGTACGCCACCGGCCGCCGGACCGGATCCAGTTCGTCGGCCTGGCCGTGCTGGAGGTGGCGCTGCTCGCGCTGACCGTGGTGGCGCTCGTCGCGCTCGGCGGCGGCGAGCGGCCGGGCGAGCCGGGCGCGTTCTTCGGCTACCTGGCGACGCTCGTCTGCCTGCCGCCGCTGGCCTGGGTGCTGGCGCGGATGGAGCCGACCCGGTGGGGCTCGGGCATCGTCTGCGCGATCTGCCTTGTCACGCCGGTCGTGGCGGTCCGGCTCCAGCAGACCTGGGAGGCGCTCGGTGGCTGACACCACGACCGCGCACGAGCATCGCGCCACCAACCGCGGCCCGGGCCGGCTGCTGATCGCCGTCTACATCGTCTTCGCCATCGCCGCGACCTCGCGGGCCGGCCTGCAGATCGCCACGAAGTTCGACGAGGCGCCGGTGGCGTATCTGCTGTCCGCGGTGGCGGCGCTGATCTACATCGTGGCGGCGGTCGGGCTGGCCCGGGCCGGGCACGCCGGCCGCCGGGTCGCGCTGGCCTGCTGCGCCGTCGAACTGGTCGGGGTGCTCGGCGTCGGTGTGCTGAGCATCGCCGACAAGGAGCTGTTCCCGGACGAGACGGTCTGGTCCGGCTTCGGCAGCGGCTACGGCTACGTGCCGCTGGTGCTGCCGGTGCTCGGTCTGTTCTGGCTCTGGCGCACCCGGCGCGACCCCGCCTGAGCGGGCCCGCGCCGGGTCGGGGGCCGGTCAGTCCTTCGGACCGCCGGCGACGTAGATGACCTGGCCGGAGACGAACGACGCGCCCTCGCTGGCGAGGAACGAGATGGTGTGCGCGACGTCCTCCGGGCGGCCGGGGCGGCGTACCGGGATCTCGGCGGCGGCGTGCTTCTGGAGGTCGTCGAAGTCGACCTTCATCCGGGCCGCGGTGGCGGCGGTCATGTCGGTGACGATGAAGCCCGGCGCGACCGCGTTGACTGTGACACCGAACGGGCCCAGCTCGATCGCCAGCGTCTTGGTGAAGCCCTGGAGGCCGGCCTTCGCGGCCGAGTAGTTCGCCTGGCCCCGGTTGCCGAGCGCGGACGTGCTGGACAGGTTGACGATCCGGCCCCACTTCGCCTCGACCATGTGCTTCTGCGCGGCCTGGCTGAACAGGAACGCGCCGCGCAGGTGCACGCCCATGACCGTGTCCCAGTCGCCCTCGGTCATCTTGAACAGCAGGTTGTCGCGCAGCACACCCGCGTTGTTGACGAGCACTGTCGGTGCGCCCAGCTCGGCGGCGATCCGCTCCACGGCTGCCTCGACCTGGGCCCGGTCGGACACGTCGGCGCCGACGCCGAGCGCCCGGCCGCCGGCCGAGCCGATGGCGTCCACCGTCTCCTTGGTGGCGGACTCGTCGATGTCGACCACGGCGACGGCCATGCCGTCGGCCGCCAGTCGGCGGGCGGTCGCCGCCCCGATGCCGCGCGCGGCTCCGGTGACGACGGCGATGCGGGGCTCCTCCGACATGCTTACCTCCCGGTAACTTGTGGCTCGATCGAAGGAGCTTAACCCGCCGGTACGCCGCGCCTACCGCCCGTGGCCCCGGCAGAGCCGGATCCACCGGTAGCCGTACCCGCCGAGCTTGAGCCGGTCGAGCTTGCCCACGTCCTCGTAGTTGCGGTCGCTGAGCACGTCGATCGGCAGGTCCGCCTCCGGGGCCAGCGTGCTCAGGTCCACCTCGACGTCCTCGGTGCCGAGGTTGTGCAGGAAGACCATCGTCCCGGTACGCCCGTCGGCGCGGTGCGCGAGCACGCCCGGCGGCATCGGCACGTCGATGTGGGTGGTGCTGCCCGAGCCGGTCTCCGGCGCCTCCCGCAGCGTCCGGATCATCCGCTCGAACCAGCCGAGCAGCGACCGCGGGTCCTTGCGCTGGGCGGTGACGTTGACGTTCTGGTAGCCGTACTCGCCCTTGTCGATCACCGGGCGGACCAGCTTCTCCGGCTCGGCGGTGGAGAAGCCGGCGTTGTCCGCGTAGGACCACTGCATCGGGGTGCGGATCGCGTCGCGCCCGTCCAGCGACAGGTCCTCCCCCATGCCGATCTCCTCGCCGTAGCGCAGCACCGGCGTGCCGCGCAGCGAGAACTGCAGCGAGTACGCCAGCTCCATGTGCCGGCGGTCGTTGCCGAGCATGGGCGCGAGACGACGGCGGATGCCCCGGCCGTAGAGCTGCATGTTCTCGTCCGGGCCGAACTTCGCCAGCACGTCGTTGCGCTGGTCGGCGGTGAGCCGGGACAGGTCGATCTCGTCGTGGTTGCGCAGGAACGTGGCCCACTGACCGCCGGTGGGCAGCTTGGGGGTGTCCCGCAACGCCTCGATGATCACCTCCGGGTCCTCCCGGGCCAGGGCGAGCATCAGCCGGCCGTTGAGCATGAAGTCGAACAGCATGTGGATCCGGTTGCCCGAGCCGCTGCCGTCACCGAAGTAGACGGGCAGCTCGTCCGGCTCCACGTTCGCCTCGGCCAGCAGGACCGCGTCGCCACGTCGCCACTGCACGTGCTGACGCAGGTCGGTGAGGAAGTCGAAGTCCTTCGGCGAGTTCGGGTTGCCCGGTTCGGTGCGCTCGATGATGAACGGCACGGCGTCCATCCGGAAGCCGGAGACGCCGAGCTGGAGCCAGAACGAGGTGATCTTCTTGATCTCCGCGCGGACCTTCGGGTTCTCGATGTTCAGGTCCGGCTGGAACTTGTAGAAGCGGTGGTAGTACCACGCCTTCGCGGTCCGGTCGTAGGTCCACGTCTCGTGCTGCTCGCCCGGGAAGACCATGCCCTGGTGGCGGTCGGCCGGCTCGTGGTCGGCCCAGACGTACCAGTCCCGGTACGGCGAGTCCGGCGAGGACCGGGCGGACTGGAACCACGGGTGCTGGTCCGAGGTGTGGTTGACCACCAGGTCGATGATCACCCGGATGCCCCTGTTGCTCGCCTGGTGCAGCAGTTCGGCGAAGTCGCCGAGCGTGCCCAGTCGCGGGTCGACGTTGTAGAAGTCGGTCGCGTCGTACCCGTCGTCCTCGTTGGGCGAGGGGTGGATCGGGTTCAGCCACAGGCAGGTCACGCCGAGCCGGGCCAGGTAGTCCAGGCGGCCGATCAGCCCCTGGAAGTCACCCACTCCGTCGCCGTCGGAGTCCGCGTACGTGTCGACGTCGAGGCAGTAGACGACCGCCTCCTGATACCACCTGTCACCCATGCGAGGACTACTTCTCCGAACGTGCGCGCCGTCAAACCCGGTACGGTGCCGGGATGAACGAGGCGTACGACTGGTCCGCCGGCCACTGGCTGAACCCGCCCGAGCGGGCCGAGCCGGTCGACGGCGGCCTGCTCGTCGAGCCGCACGGCGGCAGCGACTTCTGGCGGCGCACCAGCTACGGCTTCGTGCACGACGACGGCTCGGCACTGCTCGCACCGTTCGGCGCGGGCAGCGCCGTGGAGGTGTCTTTCCTCCTCGACTACTCGGAGCAGTTCGATCAGGCCGGTGTGCTGGTCCGGGTGGACGAGCGGCGGTGGACCAAGGCCGGGGTCGAGGTGAGCGACGGCGCGCCGCAGGTCGGCGCCGTGGTCACCGACGAGTTCTCGGACTGGTCGGTGGCGCCGGTGCCGCAGTGGTCGGGCCGGGAGGTGACGGTCCGGGTGAGCCGGGCCGGGGACGCGCTGACCGTCCGGGCCCGGTGCGACGACGAGCCGTGGCGGCTGGTCCGCGTCGCCCCGCTCGACCCGGCGGCGCAGGCGTCGGCCGGGCCGTACTGCTGCTCGCCCAGCCGGGGCGGGCTGCGGGTCCGCTTCACCGGCTGGCGACGGGGTCCGGCGGACGCCGCGCTGCACCCGGAGGGCTGAGTCACAGGTGTGACACCGGCCGGTCCGGGTAACACTTTCGGATCTCCGGCTCTCGCGTGGAAGGACCGACATGGCCCTGGCCCAGGACGTCGACCCGAACCAGTTCACCGGGCTGACCGGCTGGGTGGCGAGCGTGATCGACTCGCTCGGCGCGGTCGGCGTGGCGTTGCTGGTGGCGCTGGAGAGCATCATCCCGCCGATCCCGAGCGAGATCGTGCTGGCGATGGCCGGTTACCTGTCCGCCGAGGGCCGGTTCAACGTGGTGTTCATCGTGCTCGCCGCGACGGTCGGCTCGCTGCTCGGCGCGCTGGTGCTCTACTGGCTCGGCGCGGCGCTCGGCGAGGAGCGGCTCAAGCGCTGGCTGGACCACATCCCGCTGGTCGACCTGCAGGATCTGGAGAAGGCCGACCGTTGGTTCGAACGGCACGGGCGGTGGGCGGTGCTGATCGGCCGGGTGGTGCCGGTGGTCCGCAGCCTGGTCTCCGTCCCGGCCGGCGCGAACCGGATGCCGCTCGGTGAGTTCATCCTGCTCACCACGCTCGGCAGCGGGGTGTGGAACGCGCTGATCGTCGGCGCCGGGTTCACCCTCGGGTCGCGGTGGGAGGACGTCGACAGGTACAGCTCGTGGTTCAACTACGCGATCTTCGCCGTCTTCGGTTTCATGATCGTGAGCTGGGCGGTGAAGAAGGTGCGCCGGCGGCGCGCCCGGCAGTCGGTGACCGCCGGGCGCTGACCGCGTCGCGGGCTCAGAAGCCGGCGGTGATGCCGGTGAACTCCCAGGTGTTCTGCGCGATGCCGGAGCAGTTGGCGACCACGCCGCCGCCGGGGCAGGGCCGGTCCCGGTTGACCGACCAGAACGTGAACCGGGCCAGGCCGCGCGCCTTGGCCCAGTCGCGGATCTGCGTCCAGGTGGCCGGCGAGGTCAGCTCCTGCTGGTCGGAGAGGCCGTTCATGCCGGACAGGCCCATGTGGGCGTACGCGGTGGCGTCGGACCAGCCGAACGCGTTCTTGAGCGCGGTCTTCAGGCCCTCGGCCGCGTTGACGGTGCTCTGGTACATGTTCGCGCCGCCGCCGAAGTCGAACGGCATGATCGTGAACACGTCGATCCCGGCGCCCTTGGCCGCGGCCTGGTTGATCAGCCGGGTGCCGTAGTACGACGGCCCGGTGGTCGAGGTGCCGAACGTGATGATCGTCTTGATCCCCGGGTTGTTCTGCTTGACGATCTTCAGGGCGTCCAGGATGCGGTCCTGCACCACCTCGTTCTCGAACTCGTCGCTGTTCTCGATGTCGATGTCGATGGCCTTCAGCCCGTACGCGTTGATGACCTGCTGGTACGCGCCGGCCAGCGCGGCGGCGGACGAGCAGTTCGGGCCGAGCTTGTTGCCGCTCCACCCGCCGAAGGACGGGATGACGTCGCCGCCGGCCGCCTTGATCGCGGCGATGGTGGCGGCGTGCGTGCCGCCGGTCAGCGGACCGCTGCCGTCCCAGGCCGGGGTGCAGCCGCCGCCGGAGAGCACGAACGCGATGGTGAACCACTTGATCCCGGTCGCGCCCATCACGGTGGACGGCGCGGGCGGGTCGCCCCAGCCCGGGTAGAGGTAGGGAGCGGCGGCCATCGCGCCCCCGCCGCCACCGGTGCAGCCGCTGGTGGTGGCCGCGACCGCCGCCGACTTCGCCGACTCGCCGCTGCCGTTGTACGCGGTCACCGTGTAGCTGTGCCCGCTGCACGCGGCCAGCCCGGAGACGGTGGCCGAGGTGCCGGTGACGGTGGCCTTGACCGTGCTGCCCTCGTACACCCGGTAGCCGGTGACGGTGCCGGAGACCGCGTTCCAGGCGAGCGAGACCGACGACGCGGTGGTGCCGGTGACCCGCAGGCCGCCGGGGGTGGCGGGCGCGCCCGGGTTGCCGGGGTTGCCGCCGCCGGCGCAGGAGGCGCCGTTGACGGTGCAGTTCACCGGGTCGCCGGTGCCGCTGACGACGAAGCCGAAGCTGGTGCTGGCGCCCGGGGCGAGCGCGCCGTTCCAGGACTGGTTCACGGCGGTGACGTGCTGGCCGGAGGTGGTGAGGCGGGCGTCCCAGAACGAGCCGAGCGTGCTGCCGGACGGCAGGTCGAACTGGACGTTCCACGAGGAGATGGCGGCGGAGCTGTCGTTTGTGACGGTGAACCGGGCCTCGTACCCGCTGCTCCAGCTGGAGGTGCGGACGAAGGCCGCGGTGGCGGCGGAGGCGGGCGGGGCGGCGAGCAGCGCGCCGGCGACCACGGCGGTGGTCAGCGCGGCGGCGAGCGTCGCCAGGCGGGGGCGGAGTCTCACGGCGTCCTCCAGGGGACGGGCGGGGGGTGGAGAGGGATTCACAACCGTCGACGTGCGCCTATTATTAGGAGTGTTAACTGTTTCTGTCCAGCACCGGTTCGACGCGACCCGGACCGGGGTCCGGGCCGCGCCCCCATCGGCCTCAGCGGCGGAAGGTGAACCAGTTGACGTTGACGAAGTCGGACGGCTGCCCGCTGCTGAACGTCAGGTAGACCGTGCGCCGCCCGGTCACCGCGCCGACGTTGCCCGGCACCGAGCGCCAGGTCTGCCAGCCGCCGGTGTTGCCGATCGCGAAACTGCCGATCGGCGGCGCGGTCGGGCTGTCCACCCGGACCTCCACCAGCCCGCTCACCCCGGACGCCGCGCCGGAGGCCACCCGGGCCACGAAGTCGCGCGGCGGCGTGGAGCCGAAGTCGACGTTGTCGTAGCGGGCCCAGTCGCCGTTGGCGAGCCAGCCGATGTCCTGGCCGCCCTCGGAGCACGTCTCCACCTGCACGCCGTTCTGCGCGTTGAACGACTCGGCCTGGATCGTCGAGTAGGCGTCACGCACCCCGCCCGGCGGCGGCGTGGTCGGGGTCGGCGACGGGTTGCTCCCGCCACCCCGGGTGTAGACGGCCACGTAGTCGACGAGCATCGACCGGCCGGACACCGTCGACGCGGTCGGCGTCGCCGACCCGGCTACGCCGTCCGGGAAGCCGCCGCCCATCGCCACGTTGAGCAGCAGGAAGTAGCCGGCGTGGTTGGTCATCTGACTCCAGTACGGCTCACCGATCTGGTTCTGCCCGACGGTGTGGAAGAGCTGGCCGTCGACGTACCAGCGCAGCTGCTGCGGGCTGATCGAGGCGTCCCACTCGAACCGGTAGGTGTGGAACGCCGACTGGCAGGTGCTGCCCGGGCAGGCCCGGGACGCGCCGATGCCGTTGAACTCCCCGCACGGGCCGCCCGGCGCGACACCGCAGTGCAGCACGCCCCAGACCGAGTTGATCCCGTTGACGTTCTCCATCACGTCGAACTCGCCGATACCAGGCCAGTTCTGGTAGTTGCCCCGGTACGGCGAGCCGAGCGCCCAGAACGCCGGCCAGTACCCGGATGCCGCCGCGCCGGTCACGTTCGGCATCTGGATCCGGCCCTCCAGGGCCAGCACGCCGCCCGACGGCGGCTTGAAGTTCGCCCGTACCGTCTCGATCCGGGCCGAGGTCCAGCGGCCGGCCGAGTCCCGCAGCGGCGTGATGCGCAGGTTGCCCGAGCCGTCGTGGGCCAGGTTGGCGGTGCTGGAGGTGTAGGTCTGGATCTCGCCGGTGCCCCAGTTGGCCGGGCCGCCCGGGTAGCTGGTGCCGGTATCGATGATCCAGTTGGCGGACGAGGGCAGCGTGCCGGCCGAGCCGGTGAAGTCGTCGCTCCACACCAGGCTCCAGCCGGAGGGAGTCGGGGGCACCGCGGCCTGGGCGGTCATCGAGACGCCCGCGAGCGCTGTGGTGAGCGCGAGCACACCCGCGGCCAGGGCGAGGCGGCGGCGCGATCGGGGCACGGTGGCGGAGGCGGCCGGAGCCGCCGGGATCGGGTTCATTCGGGGTGCCTCTCTGCGGGGACGGGTCCGGGAGAGCGCTCTCTGAGAGCGATTTCTACGCGCCCGCACCCGCACTTGTCAACGCTTGTCGATGGCTGCCGCCGGCTGCGGGCGACGCAGCACCACCTGCTCCAGCGCCGTCCACGCCGTGGTGGTCACCAGATAGAGCACCGCCGCCAGCGGCACCACCAGCGCCACCAGCACCGTGCCGTACGGCAGCAGCGGCAGCAGCCGGCCGAGCACCGCCGCGCCCGGACCCTCGGTCGGGGTCCCGGCCACCGTGCCGGTGGCGGCTGCCGCCCGGCGCATCCGCCGCGACGACCACCAGGCCAGCGCGAGCAACGCGGCCAGCAGCACGCCGAACACCAGCGGCACCGGGCCGGCCAGGCCGTCGCCGAGGTGCCACCCCAGCGGTACGCCGGCCAGCCGCTCCCCCAGCAGCTGCGGCGCGCCGTCACCGGTGGCGAACAGGCGGTACATGACCAGGAAAAACGGCGCCTGCAACAGCGCCGGCAGGCAGCCCGCGACCGGACTGGCCCCGGCGTTGCGGTAGAGCGCGAACAGCTCGCTCTGGAGGCGGGCCGGGTCGTCGGCGTACCGGCGCTGGAGTTCCCGTACCTCGGGGGCGAGTGCGGTCCGGCGCCGCTCCCCGCGGACCTGGGCCACTGTCAGCGGCGAGATCAGCAGCCGGACCGCGGCGGTGAACAGGACGATGGCGGCCGCCGTGGCGGCGCCGCCGGTGAGCGGGGCGAGCACGTCGGCGAGCCAGGTGACGACGGTGGCCGCGGCCGACGCCGCGGAGTGCAACGGTGCGAAGGCGAGCATGGGTGGACCCCTCGGTGGCGATTCCGGGTGTCCCGGGCGGCGACGTGCCGCACGGCGGGACGGATGACGACGGAATCGGCCGCGAAAGCCGGGAAGGAAACGGCGGCCCGCCGGCGCGGGCCGGAGGGTGGCTACGCGGCCGAGGGGCGCAGGCCGGGTGCGCGGGGGCGCGGACGCCCCGGCGCGTTCGGGTCGACCTGGCGGGGAACGCCGCGACGGCGGGCGCGGGCCCGCAACGCGGCGGCGAACCGGGTGCCGGGCGGCGTGGGCAGCGCGCGGACCCGCAGCGCGAGCAGGGTGGCGAGCAGCAGCGCGGCGACCACCGCCGCGCCGGCGAGCAGCCCGGCCGGCCGGTCGGCGAACAGGGCGAGCGCGTACGCCCACGCCCCCGTCAGCACCGCCAGCATCCCCGCCACGCGACCACGGTATCCCGCCGTGTCACGCCCTGCTGCCCCGTGCGCGAACGCACTCGACCGACCCGAACGGGCGAACCGGCGCCGACACGCCCACCGGCACGTTTTCCGGAACGGACACGGTGGGTAACAGGTCCTCGGCCACGCGGCACCGTGCCGCGAGTGGTCCGGAGGAGACGGTGGTGGCGATGAGCGGCTCAGTGGCGGAGCGGGAGCGGAGCGCCGCGTCGGGCGGAACCGACCTGCTGACAGTCGGCGTCGAGGAGGAGTTCCTGCTCGCCGACCCGCACACCGGGACCGCCGTACCCGCCGTCGACCTGGTCATGGAGCAGGTGCCGGCCGAGCTGCGCGGTCAGGTGGAGCGCGAGTTCCAGACCAGCCAGATCGAGATCGGCAGCCCGCCCGGGCTGGACCTGTCCTCGATCCGGCACTCGCTGTCGATGCTGCGCGCCGAACTGGCCGACGCGGCCGAGCGGGCCGGCGTACGGCTGCTCGCGATCGGCACCGGACCGGTCGACGGGCCGGTGCCGCCGGTGGTGGACAAGCCCCGCTTCGACCGGATGATCGAGCGGTTCCGGCTGCTGGTGCCCGGTCCCGGCAACAACGGCATGCACGTGCACGTCGGCATCCCCGACCCGGACACCGGCGTGCAGGTGCTCAACCACGTCCGGCCGTGGCTGCCGATCCTGCAGGCGGTCACCGCGAACTCCCCGTTCTCCCGCAGCGAGGACACCGGGTACGCGAGCTGGCGCTCGGTGGAGTGGGAACGCTGGCCGTCGGTCGCGCCCACCCCGTACCTGGAGTCGCACGAGCACTACGAGCGGCTCATCCGGCAGCTCATCGCCAGCGGCGTGATGCTGGACGAGGGAATGCTCTACTGGTACGCCCGGCTCTCCGCCAAGTACCCCACCGTGGAGATCAGGATCGGCGACGTCTGCCCGACCGTGGACGACGCGGTGCTCGTCGCCGCGCTGGTCCGCGCGCTCGTGGCGACCGCGCTCACCGACATCGCCGCCGGCCGTCCCGCCGTCAACACCGACCACCACCTGCTCGTCGCGGCGCACTGGCGGGCCGCCCACGACGGGCTGGAGGGCGAGGGCGTCGACCTCACCGACGGTGAGCTGCGCCCGGCCTGGGAGCTGCTGGACCGGCTCGTCGACCGGCTGCGCCCGGAACTGGATCGGCACGGCGACCTGGACCGGGTGACCGATCTGCTGGGCGGGCTGCGCCGGCACGGCAGCGGAGCGGCCCGGCAGCGGGCGGTGTTCGCGCGTACCGGACGGCTCGTCGACGTGGTCACGGACGTGGCACGCCAGACCCGTGGCTGAGCGGCCGCACGGCCGTGTCCCGGCGTGACAGGATGGGCGGCGTGGCGGAGCGCATGATCGTCATCGGCGGCGACGCCGCCGGCATGTCGGCGGCGTCGCAGGCGCGTCGCCGCCGCCGCGACCGGTCCGACCTGGAGATCGTCGCGTTCGAGCGGGGGCACTTCACCTCCTACTCGGCCTGCGGCATCCCCTACTGGGTGAGCGGCCTGGTCGAGGAGCGGGACGAGCTGATCAGCCGCGATCCGCAGACCTTCCGCGACGACTTCGGCATCGACGTCCGCACCCGGCACGAGGTCACCGCCGTCGACCTGGACCGCCGCGAGGTGATCGCGCGGGACCTGGACGGCGGCGGCGAGGTCCGCGCCGGTTTCGACACCCTGGTGTACGCCACCGGCGCGTCCCCGGTGCAGCCGGACTGGGCGCGCGACGACGTGTCGGGCGTGTTCGGCGTGCAGACGCTGGGCGACGGCGCGGCGCTGATCGACTGGCTGGAACGCGAGCCCCGGCCCCGGCGCGCGGTGGTGGTCGGCGGCGGCTACGTCGGCGTGGAGATGGCCGAGGCGCTCGTGCAGCGCGGGCTCTCCGTCCAACTGGTGGAACAGGCCGACCAACCCATGTCGACCGTCGACCCGGACATGGGCGAGCTGGTGGCCGACGCGATGCGCGCCACCGGCATCGGCGTCCGCACCGGCCTCACCGTCACCGGGCTGGAGGAGCGGGACGGCCGGATCTCCGCCGTGGTCACCGACGAGGGACCGGTCCCGGCCGACGTCGTGGTCCTGGGTCTCGGGGTACGCCCCAACACCGCGCTCGCCGAGGCCGCCGGCCTGCCGATCGGGCCCTCCGGCGGCGTCCGGACGGACCGCCGGATGCGGGTGCCGGGCGTGCCCGGCGTCTGGGCTGCCGGTGACTGCGTGGAGTCGCTGCACCGGGTCAGCGGCATGCCGGTACACATCCCGCTCGGCACGCACGCCAACAAGCAGGGCCGCGTCGTCGGCATCAACATCGGCGGCGGCTACGCCACCTTCCCCGGCGTGATCGGCACCGCCGTCACCAAGGTCTGCGAGCTGGAGGTGGGCCGCACCGGGCTGCGCGAGCGGGACGCGCTGGACGCCGGCTTCGAGTTCGTCACGGTGCTGGCCCAGTCGACGAACCGGGCCGGCTACTACCCCGGCTCGCGTCCGATGACGGTCAAGCTGATCGCCGAGCGGCCCAGCGGGCGGCTGCTCGGGGCGCAGATCGTCGGCTGGTCCGAGGCGGCCAAGCGGATCGACGCGCTCGCCGTGGCGCTGTGGAACGGCATGACGGTGGACGAGATGACAGCGCTCGACCTGGGGTACGCGCCGCCGTACGCCCCGGTGTGGGACCCGGTGCTGATCGCCGCCCGCAAGGCCGTCGACGCCCTCGCCGCCGCTGTGTAAGGAAGGGCCCCCTATTAACGCCTCCGGTAGAGGAAGGGCCCCTTCTTAACACCGAGACCCGGGTTTGTCGGTGCCCGGCGTTAGCGTGTGCGCGTTGCCGGTCCGGCACTTCCCCTCGGAGGTAAACCCCCATGTCACAGGAGACGACCTACCTCGAACTGTCCGAAGTGGACGGTGGAGCGCACAAGTTCTACGAGGTGGTGGTCGACGACACCGCGATGACCGTGCGCTACGGGCGCATCGGCGACCAGGGCCAGGTGAAGACGAGCACCTTCCCGGACAACGCCCGCGCCCGCGCCGCCGCCGCGAAGAAGATCGGCGAGAAGGTCCGCAAGGGGTACGCCCCGGCGGTGCGCGGCGTACGCCAGAAGCGCACGGTCTCGCGCCGGCAGATCGTCAGCACCCGCTCCACCGCCCGCACCGCGCCGGTCCTCTGGCGGTACGCCTCGGGCGCGCCCGCCTTCGGCATCTTCGTCGACGACCGGCACTGCATGGTCGGCAACGAGCACGGCGTGATCACCACGCTCGACCACGACGCCCGGCTGCTCAACCAGGTCCGGCTCCCCGACGGGGTGAAGTGCATCGTCGCCGACGACGCCTGGGTCTACGCCGGCTGCGACGACGGCAACGTCTACGACCTGTCCGGCAAGGTGCCGCGCGCGGCGTACGCGATCGCGCCCGAGATCGACATCTACTGGCTGGACATCCACGACGGCGTGCTGGGCGTGTCCGATCGCGACGGCGGCATCTCGGCGATCGACCACGAGGACGAGTTCCTCTGGCGCCGGCCGGGGCGCGGCCGGTCCGCGTGGATGGTGCGCTGCGACGCCGACGCGATCTACCACGGCCACTCGCAGGGGGTCACCGGCTACGACTGGCGTACCGGGCGGGAACTGTGGCACACCGGCACCGGGGCGGTCCTGTTCGGCTGGCAGGAACGGGACGCCGTGTTCGCCGGCACCGGCACCCGCGAGGTGGTCCGCCTGCGCAAGGACGGGCGGGCCGAGCAGACGTACCGCTGTGACGCCGCGGTCTTCTCCTGCGCCACCGCCGAGGGCGGCCGGTACGTGTTCGCGGGCGACAGCGCGTCCTCGATCTACTGCTTCGACCAGGCCGGCAACCGGCTGTGGAAGCTGGGCACCGGCTGCGGCTCGGCGTACTCGATGCAGTACCACGACAATCGGCTCTACGTGGTCACCACGAGCGGCCACCTAGCCTGCATCGACGCGAGCGAGGCGGCGATCCGGGCGGCCGAGGCGGGCAGCGTGCCGGACGTGGTCGACGTGAAGGCGCCGGCCCGGCTGCCCGAGCCGGCCGCCTGGACGTCCGTCGAGGTGACCACCGACGACCGCGACGGCGTGCTGGTGCAGTGCGTCGAGCAGGGCGGCCGGCTGCGCGTCCACGTTCTGGCCGACGGCTACCGGCGGGACTGGCCGGTGCAGTTCCCCAAGGGCATCCGCGAACCGGGCGCGCGCTTCCTGGTCACCGAGATCCGCGAGTCCGGCCGGGGCGGCTTCTACCGGGCATACGGGGACATCCGCCGGCTGCGCTGAGCCGCCGGCCGAGTCGGAGGGCGGGTCGGCCGGGGTCCTCGGCCGACCGTCCCGGCGAATCGACAGGCCGACGGGGCAGCCGGCAACACATCGACGGAGTACGGTACCGACAGGAGAACTCTCCGTTACCGGTCAACCTCGGAAGGGGCACCGACATGCGAGTGTGGCGCATGGCCGCGACGGCTCTTCTCCTGCTGCCCGGCGGTGTCCTCGTCGCCGCGCCGCCCGCAACCGCCGCACCTTCCGCAACCGCCACGCCCTCCGCAACCGCCACGCCTTCCCCTGCGGCCGCGGCGGACCAGACGCCACCGGTGCTGGTGGACGTCACGGTCTCACCCGACGCGGTCTCCGTCTCGGGCGTCGACCTGGTGCCGGTGACGGTGACGGTGCACCTGACCGACGACACCGGCGTGGTCGAGGCCTCCGAGATGGACGGCGGCTCCCTGCCCTACGTCGGTCTGCGCCTCGTCGGCACGGACCGCACCGACGGCGCCGAGTTGTCGCTCACCGCTGGCACCCCGCAGGACGGCACCTGGAGCGCGACGATCCACGTGCCGTCGACCTGGAACGGCACCTGGGAGGTCCACCGTCTGGTGGCGACGGACGCCGCCTGGAACCGCCTGGACGTCGACCCGCCCGCCTCGGCGGACACCAGGCTGGAGGTCACCGGCACACACCGGCCCGCGGTCACCATGCGTCTCACCCCGAACCCGCTGGTCGGTGACGGACCGCTGACCGTGGCGGGACGGTTCTACTACGAGGACACCGGCGAGGGCATCGGTAACCAGCCCATCTTCTTCGGCACCGACAACCTCTGCGTTGAATATCACAGCGAGCCCAACGGCACCACCAAGGCCGACGGCACGTTCTCCCGGACCTATCCGAAGGGCGACAGCTACCTCAAGTGCGTCGGCATCACCCGTCCGTCCAACTCGAGGGTCGCACCGTCCTACATCGTCGTCACGGCAGACCATCCCCGGGTGAAGCCGACAGTCACGGCGAAAGCGAACCGCACCACCGTCACGCCCGGCACCACAGTCACCATCACCGGCGAGGTGAAGCCCGACGCCGGCTGGAACATCGAACTACAGCAACTCCAGGGCAGGACGTGGCGGAAGGTGGCCGCCGACCTGACGAGCGGAGACCGCGGCGCGTACCGCATCCCCATCACGCCGAAGACACCCGGCACCTTGCGCTACCGCGTAGTCGTCCCGAGTGAAGACCCGGCGACGGTCGGCGTGTCCGAGGTGGTCACCGTACGCGTGTCGACACCCGGCGGCGAGCCCTCGCCGGGCGGCGGCGGAGGCGGTGGCACCGTCGGAGGCGGAGGCACCGGAGGGCTTCCGATCACCGGTCCCGCCACCGCGCCGCCGGTGGCTGGCGGCGGGGCTCTCCTGATCGTCGGCGCCGGCCTGATGCTGCTGGCCCGCCGCCGCCGACCGATCTCAACCCCGGACGGGCGGTAGACCAACGGCCGGTAGGCCGGGCAGAACGACCCGTCCCGGACGGGCGGAAGGCCGGACAAAGGACCCATCCCGGCGGGCGGAAGGCCGGACAGGCGGAAGGCCGGGCATGACGACTTCCCCGGCCCGGCTCCCCGGCGCCGAGTCCCACCGCCGCCGGTCCGCAAGCTAGCGAAGGATCTCGGCATCGACTCAGCCAGCGCGGCACGGCCAGCACCCCACCCCCGCCCGCACGCCGCACCCCGCACCCCGCACCCCGCACCCCGCACCCCGCACCGGAACCCTGCACACCTGCCAGTTGATCAAGGAGTTTGGGGCGGATTCCTGATGCTCCGGTGACGCGAACTCCTTGGTCAACACCGGTACCGAGTGGTGCCCGCAGGCCGACAGCCGCGGCCCAGCTTGATCAACACCAGCTCGCCAAGGTGGTCGCATCAGCGGCTCCGCGACACCACCATCTCGGCGAGCTCGTGTTGATCATGGGCGATGATGCCGCCACCTCGGCGAGGTGGTGGGAGGCGCGCCCACCTGGGCGAGGTCCTCGCCCGCCGGTGAGCAGCCGGCGTTCCCTGATCGGGCCGGGCGGCGCCGAGGGCCTCGCTCGGCCAGGATGACCGGATGCGGTGTGACATTCCTGAGAGCCTGCGCTGGGTCGAGCGGACGGAGGCCGGGCGGGCCTGGCTCGCGGAGCTGCCGGACCGGCTCTCCGCGTGCGTCGCACGGTGGGAGCTGACGGTCGGGCCGCCGTTCGGGTACGCGTTCGCGTCGCTGGCGCTGCCCGCGACGCTGCCCGACGGGACGCGGGCGGTGCTGAAGCTGCAGTACCCGGACGACGACAGCCGTCACGAGGCCACCGCGTTGGCGCACTGGGACGGCCGGGGCGCGATCCGGCTGCTCGCCCACGATCCGGGCCGGCGCGCGTTGCTCGTCGAGCGCTGTGACCCCGGCACCCCGCTGTACGGCCTGCCGCCCGACGCCGCGCTCGACGTGGCGGTCGAGCTGCTGCCCCGCCTCGGGGTGCCGGCCGGACCGCCGTTCACTCCGCTCGCCGAGGAGGCGGCCGGCTGGGCGGAGCGGATGCCGGGCAACTGGCAGCGGGCCAACCGCCCGTACGAGCGGCGGCTGCTGGACGCCGCGCTCGGGCTGCTCGCCGACCTGGCGCCGAGCCAGGGTGAGCAGGTGCTGGTCAACCAGGACCTGCACGCCGGCAACATCCTGGCGGCGGGACGCGATCCGTGGCTGGTGATCGACCCGAAGCCGCTGGTCGGCGAGCGGGAGTTCGCGGTGGTGCCGCTGGTGCGCGGCGCCGAGCTGGGCCACTCCCCCGCGGCGGTCCGGCACCGGCTCGACCGTCTCAGCGCCGAGCTGGGCCTGGACCGGGAGCGGGTACGCGGCTGGGCGATCGGCCAGACGGTGGCCTGGTGCATCGGCGGCGACCAGGTCTTCCCCGGCAATGTCGAGGCGGCCCGCTGGCTGCTCGACGAGATGTGAGTCAGCCCGCCTGGCAGGTGGGGCACCAGTACAGGTTGCGTCCGGCCAGCGTGCCCCGGCTCACCTCGGTGCCGCAGACGTGGCAGGGCGCGCCGGGGCGGCGGTAGACGTACACCTCGCCGCCGTGCCGGTCGACGCGCGGCGCGCGGCCGGTGACCTCGGGCAGGTCGGCGTCGCGCACCGTGTCGATTCGACCCCGCTCGACCGCGCGGGTCATCAGCGTCACCAGGTCCGTCCAGAGTTCGGCCCAGCCGGCCGCGCTCAGGTCGCGGCCGGGCAGCAGCGGCGGCCGGCCGGCCCGGAACAGCGCCTCGGTCACGAAGATCAGGCCGGTGCCGGCCACCACCGACTGGTCCAGCAGCAGCGCGGCGAGCGGGGTGGGGCTGCGGCGGATCCGCGCGTACGCCCGGTCGGGGTCGGCGTCGGCGCGCAGCGGGTCCGGCCCGAGCCGGTCGCGCAGCGCCGTCACCTCGGGCGGGGTCAGCAGTTCGCAGGCGGTCGGGCCGCGCAGCTCCAGCCAGTTCCGGTCGCTGTGCAGGCGCAGCCGCACCTGCCCGACCGGGGACGGCGGTTCCCCGGGCCCGTCGGCGAACTTCCCGTACAGACCCAGGTGTACGTGCAGCGTCAGCTCGCCGGCGTAGTGGTGCAGCAGGTGCTTGCCGTACGCCTCGGTGCCGTCCAGGACGGTGCCGCTGAGGCGGGCCGCGCCCTCGGCGAAGCGGCCCTGCGGGCTGTCTGCGTGCACCTTGTCGCCCGCGAACAGCTCGGCGTGCCGGGCGGCGAGGCGGTGGATGGTGTGTCCCTCTGGCACAACGACCAAGCGTAGCCAGCGGATCGGACCGCCGGCGACGTCGGGTCCTGAGACGACGTTGAATCGATGTTCGTCGACTGAAAGACTGGCGGCGGTAGCGCTCGGGAGCCAGTGCGAGCCGCTCGATCTCGCCGGAGGGACAAGCGCGGGGTGATGTGCCACCCCGGTGCCGGGCAGTCGTCTCCGGCGCTCCGCCGTGCCGCTACGGCGGCGACATCGCGGTCCACCACCACTCCGGCGCCGACCGCCCCCGGCGCCCCCAGCTCGGGAGAGACACATGCTCCGTACGCTCGGCGCGGCACTGGCCGCCACCCTCACCCTGACCGGCCTGACCGCCTCGGCCGGTGCCGACCAGTCACCCGCCGCCACGGCGATGACGGCCGCCGCCACGGCGACGCCCACTCCCACGCCCACCTTCGCCTGCCCGCCGGCGCTGCCGGTCACCGGCCAGGTGACCGGGGCCACCGCGACCAGCGTCACCATCACCTACTGGATGGTGCTCAGCCCGCCCTGCGGCTACGACCCGCCGCTCCTCGTCAGCCTCTTCACCAGCCGCGAGGACGCCACCGCGTGGCGCAACCCGGTGGCCGAAGCCGTCACGGGGCCGGAGCGCCAGGGAAAGGTGACAGTCACCGGCCTGGCCCCCGACACCGACTACTGGTTCCGGTTCGGCGACACCCACGGCACACGGGACCCGTACGTGATCGGCGGGCCGGCCCGGACGTCGGGAACCTGCTCCGCGACGGCCACGATCGACGCCAGCTGGGGCGGTGGCTTCGTCGCCACGGTGACGGTGCGCAACGACGGCGCCGAACCGGCACCGGGCTGGCTCGTCTCCTGGCGCTGGTCGGGTGACGAGCGCATCCAGTCGGTCTGGGGTGGGGTGGCGGAGGGCACCGGCCAGGACGTCGCGGTCCGCAACGCCTCCTGGAACGGGACGCTGCCGCCGGGTGGCTCGACGACGTTCGGCCTGCTCGTGGCGGCCGGCGCGACGCCCGGCACCATCACGCCGAAGTGCGGCAGGTGACAGCCGTGCGAGGGACGACACGGTACGGCGCGGTCGTGGTGGCGCTCGCGGTGGCGCTCGCGGCGGCGGTGCTGGGACCGGCGGCGGGCGCGCTGGCGGCGCCGGTGACAGTCACCAACGGCACCCAGTTCACCGACACGAGCGGCGCCGTGGTGCACGCCCACGGCGGCGGCGTGCTCAAGGTCGGCGACTACTACTACTGGTTCGGCGAGAACCGCAACCCGGACAACACGTTCCGGGCGGTCTCCGTCTACCGCTCGACGGACCTGCGCACCTGGGAGTTTCGCAACAACGTGCTCACCCAGTCGTCGGCGGCCGAGCTGCGGGTCGCCAACATCGAACGGCCGAAGGTCATCTACAACGCCGCCACCGGCCGGTTCGTGATGTGGATGCACAAGGAGAACGGGTCCGACTACAACGAGGCCCGGGCGGCTGTCGCCTCCTCGGCCACTGTGGACGGCAGCTACACCTATCACGGCAGCTTCCGGCCGCTCGGGCAGCACATGTCCCGGGACATCACGCTCTACAACGACAACGGCACCGCGTACATGATCTCGGCCGCCGACGACAACTACGACCTGAACATCTACCGGCTCACGTCGGACTACCTCAACGTGGCCACCCTGGTGGGCAACTTCTGGGACGGCGCGCACCGCGAGGCGCCGGCGATGTTCAAGCGGGGCAGCACCTACTTCCTGCTGACGTCGGGGGCGACGGGGTGGAGCCCGAACCAGGCCCGGTACGCCACCGCGTCGAGCATCTCGGGACCGTGGAGCGGCTGGACCGACGTGGGCAACGGCACCACGTTCAACTCGCAGCCGGCGTTCGTGCTGCCGGTCCAGGGCACGTCCGGCACCAGCTACCTCTATCTGGGTGACAGGTGGGCCGGAGCGTGGGGCGGCCCGGCCAACGACTCCCAGTACGTGTGGCTGCCGATCGCCTTCCCGACCGCCACCAGCATGAGCCTGACCTGGTACCCGTCGGTCACCATCGACGCGGCGGCGGGCACCGTCACCGGCAACTCGCCCGCGTACTACCGCGTCACCGCCCGGCACAGCGGCCGGGTGCTGGACGTGATCAACGGCTCCACGGCGAACAACGCCGAGGTCAAGCAGTGGAGCTGGAACGGCGGCGGGAACCAGAGGTGGGAGTTCCAGGACGCCGGCGGCGGATGGTTCCGCCTCGTCAACGCCGCGAGCGGCAAGTGTCTCGACGTCGCCAGCGCGAGCACCGCCGACGGCGCCAACATCATCCAGTACACCTGCGGCAGCGGCGCCAACCAGCAGTGGCAGTGGGCCGCGCGCGACGGCTGGTTCCAGTTGCGGGCCCGGCACAGCGGCAAGTGCCTGGACGTCGTCAACGCCGGCACCGGCGACGGCGCGGACGTCCAGCAGTACACCTGCGGTTCGGGCACCAACCAGCAGTGGTCACGCACGGTGGCGTGACCGGACGGCACGCCTGAGCGTGCGGAGCGAGCCCAGGGGTGTCGATTTCGGCACCCCTGGGTACTTCCTGCATGTCATGCGCGGCCTCCGCGCCTGGATCAGGAGGTGCCACAGTGAAGATCCTGTCCCGCCGGAACGCTCCGGCGACCAGTACCGATACCAACGGCGACGGTGTCGTCGACGAACGCGACCGGACCGCCGAGCAGCCGGCCGACCGGCCGGTGGTCACCGACCGCGACGAGGAGCGGACCACGTACCGCAGCGCCGCCACCGCCACCGACGACGAGCGCGCCCGGGACGCGGCGACCGACCGGGACGCACGCGACCTCGACGCCACCACCGACGGCCGGACGGCGACCACGACGACCGGCCGCCGGACCGTGGCGGCCGACGACGAGCGGGAGGCGGAGGCACGGCGGCGGGCCGCGGACCGGGGCGCGGCGGCGCGTGCGGTCACCGGCCGCCGGGTCGACGCCGACACGCGGACCGTTCCGGTGACCGACGCGCGGACCGCCGGCGCGGCGCCCGTCGCCGAGCGCACCACCGACCTGGACCGCGACGGCCGCGCCGACCTCGACCGGGACGGCCGCCCCGACGGTACGGACACCGACGGCGACGGTCGGGTGGACCGGCCGGAGCCGTACACCACGAAGCGTCCCCGGGCCAGCCTGCTCGCCACGCTCGGCCTGATTGTCTCCGTGGTCGGGGCGCTGTTCGTGCTCTCCGGCACGCTCGCCGGGTACGGCATCGGCGTCGGCGCGGCCGGCGCGGTGCTGGCCGTGCTGGGCCTGATCGCCACCCGTCGCCGGCACGTGGCGGGCAAGACCGACGCGCTGATCGGCATCGCCGTCGGCCTGGCCGCGGTGGTGCTCGGCATCGTGGCGATGACCGGCCAGTTCGACTGGCCGACCACCGACGGCGACTGGGCGGGCCGCTTCCGCGAGTGGCTCGACTCACAGTTTGCCAACTGGTTCTGACGGGCACTGTCCCGATCGCCGACGCAGGGCGTCGGCAGCCTGATCAGCTCCGGTGGTTCACCGGCCGGGCAACACCTCTTTCGGGGGCGGCGGTTCGCCGCCCCCGAAGTGTGTCCGGCGTCGACGCAACGATCGTTCGCCACCCAGTGGCTCAACGCAACGATTCGCTGCTCAACGCAACTTCTCGCGGTGGATGTCGTCTACCCGGGCCGCATAACGTTGGACCACGGCGCCAGCCCGTGGGCCGACGGTGGCCGGGCGCGCCCGACCCTGGGAGCACGACATGACGATGGACGCCATCCGCCAGCGCTTTCTGATGTGCCGGCCGACGTACTTCGCCGTCGACTACGCGATCAACCCGTGGATGGACCCGACCGCCCCGGTCGACGCCGACCTGGCGATCCGGCAGTGGGAGCAGCTTCGGCGCACGTACCTCGACCTGGGCCACGAGGTCGACCTGATCGAGCCGGTCGCCGGCCTGCCGGACATGGTCTTCGCCGCGAACGGCGGCACCGTGATCGACGGCAAGGCCATGGCGGTGCAGTTCCGCGACCCGCAGCGCGCCGACGAGGCGCCCGCGTACCGGGCCTGGTTCGAGGCCGCCGGCTTCGAGATGTACGACCCGAAGCACGTCAACGAGGGCGAGGGCGACATCCTGCTGGCCGGTGACCACCTGCTCGCCGGCACCGGGTTCCGCACCGCGCACGCCTCGCACGCGCAGCTCCAGGAGGTCTTCGGCTACCCGGTGGTCACCATGCAGCTGGTGGATCCCCGCTTCTACCACCTGGACACCGCGCTCACCGTGCTCGACGAGCGCACCGTGGCGTACCTGCCGGAGGCGTTCTCCCCCGGCAGCCGGGCGGTGCTGCGCCGGCTGTTCCCGGACGCGATCCACGCCACCATGGCCGACGCCGAGGTGCTGGGCCTGAACGCGGTGAGCGACGGCCGGCACGTGGTGCTGCCCGCGCAGGCCACCGACCTGGCCGCGAAGCTGCGCGACCGGGGCTACGAGACCATCGGGATCGACCTGTCCGAGCTGCGCAAGGCCGGCGGCGGACCGAAGTGCTGCACGTTGCGACTCCGTCAGGGAAAGGCGAGCAAGTGATCATCGACGACATGCTGCGGACTCCGTCCGCGGTCCGGGACGCGGAGCGTCACACGGCGCACAACTACCACCCGCTGCCCGTGGTGATCTCGTCGGCCGAGGGCGCCTGGCTGACCGACGTGGACGGCCGCCGCTACCTGGACTGCCTGGCGGGATACTCGGCGCTGAACTTCGGCCACCGGCACCCGAAGCTGATCGAGGCCGCGCACGCGCAGCTCGACCGGCTCACGCTGACCAGCCGCGCGTTCATCCACGACCAGTTCGCCGACTTCTGCCGCGAGCTGGCCGCGCTCTGCGGCAAGGACCTGGTGCTGCCGATGAACACCGGCGCCGAGGCGGTGGAGACCGGCATCAAGGTGGCCCGCAAGTGGGGCTACCAGGTCAAGGGCGTCACGCCGGGCCAGGCCAACATCGTGGTGGCGGAGGGCAACTTCCACGGCCGTACGACCACCATCGTCAGCTTCTCCACCGACGAGGACGCACGCGCCGACTTCGGGCCGTACACTCCGGGTTTCACTGTGGTCCCCTACGGCGACCTGGCCGCGCTGACCGAGGCGATCGACGAGAACACGGTGGCCGTGCTGCTGGAGCCGATCCAGGGTGAGCAGGGCGTCGTGGTGCCGCCGGAGGGTTACCTGCCGGGTGTGCGCCGGGTCTGCACCGAGCGCAACGTGCTGTTCGTCGCCGACGAGATCCAGTCGGGCCTGGGGCGTACCGGCGCGACGTTCGCCTGCGAGCACGAGGGCGTCGAGCCGGACATGTACCTGCTCGGCAAGGCGCTCGGCGGCGGCATCGTGCCGGTGTCGGCGGTGGCCGCGAACCGCGACGTGCTGGGCGTGCTCCAGCCGGGCCAGCACGGCTCGACGTTCGGCGGCAACCCGCTTGCCTGCGCGGTCGCGACCGAGGTGGTCCGGCTGCTGGCGACCGGCGAGTTCCAGCGCCGCTCGGCCGAGCTGGGCGAGCGGCTGCACGCCGGTCTGCGCGGCCTGATCGGCAAGGGCCTGGTGGCGGTACGCGGGCGCGGCCTGTGGGCCGGGCTGGACATCGACCCGGCGCTGATGACCGGCCGGCAGGCGTGCGAGCTGCTGATGGAGCGGGGTGTGCTCGCCAAGGACACGCACGGTTCGACCATCCGGCTCGCCCCGCCGCTGGTGATCACCGAAGAGGAGATCGACCACGCGGTGGCGCAGCTCGCCGCCGTGCTGGCCGGCTGAGGCCGTACGCGAGAAGGCGCCGGGACCGCGACGGTCCCGGCGCCTTCGCGTGCGGGTCACTGACGTGGCAGCCGCATCGCCATCGTCGGCGCCTCGGCCATCACCGAGTTCGGGGTGTACGTGGCGTCGCTGCTCATCTTGGCGGCGCGGCCCACCTGCACGCCCGGGTACAGCTCGATCAGGTCCCCCTCGGCGAGCACCCGGGACTGCTGCGGCGCCAGCGCGATCCGCTCGTTCTCCGCCATCGAGCCACCCGGGCGTACGCCGGAGCCGTTGGTGCTGGTGTCGGTGACCACCACCTCGCCCACGCGCAGCTCCAGCCGGATGTGGCTGCGGCTGATCCAGCGCCGGGCCTCGTCGTTGAGCCACTGGCCCAGCGTCACCGCGCCCGGCCCCTCCGGCGCCCGGCCGACCTGCACCGGCTCGGTCTCGGTGAGCGCGAACCGCTTGCGCACCAGCCCGCCGATGCGCACCGCGAGCACCTCGGTACGCGGGCGCGGACCGGCGTCGGAGAGCCGAGCGCCGTGCCGGGGGCAGGTCGGGGCGCCGGTGCGCAGCGTGGGCGGCGGCTGCTCGGCCGGTGCCCGGTCCACGGCGGCCAGGTCGGCGAACGCGCCGCCGCCCCCGCCGCCGCCGAACAGCGCGCAGCCCGGTTCGGGGCAGCGCCACTGCCGGGAGAGCAACTTGACGCCGGCCGGTGAGCGGCTGCCGGTGGCCGGGTCCTGGCCGCCGCCGACGTGCGCGATGAACACCGGCCCACCGGCGCCGGGCACCGGGGCGAGCACGCGCCCGGCCTGCCCGAGCCACGGGTACCGGCCGACCAGCCCGTCCAGCCGGGCCCGGGTGAGCACCGGCAGGCCGAGCAGGTCGGCCACCTCCAGCATCCGGTCACCGGGCTGGTCGAGCACCTCCACCAGGCCGTCGTCGGCCCAGCGGCGGACCACCATCCGCTCGTTGGAGGTCAGGTCGGCGTCGGACAGCAGCGCCCGGTGCACGATCGCGTAGACCGGGACGCTGTCCTCACCGATCTGCCGGGACAGCGCGTCGATGACCATGCCGAGGCGCAGCAGGCTGGCCGGCCGACCGCCGTCCAGGTTCTGCCAGCGGATGACCTCGGCCAGGTCGACCACGGCCCGGGCCAGCGACGGATCGGTGCAGACCCGTCCCTCGATGGCGTCGAGCACCTTGCTGATCTCGAATCTCATGCCGCAGCTCCGCACGATGTCGTCCCGTGACGCGGCCGGGGTGGTACGCCCCGCCGTGCCGCGCGCCACCACCGTGGCGCGCCCTCCACCAAGCGACGACCCTACCGGCAGCCGGCCGGGTCAGCCCGCGCGCAGCGGGCGGCCCACGTCGTGCAGGTGCGCCAGCGCCTGCCGGTACGACTCGATCAGCCCGGTCTCCGCGTACGGGACGCCCTGCTCCGCGCAGTACGCCATCACCAGCGGCCGGGCCCGGCGCAGGTTGGCGCGGGGCATGTTCGGGAACAGGTGGTGCTCGATCTGGTAGTTGAGCCCGCCCAGCGCCAGGTCGACGAGCCGGCCACCGCGTACGTTGCGCGAGGTGAGCACCTGCTTACGCAGGTAGTCGAGGCCGTCCTCGTCGGTCGGCATCGGCATGCCCTTGTGGTTCGGGGCGAACGAGCAGCCCATGTAGAGGCCCCACAGCCCCTGGTGCACGGCCGCGAACACCAGCGCCTTGGCCGGGGACATGACCGCGAACAGCAGACCGAGGTAGCCGGCGGCGTGGGCGGCGAGCAGCAGCGCCTCCACCGCGCGGTGCCGCATCGGCACCCGCCACCGCCCGTCCGGTTCGCGGTCGACGAGCGCCCGCACGCTCGCCACGTGCAGCGCCAGTCCTTCCAGCAGCAGCAGCGGGAAGAACAGCCACGCTTGGCGGCGGGCCATCCACCGGCCCAGGCCGCGCGTGGCGCTCGCCTGCTCGTACGTCCACACCAGCGCGCCCGCGCCGACGTCCGGGTCCTCGTCGGTGTGGTTCGGGTTGGCGTGGTGGCGGTTGTGCTTGTCGACCCACCAGCCGTAGCTGAGCCCGACGGCGAGGTTGCCGGCGACCAGCCCGGCCGCCTCGCTGGGCCCGCGCCGCCGGAACATCTGCCGGTGCCCGGCGTCGTGGCCGAGGAACGCCACCTGCGTGGTGGCCACCGCCATCACCACTGCAAGCGGCACCTGCCACCACGAGTCACCGACGAGCGCCACCAGGGCCCAGCCGGCCAGGAACGCGCCGAGCGTGAGCGCGATCCGCAGCGCGTACCGGCCGGGCCGCCGCTCGAACAGTCCCGCCTCGGCGATGCGGCGGGACAGCCGCGCGTAGTCGCTGCCCCGCCGTGCCGCGGGTTCCGTCGACGTGGAAGAAGTCATGTCGCCCCCCGATGCGCGAGCCACGCTCTCGTACGCGACTCTCCGTCACCGATTCTGGCGACGATCGTCGCCGTGGGTAATCCCGCAGACCCCCGGCTCGGGGGTGGTGCTGTCCCTACCCCGCCGGGCCGGACCCGGGCAAACGATCTTCGTCACACCGCAGCGAGCCCACGCATCGGTGGGCGCACCCCCTCTGACCAGCTAATCTGTACGTAAAGATGAGTACAGTTCATCCGAACGGTCAGCCGTGCCGGACGCACGGTCATCGACAGACGGGAGACATCACGGTGCGTGGATTGACAGACAAGGTGGTGCTCGTGACGGGCGGCGGCTTCAGCCCCGACCAGGTCGGCTCCGGACTCGGCATGTCCATGTGCGTCGAGCTGGCCGCCGAAGGCGCGAAGGTCGTCGTCTCCGACCTCTCCCTGGAACGCGCCGAGGCGACTGTCACCCGCGTCAAGGAAGCCGGCGGCGACGCGGTGGCGGTGGCGGCCGACGTCACCGACGAGGAGTCGGTACGCGCCATGGTGAGCGCCGCCCTCGACGCGTACGGGCGCATCGACGTGCTGGTGAACAACGCCGGCGTGTTCGGCGCGTACGTGCCGCTGCTGGAGATCGAGAACAAGCAGTGGGACCGCGTCATGGAGGTCGACTTGAAGGGCGTCTTCCTCGCCACAAAGGCCACGTTGCCGCACATGCTGGAGCGCGGCAAGGGTGTCGTGATCAACGTGTCGTCGGCGTCCGGCCTGGTCGCCAGCGAGGTCGGCGCGGAGTACACCACCGCCAAGCACGGCGTCATCGGGCTCACCAAGCAGATCGCCTACGACTACGGCCACCAGGGCATCCGCGCTGTGGGCATCGGCCCCGGCGTGATCAAGACCGCCGCCTTCGAGGGCGCGGAGATCACCAGCGACTTCCCGTTCTACGACCTGACCATGCAGGCGCCCGCCGGCCGGTACGGCGAACCGCACGAGATCGCCCGCGCGGTCTGCTTCCTCGCCAGCGACGACGCGTCGTTCATCCACGGCCACACCATCCCGGTCGACGGCGGCTCGCCGATCAGGTGAGGCGCACCGGCGCAGCGAAGCCCTCTCACCACAGTCGGTGAGAGGGCTCGCCGCTCGGGTCAGCCGAGCCGGGCCACGGCCTCGCGCAGCCGGACCAGATCACGCCGGCGCCGCTCGTAGGTAGCGGCCAGCCCGATCAGCAGCAGCCCGCCCACGCCCAGGAAGAGCCAGCGGGGCAGCAGGTCCCAGCCCCGGGCCAGCTCGTGCAGCGCCAGCGGCACCAGCGTGGCCGCGCCCAGCACCACCGGCGCCTGCCAGCGCCGGGCCGCCCCGCCCAGCACCACCGCCACCGCCGCCGCGCCGAGCGCGAGCCGCCGCCACGGCTGCGGCTCACCGGAGACGAGCACCGACACGAGGCTCGGCAGGAACACCGCGCCGAGCGCCGGACCGAACGTCAGCCAGCTGGTCAGCCCGGGCCGGCGTCGCAGCGCCAGCAGCCCGGCGCCCAGGGCGAGCGCCGCCGCCGGCAGCGTGTACGCCTCCAGCACGACCACCCCGCGCGCGGCCAGCACCAGCCACCCACCGACCAGTTCGCTGCCGGCGGCCACCGCGGCCAGCACGCGACGCCCGCCCGGCGACTCGCTCCGGCGCAGCACCCGGACCGCGACGGCCACGCCCCACAGCACGCAGACCGCCGCCGCGTGCCGCAACGAGCCGCCGGTGAGCAGCAGCGCGAGCAGCGCCACCGCCTGCGCCGCCGCCTCCAGCGCCCACGTGCCGGCCCGCCCGACGCCGCCCGGACCGCCGGACCGGACCACGCGCAGCAGCGGCGCCGCGTGCAGCGTCACGGCCGCGACGGCCAGGACCGCGAACGCCCCGGTACGCAGCGACTGCCCGGCCGTCAGCGACGCGACGAGGGCGAACCCGGTGGCCGCCGCGACGGCGCCCAGCCACCCCACGATCCGGACCACCGCCGGCCGTCCGGCCACCCCGGTCACCGCCCCGGCCACCACCAGCACACCGAGCGCGGCGAGCGTCCCGGCCCGGGTGGCGAGCAGACCACCGAACCCGGGTACGGCCAGCACCACGGCCAGCGGCACGAGCACCGCCCGGTACGCCCCGGTCAGCGCGGCGGTCAGCAACGCGGCCAGCCCGATCCCGAACGCCGTCGCCGGCACCACCGGCCAGGGCGCGCCGGCCGCCTCGGCCAGCACCGGCAGCGCCACCGCGCCGAACGGCGCCCCGGCGACCCACCACGCGACGCGGCGACCCGTCGCGGCGTACGCCCCGGCGGCGACGCCCAGGAGCAGCAGCACCAGCCCGGCGCGGGCGGTCCCGGCGGAAGCCGCCGCGGCGGCGGGCACCCCGGACCCGGGCCGCACCGGCAGGCCCGCGAACACCAGCAGCACGGTCCGCGCCGTGGCCAGCAGCGCCACCACGGCCAGCGCGGCGCCCACCGCGCGCGGGGCGGCCGCCGGCCGGGAGCCACCCCCGGCGGCGAGCGCCAGCAGGACCCCTGCCGCCGCGTAGAGCGCCACCGGTTCCCCGCCCGGCGCGACGAGCGGCACCAGGCCGGTCCCGGCGAGCGCCACGGCGAGCCCGGTCGAGGCGTACCCGCTCAGGTCGGTCCACAGGCGACGGACGGCGAGGGCGACGACCACCGGCACCACGACGGCGGCGGCAGCACCCCGCAGTTGCCACCACGGCGGCGCGCCGAGGCCGAACAGCGCGACGGCCACCGCCGCCGGTACGGCGACCAGCGCCACCGCGAGCGCGACGCCGCCGACAACCGGCTGCGCGCCCAGCCCGCGCCGGCCCAGCCCGGCCACCGTCACGCCGAGCAGCGCCGTCACGGCGAGCACCGCCACCGCCCCGCCGGGCGCGGCGACGCCGACCAGCAGCGCGTGCCCGAACAGCACCGCGGCGGCCGACGCGGCGACCGGGACGACCACCCGGCCCGGGCGCGGCCTGGCCACCGCCGCCAGCAGCAGCGCGGCGGCCGCCCCGAGGTCCACCACCAGCACCAGCGGCCACGGCACGGCCGTCACGGCCGGCGCGGCGAGCGCGACCAGCCCGGCGGCGATCACACCGACCAGCGGCCGGCCCGCCCGGGGCGTCAGCAGCGCGACCGCGCCGGCGGTCAGCAGCAGGGCCGCCGGGAGCTGCCAGCCCCAGGACGGGACCGGCACGTCCCGCCCGCCCTGCCAGGCCGGGAACGAGGCGCTCGCGGTCGCCGCGCCGACCACGCCGGTGAGCACGACAGTGACCTGGCCCAGCGCGGCGGCCACCGCGAGCACGCCCACGAGCGGACCGGTCCGCACCGGCGCGGGCAGCGCCCGGACCGCACCGGCGAGCGCCGCCACCACGAGGCCGGCGGCGATCAGCAGCAGCCCGGAACGCAGCTCGGCGACCGGCCGGATCAACGCGCCCGCGAGCACCGGCGCCAGCAGTCCGGTGGTGGTCGCGCGCCAGAACCGGCCGCCGGCCGCTACCGCGCCCGCGACCGCTGCCAGCACCACCAGCAGCAGCGGGCCACCGGCCAGCAGCGGCGTGCCCGCCGCGTGGCCGACCGCCAGCGGCACCAGCGCGCAGCCGGCCGCCAGGACCAGCGCCACGCCGTGCCCGGTCCAGCCCAGCACCAGCCCGGCCGCCACCGCGGCGCGGTTGCCGGAGGTACGGCGGCGCAGCGCCACCACCACCGCGAGGTCGCCGAGCGCCACAGCGGTCAGCACCAGCGCCCAGCCGGCGGCGGTGGGCCGGAACGCGGCCACGGCCAGGGGCAGCACCGGCTGCGCCAGCAGCCACGCCGCGAACCAGGGTGCGGTGAGCCGGCTGACCAGCGCGTATCCGGCCGCCACCGCGGTACTGACGGCAGCGACCAGCGCCGCGTACCGGCTGCCGGGCAGGCCGGTCACCCCGAACAGGTCCACCGACCAGGCGGCGTACCCGTCCAGGACCACCAGCAGCAACGCCACCGAGGCGAGCGTCTCGGCGGTGCCGCGCAGCCCGCGCGCCCGGGCGACGAGCGGCGCGGCCAGAGCAAGCGCGGTGACCGCCAGCAGGACCAGCGCCCGGCCGGTCACCCCGAACGTGGCCCAGGCGACAGCGGTGAACACCACGGCGGCGGTGCCGAGCAGCAGTCCACCCAGCACGAACAGCAGCCCCTGCACCGCCCGGGTGGAGGTTTCCGCGCCGCCGGGGCGTACCGGGGCGGGGGCCTGCGGGATTTGACGCGGCGGCGGCGCCGGGAGCGGCGCGGGACCGGCGGCGCCCGGCACGGGGATCTCCTGACGGATCCGGGCGGCCAGCGCCGACCGCCGCTGCCGGGCCGTGGACAGGCGGCCGGACAGATCGTGGTACGCGAGCCGGGCCGCCTCGACGCGCGGCGCCAGCTCGGTGATCTCCCGGTCCAGCCGGATCACCTCGGCGGCGGGCGGGTAGGGCGGACGGCCGCAGCCGCGGCATCCGGCGACGAGGTCGGCCGGGGCGCCGCAACCGGGGCAGGGGTAGCCGGTGTTCTCCACCCGGCCAGCTTCGCGGGCGGCGGGGCGGGCGGACAGAGTAGGAGTACCTAGGGCCGGGTCTGCTCGCGCACCCAGGCGGTGTAACCGGGGTTGCCGCTGTCCTCCCGGCTGACCAGGATCTCCGGCACCTCGTACGGGTGGTTGGCGCGGAGCTGGTCGACCAGCGCGTCCACCCGGTCCGGCGCGGTCTTGAACCGCACCTGCCACTCGGCGGTGGTCTGGATCGCCGACTGCCACCAGTAGGTGCTGTCCACCGGGCCGCCGACCTGGGCGCACGCCGCCAGCCGGCCGGCGACCGCCGCGGCCGCCAGCACGTCCGCGACCCCGCGGGCGTCCACCACAGTCGTCACCACGCAGATCTGCTCCACCAGCGCACCTTACGCGGCGCGCGGCCGGCGCGCCGAACAGGCGCGGGGAATCGGATCAGGCGTCGACGGTGCCGTTGCGGTTGTCCGCGATCCACCTGTCGATGCGGGCCCACCAGTCGAACAGCCACTCGATGCGTTCCTGCTCGCCGGCCGGGATCTCCTCCGGCGGCACCGACCAGAACCGCATCACGATCCGCTTGTCCATCGGCAGTTCGCGCCACACGTCGGCGACGGTGAGCATCTGGTCCAGGCCGGTGTGCGCCACGAAGATCACTCCGGCGTCCGGCGCGGCGTCGAGCGCGGCGAGCAGCCCGCCGGGCTGCGGGGCGAGTACGTGCCGCATCCGCTCGGCGCGGCGCGCCATCCGCTCCAGCCCGAGCCCGCGGAGCCGGTCGATCGCGCGCAGCCGCCGGGACGGGGTGAAGTTGCCCCCCTCCGGGAAGATCACGAAGGCGTCGTCGTCGTCCAGGCCGGTGGCCAGGTGCCCGATCTGCCGCACCACCGAGTCGCGCCCGTCCGGCCCGGCCGCGATGAACCGGTTGGGCAGCCGGTTGAGCAGCACGTCGATGGCCGGATCCCACTGGAGCGTCTCCTTGAGCACGATCCGGGGTTCCCGATTGAACCAGTTCACCAGCGCGTGGATCAGGATGAACGAGTCACCGGGCCCGGCGTGCCGGCAGACCACCAGCTCGGGGCGGCCGGGCAGGGCGGTGTCCGGGTCGGTGCCGACCACGTCGATGCTCAGCCGCAGCGTCCACCGGGCCTGCCAGAACATCACCCGCAGGAACCATCCGGCGAGCACGTAGTGGGCCCGCTGGAAGGCCGGCGCACGCTTGTAGACGCCGAAGCCGGAGGCCAGCCAGAGCAGGAAGAGGGCCAGCAGCGCGGCGGCGTCCCAGACCAGGTAGACGGTGCCGAACCAGAGCAGCCGCAGCGGGCGTAGCCGTCCCGGCACCAGCGGCGACGCGGCGAGCGCGAGCAGCGCCCAGGCCGGCAGCGTGGTCACCACGAAGAAGGCGAGCAGCACCACTCCGGGCGCGAGCACCAGCCGGCGGAGCCAGCGGGGCGGCAACGGCATCAGCGCTCCAGCGCGGTGTCCAGGTATCGGCGGGAGGCAGTGTACGCGCGACTGATCCGCCGGCCCACCGCCGCGGTGTCCCGGTACGCCCACGGGCTGTCGTCGCGCGGCTCCAGCCCGCCGGTGGGCAGCACGTGTACCTCCACGTCCTCGGGCAGCGCCGCCATCTCCCGCGCGAACCGGTGCCGGCGGGCGATCTCGAACGCCACCTGGGCGATCTCCCAGGGGCGGCGCGGCGGGCTCAGCTCACGCTCTATCCGGCCCACCTGGAGCACGAAGATCTGCTTCGCGCCGAGCAGCACCGCCTCGCCGACCGGGATCGAGTTGACCACGCCGCCGTCGATGTAGTGCTGGCCGTCGATCTGGGTCGGGGGCAGCAGCCCGGGCACCGAGGCGGAGGCGAGCACGGCCGGCACCAGCGGCCCGCTGTGGAACCAGTGCTCGGCGGCGCGCTCGATGTTCGCGGCGCAGCAGCGGAACGGCACGGCCAGGTCGGCGAAGGTGGTGTCCTCGCCCAGTGTGCTCTCCAGCAGGCGGTACAGCGGCCGGGGCGAGTGCAGGTGGGTACGGGCGGCGAACCGGCGCAGCTGGCGGGCGACCGAGTCGCCGTACACCTCGCTGGCCTCGGGCGACGCCCAGAGCCGGACCAGCCGGTCGGTGACCGCCTCGGTCGGGTCGGCGGCGACCAGGGCGCCGTTGACCGCGCCGATCGAGGTGCCCAGCACCAGGTCGGGTTTGATCCGGGCGCGGAACAGGGCGCGCAGCATCCCCACCTCGACCGCGCCGAGCACTCCCCCGCCGCCGAGCACGAACGCCACCGGACCTGCTGCCATGACGTTCATCCTGGCACGCGGCCCACAGCCGGCCGGGCGGACCGTCCCCGCTGGTCCCGGCGGTGACCGGGAGCCATCACGGATGCGCGCCGCGCGATCGGCGCCGCGCGGACTGTTGACAGGTAAGACACATTCACGCAACCTGATAGCGCTCCCGAGCCCAGGCAGGTGCGAGCTGATGGCGACACTCCAGGCCGGCCGCCTGCTGGCCCGTCGGTACCGGCTCATCGACCGGATCGGCGCCGGTGGCATGTCGGTGATCTGGCGGGCCCGCGACGAGGTGCTCGACCGGGTGGTGGCGGTCAAGGTGCTCGCGCCCTCGCTCGCCGCCGACGCCCGGTTCCGCGACATGGTGCGCGAGGAGGCCCGCTCGGCCGCCCAGCTCGACCATCCACATGTCACGGCCGTGCACGACTACGGCGAGACGGTGGCGCCGGACGGCTCGATCACCTCGTTCGTGGTGATGGAGCTGCTCGCCGGTGAGGAGCTGGAACACCGGCTCACCGAAGGGCCGCTGCCCTGGCCGGAGGCGGTGGAGACCGGCGCGCAGGTGGCCGAGGCGCTCGCCGCCGCGCACCGGCTCGGCATCGTGCACCGGGACGTGACCCCGGCCAACGTGATGATGACCGGCACCGGGGCGAAGGTGCTCGACTTCGGCATCGCCACCCGGGTCGGGACGCCGGACGACGACGAGGACGGCGGCACGTTCGGCACCCCGGCGTACGTGGCGCCGGAACGGCTGGACGGGGCGCCGGCCCAGCCGGCCACCGACGTCTACTCGCTCGGCGTGCTGCTGTTCGAGACGCTGACCGGGCACCCGCCGTACCCGGCGGAGACCTGGGAGGAGTTGAGCGCCGCGCTCGCGGAGAGCCCGGAGCCCAGCCTCGACGGCGTACCGGGGCTGCCGGGACCGGTCGCGGAGATCTGCCTGCGCTGCCTGGCCCGCGACCCGCGACAGCGGCCCACCGCGCACCGGGTGGCGGCCGTGCTGCGCGACCAGATGCTGCCCGCCGACCCGCAGGCCGCCACCATGCTGGCGCCCACCATGACGCTGCCCGCGCTGCCGCCGTCGTCTGCTCCCCCGCCGCCCGGGCCGGCCGCGGACCCGGTCCCGCCGGGCAACCCGGCCGCCGCGCCGAGCCGGCGGCGCGTCCGCGCGCTCGCGGCGGCCGGCGTGGCGGTGGTCGCCGCCGCCGCGCTGCTCGTGCCCACGCTGACGCCGGACCGGCCGGAGGACCCCCGGGTGCTGCCGACCGCCGGGCCGGTCCAGCCGCCGTCCACCGTCGCGCCCGCGCCGGAGCCGCCGGTCGTCACGGCGCCGGCCACACCGTCGAGCGAGCCCGCCACCGGCGGCAACCGTCCGCCCGCGACCGGCCAGCCCGACGCCGCCGAACGGGTCGACGGGCTGATCGAGGCCGGGCTGGCGGAGGGTCAGATCCGCGAGGACGTCGGGGTGGACCTGCGCAACCTGCTGCGCAACGCGGTCGCCGCGAGCGGTGAGGGCGAGGTGACCGCCGCCGTGGACCGGCTCCGCGACAAGATCGACGAACGCCGCCGCGAGGGCAGCATCACCCCCGGGTACGCGCGGCGGCTCGACGCGGCCGCCGCGGAACTCGTGGCCGGGCAGACCTGACCGGTCAGCCCGCGACCGCGGGCGCGACCGCCCGGGGTGCCCGTGCGCCCGCTCGCGCGGCCAGGAAGCCCCGGTAGACCGCCTCGTAGTCGGCGGCCATCCGCTCCACCGAGAAGTTCTCCGCGACATGGGCGACGCAGTCCGCCGGATCCAGGCCGGCTGCCGCCGACAACGCCGCCGGCAGCTCGTCGGCGTCGTCGCAGACGAACCCGGTGACCCCGGAGCGGACCAGCTCCGGCACCGCGCCCCGGCGCAGCGCCACCACCGGGGTGCCGGTCGCCATCGCCTCCACCATCACCATGCCGAACGGCTCCGCCCACTGGATCGGCATGATCAGGCAACGGGCTTCCAGCAGCAGCCGCCACGCGGCCTCGCGGTCGGCGTTCAGCACGAGCGTGACGTCGTCGCCCAGCAGCGGCCGTACCACCTGTTCCAGGTAGCGGCGCTCGGCCGGCTCGTTGCACTTGCCGGCCAGCGTGAGCGGCAGCCCGGCCGCCCGGCACGCCGCGATCGCCACGTCCGGGCCCTTGTCCGGGCTGAACCGGGCCAGCCAGAGCACCGGTCCCGTCCCGGGCGCCCGCTTGCGCGGGACGTCCCGCAGCGGCATCGCGTTGTGCACGGTGCCGGCCCAGGGCAGCCCCGGATTCGCCCGGCGCTGCGCGTGCGAGATCGCGACCAGGCCCACCCCCCGGTCGGTGTTGCCGAGCACGGTGCCGTACTCGCCCACCGGGTTGCCGTGCACGGTCGCGACAGTGGGCACCCGGCGGCGTCCGGCCACCAGCGGGCCGATCGTGCTGTGGTCGTGCACCAGATCGAAGTCCGCCGGGCCGATCAGGCGGTCGACGTGGGCCAGGTGCGCCAGCTCGGGCAGCGACTCGCCCATCCGCTCGTACTGCAGCTCGTCGCAGGTGGAGACGAAGTCGGCCGAGGTGCCGTGCCCGGTCCCCGCCCCGAACAGAGTCACCGCGTGCCCCCGCTCGACGAGCGCGTCGACCAGTCCCGCGACCAGCGTCTCCAGCCCGCCGTAGCCGGGCGGCGGCACCGACAGCCAGGGCGGCACCACCATCGCGATCCGCAGCGGCCCGGCCCGCCAGCGCTCCGAGGACTGCTGGTTCACGGCCACGAGTCCTCCCCGCTCGGTCCCCGGCGTACCCGCTGGGTCGCGGGTTCCCGGCCCGGCCCGCGGTAAACGACACACCGTCGGCTCAGCCGGACACCACGATCCCGACGTGCACCTCACGTACGCCCGGTAGGGCCCACGCGGCCCGTTCCGCCTCCTCGCGCTGCCACCAGGCGCCCACGACGCCGTCGAGCACCACAGTGTCGCCGTCGACCCGGGCGTCGATGCGCTCGGTGCCGGTCCGCCGCAGCAGCAGGCGGCGCAGGTCGAGGCGCTGCTGCTCGTCGCTGGGCGGGGCCGGGGGCCGTACCTCGATCAGGTTCGTCACCCCGCGTACGCCGCGCAGCCGGCGCAGCTCACGCTCGGCGGTACGGCGCTGGAAGCCGAACTCGACCTCGCCCCGGAGCATGACCCAGCCGGCGGCGACCGTCACGTCCAGCCGTTCGGCCGGCACGAAGCTGTCCCACTCCAGCGCCCGGCCGGCCGCGATCGCGATGTCGGCGTCGGTACGCCGGTCCGTGGCGGTCAGGTCGACCTCCAGGTCGCTGGCGACCGCGCGCACCCCGCGTACCCGGTGGGCGCAGCGCTCGACGGCCCACCGCCGCGCGTAGCTGTCCACCCGCCCGGTGAGCGTGACGACGCCGTCGGCGACCGTCACGCCGACGTCGGTGGCCCGGGTCTGCGCGTCCCAGTCCAGTTCGGCGAGGACGTCGCGCTGGATCAGCTGGTCGGTACGCACAGTGGACGTGGTGGTCATGCCCCCAGCGTGGCCCGGTTGCGGGTGAGCCGGTCTCACCCGCACCGGGTGAGAAAGAGGACGGGCGGCGGGCGACGGAGCCAACCCCCTTGGCTCCGTCGCCCGCCGCCCAGGAGGGAGGCAGGTCTTGGGGACTATGACGTCTCGGCGAGCGTCACGGTTGCGGTCTCAGCGGATCCGTTTCGCTTGTACTCGACCTCGACCCGGTCGCCGACCTTGCCGGCCTGCACCGCGCCGACCAGATCGTTCGAGTCGTTGATCACCTTGTCGCCGAACTTGGTGATCACGTCGCCGCGCTGGAGCCCGGCCTTCTCGGCGGGGCTGCCCGGAGTGACGGCGGCGACGAGCGCGCCGCCGTCCTCGGCGCCGTTCACGCTCACCCCGAGCGAGGGGTGGCTGATCTTCTCGCCGCGCTGGAGCTTCTCGGCCACGTCCTTGGCCTTGTTGCTCGGGATGGCGAAGCCCACGCCGATGTTGCCGGTGCTGCCCTGCCCGGCGGTGGCGATGGCGGTGTTGATGCCGATCACCTCGCCCCGGGTGTTGACGAGCGCGCCGCCGGAGTTGCCCGGGTTGATCGGGGCGTCGGTCTGCAGCAGGCCGGAGATCGAGCTGGCGCCCTGCTGCGGGTTCTGCTGGCCGCTGCCCGCCTGGATGGTGCGGTCGCGGGCGCTGAGGATGCCGGCGGTGACCGAGCCCTGCAGGCCGAGCGGGCTGCCCAGGGCGAGCACCTGGTCACCGACCTGCATGGCGTCGCTGTCGCCGAACTTCGCCGCCTTCAGGTCGCTGACCCCGCTGGCCTGGACCACCGCGAGGTCGGTCTTCGGGTCGGTCCCGACGATCTTGGCGGTCGCGCTCTTGCCGTTGGCGAAGACCACCCGGACGGTGTCGCCACCGGCGCCGGCCACCACGTGGTTGTTCGTCAGCACGAACCCGTCGGCGCTGAGGATCACCCCGGATCCCTCACCGCTGCCCGTCATGATCGTGACGATGCTGTCCTGGACGGACGCCGCGATCTTGGGCAGGTCGGCGCTGTTGATGATCGGGGCGGCGGAGTAGGTGCGGGTCGGGCCGTCCCCGTCGAGCGCGAGCGCCAGCGCGCCACCGGCCACGCCCGAGCCGAACATCAGCGCCAGCGCCAGCGCGCCCACGCCGACGATCTTCCCGGCCCGGCTGGGCCGCGCCGGCTGCGGCGTGCCCCACGGCGGGGTCGGCTGCCCGGCCTGGTACGGCTGGTAGCCGTGCTGCCCGTGCTGCCCGTGCTGTCCCTGGTACGGCTGCGCCTGGTACGACGGGACCGGCCCGCCGCTGTGCGGCGCCGACTGGTAGCCCGAGCCGCTCTGCTGCTGGGCCCAGCCGTGCTGCTGGTGCTGCTGCCCGTACCAGGGGTGCTGCTGCTGCGCCGCGGCCTGGTACGGCGTCCCGCCCTGCGGCGGGTACGGGCCGGCCGGCGGAGCGGCCGGGTTCGTGGTTCCAGCCTGCGCCGTGGTTCCGGCGGCCGGGGTGTCGGCCGGAACCGGCGCGGCGGCCGGTGTGTTCGAGGTGTTCGAGGAGTCCGACGTCCCGCTCTCGACGCGGGGCAGCTCGGCGGTGTGGTGCGACGGCTCGGCGTCGGCGGGGGCCGGCGACCGCTGCGGATCGGTCTCGTGGTCGGTCATGCCCCCAGCTTTCCCTGTGGCACTGTCATCAGCCTGGAATCCGCCTGGAAGTTTTCTGAACGTCACTCGCCCGGCTCGGGCGCCTCGGGCAGCAGCGGCAGCTTCACCCGGAACGTCGCCCCGCCGCCGGGGGTCTTGTCCACCTCGACGGTGCCGTGGTGCGCGGCCACGAGCGCGGCCACGATGGCCAGGCCGAGGCCGGTGCTGATCGGCCCGCCGGCCCGCCGGGTACGGGCGGCGTCCACCCGGTAGAACCGTTCGAAGACCCGCTCGGCCTGCTCCGGCGTGAGGCCGGGACCGGTGTCCGCCACCTCCACCACGGCGAGGTTGCCCGCCTCCGCCCGCAGCCGCAGCGTCACCGAAGCGTCCGGCGGGGTGTGGGTGAGCGCGTTCGTCATCAGGTTGCCGATCACCTGGCGCAGCCGGGCGTCGTCGCCGAGCACCACCAGCGGGCCCGCGCCCGGGTCCCGCTCCAGCTCGATCCGCCGGTCCGGGGCGACCACCCGGGCCGCCTCCACCGCGTCCGAGGCCAGCACCGGCAGCTCGACCGGGGCCAGCGCGATCGGCCGTTCCCGGTCCATCCGCGCCAGCAGCAGCAGGTCCTCCACCAGCAGCCCCATCCGGGCCGCCTCGTCCTCGATGCGGCGCAGCAGGTCGGCGGTCTGCTCCGGCGCGCGCGCCGCGCCCTGCCGGTACAGCTCGGCGAAGCCCCGGATCGTGGTCAACGGCGTCCGCAGCTCATGCGAGGCGTCGGCGATGAACTGCCGCATCCGCTCCTCGGACCGGCGGGCCCGCGCCTCCGACGCCTGCGCGTACGCGGCCGCGTCCCGCGCGCCCATCTCGGCGCTGCGCGCCGCCGCCTCGGAGGCCGCCCGCGCGGTGAACGCGGCCTCGATCTGCGCCAGCATCGCGTTCAGCGCCCGGGACAGGCGACCCAGCTCGGACGTCGGGCACGGCCGTCCCATCTCCGGGTCGGGCACGCGCCGGGTCAGGTCGCCGCCGGCGATGGCGGCCGCCGTACGCTCTATCTCCACCAGCGGCTTCAGGCTGGTACGGACGATTCCGGCGCCGACGGACGCCAGTGAGATCAGCACCGCGCCCCCGACCAGAAGGTCGATCCACACCAACTGTCGGACGGCGGAGTCGACACCGGTGAGGTGCTGCCCGAACGCGATGATCCGCCCGTCGGGCAGGTCGGCGTAGAGCATCCGCCACCGGCTGCGGCCGTCCTCGGAGCGCACGGTGAACGGGTCACCCACCCGCTCCCGGTATCCGACGTAGTCGGCTGGGAACCGCGGCAGTTCCTCGTCGCGCAGGCCCTCGTAGCGGTACGGCCCCTCCGGCAGCGACCTCGGCGCGATCACGGACGCCACGTAGTCCGACGGAATGGTGATCTTGATCTGGTCGCCTTGGGGCTTGTCGAGCGTGTTGGCCACCGTGAGCGCCCCGCCGCGCAGCTGGTCGTCCGCCTGGCCGATCAGATAGTTGCGCAGCAGGAACGCCGTCAGGCCGCTGATCACGACCAGGGCCGCGGCCACGAGCGCGAGGACGGCGGCGACGAGCTTCAGCCGGAGCGGGACGCTGCGCAGCCTGCCCTTCGCGTCGTGGACGACGTTCACGCCGCCGGCTTGCGTAGCACGTAACCCACTCCCCGGAGCGTGTGGATCAGCCGCGGCTGCGTGTTGTCGACCTTGCGCCGCAGATAGGAGATGTACGACTCGACGATGTTGTCGTCACCGCGGAAGTCGTAGTTCCAGACGTGGTCGAGGATCTGCGCCTTGCTGAGCACCCGGTTGGCGTTGAGCATCAGGTAGCGCAGCAGCTTGAACTCGGTCGGCGAGAGCTGCACCCGCTGACCGGCGCGGTGCACCTCGTGCGTCTCCTCGTCCAGCTCCAGGTCGGCGAAGGTGAGCCGGGACGGGGTCTGGTCGCCGGTCGCGGTGCGCCGCAGCACGGCCCGGATCCGGGCAGTCAACTCCTCCAGGCTGAACGGCTTGGTGACGTAGTCGTCGCCGCCCAGGGTGAGCCCGCGGATCTTGTCGTCGGTGGCGTCGCGCGCGGTCAGGAAGACCACCGGGGTACGGGTGCCGCCCTCGCGGAGCATCCGGATGACCTCGAAGCCGTCCAGGTCGGGCAGCATCACGTCCAGCACCACCAGGTCGGGCCGGTGGTCCTTGGCCGCGTTCAGCGCGGCGCTGCCGCTGGTCGCGGTGGCCACGTCGAAGCCCGCGAAACGCAGGCTCGCGGAGAGCAGTTCGAGGATGTTGGGATCGTCCTCGACCACGAGCAGTCGAGCCTCCGTCTGGGTAGCCGCCATGGGCCCCATCATCCGCGCTCCGGCTGCGGCCACGCTGGGTGGACCCTGGAAACAACCTGTGAGATCAGCGGAACAGCCGCCGCAGCCCTTCGGCCGCCCCGTCGAGCATCCGGATCGCGGTCCGGAGCTGGTTGTCACTGAGCCGCCGCGCCCGTACCAGCGCGCCGACCTCGACCGTGAACGCGGCCAGCCGCTTGTCGAACTCGGCGAGCAGCGGCGAGTCGTCCGGACGGGCCGATCCCCCGTCGCCCGCCGGACGGGCCGTGGCGGAGGCCGTCCACGCGCCCTGCCGGGTCTGCCGGGCCACCTCGCGCAGTTCGCGCTTCAGGTCGCGGACCGAGCCGCGTACCTCGTTGTGGATCTCACCGGCCAGCGCGGACAGGTCCTCGACCGCGGCGCCGATGTCGGCCTCCAGGGTCGACAGCTCGTCGGCGCGCTGCCGCAGTTCGGCGCGGCCCGCCTCGGTGATCTCGTAGACCTTGCGGCCGCCCACGGCGGTGTGCGTGACCAGGCCCTCCGCCTCCATCCGTTGCAGACGGGGGTAGATGGTGCCGGCGCTGGGCGCGTACAGGCCGAGGAAGCGGTCCTCCAGCAGGCGGATCAGCTCGTATCCGTGCTTCGGGCCGTCGTCGAGCAGCTTCAGCAGGTAGAGCCGGAGCCGGCCGTGGCTGAACACGGCGGTCACGGCAGCTCCTCCACGTCCTCGGCGGTCGCGACCGGGCGGGCGAGCAGCGCGATGCTGCCGGAGGTCGCGGAGGCCCAGAGCCTACCCGTACCGCCGCCGAGCACTCCGTGGCTGTCCTTGATCGAACCGAAGCCGCGCTGCCCGCCGTCCACCTGCGGAAAGCCGCTGGTGATCTTGCCGGCGGTGGTGTGCAGGTGCACCGTGAGGTCGCTGTCCTCGCGAACCCGTACGGTGATGCTGCCGGAGATGGCGCTGAGCCGGATCTCGCTGCCCCGCGGGTTGTCCAGGTCGCAGGTGATCGAGCCGGAGACGGCGTGGGCGCGTACCCGCTCGGGCGCGCTGTCGGCGAGGATCAGCTCACCGGAGACCGTCTCCAGGTCGAGGTCGCCGCCGATGCCGAGCGCCTCGACCGGGCCGGAGATGACCTTGGCGCTGGTGCGTCCCCGCAACCCCCGCAGCGTGACCTCGCCGGACGTGACGTCGACCCTGGTGTCCCCGCGCAGGCCGGAGGCGACGAGCGTGCCGTCCACCAGGTGCAGGTCGGCAAGGACCTCGGCCGGTACGGCGACCGACACCTCGGCGCGATACCGGCGGTGGAAGCCGCCGAAGGACCAGAGCACGCCCGGCCACCGGGTCGGCCGCTCGTGCTGGACGGTCAGCCGGCCGTCGCGCATCTCGACCAGGAGTGGCCGCCGGCCGATCCGGGTGACGTCGACCCGTGCCGGGCCGTCCGTGGCGACCACGTTGAGCCGGCCGCTGACCAGCCGGACGTCAAGCCGGGTGACCGGCTCGTCCACCGTGATCCGCTGCGGGCTGTCGACCGTCCAGTTGGTCATGGCGTCCTCCCCTCGACGACGTACCGACCGACGGCACGTCGAGTAACACGAGGAGCGTAACGCGATACATCGCGACTGAACAAGCGCCTATCGCGACTGTGTCGCGTCTCCGACGCCGCTCGTCCGCCCGCAGCCGGTAGATCTTGGAAGCAAAAGGTCCTCATGACGGCCGTTTGCTTCCAAGATCTCTGACGGTCCGGCGCGACGCGCGCGCCGGTCAGCCCTGCGGACGGGCGGGGCCGGGCGGGGTCGGGCGGATCGCGGCCTCGGCGGCCCGGGCCAGCGCCCTACGATCCGCCCCCGGCGCCGGGTACAGCGCGGCCCGCACCGTCACGACCACGGTCAGGCCCCGGGCGGCGAGCACCCGGCGCATCGAGGCCCACAGCGTCTCCTCGCCGAGGAAGGCGGCGAGCGTGCCCGGGTCACCGCCGTACCGGTAGGCGAGGTCCAGCGGCACCACCGGCGTGCCGGTGGCCACGGCGGCCTGGAACATCGCCGGGCGGAAGCCACCGGCCGGGCGACAGTCGGTGGCGGCGCCGCACCAGGTCGTACCCTCCGGGAAGACCGCCACCGGCCGCCCGGAGCGCAGCGACTCGGCCACGCGCGCGACGGTGGCGGGCAGGTCGCGCGGGCGGGACCGGTCCACGAACACGGCGCCCGCCGCGGCGGCGAGCGCACCCACCACCGGCCAGCGCCGCACCTCGCGTTTGGCCAGCATCCGGGCCGGCGAGACCGCCAGCACCGCCAGGACGTCCAGCCAGGAGACGTGATTGGCGACCAGCAACGCCCGGCCACGCGGCGCCCGGCCCCGGGCCACCAGCCGCACCCCGAGGGTACGCAGCGTCCACCGCGCCCAGCCGCGCGTCGCGGCCCGCCCACGCGCCGCCGGCAGCAGCGGCAGGAGCGCGGCCAGGCCGGCCCCGGCCAGCAGCATTCCGAGTACGCCGAGCAGCCGTCCCGCCCGGCGCAGCCGCGACACGTCCGGGGTGGTGGGCGGCGGCAGGCAGTCCGGCCCGCAGCCCGACGCGGGCCGCCACAGGCCCTTGCCCGGCCCGCCCCCGGCACGACCGGCCACGCCCCCGACGGGACCGGCCGCGGCCCTGCCACGCGGAGGAGCAGCGGCGGTCACGAGCCGCCGCCGAGGAAGTGCCGCAGGTAGCGCGGGTTCATCCGGTCGAGCGAGAACAGCACGTAGAAGTCGGCGCAGCCGAAGTCGCTGTCGTACGCCGGCTCACCGGCCACCCAGGCGCCGAGCCGCAGGTAGCCGCGCAGCAGCGGCGGCACGAGCGCCCGGCCCCCGGCGGGGGTGAGCGCGCCCGGGTCGGCGGCGGGCGCCTCGGCGAACCAGGGTCGGCGCGGGGTCACCCGCAGCGCCGGCGGGGCCAGGTGCCGGGCGCTGACCTCGGCCCACACCGCAGCGGCGGCGACCCCGCCGTCGGTGACCGGCACCGAGGCGCAGCCGCCGAGCCAGCGGGAGCCGCGCAGATGCAGGTAGCGGCAGATCCCGGCCCACATCAGGTTGATCACGGCGCCGGTCCGGTGGTCCGGGTGCACGCACGAGCGGCCCGCCTCGACCAGGTCGTCGCGGAGCGGGGCGAGCGGGCGCAGGTCGAACTCGCCGTCGGCGTACCGGCGTGCGGTGCGGCCGGGTGGCAGCAGCCGGTACGTGCCGACGACCTCGCCGGTGCCCTCGCGCAGCACCACCAGGTGGTCGCAGTGCGCGTCGAACTCGTCGGAGTCGAGCCCGGTGACGGCGCCCGGCACTGTGGCGCCGAGTTCGCCGGCGAACACCTCGTGGCGCAGGCGTTGCGCGGCCGCGACCAGTGTCGGGTCGTCGGCGATCAGCAGGGTGTAACCGCTGGTCGTGAGCGGTGCGCCAGCGGCGTGCAGAACGGCCATGGCTCCTGTGTAGGTGCCGTGGGTTGCCACCGGGCGGGGTGAGGGGTGTCGATCCGGTGAACGCCGGTCGGCGGCGTCGTGCGCACCGGGACGGCCGGTGCGGCGCGGGGGTGTGCGAGGCTGCCGGACGGACCGCCGGCGAGGGCGCCGGCGGAGGTGAACCCGGAGGTGCGCATGCTGGTCGAGGCCCGGTTCCAGGGACCGGACGGTTCGGGCAACGGCGGCTGGAGCGCCGGGATCTTCGCCGCGCTGATCGACGACCGGGGGCCGGTCGAGGTCACGTTGCGCCGGCCGCCGCCGCTGGAGACCCCGCTGACCGCCGCCGACGGCGAGGTACGCGACCCGGACGGCCAGTTGATCGCCCAGGTACGCCGGGTGGAGCCGGTCGAGGCGGTGGTGCCGCCGGTGGACCGGGCGACGGCGGCCGACGCCGCGCGGGCGTACCCCGGTCTGCTGGACCACCCGTTTCCCCGCTGCTTCGTCTGCGGCCCGGCGCACCCGGACGGCCTGCGGATCTTCCCGGGGCGGCTGCCGGACGGGCGGACCGCCGCGCCGTTCCGCGCCCCGGCCGAGGTGACGCCCGCGACGGTGTGGGCGGCGCTGGACTGCCCGGGTGGCTGGGCGGTGCTGGCGCCCGGCCGCCCGTACGTCCTGGGGCGGATCGCCGCACAGGTCACGGCGCTGCCACGACCCGGCGACGAGTGCGTGGTGACCGGCCTCGCGGTGGGCGGTGAGGGGCGGAAGGCGGAGGTGCACACCAGCCTGTACGGTGCGGACGGCGCATTGCTCGGCCGCGCCCGGGCCACCTGGGTGGCGCTGGCGACCGCCTGATGTCCTACCTGAGGAGGACGGCGCGTACACGTCCCGCCTGATTGACCCCCTTGCGCCGGGTTGGAAGGCTGTTGCGGGGCGCCCCCGCAACAGCGCCCCCACCGGCGCGCGTCATGCCCGCCGGGGCAGGAGAGGAGAATGATGTCCGACGGGCAGCCACGCCCCAGTGCCGGGACCGGCCAGATCATCGTGTCCGGCCTGACCAAGCAATACAAGACCGTCCGCGCGGTGGACAATCTGTCGTTCACCGTCGAGCCGGGCCGGGTCACCGGCTTCCTCGGCCCGAACGGCGCCGGTAAGACGACCACGCTGCGCATGCTGCTGAACCTGGTGACGCCGAGTGCCGGCACGGCGACCATCGGCGGCAGCCGGTACGCCGACCTGCCCGACCCGCTGCGCACGGTGGGCGCGGTGCTGGAGGCGTCCAGCGCGCACAAGGGCCGCACCGGCATCAACCACCTGCGGGTGATCTGCGCGGCGGCCGGGCTGCCGAAGGAGCGCGCCGACGAGGCGCTCGCCCTGGTCGGGCTCTCGCCCGCGGCGAAGCGCAAGTTCAAGGGCTACTCGCTGGGCATGAAGCAGCGCCTCGGCATCGCCGCCGCGATGCTCGGCAACCCGCAGGTGCTGATCCTGGACGAGCCGGCCAACGGCCTGGACCCGGAGGGCATCCGCTGGATGCGCGGCTTCCTCAAGGGGCTCGCCGCCGAGGGTCGTACGGTGCTGGTCTCCAGCCACCTGCTCTCCGAGATGCAGCTGCTCGCCGACGACGTGGTGATCATCGCGGCCGGCAAGCTGGTCCGGCAGGGTCCGGTCGACCAGGTGATGGCGTCGATGACGCACGGCGTCCGGGTGCGGGTGCGCACCCCGCAGGCCGACGATCTGGCCACGGTGCTGCGCGAGCAGTCCGCCACCGTCGACGCCGACCCGCACGGCGCGCTGCTGGTCAGCGGCGTGGACGCCCCGACCGTGGGCCGCCTCGCACTGGCCGCCAAGGTCGAGCTGCACGAGCTGACCACCGAGCGGCCCGACCTCGAAGGGGTCTTCCTGGAGCTGACGGCCGGAAAGGCGGAGATCCGATGACGCTTGTCCGATCCGAACTGCTCAAGATCCGTACCACCAGCACCTGGTGGATCTTCGGGCTGATCAGCCTGCCGCTCTGGGCGCTGGCGCTGCTGTTCAACTGGTTGCAGACCGACGCGCTGGCCGGCGGCGACCTGGGCGAGGTACCGGCCGACCAGGCCGACCAGGTGCAGGCGATCTCCAGCGCCGACAGCCTGGCCGCCAACCTCTACACGAACGGCCAGTTCTTCGGCCTGCTCATCGTGCTGCTGCTCGGCATCGTGGTGGTGACCAGCGAGTTCTTCCACCAGACGGTGACCACCACGTTCCTCACCGCGCCGCACCGCACCGCGGTGATGCTGGCCAAGCTGGTCGCGGCCGGCGTGCTGGCGCTGCTGTTCTGGGTCGTCACCACGGTGCTGAACCTGATCTTCGGGCCGATGATCCTGAATGCCACGAACGTGGGCACCCAGCTCGGCAGCGGAGAGGTCTGGACGTCGGTCGCGCTCAACGGCCTGGCCTACCTGCTCTGGTCGGTGCTCGGCGTCGGGCTCGGCGTGCTGATCCGCAGCCAGATCGGCGCCACGGTGACCGGCATCCTGCTCTACCTGGGCGGCACCATCGGCGCGGCGATCGCCATCGGCCTGCTGGCCGGCCGCTTCGGCGACTGGATCAACCAGCTCCAGCTGCTGGTGCCGTCGCTGGCCTCCAGCCTGATGGTGGCCGGCACCGAGATCCCCGGCAACCCGCCCCGCTGGGCCGGCGCCGCGGTGCTGATCGGGTACGCGGTGGTGACCGGCGCGATCGGCGTCGCCACGATCCGCAAGCGCGACATCTCCTGACCTCGCGCTCAGGCCGGGCCCCGGCCGGTGACACCCGTCACCGGCCGGGGCCTTCGCCGTCTAGCAGGAGTCGCCGGATCACGCAGCGTTTGCCGAACTTCTGGCATCTTCTGTGAAACGGACCACCAGCCGGAGGCGAGAATGCCTGCGCCCAGCGCACGGCGTAGCCTTGGCATCGGTTTACCCAGCGTCGGCAACCGGGGGTCACCGGGGGCCACCGTGACATTCACAACCGCGTGAAAGAGGCGATTAGCGGCCGTGTCGACCCAGCAGACTTCGCAGGAGAACCCACTGGCGGGTTTCGGCCCGAACGAGTGGATCGTCGAGGAGATGTACCAGCGCTACCTCGCCGACCCCTCGAGCGTCGATTCGGCCTGGCACGACTTCTTCGCCGACTACCGGCCGGCCCCGGGCGCCGCCACACCGCGCCCGGAGGGGCAGGTTAAGCCGGCCGCGAAGCCGGAGCCGGCCGAGCAGCAGGAGGCGGTGGCCACCGTCAAGGAGCAGCCCGCCGCCAAGGCGGAGCCGAAGGCCGCCCCCAAGGCCGCGGCCGCCCCGGCCAAGCCCGCCGCCAAGCCGGCGGCGAAGGCGCCTGAGCCGGCCAAGAAGTCCGCCCCGGCCAAGCCGGCCGCCAAGGCGCCGACCGCGAGCGCCGCCGGCACCACGACGCTGCGCGGCGTGGCCGCCAAGATCGTGCAGAACATGGACGCGTCGCTGTCGGTCCCGACCGCCACCAGCGTGCGCGCCGTCCCGGCCAAGCTGCTCGTCGACAACCGCATCGTGATCAACAACCACCTGACCCGGGGTCGCGGCGGCAAGGTCAGCTTCACCCACCTGATCGGGTACGCGCTGGTGCGCGCCGTCGTCGAGCACCCGGAGATGAACAACTCCTTCGCCGAGGTCGACGGCAAGCCGGCGATGGTCCGCCCGGAGCACGTCAACCTGGGCATCGCGATCGACCTGGTCAAGCCGGACGGCTCCCGCAACCTGGTGGTGCCGTCCATCAAGGGCTGCGAGCAGATGGACTTCCGGCAGTTCTGGCAGGCGTACGAGGACGTGGTCCGGCGCGCCCGCCGCAACGAGCTGACCATGGAGGACTACTCCGGCACCACGATCTCGCTGACCAACCCGGGCGGCATCGGCACCGTGCACTCGATCCCGCGCCTGATGCAGGGGCAGAGCGCCATCATCGGCGTCGGCGCGATGGAGTACCCGGCCCCCTACCAGGGCATGAGCGAGGCCACCCTGGCCGAGAACGCGGTCAGCAAGGTCATCACGCTGACCAGCACGTACGACCACCGGATCATCCAGGGCGCGCAGTCCGGCGAGTTCCTGAAGGTCATGCACGAGCTGCTGCTCGGTGAGCGCGGCTTCTACGACGACATCTTCACCTCGCTGCGCATCCCGTACGAGCCGGTGCGCTGGATGCGCGACGTCGCAGTCGACAGCGAAGGCCAGATCAACAAGACCGCGCGGGTGCACGAGCTGATCCACGCGTACCGGGTGCGCGGCCACCTGATGGCCGACACCGACCCGCTGGAGTTCAAGATCCGGAAGCACCCGGACCTGGACGTCCTCCAGCACGGGCTCACGCTCTGGGACCTCGACCGCGTCTTCCCGGTCAACGGCTTCGCCGGCCAGCAGCGGATGAAGCTGCGCTCGATCCTCGGCGTGCTGCGCGACTCGTACTGCCGCCGCGTCGGCATCGAGTACATGCACATCCAGGACCCGGAGGAGCGGCGCTGGATCCAGGAGCGGGTCGAGCGCAAGTACGAGAAGCCGAGCCAGGACGAGCAGAAGCACGTGCTGAACCGGCTCAACGCCGCCGAGGCGTTCGAGACGTTCCTGCAGACCAAGTACGTCGGCCAGAAGCGCTTCTCGCTGGAGGGCGGCGAGTCGCTGATCCCGCTGCTCGGCGAGGTGCTGGAGTGCTCCGCCGAGGCCGGGCTGGACGAGGTCGTCATCGGCATGGCCCACCGCGGCCGGCTCAACGTGCTGGCGAACATCGTCGGCAAGCCGTACGAGAAGATCTTCTCCGAGTTCGAGGGGCACCTCGACCCGCGCTCCACCCAGGGCTCGGGCGACGTGAAGTACCACCTCGGCCAGAACGGCAAGTTCACCACTCCGGACGGCGAGCACGCGGTCAAGGTGTCGGTGGTGGCGAACCCGTCGCACCTGGAGGCCGTCGACCCGGTGCTGGAGGGGATAGTCCGGGCCAAGCAGGACCGGATCGATCTCAAGCTGGAGGGCTACACCGTGCTGCCGCTGGCGGTGCACGGTGACGCCGCCTTCGCCGGCCAGGGTGTGGTCGCGGAGACGCTCAACCTGTCCCAGCTGCGCGGCTACCGCACCGGCGGCACCGTGCACGTGGTCGTCAACAACCAGGTCGGCTTCACCACCGCCCCGGAGTACAGCCGGTCCAGCCTCTACAGCACCGACGTGGCCCGGATGATCCAGGCGCCGATCTTCCACGTGAACGGCGACGACCCGGAGGCAGTGGTCCGGGTGGCCCGCCTCGCGTTCGAGTACCGGCAGGCGTTCAACAAGGACGTCGTGATCGACATGGTCTGCTACCGCCGGCGCGGGCACAACGAGGGCGACGACCCGTCGATGTCCAACCCGGAGATGTACAAGATCATCGACTCCAAGCGGTCGGTCCGGAAGCTCTACACCGAGGAGCTGATCGGGCGCGGCGACATCACCGTGGAGGACGCGGAGGAGCTGCTGCGCGACTACCAGGGGCAGCTGGAGCGGGTCTTCAAGGCCACCCGGGACGCCGCGACCACACCGCGTCAGCTCAGCCGCCCGCCGCGGGAGGAGGAGCCGGAGCCGCATGTCGACACCGCCACCGACGCCGCGGTGGTCAAGGCGATCGGCGAGGCGCACGTCAACCTGCCGGAGGGCTTCACCCCGCACAAGCGGATCCAGCAGCTGCTGGAGCGGCGCCGCAAGATGTCCGTCGAGGGCGGCATCGACTGGGGCTTCGCCGAGATCATCGCGTTCGGCACGCTGCTGCACGACGGCGTCACCGTCCGGCTCGCCGGGCAGGACTCGCGCCGCGGCACGTTCGTCCAGCGGCACGCCTCGGTGGTCGACGCCAAGACCGGCGAGGACTACCTGCCGCTGATGTCGCTCACCGCCGACGGCGAGCGGTCGCGCTTCTTCGTCCACGACTCGCTGCTCTCCGAGTACGCGGCCATGGGCTTCGAGTACGGCTACTCGGTGGAGAACATCAACGCGCTGGTGGCCTGGGAGGCCCAGTTCGGTGACTTCGTCAACGGCGCCCAGTCGGTGATCGACGAGTTCATCTCCTCCGGCGAGGTGAAGTGGGGTCAGCGCTCCGCGGTGACGCTGCTGCTGCCGCACGGCCACGAGGGCCAGGGCCCGGACCACACGTCCGGCCGCCCGGAGCGGTTCCTCCAGCTCTGCGCCGAGGACAACATGCGGGTGGCCATCCCGACCACCCCGGCGAACTACTTCCACCTGCTGCGCCGCCAGGCCATGTCGCCCAAGCGCAAGCCGCTGGTGGTGTTCACGCCGAAGTCGCTGCTGCGGCACAAGCTCTGCGTGTCGCCGGTGGAGGACTTCACCACCGGGACGTTCTCCCCGGTGCTGGCCGACACCGCGGCTCCGGCGCCGGAGCAGGTGAAGCGGGTGCTGCTCTGCTCGGGCAAGGTCTACTACGACCTGTTCCAGGCCCGGCAGGAGCGGGGCGTGACGGACACCGCGATCATCCGGATGGAGCAGCTCTACCCGCTGCCCGTCGAGGAGGTCCGGGCCGCGCTCGCGCAGTACCCGAACGCCGAGGACTTCGCCTGGGTCCAGGAAGAGCCGGCCAACCAGGGCGCCTGGTCGTTCGTCGCGCTCAACCTGCTGGAGCACCTGCCCGAGGTCCGGCTGCGCCGCATCTCCCGGCCGGCCGCCGCCGCCCCGGCGGTGGGCTCGGCGAAGATGCACGAGGTCGAGCAGAACGCGCTGATCGAGGCGGCTCTCCCCCGCCCGTGACACCACCGGCAGCGGCCCGTCCCGACCCGGGGCGGGCCGTTGCCGTACGACGAGAGGAACACCGTGTACTTCACCGACCGTGGCATCGAGGAGCTGGTCGAGCGCCGGGGTGACGAGCAGGTCAGCCTGGAGTGGCTGGGCGAGCGGCTGCGTGACTTCGTCGACCTGAACCCGGAGTTCGAGACCCCGATCGAGCGATTCGCCACCTGGCTGGCCCGCCTCGACGACCCGGACGACGACTGACGCGCGCGGCCGGGCGCGGCCTCAGCCGGCCGCGCCCCGCCCGGCGACCCGCAGGTCCCCGGTACGCCGCAGCTTCTGCCAGCCCAGCCGGCCGCCGGTCAGCGCGGTGCCGACCGCCTGGAGCAGTACCAGGTACATGACCTGCCGGTAGACGAACTGCTGCAACGGCAGCACCCAGAGCACGCCGAGCCTCTCCCGGTCCAGCCGGAAGGCGAGCACCGCGGTGAGGAACTGGAGCGCGAGCATCACCAGCCAGGCCACCACCGTGTCGCTGCGGTCCAGGAAGATCAGCCCGTAGATGGCGAGCAGGTCGATCACCGGGGCGGCCAGCGGCAGCAGCACGCCGAACAGCGTCAGGAACGACAGGCACCGGCGGCCGAACCGGCCCGACGGACCGCTCTCGATCACCGAGCGCCGGTGCTTCCACATCGCCTGCATGGTGCCGTAGCTCCACCGGTACCGCTGCTTCCACAACTGGCCGATGGTGGTCGGCGCCTCGGTCCAGGCGCGGGCGCTCTCCTCGTACACGATGTGCCAGCCGGCGCGGCCGACGGCGATGGTGACGTCGGTGTCCTCGGCGAGCGTGTCGTCGGTCACGCCGCCCACCTGCTCCAGCGCCTGCCGCCGGAACGCGCCGATCGCGCCGGGGACGGTGGGCATGCAGCGCAGCGTCTCGTAGAGGCGGCGGTCGAGGTTGAAGCCGATGACGTACTCGATGTGCTGCCACTTGGCGATCAGACCGCGACGGTTGCCGACCTTGACGTTGCCGGCGACCACGCCGACCCGGGGGTCGGCGAACGGCTGGACCAGCCGGCGGACCGAGTCCGGCTCGAAGATCGTGTCGCCGTCGACCATGACGATCAGGTCGTGCCGGGCCAGCGCGACGCCGGTGTTCAGCGCGCTGGGCTTGCCGCCGTTGGGCTTGCGCACGACCCGCACGTTCGGCAGGCGCAGCGCCGCGACGATGTCGGCGGTGCCGTCGGTCGAGCCGTCGTCGACCACCACCACCTCGATGCCGCCGGGGTGGTCACCCAGGGCCAGCGAGCGGACCGCCGCGGCGATGCCCTCCCGCTCGTTGTACGCGGGCACGATCACCGAGACCGGTTCGGTGACCGGCGGGCCCCAGGACCAGTCGCGGCGACGGCGGCGGCGCGCGTGCCGCGGGGCCACGACGAACAGCAGCAGGGTACGGCCGATCGTGAGCACCCCGACGAGAACGAAGAAGACGCCGAGCACCCCGAACATGCCGTCGGCGACGCGTACCGCGCCGACCAGGACGTGGCCCCGCAACCGCTCGTCGAGCGGGGCCGCCGTGTGCCCGCCCACCGGGCCGGACACACCCGCGGCCGCGAACGTCTGGTTGAGTCCCTCGCTGACGGTGGTGAAGCGGTAGCCGCGTTCCAGCATCGCCGGGATGTACCGCTCCAGCGCGGCCACGGTGCCGGCCCGGTCGCCGCCCGAGTCGTGCCACAGCGCGATGGTGCCGGCCGTCCCGTCCGGCGTGGCGTTCGCGATCATCTCCTCGACCGGGAGCAGCTCCCAGTCCCGGCTGTCCACGTCGTTGACGACCGTGAGGTAGCTCAGCTCGCCCGCCTGCCGCAGCATCGGCCAGTCCCGGTCGGTGTACGCGTCCGCCCGGGACGAGTACGGGAAGCGCAGCAGCGACGTCCGGACACCTGTGGTGCTGGCGATGGCGAGCTGCGTCTGCGCGTACTCCAGTTCGCGCCGCCACTCCGGCAGCGCGGCGAGGTCGGGATGGGTGAACGTGTGCACGCCCAGCTCGTGGCCCTCGGCCACCAGCCGGCGGGTCACCTCCGGGTTTCTGACGACCTGCGAACCGATGACGAAGAAGGTGCCCTTGACCTGGTACTTGTCCAGGACGCGCAGCACCTCCGGCGTCCACCGCGGGTCGGGTCCGTCGTCGAAGGTGAGCGCGACGGTCCGCGGCGGCAGGCGGTGCGACTGGGTCCGGCCCTCCGCGCCGACGTTGACGATCGGGCCGCCGCCGACCACCGAGCTGGGGACCTCCCGCTGGCTGCCGGGCGTCACCCGGTTGTCCGGTACGAACGCGGCGTTCGTGTACGCCTCGACGACCAGCAGACCGCCCAGGACGACCACGACCATGGCGACCAGGGCCCAGCTCGGCCGGGGCAGGAGACGCCGCCCACGGGACCGGCGCGCGCCGGGGATCTGCCGCACGCCGGGGATCTGCCGGACGTCCAGCACGGCTGTGGGCGCGTCGTCCGGCTGCCGCCCGGCCCGGTGCCCGCGGGCGGCCCGCACACGGCGGGGGTCCAGCGTGACTGTGGGCTGCTCACTTGTCTGCGGGTTCGGGCGGGCGGGCGCCTGGTCACTCATCGGCGGGCGCGACCGGCGCGGCGGGCGGGTCGACAACCGCCGGCGGGTCGACAACGGGCGGCGGCACCTCGGCGGTGGGGGCGGTGGGCGGCGCGGTGGTGGCCGGCGTCTGGACGGGCCGGGGCGCGGTCGGTGCGGTGCGGGTCGGCCGGGGATACCGAGGGCTCGGCGGGACCGTGGTGGCGGGGGCGACGGAGGTTGCCGGCACCCGCACCGGCGCGGTGCGGATGTCGGTGGGCGTGTCCGGCGTGGCACGGGTCGGCGCGGGGGTGTCCGACGGTTTCGGCGAGGGCAGCCGCTGCTCGCTGGTCGGCTCGACGAACGGGATGACGGTGTCCGGGGTGATCGGCCCGCCGGCGAAGCTGACCCCCACCATGACCGTGTAGATCACGCCGGCCGCGCCGGCGCAGTAGGCGAGACGGCGAAGCCGCCGACGTCGCCGCCCGCTCGGGTCGACGAAGACGGGGGGCGATTCCGGTACGACGGGAATCAGTGCTGTCGGGCCTTCCACACGGCCAAGTGTAGATGCGAGAAATTTCCGCCTTCTCCCCCGGCTAGCCGTGCTGACCAGGCAGAACGGACAGCACCGACCTCGATCTTGTAGGTTGGGTGCCGTGGCGCGCAGCGTGTACCTGACCGGCGTTGGCTCGGGCGGGGGAAAATCGACAGTGGCGCTCGGGCTGGCCGAGCTGTTGTCCCGCCAGGTGGAACGAATCGGCGCGTTCCGGCCGCTCGTCACCGGCGACGGCACCGACCCGATCCTGGCCCTGCTCACCGAGCGCTACCGGATGGATCTGCCGGTCGACGAGCTGTACGGCGCCACGTACGCCGAAGCGAGCGCGCTCGTCGCGGACGGCCGCCGGGAGGAGCTGATCTCCCGGATCGTCACCCGCTACCGGGAGGTCGAGCGCCGCTGCCCGGCGATAGTGGTGGTCGGCAGCGACTTCGCCTACGGCGACGGCACCGGCCCGCGTGAGCTGGCCTTCAACGCCCGGCTCGCGACCGAGTTCAGCAGCGTCGTGGTCCCGGTGGTCGACGGTTTCGGGCAGACGCCCGAGACGATCGCGGCGGCGCTGCGCGGCGCGTACCACGATCTGGTCGACCTCGGCGCGACGGTGATCGCGGCGCTGGCCAACCGCGTGCCGGAGCCGATGACGCTGCCCGAGCTGCCGGTGCCCGCGTACGCGATCCCGGAGGTGCCGACCGTGTCGGCGCCGACGGTGGCCGAGGTCGCCGCGGCGCTGCGCGGCACCGTGCTCACCGGCGACGAGACCGCGCTCGACCGTGACGTGCTCGACTACGTGGTCGGCGCGGCGCACGTGCCGACGCTGCTGGACCACCTCACCGACGGGGCGCTGGTGATCACCCCGGGCGACCGCGCCGACCTGCTGGTGGCCGCCGGGGCCGCGCACGTCGCCGGGCAGGTGTCGCTGGCCGGGCTGGTGCTCACGCTCGGCGAACAGCCCGACCCGCGGGCCATGCGCCTGGTCGAGCGGATGAACACCGGGCTCCCGGTGCTGTCGGTACCCAGCGACAGCTACGACACGGTGTCCGCGTCCAGCCGGATCGAGGGCCGCCCCAGCACCGCCAACCCGCGCAAGGTCGAGGCAGCGCTCGGCGCGTTCGAACGCTGCGTGGACACCGACGACCTGGCCCGCCGGCTGCGGGTCAGCCGGTCCGCGCGGGTCACCCCGCTGATGTTCGAGAACGACCTGATCGACAGGGCCCGCGCCCAGCGCCGCCGGCTCGTGCTCCCCGAGGGCGCCGACGAACGGATCCTGCGCGCGACCGAGGTGCTGCTGCGCCGGAGCGTCGCCGAGATCACGCTGCTCGGCCGCCCGGACGAGATCGCCCGCCGCACCCGGGAACTGGGCGTGGACCTCGGCGACGCGCAGGTGGTCGACCCGGCGACCAGCCCGTGGCGGGACGAGTTCGCGCAGGCGTACGCGCAGTTGCGCGCCCACCGCGGCGTCACCGTGGAACTGGCGCACGACATCGTGGCGCAGCCCAACTACTTCGGCACGATGATGGTGCAGACCGGCCACGCCGACGGCATGGTGTCCGGCGCCACCCACACCACAGCCGCCACCATCCGGCCCGCGTTCGAGATCATCCGGACCGTGCCGGGCGTCTCGGTCGCCTCCAGCGTCTTCTTCATGCTGCTCGCCGACCGGGTGCTCGTCTACGGCGACTGCGCGGTCAACCCCGACCCGGACGCCGACCAGCTCGCCGACATCGCCATCTCGTCGGCCGACACCGCGGCCCGGTTCGGCATCGAGCCGCGGGTGGCGATGCTGTCCTACTCCACCGGCAGCTCCGGCGCGGGCGCCGACGTGGAGAAGGTCGCGGCGGCCACCAAGCTGGTCCGGGAACGCCGGCCCGACCTGCTGGTCGAGGGCCCGATCCAGTACGACGCGGCGATCGACCCGCAGGTGGCCGCCACCAAGCTGCCGGACAGCCCGGTCGCCGGGCGCGCCACGGTGTTCATCTTCCCGGACCTGAACACCGGCAACAACACGTACAAGGCGGTGCAGCGGTCGGCCGGCGCGGTGGCGGTCGGGCCGGTCATGCAGGGCCTGCGGCGGCCGGTAAACGACCTGTCCCGCGGCGCCACCGTGCCCGACATCGTCAACACGGTGGCGATCACCGCCATCCAGGCCGCCGCGGAGGCGTCGGAATGAGCCGCATCCTGGTCCTCAACAGCGGGTCCTCGTCGGTCAAGTACCGGCTGTACGACGGCGACGACGTCCTGGACAAGGGCACCGTCGAACGGATCGGCGAACCCGGCGGCGGGCCGGCCGACCACGAGAGCGCGGTCCGGGAGATCATCGGTCGGCTCGACCTGACCGGGCTGGCCGGCGTCGGCCACCGGGTGGTGCACGGCGGGCGGAAGTTCAGCGAGCCGGTACGCATCGACGACGCGGTGGTCGCCGCCATCGAGGACCTGGTGCCGCTCGCCCCGCTGCACAACCCGGCCAACCTGGCCGGCATCCGCGTGGCCCGGGAGGCGCTGCCGGACGTCCCGCAGGTGGCCGTCTTCGACACCGCGTTCCACCACACGCTGCCCGAGGCCGCCGCCACGTACGCGATCGACAAGGCCACCGCCGAGCGGTACGGCGTCCGCCGGTACGGCTTCCACGGCACCTCGCACGCGTACGTCTCGCGGCGCACGGCGGACCTGCTCGACCGCCCGTACGACCAGCTCAACACCATCACGCTGCACCTGGGCAACGGGGCGAGCGCGTGTGCCGTCCAGGGTGGCCGCAGCGTGGCCACCTCGATGGGCATGTCACCGCTGGAGGGCCTGGTGATGGGCACCCGCAGCGGCGACCTCGACCCGACAGTCATCTTCCACCTGCGCCGCGAGGGCGGCATGGGCGTCGACGACATCGACGACCTGCTCAACCACCGCAGCGGCCTGCTCGGGCTGACCGGCGCCAACGACATGCGTGAGGTGCTGGCCCGGCGTGCCGCCGGTGACCCGGACGCGACACTGGCCTTCGACGTCTACTGCCGGCGCATCACCGGCTACGTCGGCGCGTACTACGCGCTGCTCGGCCGGGTCGACGCGATCGCGTTCACCGCCGGGGTGGGCGAGCACGCCGCGCCGGTGCGTTCCGCGTCGCTGGCCGGGCTGGAGCGGCTCGGCATCGCCGTCGACCCGGCGCGCAACGACGGCCACGGCGACCGGATCGTCTCGCCGGACGGCGCGGAGGTGGCGGTGCTCGTGGTCGGCACCGACGAGGAGCGGGAGATCGCCCGCGAGACCCGCGAGGTGCTGGGCGTCTGACCGCGTTCTGGGCGACGGTGCCGCTACCTCGGCGAGGTGGCGTGACCCGGTGCGCCCGATGTCGCCACCTCGGCGAACTGGCGTGACCCCAGCGCCTCAGGTGCGACCCTGCCGCTGCCGGCGACCGGCGCGCGGCGGCCGGGTCAGCCCAGGGCGATCCAGGCGACCAGCGCGACCACCACGACGACGGCGACAGCCACACCGGCGATCAGCGGCACCCGGGACGGCGCCGACGCCGACGCGGCCGGCTCGGGCGAATCGACGAACGCGCGGAACTGCGCTGTGTTGCCACTCGGGTCGGTGTAGTTCTCAGCCATGCGGGTGACCCTAGCGAAACCGGCCGGACCAGGCCGCCCCGCCAGGCCGGAGCTCGACATCCGGCTCACCCGGCCCGCGCAAACCCGCCCGCCCGGTGGAGGCGTCGCCCGGCCGGGTGGTGACGGCAGCCGATCCGGACGGCGGGCGCGGACCGACCACTCGGCTGCCTACCGTGCAGGTGTGAGGGGGCAGCGGCTGGTGGCCGCGCTGATGACGGCGCTGCTGGCCGGCTGCGGCCAGGCCGTCGCCACCACCGATCCCGTACCGGCCGGTGTCCGGCCCGCGCCCGATCGCCAGTACGCGGTGGGGATGCGCCAGTTCACGCTCGACCCGGCGGGCACGCGGCCGCTGCCGGTCACCGTCTGGTACCCGGCCGACCTGCCCACGCAGGCGACCCCGTCCACTTCCGCAGGTCCCGCCGCACCGGCCCACACCACCGCACTACCCGGCTCCGCCCCCGCACGTGACGCCGCCCTCTCGCCGGGCCCCGCCGCCACCTCGACCGGCCCCGCCGCCGGGCCGTCCGGCACCGGCACGCTGGACGGGCCACGGGTGCGGCCGGGCGCGCCGTTCGCGGCGGGCCGGTTCCCGGTGGTCCTCTACAGCCACGGGCTGCGCAGCCTGCCCGCGCTGCACGCCGCCCTGACCAGCCGCTGGGCGGCCGCCGGGTTCGTGGTGGTAGCGCCCACCTACCCGCGTACGAGCCTGCGCGCCCGCAGCTACACCCGCGACGACGTACGCAACCAGCCGGCCGACGCCTGGCGGCTGGTCCGTCACCTGGTCCGCCTGGGCACCCGCCCCGGTGACCCGCTCGGCGCACACCTGGCCGTGGACCGGTTCGCCGCCGCCGGGCACTCGGCCGGTGGTCACACCAGCCTCGGAATGTTCGCCTCCGGGCAACCGACCCCGCTACGGGCCGGGATCGTGATCGCCGGTGGCCGGATGGTCGCCGGCTTCTCCCGTCCGCTCGCGCCGATGCTGTTCGTGCACGGGAGCGCCGACCGGATCGTGCCGGAGTCGATCGGCCGGGCCGCGTACGCCCGCTGCCTCGGACCGGCCGCCTTCCTGAGCCTGCGCGGTCAGGGCCACGGCGAGTATCTGACGCCGGGCCGCGCCGGTTTCCCCCAGGTGCTCGCCACCACCACCGACTTCCTGCGCTGGACGCTGTACGCCGACCGGGCGGCGCTGCGTCGCCTCCCCGCCGACGCGACAGCCCCCGGCACCACCTTCACATCCCACTCCCTACCCACGTGACCGCACCCGGCCCAGCGCCGTTGATCATGAGGTTGACGGCGACAAACCGGACAGCAGATGCCGCCAACCTCATGATCGACGCGAGCCGGGGCGGGGGTGGGTAGGGTGCGGGCGTGGACGGGCTGGAAGGGCGGCAACTGGGCGCCATCCGTGAGGTCGTCGAGGTGGCCGGAGCGGCCGGGATCGACGTCTGGCTGCGCGGCGGCTGGGCGATGGACTTCCACCTCGGAGCGGTGAGCCGCCCCCACGTCGATGTCGACTGGTACTGCTGGCGGCGGGACGCCGACCTGCTGGCCGACCGGCTCGGCGCGCTCAGCTGGCGGCCCGACCCCCGAATGCCGGCAACGCTCCAGCTCGACCTGGTCCGGGACGACGTCGAGCTGAGCTTCGCGTACCTCGACCGGGACACGGCGGGCCGGGTCGTCGTGGGCGCCGGACCGTGGGCGGGCACCGTCCTGCCCGAGGGCATGCTGAGCGCCCCACCCGGCCGGATCGGTCCGCTCGCGGCCCCGGTGATCAGCGTCGCCGCGCAGATCGAGTTCAAGGAGATGTTCCCGGTCTGGATGCCAGAGCGGCCCCGCCGTGCCAAGGACGCCGCCGACCTGGCCCGGCTCCGGGCATCGGCGTGCGACCACCCGACCGGCTGACCGGGCGGGGTCACAGGCGATCGCGAGGCACAATTCAGTTCATGCGCCGTCGTCCCGTCGCCCTGCTCACCGCCGCCGTCCTCGGCGCCGCCCTCGCCGGCTGCTCGGAGCAGCCCGCCGCCCCGGCCGGGCGGCCCGCTCCGGACACCGCACCGACAAGCGTCACACCGACCCCGCGCGTACCCGCCGGCAAGGCGCCCACGGAGAGCTTCGCGGTCGGCGTACGCCAGGTGAAGCTCAACCGGGACGGCAACCGGCCGTTGCCGGTGACGCTCTGGTACCCGGCGGCGGGCGCGGCCGGTGGCGCAGTCGAGCGCTCCGCCCCGGCAGCGGCCGGGCGGTTCCCGGTGGTGCTGTTCAGCCACGGGCTGACCGCCCGGCCGGAGGACTACCAGGTGCTGCTCACGCGCTGGGCGGCGGCCGGTTTCGTGGTCGCCGCGCCACGTTTCCCGCACACCTCTCGGGGCACCGACGGCAACGCGCTGGACGTGCTGAACCAGCCGGCCGACGTGTCGTACGTGCTGACCCGGGTGCTCGCGCTCGGCGAGAAGGCGGGCGATCCGCTGCGTGGCCGGCTGGACCCGGAGCGGGTGGCCGCGACCGGGCACAGCGCCGGTGGCGTGACCACTATCGGCCTGTTCACCGCGGGCCGGGACGCGCGGCTGGACGCGGGCATCGTCTTCGCCGGCACCGCGCTCGGCGTGGGCACCGCGTTCGCCGGCACCGTCGCGCCGCAGTTGTACGTGCACGGTGAGGCCGACGAGGTGGTGTCGTACGCCGCGGGCAAGGCCGTCTTCGACGCGGTGCCGTGGCCGAAGGCGATGCTCAGCCTGCCGAAGGGCGACCACGGCCGGGCGCTGCTCGGCGACGGCAAGGCGCTGGGCGTGGTCGCGGACACCACGATCGAGTTCCTCCGCTGGACGCTCTACGGCGACCCGGCGGCGAAGGAGCGCCTCCCCGCCGCCGCGGCCCGAGGCGGTGTGGCCACGCTCGACGACCGGCTGTAAGGAAGGGCCCCTTATTAACGCCTCCGGTAGAGAAGGGGCCCCTTCTTAACACGCCGCGCCGCGCGCCGCCAGCGCCGAGCGCCGCCAGCGCCGAGCACCACCCGCGCCGCGCGCCTCAGGCGGTGTGGTCGACGACCACCTTGCCGAAGACGTCGCCGGACTGCAGCCGGGCGAACGCCTCGGTGATCTCGCTGAACGGCACCACCCGGTCGACCACCGGCCGCACCTCGTGCTCGGCGCAGAACGCGAGCAGTTCGGTCAGCTCGTCGGGGGTGCCCATCGAGGTGCCGAGGATCTCCAGCTGCATGGCGAAGACCCGGCGCAGGTTGACCTTCGGCTCGTGGCCGGAGGTGGCGCCGGAGACCACGATCCGGGCCATCGGCGCGGCCGACTTCAGCGAGTGGTCGAACGTGGCCGCGCCGACCGTCTCGATCACCACGTCGACCCGTTCCGGCAGCCGCGCGCCGGGCTCCAGCGCGGTCGCGCCCAGCTCGGCGATCCGCTCCCGCTTGCCGGCGTCGCGGCTGGTCGCGTACACCCGCTTGCCGAGCGCGACGCCGAGCGCGACAGCCGCGGTGGCCACGCCACCGCCGGCGCCCTGGACCAGCACCGACTCGCCGTCGGCGACCCGGCCCTTGGTGGTCAGCATCCGCCAGGCGGTGAGCCAGGCCGTGGGCAGGCACGCCGCGTCGGTGGCCGACAGGCCGTCGGGCAGCGGCAGGAGGTTCATCCGGGGTACGGCGACCAGCTCGGCGAACGTGCCCTGGTAGTGCTCGGAGAGGATGGAGACCCCGCGCGGGTCGCCCGGGGTGGGCACCACCGGGTAGATGACGACCTCGTTGCCGTCCGGGTCGGTGCCGACCGCGTCGCAGCCGAGGATCATCGGGAGCTGGTCGGCGGTCAGGCCCACGCCACGCAGCGACCAGAGGTCGTGGTGGTTGAGCGAGCTGGCCCGGACCCGCACGGTGACCCAGTCGTCCTGCGGGTGGGTCGGCTCGGGACGGTCGCCGACGGCGAGCGCGGCGAGCGGGTTGTCGGTGTCGAAGGCCGAGGCGAAGGCAGCACGCATGATCGGCACGGTAACAAGCTGAGCAGCAGTTAAGAAGGGGCCCTTCCTCTACCGGAGGCGTTAAGAAGGGCCCCTTCCTTACATCTCAGCGGCGGGCGACGCCGTCGCGGCGGGCGGCTTCGGCGACCGCCTCGGCCACCGCCGGCGCGACCCGGGGGTCCAGCGGCGAGGGCACGATCGCGTCGGCGGTGAGCGACTCGGCCACCACGTTCGCGATGGCGTCGGCGGCGGCCACCTTCATCGAGTCGGTGATCCGGGTGGCGCCGGCGTCCAGCGCGCCCCGGAACACGCCGGGGAACGCGAGCACGTTGTTGATCTGGTTCGGGTAGTCGCTGCGCCCGGTGGCGACCACTGCCACGTGCCGGGCGGCCACCTCGGGGTGCACCTCCGGGGTGGGGTTGGCCAGCGCGAACACGATGCCGCCGGGGGCCATGCCGGCCACCGCCGCCTCGGGGATCTGGCCGCCGGAGACGCCGATGAGCACGTCCGCGCCGCGCAGCGCCTCGGTGATGTCGCCCTGGCGGCCCTCGGCGTTTGTGAGTTCGGCCAGCTCGGCCTTGGTGCCGGTCAGCTCGCGGTGCCGGCCGATGATGCCGCGCGAGTCGCACACCACCACCCCGGCCGGGTCGACGCCGCCGGCGATCAGCATCTTGGTCACCGCGACACCGGCCGCGCCCGCGCCGCTGACGGCCACCCGCAGGTCGCCGAGCTTGCGGTTGAGCAGCGTGGCGGCGTTGCGCAGCGCGGCGAGCACCACGATCGCGGTGCCGTGCTGGTCGTCGTGGAAGACCGGGATGTCCAGCGCCTCGTCGAGCCGCCGCTCCACCTCGAAGCAGCGCGGCGCGCTGATGTCCTCCAGGTTGATCCCGCCGAACGACGGCGCGAGCGCCTTGACCGTCGCGACGATCTCGTCCACGTCCTGCGTGTCCAGGCAGACCGGCACCGCGTCGACGCCGGCGAACTGCTTGAACAGCACCGCCTTGCCCTCCATCACGGGCAGCGCGGCGCGCGGGCCGATGTTGCCCAGACCGAGTACGGCGGAGCCGTCGGTGACGACCGCGACGGTGTGCGACACCCAGGTGTAGGTGTCGGCGAGCGCGGGGTCGGCGGCGATCGCCTCGCACACCCGGGCAACCCCCGGGGTGTACGCGAGGGAGAGGTCCTCGCGGCTGGTCAGCGGGACGGTGGAGGCGACTGCCATCTTGCCGCCGACGTGCAGGCGGAAGACGGGATCGGCGGGGTCCGGGGTGGACGAAGACATGGTGACTCCAGGATCTGTCGAGCAGACGGACCGGCCGGCGTGGTCAGCGGTGGTCAGCGACCGGCGGCGCGGCGGTGCGGGGGTCACCCGGGCACTTTCCGAGCATAGTCACGCTTCGGCAGCCAGTATGTGAGCGGGGTCATATCCGCTCCGGTCGTTACCGGCCCCTGACCAGTCCCGGACGCGGCCACCAGCGGGCCACCACCCGGCCGCGGACGTCGGCCACCCCGTACGCGCGGGAGTCGTCGGCGACGAACTCGTTGTCGCCGCGCAACCACCAGCCGCCGTCGCGCGGTTCCACCGCCCGCTTGACGACGAGCAGGTCGGGACGGCTGCGGAAGACCGCGACGACCACGTCACCGGGGCGCACCGCCCGGCCGCCGGTGCGGACCAGCACCGCGTCGCCGTGCCGCAGCGTGGGGGACATGGAGGGGCCGGTCACCAGCACCGGCGTCAGCGGGCCGCGCAGCGCCGGAGGTTCGCCGGTGGGCGCCATGTCACCTCCCAGCCCCCGAGGGCGTCTCCAGGAGTAATGTCGTCTTGGATCATCGCAAACAACCCATGGAGGACCCTGATGCGCCTTCCCCGCATCCTCACGCCCCGGGTGACGGCCAGCGCTCACTGCGACCTGCCCTGCGGCGTATACGACCCGGCCCAGGCCCGGATCGAGGCCGAGTCGGTCAAAATGATCTGTGAGAAGTACCAGGCCAACACCGACCCGGAGTTCCGCACCCGCGCCATCCTGATCAAGGAGCAGCGGGCGGAGCTGGTCAAGCACCACCTGTGGGTGCTCTGGACCGACTACTTCAAGCCGCCGCACTTCGAGAAGTACCCGCACCTGCACCAGCTGTTCAACGAGGCCACCAAGCTGGCCGGCGCGGCCGGCGCCAAGGGCGCGACCGACCCGGCCAAGGCGGACGAGCTGCTGGCGAAGATCGACGAGATCTCGAAGATCTTCTGGGAGACCAAGCAGGCGTGACGTCGCCCGACGGCACTCCGACGATCCGGCCGGTACGTCCTGGGGACGTACCGGCCGTCGTCGCCATGGTGCACGAACTCGCCGAGTATGAGCGCGCCCCGGAGCAGTGCCACCTCACCGCCGAGCAGCTGGAGGCGGCCTTGTTCGGGTCGGCGCCGGCGCTCTTCGGTCACGTGGCCGTCGACGCGGCGGACCAGCCGGTCGGTTTCGCGCTCTGGTTCCTCAACTTCTCCACCTGGGCCGGCGTGCACGGCATCTACCTGGAGGACCTGTACGTCCGCCCGTCCGCCCGGGGCACCGGCGCGGGCCGGATGCTGCTGGCCACCCTCGCCGCGATCTGCGTCGAGCGCGGCTACCAGCGGCTGGAGTGGTGGATGATCAACTGGAACCCGGCAGCCCGCTTCTACGCCGCGATCGGCGCCACGCCGATGGACGAGTGGACCCCGTACCGCCTGGCCGGGCCCGCGTTGCGCGAGCTCGCCACGCACGCGACGGCCGCGCCCACGCGGTCGGCCCCCTGACCGGGTAGAGTCCCGCACCGGGGGGAGGAGCCGTGACTCAACTGACCGGGCACCCGACGACTGACGACGACGTCGTCCACCTCACCGTGCCCGCCGACGGTGGTTACCTCGGCGTGCTCCGTACCGCCACGGCCGGCCTCGCGGCCCGGCTGCAGTTCGCCCTCGACGAGATCGAGGACCTGCGCATCGCCGTCGACGAGGCGTGCGCCATGCTGCTCGCCATCGCCACCCGCGACGCCGAGCTGGAGTGCCGGTTCGCGGTCACCGAGGACGCGCTCACCGTCGAGGTCACGGTGCCGACGGTCCGGGGCGCGACGCTGCCGTCGGAGTCGTCGTTCGCCTGGAAGGTGCTCACCGCGCTGACCACCGGGGCGAACGCCCACGCGACCGACGGCCGGGCCACCATCTCCCTGCTGACCCGCCGCGCCGGCTTCTGACCGGGTCGGGGTCACCGCCCCGGCGGCCGTCCGGCGTTCAGCGGGCCGGGTCGCCGAAGCCGAGCGCGCGGTTGGTCGGGCCGCTCACCAGCAACCCGACCATGCCGATGCCGAACGCCATGAGCGGCAGGCCGAGCCAGCCCATGCCGCCCTCGATCATGAACCAGCCGACCGGCAGCAGCATGAGCTGAAGCACGATCGCGGGCGCGCGTGCGCCGGCGCGACGGCGGGACAACGCGCCGCCGAGCGCCCAGAGCGCCACCGCGCCGCCGATCGCGAACGCGGTCACCCACAGCGCCGAGACCAGGTCTGTCGTCTCAGCGGTGAGGTCGGACCAGATGAGCCACACCGCGATCAGCCCGAGCGCCACCGCCTCCGCGCGTAGCAGGAGCACCGCGGCGCGCAGCGTGCCGGGGACCGGGTCGGAGTCGATCGTCACGGGCGCCACGATACCGGTGGGTAGTCGCGGTACAGTGCCGCCCATGCGGGCCGTCCTGGTGGTCAATCCGAAGGCCACCACCACCAGCGAGCGCAGCCGGGACGTGCTGGTCCGGGCGTTGCGCAGTGAAGTCGACCTGTCGGTGCGCTACACGCGCCGGCGGGGCCATGCCATGGACCTGGCCCGGGAGGCCGCCCAGGAGGGCGTCGACCTGGTGGTCACGCTCGGTGGCGACGGCACCGTCAACGAGGTGGTAAACGGCCTGATGGCGGCGGAGCCGCCGACGTTCCGGACCGGGCAGACCTCGGCCGAGCGGCTGCCCGCGCTGGCCACCGTGCCCGGCGGCTCGACGAACGTCTTCGCCCGCGCGCTCGGGCTGCCCCGGGAATGGCCGGACGGCACCAGCATGATCCTGGAGGGACTGCGGCTGGGCCGGTCCCGCACGATCGGGCTGGGCCGGGCCGACGACCGCTACTTCACGTTCTGCGCCGGCTTCGGGCTGGACGCGGCGGTCATCCGCCGGGTGGAACAGTCCCGCAAGAAGGGGCGCGTCTCCACGCCGGCGCTCTACTTCCGGTCCACCGCGAGCCAGTACTTCGTCGGCTCGGACCGCCGCCACCCGTCGATCACGCTGGAGCGTCCGGGTGAGGCGCCGGACACGGAGCTGGCCACGGCGATCATCCAGAACACCGCGCCGTGGACGTATCTGGGCGACCGGGAGATCAACCCGAACCCGGAAGCCTCGTTCGATCTCGGGCTCGACGTGCTCGCGCTGCGGCGGCTGCGGGTGGCCAGCACGGCCCGTACGGCGGCGCAGTTCTTCTCCCGGAAGCCGGACCCGCACGGCAAGCAGGTGCTGCGCCTGCACGACCTGGCGGAGTTCACCCTGCGCTCGGAGCGCCCACTGCCGTTCCAGATGGACGGGGACTACCTCGGCGAGCGGGAGAAAGTCCGATTCACCTCCGTGCCGGCGGCACTGAGAGTAATCTGCTAGGTCTCGGGTACTCCAGTCGGTTGACGCGGATCCCCCCGCCGCGCGGGCGCGGTGGCCGCCACGCCGAGGAAGGGTGCCGGAAATGTCAGCAACGTCACGCAGACCGTACTACATTGATTATCGACTGTGGCACGCCGGGTAACCAGGACCCTGGTAAACCCGGACAAATGGGTGGTGAGCCCGCTCACTGTTCGGAGTTTTTCCGAGCGGCACCCTTGACATCGCTGTAGTTCGTGAAAGTATTCACAAGCGAACTCGTGTTGCCGGGACATTGCCTGGATATGCTCGTTCGGTTGAGCTGTTCCAGCAGGTCCAGGCACCCCACAGCCTGCTCACGCTGCGCCGAATTGATGGATGCTGACCGTCACCCTTCGGCAATGCGGACGCAAATAGGAATAGCAACGAAGCGTTTACTGGCCACCCACTAAGAATGAGGAGTGTTGCCGCCATGGACTGGCGCCACGATTCGGTCTGCCGCGACGAGGACCCGGAGCTGTTCTTCCCCATCGGGACGTCCGGCCCGGCCCTCCTTCAGGTGGAGCAGGCGAAGGCCGTCTGCCGGCGCTGCCCCGTGACCGACCAGTGCCTGCAGTGGGCGCTGGAGTCCGGTCAGGACGCCGGCGTCTGGGGCGGGATGAGCGAGGAGGAGCGCCGCGCGGTGAAGCGCCGCGGCGGTCTCCGGGTGCTGCGCGCTCACTCCGCCTGACCCGTACCACACGACAACGCCCCGGCCGGGATTCCGGCCGGGGCGTTGCGTTGTCCTCACCCGTCAGGCCGCAACCGTGTCCACGCGCCGCCGGACCAGATCCGCCAACTCCGGCAGGTCGTTCAGCGGCTCCGCCACCGCCACCGCGCCCGCCGACCGGGCCGCCGCGCGTACCCCGTCGTGGAACCGGCCCGGCGCCAGGAAGTAGGCCGCCACCGCGACCCGGCGGGCCCCCGCCGCGCGCAGTCGCGCCACCGCGCCGCCGACCTCCGGCGGCGCCGCCGACGCGTACGACACGCGGCACGGCACGCCCAGCCCGGCGCCGAACGCCGCGGCGACCCGGCCCACCGAGGCACGAGCGGCCGGATCCCGGGTACCGGCCGCCGCCAGCACCACCGCGTCCAGCCCGCCCGGCCCGTCGCCGGTCGCCTCCGCCAGGCGGCGGCGCAGCCCGTCCAGCAACCCGCCGTCCACGCCGGAGCCGGCCGGGCCCAGCACGTCGGTCACCCGTACCTCGATCTCGGCGCCGGCCGCCGCGACCGCCGCCGGGATGTCGACCTTCCGGTGGTACGCGGCGGTCAGCAGCAGCGGCACCAGAACCGCCCGGGAGTGGCCGGCGGCGGCAAGCCCGCGCAGCACCTCGGCCGGGCCGGGATCGGTGTGGTCCAGCCAGCTCGGCAGCACCGCACGACCGGGCCAGGTGTCCGCCACGGCCCGGGCCAGCGCCCGGGTCGCCTCCGCCGCCCGAGGGTCACGGCTCCCGTGCGCCACCAGCACCACGGGCGGCCCGGCCCTCAGGTGTGCAGGCCGCACTCGGTCTTCTCGAACATCGCCCAGCGACCGGACCGCGGGTCCTCCCCCGCCTTCGTCCGCCGGGTGCACGGCCAGCAGCCGATCGAGCCGTAGCCACGGGCGAACAACTCGTTGACCGGGATGTCGTACCGGGCCACGTACGCGTCCACCTCCCGCTGCGTCCACGCCGCGATCGGGTTCACCTTGACCTTGCCGCGCCGCGCGTCGAAGCCCACCACCGGCGTGTTCGCCCGGGTCGGCGACTCGTCCCGGCGCAGTCCGGCGGCCCACGCGTCGTACCCGGACAGCGCCCGCTCCAGCGGCTCCACCTTGCGCAGCTGGCAGCAGTCGTCCGGGGACCTGTTGAACAGCCGCGGACCGTACTGGCCGTCCTGCTGGCCCACGGTCATCCGCGGCCGGATCGAGCGCACCCGCACCGGCATCCGGCGGGCCACCTCGTCACGCACCCGCAGCGTCTCCGGGAAGTGCAGCCCGGTGTCCAGGAACACCACGTCGACGCCGGGCGCGACCCGGGAGACCAGGTGCGCCACCACCCCGTCGGCCATCGAGCTGGTCACGCAGAACCGCTCGCCGAACGTCTCGGCCGCCCACCGGGCGATCTCGATCGCCGGAGCGTCCGCCAGCTCCCGGCCGGCCTCCTCGGCCAGCGCGCGCAACTCCTCCGGGTCCCGGCGGGCCGGCCCGGCCTCGCCGATCAGGCCGAGGCCGGCGGCGGAGACGAGGCCGCTCACCGGGTCACCGCCCGGCTCAGCAGACCGGTGAACTTGACCGCGAAGACCCGCGCGCAGGCGTGGCACTCCCAGGCGCCGTGTCCGGCCTCGTGCGGTCGCAGGTCCTCCTCCCCGCAGTACGGGCAGTAGAGAGGCGCAGATCGGGCATCGCTCATCGGAGCTCCTCCTCGTCGGCTCTGATCACCCAGTTGGCGAACGTCTCACCCTCGGTCCGGCCGGCCAGGTAGCGGCGGGCGAGCCGTTCCACGTACTCCGGAAGCTCCTCGGCGGTGGTCTTCAGGCCGCGCAGCTTGCGGCCGAAACCGGCGGTCTGGCCCTGGGCCATGCCGAGGCCGCCGCCGAGGTGCACCTGGAAACCCTCGACCTGCCGGCCGTCCGGGCCGACCACGAGCTGGCCCTTGAGCCCGATGTCCGCGACCTGGGTGCGGGCGCAGGCGTTCGGGCAGCCGTTGAGGTGGATGGAGATGTCCGCGTCGAAGTCGCGCAGCCGCTCCTCCAGGCGCGCGACCAGTTCCTCGCCGCGCCGCTTGGTCTCGACAATGGCGAGCTTGCAGAACTCGATGCCGGTGCAGGCCATCGTGCCGCGCCGCCACGCCGACGGCCGGGCCTCCAGGCCGATCCCGCGCAGCGCCGTGACCAGCTCCTCGGTCCGCTCCGGCGCCACGTCCAGCACCAGCAGCTTCTGGTACGGGGTGAGCCGCACCCGGCCGCTGCCGTGCGCCTCGACCACGTCGGCGAGCTGCGCCAGCTGGGTGCCGGAGACCCGGCCCACCACCGGGGCCGCGCCGACGTAGTTCGCGCCGTCACGCTGGGCGTGCACACCGATGTGGTCCACCGGCTTCGCCGGCAGTTCCGCGGCCGGACCGTCCAGCAGCGTGCGGCCCAGGTACTCCTTCTCCAGCACCTCCCGGAACCGCTCCACGCCCCAGTCGGCGACCAGGAACTTCAGCCGGGCCCGGTTACGCAGCCGGCGGTAGCCGTAGTCGCGGAAGATGCCGACCACACCGGCCCACACGTCCGGCACCTCGTTCAGCGGCACCCAGACGCCGAGCCGCTTGGCGAGCATCGGGTTGGTGGAGAGCCCGCCGCCCACCCACACGTCGAAGCCGGGACCGTGCTCCGGGTGCTCCACGCCGAGGAACGCGATGTCGTTCGCCTCGTACGGGGTGTCGACCAGCCAGGAGATCGAGGTCTTGAACTTGCGGGGCAGGTTGGAGTACGCCTTGTCGCCGACGTACCGGCGGACGATCTCGTCGATCGCCGGAGTCGGGTCGAGCACCTCGTCCCGGGCCACCCCGGCGACCGGGCTGCCCAGCACGATCCGGGGGCAGTCGCCGCACGCCTCGGTGGTCTGCAGGCCGACCGCCTCCAGCCGGCGCCAGATCTCCGGCATGTCCTCGACCCGGATCCAGTGGTACTGGATGTTCTGCCGGTCGGTGATGTCGGCGGTGTCCCGGGCGAACTCGCGGGAGATGTCCGCGATCACGCGGAGCTGGGCCAGGTTGAGCTGGCCGCCGTCCACCCGGACGCGGAGCATGAAGAACTCGTCTTCCAGCTCGTGCGGCTCCAGGACTGCGGTACGCCCGCCGTCGATGCCGGCCTTGCGCTGGGTGTAGAGGCCCCACCAGCGGAACCGGCCGCGCAGGTCCTGCGGGTCGATCGAGGCGAAACCGCGATGGGCGTAGATGTTCTCGATCCGGTCCCGCACGTTCAGCGGGTCGTCGTCCTTCTTGATCCGCTCGTTGGGGTTGAGCGGCTCTTTGTGCCCGAGCGCCCACTGGCCCTCGCCGCGTGGCCGGCGGGGCGCACGGGCGGCGGGCGCCGGGGAGTCGGGACGGGTCGGGGTGCTGCTGACCGCCATCGCGGCGTCCTCCATTGCTTGCTGCGGTGCCTGCGAGCGCGGACGCGGCGGCCGGCCCGGGAGTGGGCCGTGGACGGCGATGTCGATGACGGCCGGCGCGAGTGCGCGCCCGAGACGGAAGGGTCGGGCGTCGTCAGTGGGCCGGACAGATCGCGCTGCGCACGCGGCCGTAATCGACGTGGCGGCGAGCCACGAAGCGGCGGACGACAGCGGCGGTCATGTGCCTCATGCTGCCACACCACGCCCGGCCGGACCACAGCTCCGCACTGTGATCCCACATCACGGGCCCCAACCGGGATCGACTCCCATCCCTGTCCCCCGCCCTCCCTCCCCGCCCTCTCCCGTTGATCAAGGAGTTGACGTCCCCCAACCCGCCACATCAGGCCGCAATCTCCTTGGTCGACACCGCCGGCCCCCGTCCACCCCCGTCACCGCACCGTTGATCATGAAGTTGGCGGGGGCAAAAGGGACGGTGAGTGCCGTCAACCTCATGATCGACGGGGCGGGGGCCGGGGTGGGGCCGGGCGGGGTGGGGTGGGCCGGGTGGGTGGGAAATGGGGGAGCTGGGGGGTGAGCGGGAGCGGGCGTGTGACGCTGCGGGGGTGAGGAGGTTCGGGCCCGCGTCTGTTCGCGCCCTTCCCGGCTGGGCGGTGTGGGTGACGCCGGGGCTGCTCACGCTCGTGGTGACGCTGGCCGGGATCGGGCACGCCCAGCCGTGGCGGGACGAGCTGGCCACCTGGAGCGCGGCCACCCGCCCGCTATCCGACCTGACCCGGATGACCCGCACCATCGACGCCGCCACCGGGCCGTACTACCTGCTCATGCACGGCTGGACGGCGATTGCCGGCACGTCGCCGACGGCGCTGCGACTGCCCTCCGCGCTCGCCATGGCCGTGGCCGCCGCGCTCACCGCCCGCCTCGGCGCGGTGCTGGTCGGCCGTCGCGCCGGGCTGCTGGCCGGACTGCTGTTCGCGGTCCTGCCGGTCACCTCGAGGTACGGGCAGGAGGCCCGCCCGTACGCCCTAGCCACGCTGCTCGCCGTGCTGGCCACGCTGCTGCTGGTCGAGGCGCTGCGCCGGCCGACCTGGCGACGCTGGGCCGGGTACGCCGCTGCGGTCGCCGCGCTCGGCCTGCTCCACCTGGTCGCGCTCACCCTGCTCGCCGCGCACGCCGTGGTGGTGCTGCTGACCGCCGCACATGGCCCTGCGGGGGTCGTCGATCCGCCCGGCCAGTCCCGAGCCCAGATGCCCGACGCGAGCCGGCCACGCCGCAGACACCTGTGGCGTTCCACCCAGCCACGAGATCGAGCGCGAGTGGAACACCACGGGTGTCACGACGCCCCGCAGACACCCACGGCGTTCCACTCAGCCACGAGATCGAACGCCGGTGGAACGCCACGGGTGTCACCGCATCCCGGGAGCAGGGAGCATGGCACGGACGCGCCGGAAGCGGAACCGCAGAACGTGACCGGCGAGGCTCGGGAGGCGCTGGCCGGGTGGCTGCTGGCGCTGGTGCCGGCCGTCGTGCTCGTCACCCCACTGGCACTCGTCGCCCGGGGGCAGCGCGGTCGACAGCTCGACTGGGTCGACCCGGCGCGCCTGCCCGACCTGGCGGCGCTGCCGGGTGCGCTGGCGCAGAGCGGCGTCGTCGGCGGTTTCGTGCTCGCGCTCGCGGCGCTCGGCGTGGCCCGGCTGGGTCGCCGGGCGCTGCTGCCGGCCGCCGCCGTGCTGCTGCCGGTGCTGCTGATGTTCGCCGCCGGAACGATGGTGCCGCTCTGGGTGACCCGCTACCTGGTCTTCACCGTGCCGTTCGCCTGCGTACTGGCCGGCGCCGCGCTGGCTGCCGCGCGGGTCACTCCCGCACCGGCCCGAACGCCGGCAACAGCAACGCCCGCTGAAGCAACGCCCGCTGAAGCAACGCCCGCTGAACCAGCGCCCTCTGAAGCAACGCCCGCTGAACCAGCGCGCACGGCGACACCCGCCGCAGCCGGCCGCACTGCCGCGCCCGTGGAAGCAGAGCAAGGGCCGACGTCGCCGCGCGGACGGGTCGCGGCGGGAATCGCGGTGGTGGTCCTGGCCGGGCTGCTCGGGTTGCCCGATCAGGTGGCGCTGCGCCGCACCCACGAGTGGCCGCGCAGCGCACCCGTCGACTACGCGGGCGCGGCCGGGATCATCCGCGCCGGGCAGCGGCCGGGCGACGCGATCGTCTACTCGCCCCGGGACGGCTGGCTGTTCCCGGATCTCGGCATGGCGTACCACCTGGGGTCGAGGCTGCCACGCGACGTGCTGGTGGTCCGCGACCAGCGTCAGGACGCGAGCCTCTGGGCCGTGGAGTGCGACGACCCGGCGCGGTGCCTGGCCGGGGTGGACCGGGTGTGGCTGGTGGTCACCGGCCGGCGCGCGGACCCGTTGGCGGCGGTGCCGGGTGCGAAGGGCGACGCGCTGCGCGCGGGCTACACGGTGCGGCAGGTGTGGCCGCGTCCGGGGATCACAGTGGCCCTGCTCGTCCGGTGAGGCGGTCGGTGGTGCCGCGGGCCAGCGGTACGACGATGGCCGCCTCGGTGCCGCCGTCGGCGCCGTTACGCAGCTCGATGGTGCCGCGCAGCTCGCCGGTGACCAGCGCCCGGACGATCTGCAGGCCCAGGTTGCCGCCGCGCTCGGCGTCGAACTGCTCGGGCAGCCCCCGGCCGTTGTCGGTCACCGTGACGTGCAGTTGCTTGCGCGCCCGGTGCGCGGAGACCACAACCTCGGGCCGGGGCGCGGAAACCCCCGCCTCCGGCCGGGGCACGTCCACAGGAGGAGCGGCCGCCTCCTCCTCGGCCGACGGGAAACCGTGCTCGACGGCGTTGAGCAGCAGCTCGTTGAGCACCATCACCAGCGAGGTGGCGATCTCGGCGGGCAGGACGCCGAACGTGCCGCGGCGGCGCATGCCGACACTCACCTCGGTGGCGGCGACCTCGGTGGCGGCGCTGGCCACCCGGTCCACGATGCCGTCGAACTCGACCGCCTCGTCGCTGGACATGGAGAGCGTCTCGTGCACCAGCGCGATCGAGGCGACCCGGCGTACCGATTCCTCCAGCGCGACCCGGGCCTCGGGCATGGAGACCCGCCGGGCCTGCAGGCGCAGCAGCGCGGCGACGGTCTGGAGGTTGTTCTTCACCCGGTGGTGGATCTCCCGGATGGTGGCGTCCTTGGTGATCAGGGCGCGGTCGCGGCGGCGTACCTCGGTGATGTCGCGGACCAGCACCAGCGCGCCGATCGGCACTCCGGCGGGCATCAGCGGCAGCGCCCGGGTGAGCATGGTCGCGCCGCGGGCGTCGATCTCCCGCCGGGGCGGCGCCTCGCCGCGCAGCGCGGCGAGCACGGCGTTGCCCGCGTCGGTGCCTTCGAGGGGGTCGCCGGCGAGCCGGCGGTGCAGCTTGGCCAGGTCCTCGCCGACCAGGTGGGAGGCATAGCCGAGGCGGCGGTACGCGGACTGCGCGTTCGGGCTGGCGTAGGTGACCTTGCCGTTGGCGTCGAGCCGCACCAGGCCGTCGCCGACCCGGGGCGCCGAGGTGGTCTCGCCGGGGTGCCGGGGCGGCGGGAACGTGCCGTCGGCGATCATCTGGGCCAGGTCGTCGGCGGTGGTCAGGTAGTTCAGTTCGAGCTGGCTCGGGGTGCGCGCGGTGGACAGGTTGGTGTCCCGGCCCACCACGGCGATCACCTCGCCGGCTTCACCGTCGCCGGTGCGCAGCCGGACCGGGATCGCCTCGTGGCGGGCCGGGACGTCGCCGTACCAGACCGGGTCGCCCTCGCGCCAGATCCGTCCCTGCCGGTAGGCCACCTCCAGGTGGGCCACCTCGGCCCCGCCGACGATCCGCCCGACCTGGTCGTCCAGGTAGGCGGTCGGGGCGGTGGTGGGACGGACCTGGGCCACGCAGAGGAACGTGCCGTCGCCGTCCACCGGCACCCAGAGCAGCAGGTCGGCGAAGGACAGGTCGGACAGCAGCTGCCAGTCGCCGGCGATCCGGTGCAGGTGGTCGATGTCGGCCGGGCGGAGCGCGGTGTGCTCCTCGGCGAGGTCACGGAGGGTGGACACGCCACACAGCGTGCCACGCCGGGCCTCACATCGTCGCCGTGACCTTCTTCAAGCCGCGCGGCGCGTCCGGGTCCTCGCCCCGGGCCAGCGCCAGGGCCAGCGCGAGCCGTTGCAGCGGCAGGATGTCGAGCAGCGGCGCGTACCGCTCGTCGACCTCGGGCACCGCCATCCGGGTCTCGCCGACCTCGGCGGAGCCGACCACCACCACGTCGGCGCGGCGCTCGCCGAGGCGGGGCAGCACTTCGCGCATCGACGTGCCGCCGGGGCCGGAGCCGACCACGGCGAGCACCGGTACGTCCGGATCGGTCATGGCGAGCGGGCCGTGCAGCAGGTCGGCGCCGGAGAAGGCGAGCGCCGGCAGGTACGAGGTCTCCATCAGCTTCAGCGCCGCCTCGCGCGCGGTCGGGTACGCGTACCCCCGGCCGGTGGTGACGAGCTGGGCGGCGAACCGGTAGCGCGGCGCGAGCCGGGCCGGGGTGTCGTCGGCGAGCGTCTGCGCGGCCAGCTCGGGCAGCCGGCTCAGCGCGGCGCGCTCCTCGGCGGGCAGCACGCCGTCGCCGGCGCGTACCCCCTCGATCAGCATGAGCAGCGCGAGCAGTTCGGCGGTGTAGGTCTTGGTGGCGGCGACCGCCCGCTCGTGGCCGGCGGCGATGTCCACGCTCAGCTCGGCGGTCTCGACCAGCGGCGAGCCGGGGTTGTTGGTGACGGCCAGGGTGAGCGCGCCGGAGGCGCGGGCGACCCGCAGCACCTCGGCGAGGTCGGGCGAGCCGCCGCTCTGGCTGACGCCGACGACGAGCGCGTCGGAGAGGTCGGGCCGGGCGCCGAAGACGGTGATCGCGCTGGGCGAGGCCAGCCCGGCGGGCAGTCCGAGGCGGATCTCGGTCAGGTAGGCCGCGTAGAGCGCGGCGTGGTCGGAGGTGCCCCGCGCGGTGAACACCACGTGCCGGGGGCGCCGCTGCGCGACGACGGCCGCGACCTCGGCGATCGCCGCGGCGTGCTCGGCGGAGAGCAGACGCTCGTAACCGGCCGGCTGCTCGTCGATGTCGGCGGCCATACCGGCCCCTGCTCGCGTCACTCCAGACCTCCTTCTGCGCGTTTCTCGCGCGTTCGATGCTCAGTCTTGCACGTTTCAGCAGCCTCAATCAACGCAACGAGCAGGAGTGCGCAGTGGATCACTAATTGACGGAAGATCCCCTAGGCTTGCCCGGCTGACCGACCCCGACCGGCGGAAGGACGACGTGCCCGAGGACGACGCCGCGCTCTCGGCGGAGGAGGAACTCGCGCTGGCCCGGCTGGCGCTGGGCGAGGGCGACCTGCGGCACGCCGCCGACCACATCGCCGCCGCGCTGGTTTGCTCCCCCACGCTGCCCGAGGCGCACGAAGCGCTCGCCCGGCTGGACGCGGCCAGCGGCGGCGACCTGGACCTCTTCCCGCTCGGTCAGCAGGCGTTCGTCGGCGCCGTGGTGGCCCGCGCGCACCTGCTCGCCGCCGCCGGCCGGCCCGCCGAAGGGCTCGACCTGCTGGCCGCCGCCACCGGCTACGCGCCCGCCGCGCCGTGGGCCGCCGTGCCCTGGGTGACTGCCACCGACCTGCCGGAACGCCTCGACCCCGAACGCACCGCCCGGATCCTCATGCAGGTCTGCGCGGCGGCGCCCGACCCCGCGCCGCGCCGGCTGCGCGAGCCGCTGGCGCCGTACCTCACGCTGGCCCGCAACGCGATCACCGTGCATCCGGCCCACCCGCTGCTGCTGGGCGCGGCGTCCGCGCTGGCCCGGCGCCTCGGCGAGGTCACCCTCGCCGTCACCTGGGCCACCCGGGGGGTACGCGCACAGCCCACCAAACTCGGCGAGGTGTGGCTCGGGTACGCGTACCGCAGCGCCGGCCGCACCGGCGAGGCGCTGGCGGCGCTGGAACGGGCTGTCGCGCTCGACCCCGACGACCTCGCCGTCTACGCGGACATCGCCGGCACGCTCGCCGACAACGGCCGGCTCGACGCGGCGCTGGGCTGGATCGACCGGGCGCTGGCGAAGGACCCCACCTTCGACTGTGCCGTGCACACCGCGCACCGGCTGCGCTACCTGCGCGACGGCGACGTGGACCACCTGGTGGCGCTCGCCGATTTCGTCCGGGAACATCCGGACGACACGCACGAGCACGGCGACCTCGCCGAATGCTGCCGGGGGCGGCCCTGGCTGGGTCAGGTCACACCGGCAGACGACGATTTCCCGTCCCCCGACGGGCCCGCCCCCTCGGCAGCCGCGGTACGCCGCCTCCAGCACCTGGCGCACCCGGCGTGGGCGCACCCCCCGGCCGCGTACGACGCCGCCGTCGGGCTGGCCACACTGGACCTCGCCGACCTGCTCGCACTGCTGGCGCACCCGCCGGAGGCACCCGCCACCGCGCTGGGCCGCGTGCTCGGCGGGCAGGACCCGGCACTGTGGAGACGCTGCGCGCAGGTCTGGGCCTGCCTCGGCCTGCTGCACCACCGCACCGACGAGCCGTGGGAGTCGTCGACCCGGCGGCGGGTGCTGCACGAACTGGCCACCGATCCCGGCCCGGCCGCCGAGGCGGCGCTGTTCGCCCTGGTCACCGCCGCCTGGGTGGACCCGGCCACCCGCGCCGACGTGGCCGCCGTGGTGGCCGGGCGGCTCACCGAGGTGGCATCCGGCGCCGCCCGGCGTACCCCGGTGGCGGTGTCGCTCGCCTATCTGGCGCGGGCGACCCCGGCCCTCGACCCGGCCGCCCGCGCCACCGCCGACTCGCTCATCGCCGGCGCCGGCGGAGGCCCGCTGCGCCGCCTCTGGCGACGCCTCACCGCCCTGTTCCGCAGAGGCTGAGCGCCGGGACCGTTCCGGGGCCCCATTTCCGGCCGGCTCCCCGGCCCCCACCACCCAGCCGAGCGCCGCCACTTCGCCGAGGTGGCGCGATCAACTCCCCTCCGACCCCACCACTCCCCCGATGTGGCGGGCAGCGGGCGGAAGGCACCGGGTGCCTCGCTGGAGTGGATACGCGGCGGCCCCGCGTACCCCCGGGGTGGGGGCGCGGGGCTGCGGCGGGTGAGTCAGGCGACGGGGGCCTTGCCGAGCGCGGCCTCGGCCTCGTCCTCCGGCGTGGGGCCGGCCGGCCGCACGTCGTTCGTCGCGCGCAGCGGCACCTCCTTGATGAACCAGGCGAGCACCGGCACGGCCACGGTGAAGAGGACCGCCCAGAAGAAGACGTGCGAGATGGCGTCGGCGAGGCCGCCGAGCACCGCCTCGCGCATCGGGCCGGTGAGCTTCTTGAGGGCTTCCAGGTTCATCGCGCCGCCCTCGCCGCCACCCGAGCCCGCGAACGCGGGGCCGGCCGCCGAGTCGGCGAGACGGTTGGCGAAGATCGCGCCGAAGAGGGAGACGCCGAACGAGCCGCCGATGGACCGGAAGAACGTGGCGGCGCCGCTGGCGGCGCCGAGGTCCTTCTGCTCGACGCTGTTCTGCGCGATCAGCATCGAGGTCTGCATCAGGAAGCCCATGCCGACGCCGAGCACGACCATGTAGAGCGAGGACTGCGCCTTGCTGGTGTCCACGTCGAGCAGGCTGAGCAGGCCCATCCCGGCGGCCATCACGACGCCGCCGACGATCGGGAAGGCCCGGTAGCGGCCGGTCTTGGTGATCGTCCGGCCGACCACGAGCGAGACCACGAGCATGCCGAACATGAGCGGGAGCAGCAGCAGGCCGCTGTTGGTGGCCGAGGCGCCCTGGACGGTCTGCTGGTAGAGCGGCAGGAAGTTCATCGCCCCGAACATGGCGAAGCCGAGCAGGAACCCGATCACCGAGATCAGCGCGAAGTTGCGGTTGGCGAACAGGCTCAGCGGCAGGATCGGCTCGGGCGCGCGCCGCTCGACGAGAGCGAACACGCCGAGCGCGGCCACCGCCAGCACGGCGAGGCCGAGGATCTGCGGCGAGGCCCAGTCGTACTGGTTGCCGCCCCAGGTGGTGACCAGCACGATCGCGGTGATGCCCACGGACAGCAGCGCCGCGCCCAGCCAGTCGATCTTGTGCTCGGTGCGGTACTTCGGCAGGTGCATGGTGGTGGCCAGGACCAGCAGCGCCACGCCGCCCAGCGGCAGGTTGACGTAGAACGCCCACCGCCAGGAGAGGTTGTCGGTGATGAAGCCGCCGACCAGCGGCCCCGCGACCATGGCGATGGCCATGATGCCGGCGATCATGCCCTGGTAGCGGCCCCGCTCGCGGGGCGGCACCAGGTCACCGATGATCGCCATGACGCCGACCATCAGGCCACCGGCGCCGAGGCCCTGCACGGCGCGGAACGCGATCAGCTCGATCATGCCGCTGTCGGCGCCGCCGAAGACTCCGGAGCCGGACATGCCGCACAGCGCCGAGCCGACCAGGAACACGACGACGGCGGTGAGGAAGACGGCCTTGCGTCCGTAGAGGTCGCCGAGTTTGCCCCAGATCGGCGTGGAGACAGTAGTGCCCAGCACGTACGCGGTGACCACCCAGGTGAAGTGGTCGGCGCCCCCGAACTCGAAGACGATCCGCGGCAGCGCGGTGCTGACGATCATGTTGTCGAGCATCGCGAGCATCATCGCGATCATCAGGCCGAACAGGACGACGCGGATGTTCGGTCTCGCGACGACCGGGGCTTGTTGACTCATCGGTAGGCTCCCCCGCAGATCATGTGATCAACTTACTTGCCGCCCGGCTAGTTTGCTTACTAGCCGGACGGTAAGCTGATGACGGTCGGACGTCAAGCGGATTGGAAGGAAGTCGGCTGGTGAGGGAGACCACAGGAGGCACACGGCAGCGCATCCAGGCCGTCGCCTTGGAACTCTTCACCGAGCAGGGCTACGAGAAGACGTCACTGCGGGAGATCGCCGAGCGGCTCGGCGTCACGAAGGCGGCGCTCTACTACCACTTCAAGAGCAAGGACGAGATCGTCACCAGCTTCGTCGACGACCGGCTGCGCCGGATGGACGAGCTGATCGCCTGGGCCGCCGACCAGCCACCCACCCTGGCGACCCGGCGCGCCCTGCTCGGGCGGTACGCCGACAGCATGTTCGCCGGCGACCTGCCCCAGGTGATGCGCTTCTTCGAGCAGAACCAGACGGTGCTCAAGAGCCTGGTCGCCGGCCAGCAGATGCGGGACCGGATGATGCGGCTGGCCCACGAGCTGTGCCGGGGTGACGACTCGCCGGCCGCCCAGCTGCGCGCCACGCTGACGCTGTTCGCGGTGCACACCAGCTGGTTCGCGGTCCGCGCGCCCGGCATCACCGACGACGAGCGGAAGCGGATCGCGCTCGAGGTGGCCGACGAGCTGCTCGCCAAGATCGGCGAGACCGGCCAGGGCTGAGCCGGTTCAGCCCGCCGCGGTCAGGTCCAGCCGCAGACCGAGCAGGTCGATGCCGGGCAGCGGCGACCAGTCCTTCTCCGGCAGCCGGACGAACCCGAGCCGCTCGTAGAGGCGGTGCGCGTTCGCCGCCATCCCGGCGCGTACGCAGATCACCACCGCCGTGCAGCCCAGCTCCGTCGCGCGCGTCACGCACGCGGCCGCGAGCGCGGCGCCGGCGCCCCGGCCCTGCGCGGCCGGATCCACCGCGAGCATCCGGAACTCCGCCTCGCCCGGGCCGGCGAGTTCGGCGTACGGGGTGCCGGGCAGCACGAACGTCACCGCGCCGAGCACCTGGCCGGTGGTGTCGTCGACGGCCACCAGCACCTCGCCGGTCTGGGCGCGGGTGGCCACGTCGGCGAGCACCGGCGCGTACCCGCTCTCGTCCTTGAGCTGGCCGTCCGCCTCGTACGCGGCCACAGTCAGCCGCGCCACGGCCGGGAAGTCCGCCGGCTCAGCGCGGCGCACCAGCAAGGCGGTCAACCGATCTCCGCGATCAGGTCGCCGTCCTGCACCACGTCTCCCTCGTTGACGGCGAGGCGCTGCACCACGCCGTCGGACTCGGCGACCACCGGGATCTCCATCTTCATCGACTCCAGGATGACGAGCGTGTCGCCCTCGGACACGGTGTCGCCGGCCGACACCACGACCTTCCAGACGTTCGCCACCATCTCGGCGCGGATCTCCTCGGCCATCTTCCGGCCCTCCCTCTCCCCGACGACTCCCCGACAGTCCTGCGAACGGTATCCAATCATGACGCCGGTCACGCCGGCCCGCGCACCACCGGGCACGCGATGCGCCCCACCGCGCTCCGGCGGGCTGCGTCGGCACTAGCATCGTGCGGGTCGGCCACCGGCGAGCCGGGGAGCCACACCGCGACCTCCGCCGCGGCCAGCCGCGGACGGAACCGTGACCAGCACAAGGAGGCAGAGCATGGCGAAGAAGGCCCGCAAGAAGAAGGCCCGGAAGAAGAGCAGCGCCAACCACGGCAAGCGCCCCAACTCCTGATCATCGGGAGCAGCGCGGCACCTGCCGGAAACGCGTGACGGCCCGGGTCCGATCATTCGGACCCGGGCCGTTCCGTCGCTTGTTCAGTCGGCCAGTTCGCGGGACTCGGTGGTCTCGAAGACCACCAGCTCGGTCAGCCGCAGACGCAGCCGCTCACGCAGCTTCTCCGGCGCCGAGTCGTTGCCGCAGCACCGGGCCACGAGCGCCTTGACCTCCTGCTCGATGCCGTACTCGCGCAGGCACGGCCCGCACTCGTCCAGGTGGTGCCGGATCAGCAGCCGGCGCTCCTCGCCGCACTCCAGGTCGAGGTAGAGGTAGACCTCGGCGAGCACCTCGCGGCAGTCCGTCTCGTGCGGTTGTCCACAGCTCACGGTCACACCTCCCGGCTGGCGGCGGCGGTCGAACCCTTCTTCGACGAGGCGGCGCTGAAACCGCGCTCCGCCGCGTACTGCTCGAGCAGCTTCCGCAGATTACGTCGGCCACGGTGCAGACGGGACATCACGGTGCCGATCGGCGTGCCCATGATGTCGGCGACCTCCTTGTAGGAGAAGCCCTCGACGTCGGTCAGGTAGACGGCCAGGCGGAACTCCTCCGGCAACTGCTGGAGGGCCTCCTTGACGTCGCTGTCCGGGAGCCGGTCGAGCGCCTCCGTCTCGGCCGAGCGCAGGCCGCTGGAGGTGTGCGACTCGGCCTCGGCGAGCTGCCAGTCGGTGATCTCCTCGGTCGGCGCCTGAATGGGCTGCCGCTGCCGCTTACGGTAGGTGTTGATGTAGGTGTTGGTCAGGATCCGGTAGAGCCAGGCCTTCAGGTTCGTGCCCTGCTCGAACTGGTGGAAGGCGGCGTACGCCTTCAGGTACGTCTCCTGAACCAGGTCCTCCGCGTCGGCCGGGTTGCGGGTCATCCGCAGACCGGCGGCGTAGAGCTGGTCGACGAAGGGCATAGCGTCCCGCTCGAAGCGGGCCCTGCGCTCGTCCGTCTTCTCGGTGGTCAACCGCACATCCCCTCGCGTCGGATGCTTTCCCGCTGAGGATACGCGTACCCACTTTCCGGCAGATTCACTTCCGGAGTCTGTGCCGGTGCTCACGACCGACGCCGCGGGCCACTCCGGCGCGTCGAGCAGCCGCCTGAGCTGCCGCTCGTCCCGTTCGTCCCGTTCCCGGCTCCGTGTCTGTATCGGCACCGGTCACCCCCCTCGCGCTGGCACTGTCGTCGTCCACAGGGAGGTAACGCGAGGTACGGGGTGCGGCATTCCACCGGTCCCACCCGATCCTGGCCCCGGCGGCGGCCGCGACCGCCGCTGGGACCAGGAAGGGCCTGGGAGGGTGGCCCCGGCGCACCCGAACCGGGCGGCCGGCACCAACCGGTGCAACGACCCGCCGCGGGCGACGGTCACGGCGCGCGCCGCCGCTCAGGACAACCATCCGTGTACGCGCAGCCAGTCCCGGACCACGGCGGCCGTGCCGGCCGGGTCGCCCCGCAGGTCGTGCCGCTGTCCCGGCCGGACCACCACCTCGATCCCCGGGCCGGGTTCGGGCACGCCGAACGGGTCCCGGTCGCCGTTGACCACGAGCGTGGGCAGCCCGGTGAGCAGTTCCGCGGCCCGGGAGCGTTCCGGCCGGCCCGGCGGGTGCAGCGGGAACGCCAGCGCGACGACTCCGGCCGCCCCGACGGCGGCGGCGGTGCGGCAGGCCACCCGGGCGCCGCTGGACCGGCCGCCGACCACCCAGTCGCGCACCTGCGGGGCGCGCCGGCGAAGCTCGGCCAGCACCGCCGTCCACGCCTCGTCGAGGTGCCCGGCGGGAGCGGGCGCGCGCCGCCCGGCGACACGGTACGGCTGGGTCACCAGGGCCACCCCGGCCCCGGCGTCGCGCACCGCGTCCCGGACCGCCGTGAGGTCCGGCGCGTCCACGTCGCCGCCTGCCCCGTGGCCCAGCACCAGCACTGTCGCGCCGTCTGCGGGCGGGTGGAAGCGGAACCGGGCTCGTCCCCGGGGTGTGTCGATCTCGTCGTCGTGCCGCACCGGCCCATTCTGCGCGTGCCGGTCGGCCGGCGGCGCCGGGACGGGCCGAACCGGTCGTCGCCCGTGGCCCGCGGACGGGCCACGGGCGACGAGGGATCAGCTCAGCGGCACCAGGGTGAGCAGGCGGTCACGCACCGGCGGGCCGGCGTCGTCGATCGCGTCCGGATCGGGTTGCACCTCGCTGCGCCAGGCCACGAGCATGGCTCGGCGCTCGCGCGGCGTCGTGCCGCCCCAGACGCCGTGGCAGTCGCCCACCTCCAGCGCCCAGGCCAGGCAGGAGCCCTGGACGTCGCACGTGCGGCAGAGCGCCACCGCCGCGTCGGCCGGCTCGTTCGGCGCCGGGAAGAACGTCTCCGGATCGACGTTCTGACAGGTGCCTCTGGTGCGCCACGCCTCGTCCTGGCGTCGTTCGTGCAGAGCCCGCAGCAGTCGTGGGTCGCGCCGTGCCGCGGCGACCTCGTGCGGGCGGGGCATGCGTGCCCGTGTCAATACACCCACCTCCCCCGTGGGACCGGCAGAGATCTTTCAGCAAGATCGATGGGTGTCGTCGCCCCGTGCGAACCAACGCCCATCACCGGCGCTGTGTTCTATCGCATTCGCATACGTAAGGACAAGAGTCTTCAATGAAACTGACTGAACGTCCGGGCGACTTTTCCGGCGCAACCCCGGCAAACGGGGCGCGTCGATGTGGCGGAGCGTGATCAGAACAGGGTCGGCCCGGAGACCGCCTCCACGCCCTCCGGAGACACCCGCGCGATCAGCTCGGGACCATCGTTGCGGACGTCGCCGACCGCCCGGGAGACCGGGCGGATCTCCAGCCCGGCGAGCAGGCCGGCGTCGGGCGGCGCGAGCAACCCGGCCGGGTCGTCGGCGGGGCCGAGCCAATCCGCCCAGCGATCCGGCGCCAGCAGCAGCGGCATCCGGTCGTGCACCTCGGCCAGCTCGCCGACCGCAGCGGTGGTGAGCACGCTGAACGTGAGCCGGGCCACCCCGGCCGACTCCCACACCGACCAGATGCCGGCGAAGGCGAGCACCGAGCCGTCCCGGGGCGTCATGAAGTAGGGCTGCCGCCCGCCACCGGCGAGCCGGACCCACTCGTACCACCCGTCGGCCGGCACCAGGCACCGGCGCCGGGCGAACGACGGCGCGTACGCCCGGCTGGTCGCGACCGTCTCGGCCCGCGCGTTGATCATGCGGGCGGCGCCGGCGGCGCTGCGGGACCACCCCGGCAACAGCCCCCAGCGGCCCAGGGAGAGCAGCCGGTGCCCCTCCGGAGCGAGCCGGACCAGCGGCACCGGATCGGTCGGGGCGACGTTGAAGTCCGGCGCCACCCCGCCGGTCTCGTCAGCCGAGGAGAACAGCGCGCTCAGGTCACCGGCGCTCCGGGTCGTGGCGTACCTCCCGCACATGGCGCCCACGCTAGCCCCATCCGGACGTTTCGGCTGTCCCGCCCAACGGGAGCAGCGGCCACGGACGGTTCCACCGGGCCGGGAACTTGGCAGAATGTGACCGTGGGGAATCCGATCGCTACCCGTCAGCCGCAACCGTGGACCGCGCCGACCGCCAGCGACCCGGTCGCCGCGACACTGCGCCTGCCCGGCTCCAAGTCGATGACCGCCCGGGCCCTGGTGCTCGGCGCGCTGGCCAGCGGGCCGTCGACACTGGCCCGGCCGCTGCGCGCCCGGGACACCGAGCTGATGGCCGGCGGCCTGCGCGAGCTGGGCGCGCACATGTCCATCTCCGACGACGACCGCTGGCTGGTCCGCCCGCATCCGCTCGCCGGGCCGGCGCACGTCGACGTCGGCCTGGCCGGCACGGTGATGCGCTTCCTGCCGCCGGTGGCGGGGCTGGCCGCCGGCCGGGTCACGTTCGACGGCGACCCGCACGCCCGCACCCGCCCGCTCGGCCCGCTGATCGGCGCGCTGCGGGCGCTCGGCGTCCGCATCGACGCCCCGCCGACGGGCAGCCTGCCGCTCGTCGTGCTCGGCGCCGGGCAGGTGACCGGCGGCGACGTGGTCATCGACGCCTCCGCGTCCAGCCAGCTCGTCTCCGGGCTGCTGCTGGCCGCGCCCCGGTTCGACCGGGGCGTGGTGGTCCGGCACCAGGGTCCCCCGGTCCCGTCCGCGCCGCACCTGCGGATGACGGTGCAGATGCTGCGCGCCGCCGGCGCCGCGGTGGACGACACCACGCCGGACGTCTGGGCCGTCGAGCCGGGCCCGCTGTCCGGGCGGGGCTGGGAGATCGAACCCGACCTCTCCGGCGCCGCGCCGTTCTTCGCCGCCGCGCTGGTCACCGGCGGCGAGGTGACGTTGCAGGACTGGCCGCGCAGCAGCCTCCAGCCGGTCGAGCGGCTGCGGGAGCTGCTGCACCGGATGGGCGGCGAGGTGACGCTCGGCACCGACGGCCTGACCGTGCGGGGCACCGGCACGGTACGCGGGCTGGACGCCGACCTCTCCGACGTCGGCGAGCTGACCCCGGTGCTGACCGCGCTCACGCTGCTGGCCGACGGCCCGTCCCGGCTCACCGGCATCGGCCACATCCGGGGCCACGAGACCGACCGGGTCACCGCACTCGCCAAGGAGTTCACCGCGCTCGGCGCGGACATCACCGAGACCCCCGACGGGCTGGACATCCGGCCCCGCCCGCTGCGCGGCGGGACGTTCCGCACGTACGCCGACCACCGGATGGCGCACGCCGCGGCGGTGGCCGGGCTGGCCGTCCCCGGCATCGAGGTCGACGACGTGGCGTGCACCTCCAAGACCATGCCGGAGTTCCCGGCACTATGGTCGGGGATGGTGACCGGCAAGAACTGACAGCGGGGGGACGTCCTGGCGACGAAGCGGCGCGAGTACGACGAGGACGACGTCCGGGTCCGACCGGGCCGGTCGTCGCGGCCGCGTACGCGCACCCGCCCCCGGCACGCCGACGCCGTCGACGGGTTCGTCATCGCCGTCGACCGGGGCCGCTACACCTGCGTGCTGCCCGGGGCCGGGCCGGATGCCCCGCTCGTCACCGCCATGCGCGCCCGCGAGCTGGGACGCAAGTCGGTGGTGGTGGGTGACCGGGTGGGTCTGGTCGGGGACACCTCCGGCGCGCCGGGCGCGCTGGCCCGGATCGTGCGCATCGCCGAACGGACCTCGGTGCTGCGGCGTACCGCGGACGACGACGAGACCACCGCCGAGGGGCGGCTGGAACGGGTGGTGGTGGCGAACGCCGACCAGTTGGTGATCGTCAGCGCGCTCGCCGACCCGCCGCCGCGTACCGGGTTCATCGACCGCTGCCTGGTGGCCGCGTACGACGCCGACATCGAGCCGCTGCTCTGCCTCACCAAGGCCGACCTGGGTGGCCCGGAGGCGGTGCTCGGCTACTACACCGAGCTGGAGCTGCCGTACGTGCTGATCCGCCCGGACTCCGACCTGGCCGCGCTGCGGGCGCTGCTCGCCGGCCGGGTGTCGGTGATGGTGGGTCACTCCGGGGTGGGCAAGTCGACGCTGGTCAACCGCCTGGTCCCGGACGCCGAACGCGCGGTGGGCACGGTCAGCGCGATCGGCCGGGGCCGGCACACCTCGACCAGCGCGGTGGCGTTGCGGCTGCCCGCCGAGCCCGGCGCCGACGGCGACACCGGCTGGATCGTCGACACCCCGGGGGTGCGCAGCTTCGGGCTGGCCCACGTGTCCGCCGAGAGCCTGCTGCACGGCTTCCCGGACCTCGTCGAGGCGACGGTGGACTGCCCGGCCAACTGCCCGCACACCGCCGACGAGGCGGACTGCGCGCTGGACGCCTGGGTGGCCGCCGGGAAGGCGGACGCGCGCCGGCTCGCCTCGTACCGGCGGTTGCTGGCCTCCCGCAGCGGCGAGGGCGACCCGCGCGAGCCGGAGCGCAACCCCGGCGATCCGCTCGCCGGGTCCTGACCGGCGTCGCCGGCCGGGCCCACGGCGCCGGGCCTCGCCGGTACGCTGACCCACCATGATCGATCCCCGGCCGACCCCACGGCCTCTGCCCGCCGAGCGGGTGCTGGAGCTGGCCGCGCCGATGCTCACCGAGGTGGGTGGCGAGTGGCGGATGACCGACGGGCCGATGCTGCGGTCGGGATCGCTGGGCGTCCGGGTCCTTCCACCGGACAGCGACGACTACCGCCACCTGGACCTGGAGCTCCTGCTGAACGCGGACCGGCCGGACGTGCCGACGATCGTCGACTGCACGCTCGGCCTGGCGGCCGACCCGGTCGAGGCGGCCCGTCAGGCGATCGGGGCGTGGATCGAGACCTGCCTGGTGACGGTCCTGGAGATGATCGAGCAGCGAGGGCGGCTGGCGAGCCACTTCAGGTCGGGCGACAAGGGCGGGTTCGCCGGCTGGCATGCGATCGTCGGCGGCGTGACCGGATGGTCCGCCGACGGATCGCAGCACAAGCAGGAGTGGTTCGCCGAGGCGATGCCGTGGTCGACCCTGGCGCCGGTGATCGCGGCCGGGCTGGACCGTCCACATCTCAACGGCGTTCGCATGCTGGTCGGCCAGGGTGGTGACGTCACCGAGTGCGAGGTGCGGATCAACGGCCGGCGGCACGAGCCGTCCGCCGCCGCGCTCGCCGCTCTGGACTGGCCGCGCACCGACCGTTTCGGCCTGGCACGCACCTTCGTCCTCCTGGTCGGCCCCGACTGAGGCGGTGACAGCGCTCGGGTGACGCCCCGACGACCGACGGTCGTGGTCACGCCACTAGCGTGTCCGTCATGACCGGGTACGCCGACGATCTCGCCCTCGCCCACCTGCTCGCCGACGCCGCGGACGCGGTCTCCTCGGCCCGGTTCCGCGCGCTGGACCTGCGCGTCGAGTCGAAGCCGGACCTGACCCCGGTCTCCGACGCGGACACCGCCGTGGAGCGGGAGATCCGCGCGCTGCTGGCCACCCACCGTCCCGGCGACGGCCTGCTCGGCGAGGAGTACGGCGAGCAGCCGCCGGCCGGGCCGGACGGGCGGCGCTGGGTGATCGACCCGATCGACGGCACGAAGAACTTCGTCCGGGGCGTACCGGTCTGGGCCACGCTGATCGCGCTGCTGGAGCACGACCGGCCGGTGCTCGGCCTGGTCTCCGCCCCGGCGCTGGGCCGCCGCTGGTGGGGCGCGCTCGGCGCGGGCGCGTTCGCCGGCGCCGGACCGGCGGACGGCACGCCGATCCGGGTCTCCGGCGTCACCGCGCTCGGCGACGCGAGCATCTGCTACTCGTCGCTGACCGGGTGGGAGCAGGCCGGCCGGCTGGACGCGATCCTCCAGCTCATGCGGGACACCTGGCGCAGCCGCGCGTACGGCGACTTCTACGGTTACATGCTGCTGGCCGAGGGCGCGCTGGACGTGATGGTGGAGCCGGAGCTGTCGCTGTGGGACATCGCCGCGCTGGTGCCGATCGTCACCGAGGCGGGTGGCGTGATCACGGATCTGGCCGGCCGGCCGGCCCCGGCGGGCGCGGACTCCGCCGACATCAGCGCCGTGGCCAGCAACGGCGCGCTGCACGACGACATCCTGGCCCGGCTCGGCCGTCCAGCCGAGCGCTGAACCGGGAAGAGCCTCTATCCTCGCCAGGTGGTTTCCTCCGGTTGGTGCTTCCTGGCAGCGATGATCGTCGCGTACGGCTTCGCCAACCTTCTCCAGTCGGTCGCCGCGGCGCGGACAACCGTGCACCACACGTTCGACCCGGGGCTGCTGCTGCGCCTGGCCGGGCACCGGACGTACCTGATCGGCCTGACCTGCCAGGTGGTCGGCTTCGTGCTGGCGTTCCTGGCCCGCCGCGACCTGCCGCTGTTCCTGGTGCAGGCGAGCGTGGCGGCCGGGCTCGGGGTGACCGCCGTACTCGGCGTGCTGGTGCTCAAGTGGCGGTTGCCGGCCGCCGAGGTGGTGCTGCTGGTGCTGCTGTTCGCCGGCATCACCGCGCTGGTGCTGTCGGCCCAGCCGGCGCCGTCGCGGCAGCTCGGCACCGCCGGACTGGTCGGCCTGGCGGTGGCGGTGTTCGCGATCGCCGGGTCCGGGTTCTTCGCCGCCCGGCTGCACGGCGCGCTCGGGTCGGTGGTGCTCGGCTCACTGGCCGGGATGGCGTTCTCCGCCGCCGCGGTGGCGGCCCGCCCGCTCGCCTCGGCCGGATCGGTGGAGGCGTTCGTCCGCGACCCGCTGCTCTACCTGCTGATCGTCCACTCGGTCATCGGCCAGCTGCTGCTCGGCCTGGCCATGCAGCGCGGGTCGACCACGGCGGCGGTGGCCGCGATGGACGCCGCCGGGGCGGTGCCCGCGGCGATCGTCGGCCTGCTGCTGCTCAACGACAAGATCTGGCCCGGCCGGGAGTGGCTGGCCGGTCTGGGCTTCCTGGTCACGCTCGCGGCGGTGGTCGGCCTGACCCGGTACGCCGAACCGCAGCACCACCACGCCAGCGCCCGCCAGAAGGCGATCGTGGGCGCCGGGATGGTGCCGGTTCAGGCCGCCTCGACCGGTCCCCGTTCCGAGACGGCCACCTCGACCGGCGGCGTCACCTCGACCGGCGTCGGCTCGATCGGCGTGGCCGGGCGGCGACGCCCGATCACCCGCTCGTAGAGACGTTCCAGCGCGGCGGCGGTACGTTCCCAGGTGTAGCTGCACCGGACCCGGTCCACCGCGGCGTGCCCGTACGCGAACCGCCCGGCGTTGTCCGACAGCAGCCGGCGCAGCGTGACCCCGAGCGTGCGTACGTCACCGGGCGGCACCAGCTTGCCGGTCACCTCGTCCACCACCGCGTCGGCGATGCCGCCCATGGCGTAACCGACCACCGGCACGCCGCAGGCCATCGCCTCCAGCGACACCCGCCCGGCCGACGCGTAGTGCGGCGTGCAGGCCACCACGTCGGCGGAGCGGTACCAGGTCGCCATCTGGTCGTGCGGCACCGCGCCGACCAGCTTCACCTGCTCCGCCACCCCGGCCCGCTCGGCCAGCTCCCGCAGCCGGCGCGCCTCGGCGTGCCCGTCCAGCCGCTCGGCCGGCGGGCCGCCGGCGATCACCAGCTCCGCGTCGCCGACCAGCCGCATCGCCCGGATCAGGTCGTCCTGCCCGTGTCCGGGGGCGAGCCCGCCGACGGAGAGGATCCGGGCCCGCTGGTCGCGGGGCGCCGCCTCGCCGTCCGGATGGAACTGGCCGGTGTCCACCCCGGTCGGCACCATCGCCACCGACGTGCGCTGCAGGCCCATCCGGGTCAGCTCGTCCACCTCGTCGTTGCACTGGGCCACCGCCACGTCCACCGCCCGGGTCAGCGCCCGTTCCAGCGGGATGCGCTCGCCCGGGCCGCCGTACCGGGGCCCGAGGTGCCGCAGTTGCTCCACGCCGAGCGAGTGGAACGTCTGCACCACCGGGATGTCCGTGGCGCGTACCGCGTGGGCGGCGGCCAGCCCGCCGACCCAGTAGTGGCCGTGCACCACGTCGGGGGTCCAGTCACCGGCCCACTGCCCGGCCAGCCAGCGGCCGTACTCGGCGACGAAGGGCACCAGCTCGGCGGTGGAGAGCACGTCGGGCGGGCCGACCGGCACACGTTCCACCCGGTAGCCGTCGAGTTCGGTCAGGGCGGGCTGGGCGGCGGCGGCACGGCGCTCGTACACGCGGACGTCATGGCCCCGGGCGGCGAGCTCCGCCGCCACGCGCGCAATGTGCTCCTGCGTCCCGACGGTGGGACCGTCGGTGGACGAGCCGGCGTGCGCGCATACAAGGCCGACGCGCATGGTGCACCTCCATGCGTTTCTCGCGTAGCGGGGTCTCCGGTCAGAGCGTCCCATTAACCCAGGTCCGGCGCGCCCAAACCTGGCAGATCGGGGTCACCGGGCCACCGCTGTCCCGCGAGCGGGACGGCCGACCGAACCCGATCACCGTCGAAATCGGTCGGCATGACCGGGCGGCCCGGGGGTACCGCCGGAGAATGCCGCTAACCCGCAGCCTCTCCGACGCAACGGTCGTCATCACCGGCGCCTCCAGCGGGATCGGCGCGGCGACCGCGTACGCGCTGGCCCAGCGGGGCGCCGACGTGGTGCTCGCCGCCCGGACCGGGTCGGCGCTGCGCCGGGTGGCGGCGAGCTGCCGGGAACTGGGCGGACGGGCCCTGGTGGTGCCCACCGACGTGACCGACCCGGAGGCGGTGGAGCAGCTCGCGGCGCGGGCGGTGGCCGAGTTCGGCCGGATCGACGCCTGGGTCAACAACGCGGCGGTCGGCACCGTGGGACTGTTCGACGAGATCCCGGTGGCCGAGTTCCGCCGGGTGGTGGACGTGAACCTGCTGGGGGCCGTGTACGGGACACGCGCGGCGCTGCCCTGGCTGACCGCCGCCGGTGGCGGGGTGCTGGTCAACAACGCCTCGGTGCTGGCCGAGGTGGCGATGCCGTACCAGTCGGCGTACAACGCCACGAAGCACGCGATCCGCGGCCTGGCCGACACGGTCCGGCAGGAGCTGCGGGTGACCGGGCGGGGCAACATCTCGATCTGCACGGTGCTGCCGGCCACCATCGACACGCCGTTCTTCCGGCACGCGGCCAACCACACCGGCCGGGAACTGACCCCGCCACCGCCGGTGTACCCGCCGGAGATGGTCGCCGAGACGATCGTGAAACTGCTGCGCCGGCCCCGGCGGGAGGCGTACGCGGGCGGCGCGGCCCGGCTGATCGGGCTCCAGTGGCGGCTCGCCCCGGCGCTGGCCGAGCGGGTGATGGGCTGGTACACCGCGCGCACCCAGTTCGGGCCCGGCGTACGCGCCGACTCCACCGGCGCCGTCTTCACCCCCGGCGCGGCGGCGGAGCGGACCGACGGCTGGTCCGGGCGGCGGGGTCAGTTGCTGCGGCTCACCGCGGCCGTCGGTCTGGCGGCCGGCACCGCTGTCGGCACGGCGGCGGCGATCAGCCGCCGGTCCCGGACGGGCCGGCCGTGAGTCCCGCCGACCGGACCGGTGCGCGGGCGGCGGCCGAGGTGCACAATGGGGCGATCATGCCGACGGATGCGCGTTGCCTGGTGGAGACCGACGATTCCTCCGCGAGAGTCCGGCTGACCGGCGTGCTCGACCGGGCCGAGGTGGAGGCCGTGCGGGACGCGCTGCTGGCCCGGCTGTGGCAGCGCCCCGGCCTGCTGCTCGTGGACCTGTCCGGGGTGCGTATCGCCGACCCGCTGGCCCGCGACGCGCTGGACGAGGTCTGCCGGGCGGTGTCCGACTGGCCGGCCAGCGAGATGCTGCTCGACCCGGAAGCCACGCCGCCGGACCCGCCGCCGGACCCGCTCGGCGTCGAACTGCCCCCGGTGGTCGAGGCCGCGCGCGAGGCACGGTCGCTGGTCTCCGCCGGGTGCCTCCGGTGGGGCCTGCCGGAGCTGGTCGAACCGGCCTGCATCGCGGTCACCGAGATGGTCAACAACGTGGTGGCGCACGCGCTGACCCCGATGACGCTCCGGCTGGCGCCGCGCGGCAACGCGCTGCACGTGGCCGTCCGCGACCACTCGGCCGGGCAGCCCGCGTACGCGGGTCCGGCGGCGGCGGACGCGCTGGGCGGGCGCGGGCTGCTGCTCATCGACACGGTGGCCCGGCGCTGGGGCAGCACTCCGCTGCCCGACGGCAAGGTGGTGTGGTGCGTGCTGTACGTCGAGGACGAGGCGGCGGTCCGCAACTGAGGCGCCCTTTCGCCCTGTTGCTCCCGATCCACCCGGCCGGTTGCGGTTAGGGCGGGGAGCGCAGTGGGTAGTTCCCGAGCATGCGCGACGACGAGTACCCCACCCCCGTGTCCGATCCCGAGGCGGCGGGCCTGCCCGACACCGCCGACGACGACTCCACCGCCAACGACGACGTGCTGACCGGGCGCGAGGCGGACGGCCCCGAGCCGGCCCAGCTCCCCGGCGACCGCACGCCGGTCGCGGTGGACGAGTTCGGCACCACGGCGGAGGAGCAGCTCGACGGCGAGTCGCTGGACTACAAGCTCCAGCGCGAGCAGTACGAGCGTCCCGCCGACGACCCGCTGGCCGGCCCGGTCGACCCGGACATCGCCGCCGAGGCGGACAGCGAGGAGGCCGCCGCGCAGGCCCAGCTCGACGCCGACGTGATCGACCCGGGCCCGGTATCCGACCCGGACTCCCCCGTCTCCGTGTACGACCACGGTCAGCTCGGCACCGTCGCCGACCACCAGGTGGGCCGGCTGGTCGAGCCGGACGAGGGCGCGCACACCGACCAGGAGACCGACAACGTCGCCTACGACGCGGGCGCGGCCGGTGGCGGGGCCAGCGCGGAGGAGCTGGCGGTGCACGAGACCCGCCCGCCGGACGCCCGCTAGCTAGCCGTCCAGGCCCCGCTCGATGGCGTACCGGGTCAGCTCGACCCGGTTGTGCAACTGGAGCTTGCCCAGGGTGTTCTGCACGTGGTTCTGCACGGTCCGGTGGGACAGGCCCAGCCGGTCGGCGATCTGCTTGTAGGACAGCCCCTTGGCGACCAGGCGCAGCACCTCGGTCTCCCGCTCGGTGAGCCGGGGTGCGTCGTCGTCCGGGGCGGGCGGCGCCGCGGCCAGCCGCCGGTACTCCCCCAGCACCAGCCCGGCCAGGCCCGGCGTGAACACCGGCTCGCCGGCCGCCGTGCGGCGCACCGCGTCCAGGAACTCCGCCGGGGCGGCCGACTTGACCAGGTAGCCGGTGGCGCCGGCCTTGACCGCGTCCAGCACGCCCTGCGGCTCGCCGCTGGCCGAGAGCATCAGCACCCGCACCTCGGGCAACGCCGCGCGCAGCCCCCGGATCACCTCGACGCCGGAGATGTCCGGCAGCTGGAGGTCGAGCACGACCAGGTCGGGGCGGGCCGCCGCGGCCACCCGTACCGCCTGCCGCCCCTCGCCGCTGGTCGCCACCACCTGGTGACCCGCCTCGGTGAGGTCGCGGGCCACGCCCTCGCGCCACATCGGGTGGTCGTCGACCACCATCACCCGGATGCTCACCCGCGGCTCCTCGGCACGATCAGCTCGATCTCGGTGCCGGCGCCCGGCGCGGACGCGATCCGCACCTCGCCGCCCAGGTCGGCCACCCGGCCCCGGATGGACTGCGCCACCCCGAGCCGCCCCTGCGCGGCGGCCTCCGCCAGCCGCCCGTCCGGGATGCCCGGCCCCTCGTCGCGTACCGAGACGGTCACCGTCTCCTCCTCGTCCTCGATCAGCACCCAGGCCCGGCCACCGGCGTGCCGGGCCACGTTGTCCAGCGCCGCGCCGACCGCCGCGCCCAGCTCACCGGCGGTCCGCGCGGGCAGCGGCACCGGGGTGGCGGGCGCGGACACCACGACGGTGGCCGAGGCGTACCTGTCGATCAGGTCGCGCAGGTCCTGCTCGGCCCCGGCCGGGTCCGGCGGCGCGCCCGCCCGGCCGATGAGCGCCCGCAGCGCGGCCTCCTGCTCGCCGGCCAGCCGGGCCAGCTCGGCCGCCTCGCCGTCCAGGTCCGCGCCGCGCCGCCGGACCAGCGCGAGCACCTGGAGCACGGAGTCGTGGATGTCGCGGGCCAGCCGCTCCCGTTCCCGGGCCGCCGCCTCCAGTTCCACCGCCCGCTGCAACCGCTCCTCCGCCTGCACCGCCAGCCGCGCCACGTGCCCGACCACCACACCGGCGAGCAACATCAGGATCGCCCCGGTCAGCGCGGACGGGCTGATCCGGTCCCGGGTGGCGAGGTCGGCGCCGCCGAGCACCAGCGCGGCCACCGCGCCGCGCCGCCGCCCGCCGGAGACCGCCCAGGCGAGCACCGGCCCGGCCAGCCAGGCGGCGGTCAGCATCGGCACGCCGGCGGCGAGCGCCGCGCGCCCGACCACCCAGGGCGTGACCAGGATGATCGCCAGCACCACGCCGAGGTCGGCCAGCAGCAGCGGCCAGCGCCGCCCGGCCGGGCGGCCGTAGCCGGCCGCCGTCACGCCGCTCCAGGCCAGCATCGCCAGCAGGACGCCGCCCGCGGCGACCGGGTGCGCGTAGCGGTCCGCGTCGCGCAGCACGACCAGCCCGACGTACGCGAGCGCGGCGAACCGGAACACCGCGATGGAGCGCCAGAACGGGCCCTCGAGGCCGGAGGACGACGGCATGTGCGTCACCCTGTCACAGCCGGACGAGGGGACCCCGGCCGGTGCGGCCTGAGAAACCCTGACGTACGGTTGAAATGCCGCGAAAGTCGTCGAGAGCCATCGTCGGGACGGGGTCATGACAGACGCAGAACTCCCCGCACCGCGTACGGTTGTGCCCATCGAACCTTCCCTCCTTCTCGCCACGGCCTTCGGTCAGGCGCAGGTGACCGAGCTGCGGCACTCGGTGACCTCCTGCGCGCAGGACTCCGGCCTGTCCGGTCAACGGCTGGACGACTTCGTGCTGGCGGTCAACGAGCTGATCACCAACGCGGTGCGGCACGGCGGCGGGCAGGGCTGGTTGCGACTCTGGCAGCGCGACGGCGAGCTGGTCTGCCAGGTCGCCGACCACGGGCCCGGGATCAGCGAGCGGCGGCTGCGCGACCGTGACCGGCCGGCGCCGGACACCGCCGGCGGCTGGGGCCTCTGGCTGGCCCGGGAGCTGAGCGACACGATGGAGGTGGAGACCGGCGACGCCGGCACCGTCGTCCGGATCACCGCCGCGCTCGCCACCGTCAGGCGAACAGGGCGCTGACCGACTCCCCGTTGTGGATCCGCCGCATCGCCTCGGCCAGAGCCGGCGCCACCGACAGCACCTCCAGCTTCGGCACCCGCTTCTCCGCCGGGATCGGCACGGTGTTGGTGCAGACGATCTCCAGTACGCCCTCCTGCGCGCTGAGCCGCTCCAGCGCCCCGCTGGAGAACAGGCCGTGCGTACAGGCCAGCCGGATCGAACGGACCCGCCGCTCGCGCAGGTGCGAGATCAGCTCGATCACGGTGCTGCCCTTGGCGATCTCGTCGTCCAGCACGATCACGTCCCGGTCCGTCACGTCGCCGATGATCGTGCTGATCTGCACCCGGTCGTCGCTGAAGCGCTGCTTCGCGCCGGCCGCCACCGGCGTACCCAGCATCCGGGCGAACGCGGCGGCCTCCTTGGCGTTGCCCAGGTCCGGCGAGACCACCACCGCGTTGCCCAGGTCGTGCCCCTTGAAGTGGGCGGCCAGCTCCCGCAGCGCGTGCAGGTGGTCCACCGGGACGCTGAAGAAGCCGTGCACCTGCGGCGAGTGCAGCGTCATGGCCAGCACCCGGTGCGCGCCGGCGGAGGTGAGCAGGTCGGCGACGAGCCGGCCGCCGATGGAGATGCGCGGCGCGTCCTTCTTGTCCGACCGGGCGTACGCGTAGTGCGGCAGCACCACTGTGATCCGGGCGGCCGACGCGCCCCGGGCCGCGTCGATCATGAGCAGCAGCTCGACCAGGTGCTCCTGCACCGGCGGCACCAGCGGCTGGATGAGGAAGACGTCGCGCTCCCGGCAGTTCGCCTGCAACTGCACCTCCAGGCAGTCGTTGGCGAACCGGGACACCCGCACCGGATGCAACGGGACGTGGAGGTGGGCGCAGATCTCGGCGGCGAGGACCGGATGGGCCGACCCGCTGAACACGGCAATGTCACGCACGTCTGATGATCGTACGGGCCGCCGGGAGGAGACGGTGGACACTCGCGGCGGGTACGGTGCTGCCGTGACCGCAGAGTTCGTCGCCGCCATCGACCAGGGCACCACGTCGTCGCGCTGCATCGTCTTCGACCGGGCCGGCGAGATCGTCGCCGTGGCCCAGCGCGAGCACCGGCAGATCTTCCCCCGGCCCGGCTGGGTGGAACACGACGCCGAGGAGATCTGGACGAACGTCGAGCACGTGGTCCGCGAGGCGCTGGCCAGCGCCGACATCGGCACCGAGTCGCTGGCCGCGGTGGGCATCACCAACCAGCGGGAGACCACTGTGGTGTGGGACCGGGAGACCGGCCGCCCGGTGGCGAACGCGATCGTCTGGCAGGACACCCGCACCGGCCCGCTGCTGCGGGAGCTGACCGAGACGTACGACCAGGAGCGGCTGCGGGCCCGCACCGGCCTGACCCCGGCCACCTACTTCGCCGGGCCGAAGCTGCGCTGGCTGCTCGACCACGTCGACGGGCTGCGCGAGCGGGCCGAGCGCGGCGAGGTGCTGTTCGGCACCATGGACAGCTGGCTGATCTGGAAGCTGACCGGCCGGCACGTCACCGACGTGACGAACGCCAGCCGCACCATGCTGATGGACCTGGAGACGCTCGACTGGGACCCGGAGCTGCTCGACGCGCTGCGCGTCCCGGCCGCCGTGCTGCCCGAGATCCGCAGCTCGGCCGAGGTGTACGGCACCGCCCAGGGGGTGCTGGCCGGGGTGCCGGTGGCGAGCGCGCTCGGCGACCAGCAGGCCGCGTTGTTCGGGCAGACCTGCTTCCAGCCCGGCGAGGCCAAGTGCACCTACGGCACCGGCAGCTTCCTGCTGCTCAACACCGGGGCCAGCCCGGTGCCGTCGCGGCACGGCCTGCTCACCACCGTGGCGTACCGGATCGAGGGCCAGCCCGCCGTGTACGCGCTGGAGGGTGCCATCGCGGTCACCGGCTCGCTGGTGCAGTGGCTGCGCGACAACCTCGGCCTGATCTCCTCCGCCCCGCAGGTCGAGGAGCTGGCCCGCACCGTCGACGACAACGGCGGCTGCTACGTGGTGCCGGCCTTCTCCGGCCTGTTCGCCCCGCACTGGCGCAGCGACGCCCGGGGCGTGATCGCCGGGCTGACCGGCTACATCACCAAGGGGCATCTGGCCCGCGCGGTGCTGGAGGCGTCCGCGTTCCAGACCCGCGAGGTGGTCGACGCGATGAACGCCGACTCCGACGTGGCTCTGCGCCGGCTGCGGGTCGACGGCGGGATGACCGGCAACGAGCTGCTCATGCAGTTCCTCGCCGATGTGCTGGCCGTGCCGGTCGTACGGTCCCGGATCACCGAGACGACGTGCCTCGGCGCCGCGTACGCCGCCGGCCTGGCCGTCGGGTTCTGGCCGGACCTGGCCACGCTGCGCGAGAAGTGGCGTTCGGACGCGCAGTGGGAGTCGACGATGGACCCGGCGCACCGGGAGCGTGAGCTGCGTCAGTGGCACAAGGCGGTCCAGCGCACGCTCGACTGGGCCGAGTGAGCGTCAGTCCCAGCGGTTGCCGGTGAGTTTCTCGTACACCTCGACGTAGCGGGCCCGGGTCGCCTCGATCACCTCGGCCGGCACCTCCGGTGCGGGCGGCTGCTTGTCCCAGCCGCTGGATGTGGCCCAGTCCCGCACGTACTGCTTGTCGTAGGAGAACTGGGCGCGGCCCGGCTGGTACGACTCGGCCGGCCAGAACCGGGACGAGTCGGAGGTGAGCACCTCGTCGCCGAGAACCAGCGTGCCGTCCGCCGCCCAGCCCAGCTCCAGCTTCGTGTCCGCGATCAGGATGCCCCGCTCGGCGGCGATCTCCGCGCCGCGCCGGTAGACGTCGATGGTGATCTGCCGCAGCCGCTCCGCGACCTCCGGGCCGACCTTGTCGACCACCTGCTCGTACGTGATCGGCTCGTCGTGCTCGCCCTTCGGCGCCTTCGTCGACGGCGTGAAGATCGGCTCGGGCAGGATCGACGCCTCGACCAGGCCGCGCGGCAGCGGCACCCCGGAGACCGAGCCGGTGCGCTGGTACTCGGCGAAGCCGCCGCCGGTCAGGTAGCCCCGGGCCACGCACTCGACCGGCACCATGTCCAGCCGGCGGCAGCGGATCGCCCGGCCGGCGAACTCCGCCGGCACGTCCGTCGCCGAGATCACGTGGTTCGGCACCAGGTCGGACAGCTGCTCGAACCACCACAGCGACAGCGCGGTGAGCAGGCGGCCCTTGTCCGGGATCGGGGTCGGCAGCACCACGTCGTAGATGGAGACGCGGTCGGTGGCGACCAGGATCAGGTCCTCGCCGTCGGCGTAGACGTCCCGGACCTTGCCCGAATGCAGAAGTTCCACGGCGCTAGTACACCATGACCGGCGGGGGCCGCCCGGCGCGCCCACCGGAGGTCCCGCCCGGCGTTGACACCCCGCCGTAGGGGCCGGTGAAATGATCCGTCCACCGACGTTCGGAGAGAGATCCGTGCCCGCTGCGCAGTCCGTACCCCGTCCCGGCCTGGACCGGCGACGGCTTCTCGGCGCGCTCGCCGGGCTGCCGCTGCTCGGCGGCGGGCTGCCGGCACTGGCCGGGTGCAGCCCGGAGGAGGCGGCCGTCGACGACGGCCCGGTCGAGCTGTCGGTGTTCTGGTGGGGCGGCGACCGGCGGGCGGCGGCCACCGAGCAGGCGCTGCGCCTGTACTCGCAGCAGAACCCCCGGGTCAGCTTCCGGGTCACCTGGCAGGGGTTGAGCGGCTACTACGACCGGCTGGCCACCCAGGCCACCGGCGGCAACCCGCCGGACCTGTTCCAGATCGACGACACGCTGCTCGCCGAGTACGCCGGCCGGGACATCCTGCTCGACCTCAGCCCGTACGCCGCCGACGGGCGGATCGACCTGCGCGAGGTGCCGGCGCAGCTGGCCCGCTACGGCCAGGTGGACGAGCGGACCGTGGGCGTGGCGGCCGCGCAGACCAGCGCGGCGCTGGTGTTCAACCGCGCGCTGCTGCGCCGGCTGGGCCAGCCCGAGCCGCGCACCGGGATGTCCTGGAAGGAATACGTCGCCTGGGCCGCCCGCGTGACCCGCGCCTCCGGCAACCGGGTGGCCGGCACCATGGACGCCTCCGGCGACTACCGGGCGCTCTGGCTGTGGCTGCGCGGCCAGGGCAGCGAGATGTACCGGGGGCGGCAGCTCGGTTTCAGCTCGGCCGAGCTGCTCGACTGGTTCGAGTTCTGGGAGGTGGCCCGCTTCGGCCGGGCCACCCCGAGCGCCGCGCTGGTCGAGCAGGCGGACAGCGGCGAGCTGGCCCGCCAGCTCGTGGTCACCGGGCACACCGCGGCCTCGTTCGCCTGGTCGCACCAGTTGCCGGAGCTGCAACGCCTGACCGACGACGAGCTGGCGGCGGTGGCCTTTCCGGGCACGCCCGCCGCCCAGTGGCCCCGGGCGTCGATGTACTGGGCCGGCTTCCAGGGCACCCGCCACCCGGAGGTGGTGGCGAACGTGATCGACTTCCTGACCACGAACGTGGCGGCCGGCCGGCTCCTCGGCGTGGAGCGCGGCCTCAACGCCAGCAAGCAGGTGCGCTCGTTCGTCGCCGGCGAGCTGACCGACCGGTCCGAGAAGCGCATGGCCGCGCTCGGCGCCGAACTGGACGGGCTGGCCGGTCCGTCACCCGCGCCGCCGCCCAAGGGACACGCCAAGGTCCGCACCCTGCTGATCGACGCGGCCGAGAGCATCCGCGGCAAGCGCTCCGGCGCCCGCACCGCCACCTCGCGCTTCATGGCCCAGGCCAACGCCGCCCTGGCGAGCTGACCCGCCCGCCGCGCCCGACCGACCGCCCTGCCCGGCGATCATGAGGTTGGCGGCGACAAATCGGACGCGGCGCACCGCCAACTTCATGATCAGCCGGGGCGGGCGGGCCCGGGGGTCAGCGCGGAGGGCGGTTGCGGCGTCCGCGTGTGAGCAGCAGCACCAGCAGCACGATGCCGCCGACCACCACGAGGCAGCAGAGCAGGCCGAGGAAGCCGAACCCGCCGCGACCGCGCCGGCGCGCCGCCTCCACCACGATCTCGCCGGTGCCCGACGACGCCCAGGCCGCGACCGGCACGAACACCGAGAGCACGACCGTACCGAGGACCGCGCCCAGGCGGCCCCACCACTTGTTCCATGCAGACATGCCCCCCATCCTCGCCGAGACCCGCAACCGGGGCACGGCGGATGAGGGCGGATGTCGCCGGACACGGCGAAGGACCCCGGAAAGAATTCCGAGGCCCTTCGTCACGAGTAGCGGGGACAGGATTTGAACCTGCGACCTCTGGGTTATGAGCCCAGCGAGCTACCGAGCTGCTCCACCCCGCGTCGGCTCGTAAAGCTTATCGCACTCCGATCCCGGAGATCAGCCGGGTCCCCGATCCTGCCGCCGGCCCGCGCGGACCGGCGGCAGGCGGAAACGGCGAAGGGCCCCGGAGAGAACTCCGGGGCCCTTCGTCACGAGTAGCGGGGACAGGATTTGAACCTGCGACCTCTGGGTTATGAGCCCAGCGAGCTACCGAGCTGCTCCACCCCGCGTCGGCTCGACAACCGTAGCGCACCGACCCGGGGAGGCGCAAAACGGGTACTCAGTCCAGCCACCGCCGGACCGCCTCGACCGCCCGGCGGCTGTCCGCGTCGAACTGGGCGCGCTCGGTCGAGGTGCTCTCCCAGCCCTGCTCCCACAGCAGCGACACCACGTCACCGACGCGGACCGCCCGAATCAGGTGCACCTCGTCGCCGCCGCTCGGATCGCCGTTCGCGTCCCGGTACGGCGTCCGCGTCTCGAACAGCACCGACTCGTCGCCGTACCCGCTGTCGGGCAGCAGACGCTGCCGCACCGTCACCGGCGGCGTACCCCGGGCGGGCTGCTCGGGGCAGGCCCGCACCGCGGCGCGCAGCTCGGCCAACGCGGCGCCGGCGCCGCCGGACCGGTAGATCGTGATGCTGTGCCGGTAGTTGCCCGACGGCACCTCGTCGGCCGAGGCCCCGGCCCGCCGGTACGGCAGCGACCGGGCCCGCCGCGCCACCACCCGCTCGTCGCCGGGGCTCGCGCCGCAGAGCACCGGCAGCACCGGCCCCGGGCCGAAGTAGTTACCGGTACCGGCGTCGTTCGCGGCCGGCAGCACGAAGAACGCCCGGTCCGGGATCGTGGTCGGGGTCGCCGCGGCCGGCGGCGTGGTGGTCACGGCCGGGCTCCGCGAGGCGGGGGTACGGCCGACGGACGGCGACGGCGGGGGCGGCGACGACGGCGCGACCGAAGGCGCGACGGACGACGGCCGCGGGGTGGGCGTACCCGCGGGCGGTGGAGCCGGGTCGGGGCCCGGCCCGGCGGCGAGCACCAGCTGGCTGCCGGCCACCGTGCCCGCGACCAGCCCGGCGGCGGCCAGGACGGTCAGCGCGGCCCGGCGGCGGGCCCAGCGGTCGGCGCTGCGGCGCAGCCGGTCCGGCGCCGGCAGCACCCGCTCGTCCGTGTCGGCGGCGAGGGACCGGTAGTAGCGGTGCAGTTCAGGCGACATCGTTGACCTCCAGCTCCTCGGCGGCGACGCCGGGCAACAGCTCGGCCAGCCGAGCCCGTCCCCGGGACAGCCAGGACTTCACAGTGCCGGCGGGAACCCCGGCCTCCCGGGCGATCTCCTCCACCGGCAGGTCGAACAGGTAGTGCAGGGCGAGCGCCTGCCGGTGCCGGGGCGGAAGCTGCCGCAGCGCCCCGACCAGCAGCACGGTGTCCTCGCCCGGCGGCCCGACGTCGGGCGGCGGCCCGGTGCGGCTGGCCGCGAGGCGCCACCCGCGCAGCCGCCGGAACCGGTCGGCCGCCAGCCGGCTGATCACCAGCCGCAGCCACGCCTCCGGAGCGGGATGGGCGGCGAGCTTCGCCCACTGCCGCCAGGCCCGCGCGTACGCCTCCTGCACGAGGTCCTGGGCCTCGGCCGGGTCGCCGGCCACCGCGTATCCGTACCGGATGGCCCGCCCCGACGTGCTGCGGTAGAAGTCGTCGAAGCTGTTCGCGTCCCGCATGTGCCCTCCCGCCCCCACACGTCCACCTGCACTGTTGACGGCGCAGTGCGGTCCGGGGTTGCGGGCGGGGAGTCCGGAAGACGACACGAGCCCGGGTCCGGGTGACCGTTGCGGTCCCGGACCACGGGCTCGTGGTGTCGGCTCGGCGTCAGCCGCTCGGCGTGGGCGCGGGCGACGTGGGCGCCGGCGGTGAGGGGCTGCCCGACGGCGCCGGGTTGCCCGAGCCGCCGGCCGCGGACTGTGCCTGCTGGAACGCGCTCATCGCCTCGTCCAGCGCCTTCAGCGCGCGCCCGTACCGCTCGAAGTCGCCGGACGCCTGCGCGGCCTTGACCTCGCTGATCGCGGTCTGCACCCGGGCCGCCGCCTGGGCCAGTTCGCCGGTCGCCGGCGGGGTGTTGTTGTCACCCCCGGTCGGCGTCGGCGTCGGCGTCGGCGTCTCGTTGTCGTCGGTGCTCGGCGGCGGGTTGTTGTTCGGCGCCCGCTTGCCCTGTTCGACGAGCTGCTTGATGCCGTCGTTGAGGTTGTTGGCGAGCACCACGTACGAGCCGCCGTCACCGTAGGAGAGCAGCACCTTCTGCAGCAGCGGGTACGCGTCCTGGTTGCTGCTCTTCACGTAGACCGGCTCGACGTAGAGCATGCCGTCGGCGAACGGCAGCGAGAGCAGGTTGCCGTACTGCACCTGGGCCTGGTTCGAGGAGAGCAGGTTGAGCTGCTGCCGGATGTCGCCGTTGTTCGTCATCTGCTGGTGCACCTGCGTCGGCCCGGAGATCCGGGTCTGGTCCGGCAGCTCCAGCACCTCCAGTTGTGGCTTGCCGTCGACGTACGAGCCGGAGACCAGCGCGGCGAGGTTCTGCCGCCCGTTCGGGGTGACCGCGGAGGTCAGCTGGAAGCGTGGCCCCTCCTGCCCGGGGAACTGGGTGAAGAGGTAGTACGGCGGCTGCTTCTGCCCGCTGTCCGGCGCGTCCGGCACGTTCGGCACCTGCCAGAAGTCCTGGCCGGAGTAGAAGTCGCCGGGGTCGGTGACGTGGAACTTGGTGAGCAGGTTGCGCTGCACCTTGAACATGTCCGCCGGGTAGCGGAAGTGCTCGGCCAGCTCGGCCGGGATGTCGCCCTTGGGTAGCACCAGGTCACCGCCGAACGCCTTGTTCCACGCCTTGAGCACCGGGTCGGTGTCGTCGTACGAGTAGAGCTTGACCGTGCCGTCGTAGGCGTCGACAGTCGCCTTCACCGAGTTGCGGATGTAGTTGACGTTCTCCCGGGCGAGCTGGAACGTGCCCCGGCCGGTCAGCTCGTCGGCGGTCTCCGCCTGGAGGTTGACCCGCTCGGCGTACGGGTAGGTCGCCGCCGTGGTGTAGCCGTCGATGATCCACAGGACCCGGCCGTTCACGACCGCCGGGTACGGGTCGCCGTCGAGCGTGAGGAACGGGGCGACCTTCTCCACCCGGTCACGCGGGTTGCGCACGTAGAGCAGCTTCGAGTTCTCGTTGACCGCCTCGGAGAGCAGGAAGTTCGGCTCCTGCTCCTTGATCGAGTAGAGCAGGCGGCGCGGGAACGAACCGATCTTGACGCCACCCTCGCCGCTGTACGTGTAGTACTGCTCGCCACCGGTGGAGGTGGGCCGGTCGAACTCGACGTTGCGGTCGCCGTTCTGGCCGACGATCGCGTAGTCCCCGGGCTCCATCCGCTCGCCGTAGTAGATCCGCGGCTGCTGGGCCGGGATCTCCTCAGCCGGCGAGGAACACGCCTCCTGCGCCTTCTCACCCAGGAAGCCGGAGACGAAGTACGGCTGACCGCCGCAGACCACCTGGTTCGCCGGGGCGGCCACCAGGCCGTACCCGTGGGTGTAGACGGTGTGGCGGTTGATCCAGTTGCTCTGCTGGTCGGTCAGCTCGCCGTAGTTGATCTCACGGACGCCGACCACGTAGTCGGAGGTCTTGTCCTTGACCGAGTACCTGTCGATGTCCAGCTTCGAGCCGAAGTCGTAGAAGCCACGTACCTGCTGGAGCTGGGTGTACGTCTCGGAGACCAGCTGCGGGTCGAGCAGCCGGATGTTCTGCACCACCGAGGTGTCGGTGGCCAGGCTGGCGGGTGGAACGAGGTTGCTCGCCGCGTACGGTGTGGTCTTCGTGCCTTCGAGGCCGAACGCGGTGCGGGTGGCCTTGATGCTGCGTTCGATGTACGGCGCTTCCTTGTCCCGGGCGCTCGGCTTGACCTCGAACGTCTGCACGGCCCACGGGTAGATGCCGCCGATCGCGACCGCGGAGACGCCGAGCAGGGCGAGCGAGATGCCCGGCCAGACCAGGTTCCGCATGACCGCGTTGGAGAACACGATGATCGCCAGCGCCACCAGGACGGAGATCCAGGCGAGGATCTCCTTCGCCGGCAGCAGCGCGTTGACGTCGGCGTAGCCGGCGCCGTAGAGCTTGGCGCTGTCGTTGTACTCCAGCAGCATGGCCCGCCGGTCCAGCACGTACGCGACGGCCTTGAGCAGCACGAAGAACGCGACCAGCGAGCTGAGGTGGGCGCGGGCGGCGTTCGTCATCCGGTCGCCGACGCCCTGCAGCCGCACCCCGCCGAAGATGTAGTGCACGGCGAGCGCGCCGAGCAGGGACAGCACGACGGCGGTGAAGCCGACGCCGAGCAGGTAGCGCCAGAACGGGAGCTGGAAGACGTAGAAGCCGACGTCGATGCCGAACTCGGGGTCCTTCACGCCGAAGTCGCCGCCGTTGCGGAACAGCAGCCACTGGCTCCACCGGCTCTGCGCGGACAGGCCGGCGAACAGCCCGACGACGGCGGCGGCGAGCGCGATCCAGGTGCCGAGGCGAGGGCTCAGGAGCATCCGGTAGCGCTCCAGCGTGGCCTGCTCGGCCGAGTGCGGGCGCATCCGGGGTCGCAGCCGGTAGGCGAGCCAGAGGTTGCCGGCCACGATCAGCGCCATGCCGACGCCGACCACCAGGAACAGCAGCAGCCGGGTGGCGAGCACGCCGGTGAAGACCTGGGTGTAGCGGACCTCGTTGAACCAGAGCCAGTCCGTCCATGCGTTGACGCCCCAGCCGAGCAGGGTGAACAAGACGAACACCCCGATCAGGACACCGATGGTGACGCGTCCGCGTCGGCTCATCCTCGGCAAGGGACTGCTACGCATGACCACTGTTGGCTCCGCACGCTCGATGTGATCGGCTCCGACCAGGCACCAAGAGTACGGGGTCATCCTGAGCACGTCGGGTCAAGGTCACGTCACGATCGGCACAGCAGTCGTGGTCCCGGCCGGTTCAGCAGCGCGTCGGCTGCCCCCCGGTACGCAGCGCCTCGAGTGCCTTCAATGCCTCGTCCAGCGTGGCGACCTTCAGCATCGGCAGGCCCGGCTGCGGGTTGCGGACGGCCTCGGCGCAGTTGTCGGCGGGCACCAGGAACGCGTTCGCGCCGGCCTCCTTGGCGCCGACGAGCTTCTGCGCGATACCGCCGATCGGGCCGACGCGGCCCTCGTCGTCGATGGTGCCGGTACCGGCGATGATCTTGCCGCCGGTCAGGTCGGCCGGCTCCAGCTTGTCGATGATGCCGAGCGAGAACATCAGCCCGGCGCTCGGCCCGCCGATGTCCCCCAGGTCGATCTTGAGGGTGAACGGGTGCGGCTGCTGCTGGTCGATCTCCACGCCGATCCGCGGTCGGCCGTCCTGCTCCTGGCTGGTCACCGTGGCCGTGCCGGGGGTGTCGCCGCGGGTGTAGCCGATCCGCAGCGCGGTGCCGGCCGGCTTCGACCGGATCAGCTCGGTCAGCTTGGCCGCGCTCGTCACCGGCACCCCGTCGACCGAGGTGAGCACGTCGTCGGGGCGCAGCACGTCGGCCGACGGCCCGCCCGCCGTGACCGCCTTGACCAGCACCTTGATCGGGTAGCCCAGCTCACGCAGGGCCGCCGTCTCGGCGCTGGTCTGCGAGTTCTGGAAGTCCTCCGCGTTGCGCTTCTCGACCTCCTCCTGCGACTGCCCCGGCGGGTAGACCAGCTCGCGCGGCACCACCGCCTCGTCCGAGGAGAACCATCCGGCCAGCGCCGACCGGAGCCGCACCGTCGGCTGCACGCCGACCGTGGTGAGCCGGAGCTGACCGGCGGACGTCGACGTCGCGCGGCCGGTCACCTGGATGACCTCCTTGCCGTCCTCGCTGCCCAGCGTGTTCACCGTCGGACCCGGGCCGAGCACCACGTACGGCAGCGGCACGCTCAGCACACCGACGCTGAGCAGTGCGGTGAGCAGGGCACCGAGCAGGACGGTCACGCCGCGACGTCTCATGCGCCAGAGCGTACCGATCCGCGCCCCGCCGCCCGGCGCGGTGACCCGAGGACTTCGCCCTCAGCGCAACGCCGAGTGGCACGACCTGCGGCGGGGCCCGCGTACCGTAGACGTCGTGCCTGATATTCCGTTCGGTTTCGCGCTCCCGGGTGGTCAACCACCGGACCCCAACGATCCCGCGGCGATGCAGCAGTTCATGTCGCAGTTGCAGCACCTGCTCTCGGCGCCGGGCAGCGGGCCGGTCAACTGGGACCTCGCCCGGCAGGTAGCCGCCAGCCAGCTCGCCGCCGCCGGCGACCCGGCGGTGTCGCCGTTCGAACGCAACGCGGTCGAGGAGGCGCTGCGCATCGCCGACCTCTGGCTCGAGCCGGCGACCTCGTGGCCCTCCGGCATCCGCACCTCGGTCGCCTGGAACCGCAACGAGTGGATCTTCAAGACGCTCGACGTGTGGCGCAAGCTCTGCGACCCGGTCGCCAGCCGGATGGTCGGCGCGATGGGCGACCTGGTGCCGCCGGAGGCCCGCGCCCAGCTCGGCCCGATGCAGTCGATGGTCGCCACGCTCGGCGGCGCGCTCTTCGGCGGCCAGCTCGGCCAGGCACTCGGCTCGCTCGCCGCCGAGGTGCTCTCCGCCGGCGACATCGGCCTGCCGCTCGGCCCCGCCGGCACCGCCGCGCTCGTCCCCGCCAACATCAAGGCGTACGGCGAGGGCCTGGAGCTGCCCGAGGACGAGGTACGCCTCTACGTGGCCCTGCGCGAGGCCGCCCACCAGCGGCTGTTCCAGCACGTGCCGTGGCTGCGCGGGCACGTGCTGACGGCGGTGGAGAACTACGCCGCGGGCATCCGGGTCAACCGGGAGGCGATCGAGGAGGCGATGGGCCGGGTCGACCCGACCGACCCGGAGTCGATGCAGGCGATCGCGCTGGAGGGCATCTTCACGCCCGAGGACACTCCCGCGCAGAAGGCGTCGCTGGCCCGGCTGGAGACCGTACTCGCCCTGGTCGAGGGCTGGGTCTGCCACGTCGTCGACAGCGCCGCCGGTGACCGCCTCCCCAACGTCGTACGCCTCGGCGAGGCGTTCCGCCGCCGCCGCGCCGCGGGTGGCCCGGCCGAGCAGACGTTCGCCGCGCTCGTCGGTCTCGAACTGCGGCCCCGCCGGCTGCGCGAGGCCACTGTGCTGTGGGCGGCGCTGACCGAGCACCGCGGCATCGCCGGCCGGGACGCGATCTGGGGCCACCCGGACCTGCTGCCCTCCGACGACGACTTCGCCGCGCCGGAGGCGTTCGCCACGACCAGCACCGATCTCGACGACGAGCTGGCGAACTTCGACTTCTCCGCGCCGGGCGCCCCGGAGGAGAAGTCCCCCGGCGAGGACGACGACAAGCGCTGACGCAGTACACCCCCCGGCCCGCCCCGGCCCGGCCCGGCCCGGCCCGTCGATCTTGGAGTTGTGGCGCCCAGGATGCCCGAGTAGCGACGTCTGTCAGGCACCACAACTCCAAGATCGGCGGAGTGGCCGGATGCGCGGAGTGGCCGGATGCGCGGCGAGGCAGTAGGGACAGGGGTCAGACGGGGCGGCCGGACAGCAGGGCCCGGGTGGCCTCCCAGCCCTCGACGGCCGGGTCGAGCGCGGCCAGGTCGGCGGGACCGCGCATCCGGCGCCAGCCGGCGGTGACCGCCACGTCCCCCGGGCTCGGCGCGGCCCGGCGCACCTCGGCCGGCGCGGTCGTGTCCAGGTCCAGCGCCGGCAACCACGCCGGTACGGGCAGTCGAGCAGCCACTCCCAGCAGCCCGGTTCCGCCTCCCTCGACCGGGGCCACCGCCACCGGCCGGGTGGTCAGCGGCCGCAGCAGCTTGCCGAGCGTCAGCCCCGGCACGTCCGGCGCGTCCGCCGCCACCACTGCCACCTGGTCGTAGCCCGCAGCGGCGAGCGTCGCGAACACCGCGTTCGGCGTCGGCTCCGGCACCTCGTACACCGGGGTGCCGGGCCAGACCACGGCGTCGGCCAGCCAGCGGTCCGGTGCGGTGACCGCGACGGCGGTCTCCACCTCGTTCAGCGTGGCGAGCAGGTCGACCACGTCCTCGGCGAGGGCGGTACGCCATCGCGCCGGCTCGATTCCGGGCGGCGTCCAGGTCACCGGGCCGAGCAACGCCACCACCACACGTCGGGACACCCGCCGACCTTAACCCCACCCCACACGCGATCATGAAGTTGACGGTGACGAAACGGACGGATCACCAGGCCAACCTCATGATCAACCGCGCGCGGGCGGGGGCGCGGTCAGGGGATGGCGGCGGTGGCGGCCACGCCCTCCAGGTAGCCGCGCGCCCGCTCCGAGCGCGGGTACCGGGCGACCAGCGCCCAGAACTCGGCGTTGTGACTGGGCACGATGAGGTGCGTCAGCTCGTGCAGGAGGACGTAGTCGATCACCCAGTCGGGCATGTCCTGGATCCGGTGCGAGATCCGGATGGTGCGGTCGGCGGGGGTGCAGGAGCCCCAGCGGCCGTTCTGGTTGGTCACCCAGCGCACGCTCGCGGGCACGGCGGCCGAGCCGTACTCGGGAAGGTAACTGTCGATCAGGCGGCGGGCGCGGGCGAGCAGTTCGGCGTCCGAGCGGGCGAGCCGGCCCTCGCGGGCGGCGAGCCGGGCCAGCATCCGGTCGACCCACTCGCTCTCCTCGGCCCGGGAGAACTGGTCGGGGATCAGCACGACGACGCGCTCCCCGTCCCGGTACGCGGACACCGTGCGCCGCCGGCGCTGACTGCGCCGTACCTCGACGACGGGCTTCCGCGTCACGGCCATTACCGGCCCGCGCAGCCTCGGTTGACTGTCACGATGGAAAGCTAATGCGTACTGACCAGGACTCCGCAAGAGTCAACACGACGACACGCGCCCGGAAAATGGCGGTTGATTGTCAGGAGTCCAGAAAAAATTCTTTGCGCTGGTAGATGACCATCACCAACCGACCCTCTGCAACGTTAAGTGATCTACGGTGAGTGACCGGCGTCAGGGGCACACGAAGGGGATCTGGGCGCTTTTACCCGGCGTGTCCGCGCGAAACTGACTTATCCGACGTAACTCGGCATGCACACTCTCGACGTCGACTAGCTCACAGAGTCGGCGTACAGCTGACATGGAACCGCCCAGACCTGGGTAGGGTCCGCCAACCACGGTCAGGTGACTGATCGCGGAGAACCCCCCGGCGCCGACGTCACGTTCGGCCGCAGGGAGACCGCCGGGACAACCTCCGGCGGACGAGACGAGGAGGCTACCGTGGCCGACCAGGCCCAGACCTACAACGGTTACTGCGTCAAGTGCAAGGAGAAGCGGGACTTCGAGGGGCACGTGGAGGTCTCGAAGACCGGCATGAACATGGCCAAGGGCAAGTGCCCGGTGTGCGGCACAACAGTGAACCGCATCCTGGGCAAGGCCAAGGTCTGACCGCTCCACGGGGAGGGCGGCCCTCGGCCGCCCTCCCCGTCGGGTAACCGACACAGTTACCCGCCAGTTGTGGAAAACCGGCGAGATCCTGTGGACAAGGCTGGCCACGGCTCGCCGCACCTGTGGACAACGAACGACGGAGCGCTTGGAGACGGTCACTATCGGTGGCGTGACCGATCCGACACCGCTCGTCCGTCCGATCCTGCTGCCCGGCCTGACCCGGCTCTGGCGCGACCGCCACACGCTCCAACTCGGTGAGCTGCCCGGCCGGGCGGTGCTGCTGGAGATGTCCTCGCCGGGCACGGCCCGCCTGCTCGACCTGCTCGACGGCACCCGCAGCGAGCGCGCCGTGCTGGCCGAGGCCGGCGCCGCCCGGGTGCCGCCCGACGAGGCACGCGCGCTGCTCGACACGCTCCGCGACGCCGGCCTGGTGGTGCCCGCGCAGGCCCTGTTCCCCCGTGACCTCGCCGGCGCGGCCCGGACCCGGTTGGCAGCCGAGGCCGCCGCGCTGGCGCTTACCTGCCCCGACCTGCCCGGCACACCGGCCCGGCTGCTGCGCCGCCGCCGGTCCGCCCGGGTGCTGGTCACCGGCACGGGACGACTCGGCGCGGCGGTCGCCGTCGCGCTGGCCCAGGCCGGCGTCGGGCACGTCGTACCCGATCTGGCCGGCCCGGTCGGCGCCGGCGACCTGGTCGGCACCGGCCTGACCGCCGCGGAGCTGGGCCGGCCGCTGGGCCCGGCGGTACGCGCGGCGCTGGAGCGGTGCGCGCCGGGCACTGCCACGACCCCGATCCGGGCGGCCCGGCCGGACCTGGTGGTGCAGCTCGGCGTGGACCGGCCGGCCGAGCTGCTGGCCACCGGGTACGCCCGCCGACGCCAGCCCCACCTGCTGCTCGACCTGCGCGGCGGCGTACCCGTGATCGGCCCGCTGGTCCGCCCACCCGTCGGTCCGTGCCTGCGCTGCCTCGACCTGCACCGCGGCGACCGGGACCCGGACTGGCCGGCGCTCGCCGCCCAGCTCGCCGCCGACCGGGGCGAGCGGGCCTGCGCCGCCACCACCCGGCTCGCCGCCGCCGCGTTCGCCACGGCCGAGGCGCTGGCCCAGCTCGACGGCGGCCACCCGGAGACGCTCGGCGGCGCGGTGGAGGTCGCAGCCCCGGGCCGGGTGCGTCACCGACGGTGGCCGCCGCACCCCTCCTGTGGCTGCTGCCGGCGTCGCCCGATCCGGTCGGCCCCGGCCGCTCCCGGCCGCACGGCAGCAGCGAGGGCCCCGAGTCGGTAACAATGGCCGGGTGACCGACATCCCGCGCCGGGCCGTGTCCCGCACCGCCAAACTCGCCGCCCTGCCGCTCGGATTCGCCGGTCGAACCGTCCTCGGCATGGGCAAGCGGGTGACCGGGCTCGCGTCCGACGTCATCTCCGCCGAGATCCAGCAGCGCACCGCCGAGCAGCTGTTCAGCGTGCTCGGGCAGCTCAAGGGCGGGGCGATGAAGTTCGGCCAGGCCCTGTCGGTGTTCGAGGCGGCGCTGCCCGAGGAGGTGGCCGCACCCTACCGGCAGGCGCTCACCAAGCTCCAGGAGGCCGCCCCGCCGCTGCCGGCGGCGACGGTGCACAAGGTGCTCGCCGAGCAGCTCGGCCCGGACTGGCGCGACCGGTTCGTCGAGTTCAACGACACCCCGGCCGCGGCGGCCAGCATCGGCCAGGTGCACCGCGCCCTCTGGCGCGACCCCGGGTACGGCCCGAACGGCGGCCCGCAGCACCGGGACGTGGCCGTGAAGATCCAGTACCCGGGCGCAGGTGACGCCCTGCTCGCCGACCTCAAGCAGCTCTCCCGGCTCGGCGGCATGTTCCGGGCGATCCAGCCGGGGCTGGACGTGAAGCCGCTCCTGGCCGAACTGCGCGAGCGCATCACCGAGGAACTGGACTACGAGCTGGAGGCGGAGTCGCAGCGGGCGTTCGCCGCCGCGTACGCCGACGACCCGGACATCTTCATCCCGGAGGTGCTCGACGCCGCGCCCCGGGTGCTGATCACCGAGTGGGTCGAGGGCATCCCGCTGTCCCAGATCATCCGGGAGGGCACCGAGGAGCAGCGCGACGAGGCCGGCCGGCTGATGGCCGAGCTGCACCTCTCCGCGCCGGAGCGGGCCGGGTTGCTGCACGCCGACCCGCACCCGGGCAACTTCCGGCTGCTGCCGGACGGGCGGCTCGGCGTGATCGACTTCGGCGCGGTGGCCCGGATGCCGCAGGGCACGCCGGAGCCGATCGGCCGGATCGCGGCGCTCGCGCTGAACGGCGACGCCGACGCCGTGGTGGAGGGGCTGCGTGCCGAGGGCTTCGTCAGCCGCACCGAGTCGATCGACGCCCCGGCGGTGCTCGACTTCCTGCGTCCGATGCTGGAGCCGATCGCGGCCGACGAGTTCCGCTTCACCCGGGCCTGGCTGCGCGCCGAGGCGACCCGGCTGGCCAGTCCCCGCTCCCCCGCGTACCAGCTCAGCCGCCAGCTCAACCTGCCCCCGTCGTATCTGATGATCCATCGGGTCACGCTGGGTTCGATCGGCGTGCTCTGCCAGCTGGAGGCGAAGGCGTCCTACCGGTCGATCCTGGAACGCTGGCTGCCCGGCTTCGCGCCGGTGCCCTGAGCACCGGCTGGGCACGGAGCAGGCGAAGGGGCGGTGACCAGCAGGTCACCGCCCCTTCCTCACGCGATCGTTCTACAGGACGCCCAGGTCGCGGGCCGACTGGCTGCGACTCCGCATGGCGACGGTACGGGCGGAACGGGTTGCCTCAGTGCTCGTGGTGGTGCGACCGGCCTGAGGCCGGCGCATTCGGGCCCTGGACAACGCTTCGTGGAGTAGTTGCATCTCGAATCCGTTCGGCAGGTTCAGCATCAGAATTTCTCTCTCAGGTCGGCCGGTGGAGGGACACCGGCATCGGTCGGTCTTGGAACGTAGGTGTGTCAGGCTGCCAGCCGGACGGCGCTACGCGACTCGGACAGCCCGCTGGCCGCCAGTCGCGCCTCCGCCTCGACCCGGAGCTGCGCGTCGCGGGCGAGGTCCTCCTTGCGCGGACGGCCACGGGGCCGCTTGCGCGGAACGACCGCGCCACGCTCGAAGATCTCGCCGCCCCAGACGCCCCAGGGCTCGGCTCGCTCGACCGCCCCGGCCAGGCACTCGACGCGCAGCGGGCAGTCCCCGCAGAGCGACTTGGCCAGCTCGAGCTCGGCGGGCGAGTCGGAGAACCACAGGTCGGGGTCGAACTTCCGGCAGGGCAGGTTCGCCTCCACGTCGACGCTCACGTCGAGGGGGGCCAACGCCAGACTCATCCTCCGGTCACCTCTCTCTCACTTCGATCTCGTGGATCGCATTCCGACGTACTTCGGCGGGACAAAAAACTGAGGCCGCGGATCCCGGTATGCGGGTTCCGCGGCCTCGAGGTGAGCCGGCGTCTGATGGATCAGACCGGTCTACCTCGAGGTGGAACGCCGCGGACATCCGTGCGCTTCTTGGCGCCATCGATGCCCTTGCCCGCGAAGCCACTGGTCCCCTCGACTCCGGCGATCGGCGCAACGGTCAGGTTCAGCTCGGCCTGAACCTGGACCTGGTGCACCTGCGGAGCCGACGGTCGAGCGGCGAGGGCCACCCGGACAGCCGACAGCGGAGCGACGGCAGACGGCATCGCCGCGAGACGCTCATAGTTGAAGATCTTCACTGCTGCCACCTCCCTACTCTCCTCGTGCCGACCGTGGACTCATCCCCGTTGAGCAGCCAGAACAGCGCCGCTCGCGAGGTGTGTCATGAGGCTATTCCTCGCCCTCGGGCGAGGGCAAACGATTTACGGCTAGTTTTCAGAAGTTTTCTGTGAGCAGACCTCGTCCACCGTGGCGCCCGCCACCAGGGCGAGGACCGTATCACCGTAAAGCCCGACTTTTCGGGGCCCGATCCCGGCGATCGCCACCAGTTCCTCGGTGCGACCGGGCTTCCGTTCGGCCAGCGCGGTGAGCGTGGCGTCGGTGAAGACCACGTACGCCGGCACCTTCTGCGCTCCCGCGACCCGCTGCCGCCAATCGCGCAGCCGCTCGTACAGCTCCTCGTCGATGTCAGACGGGCAGGTCGGGCAGCGGCCCAGTTTGCGGTCCGCGCCGGCGAGCAGCGTCGCGCCGCAGATCCGGCACGAGACCACCTGCGGCCGGCGCCGCTCGGCCCGCCGCGCCGGTCCGCCGCCGCCGGCCCGCTCGCCGCCGCCGGAGCGGTCGAGCTGCGGCAGGAACCGCGACGGCCGCCGGGGCCGCCCACCCGGCGAGCGCGCCGTGGCGTACGACAGCCAGAGCCACTCCCGGGCCCGGGTGATCCCGACGTAGAGCAGCCGCCGTTCCTCCTCGACCTGCTCCATGGTCTTCGCGTACGTGGTGGGCAGCGTGCCCTCGGCCAGCCCGACCAGGAACACCGCGTCCCACTCCAGCCCCTTCGCCGAGTGCAGCGACGCGAGCGTGACCCCCTCGACGGTGGGCACGTGCTGCTGGGCGGCCCGCCGGGCCAGTTCCTCGGTGAACCCGGTCAGCCCCGGCTCCGCCTCGGCGTCGGCGGCGTACTCCTCGGCGAGCTGGACCAGCGCGGCGAGCGCCTCCCACCGCTCGCGCGCGGCGCCGCCGGGCGGGGGCGCGTCGGGCGCCCAGCCGACCGCCGAGAGCCCTTCGACCACGGCGGCCGGCAGCGGCGTGTCGACGGACGCCGACCGGGTGGCGGCGCGCAGCGCGATCATCGCCTGGCGCACCTCGGGCCGTTCGAAGAACCGCTCCGCGCCCTGGAGCACGTACGGCACGCCGGCCTCGGAGAGCGCCTTCTCGTACGCCTCGGACTGCGCGTTGGTGCGGAACAGCACAGCGATCTCCCGCGCCGGGGTGCCGCCCGCGACCAGCGCCCGGCAGCGGGCGGCGACCGCGTTCGCCTCGGCCGGCTCGTCGGTGAAGATCCGCAGTTCCGGCTCCGGACCGGGCCGGCGCTGGCCGTGCAGCTCCAGCCGCAGCCGCGCCTCGGTGCCCCGCGCCTGGGAGATCACCGCGTTGGCCAGCCCGACCACCTGCGGGGTGGAGCGGTAGTCGCGGACCAGCCGGACCACTGTCGCGCCCCGGTGCAGCCGGGGGAAGTCGACCAGGTACGACGAGGTCGCGCCGGTGAACGAGTAGATCGTCTGACTGGCGTCGCCGACCACTGTCAGGTCGTCCCGGCCACCCAGCCACGCCTCCAGCAGCCGCTGCTGGAGCGGGTTGACGTCCTGGTACTCGTCGACCACGAAGTGCCGGTACTGGTTGCGCACCTGCTCGGCGACGTCCGGGTGCTCCTCGATGCCCCAGACCGCGGCGCGCAGCATGTCCTCGAAGTCGATCACCCCGTTGCCGCGCTTGAGCCGCTCGTACGCGTCGAACACGTCGGCCACCCGGGCCGGCTCGTACGGCGTCTCGCGCAGCGCCTTGGCCGCGGCGACGACGTATTCCCCGGGCTCGACCAGCGACGACTTGGCCCATTCGATCTCGGCGGCGAGGTCGCGCGCGGCGGCCCGGTCGGCGCGCAGCCCGACCTTGGCGGCGGCGAGCGTGACCACCCGCACCTTGCTGTCCAGCAGCTCCGGCATGGCCCGCCCGGCCAGCAGCCGGGGCGCGAAGTAGCGGACCTGCCGCAGCGCCGCCGCGTGGAACGTGCGCGCCTGCACCCCCTGCACGCCGAGCACGGTGAGGCGGCTGCGCATCTCGGCCGCGGCGCGGGCGGTGAACGTGACCGCCAGCACGTGCCGGCCGGCGATGTCGCCGGTCAGCGCCCGGTACGCGATCCGCGACGTCACCGCCCGCGTCTTGCCGGTGCCGGCGCCGGCCAGGATGCAGACCGGCCCGGCCGGGGCGGTCACCGCGGACCGCTGCTCCGGATCTAGCCCGGCCAGCACCCGTTCCGCACCTGAGTGAACGCCCACAGCAGGGAATCATCCCAGCATCGTGTGACGTTGCAGCGGTTAGCCTGGCCTGATCGGACCGGGCGCGAGCCACCCCTTGGAGGACCAGACCATGCTGACGATGTATTCCACCCCGTGGTGCGGCTACTGCCACCGGCTGAAGTCGCAGCTCGACCGGGAGGGCATCGCGTACGAGGTGGTCGACATCGAGCAGGACCCCGCGGCCGCGGACTTCGTGATGAGCGTCAACGGCGGCAACCAGACCGTCCCGACGCTGCGCTTCGCCGACGGCAGCGCCCTGACCAACCCCTCGATCAACCAGGTCAAGCAGCACCTGGCCGCGCTGCCCGGCTGATCTTCCGCGACACTGCGAGCGGCTGTACCCGACCCGAGTACGGCCGCTCGCCGTCGTTCAGGAGCCGCCCCGACTGAGCACGCCGTCGTCGGCCGGCTTCCGGGGCCCCGGGATCCGCACCGGCCCGGCGACCGGCGCGCTCAGCCCGCGGCCCCGCCACAGGTAGAGGCCGGCCGCCGTGGTGACCGCCCCGACCACTGCGAACAGCAGCCGGTAGTCGAACACGCCGACGAGCAGCGCGCCGGTGCCGATGGAGAGCGCCTGCGGACCGCTGACCAGGGCCTCCGACGCCGCGGTGACCCGGCCGAGCAGCCGCGGCGGGGTCCGCCGCTGGATCAGCGTGTTCAACCCCACCATGGTCAGCGGTAGCGACAGGCCGGCCAGCAGCAGCGCCACCACCCCGAGCCACAACCGGGGGTACGCGAGCGCCAGCGCGGCCGGTCCGAAGAACGTCACCCCGGCGGCCAGCGCCCCGACTTCGCCGTACCGGCGGACCACGGCGGCCGAGAACAGGCCGCCGACCAGGCCGCCGACGCCCTGCACCATGACCAGCACGCCGACGAACGCGGCCTCGCGGCGCAGACCCAGGTCGACGTACGCGAAGATCAGCGACTCGGTGAAGCCCATCACCAGCGAGCCGAGCCCGTACCCGAGCAGCGCCCGGCGCAGCGCCGGCTCGCCGGTCAGGTGGCGCAGCCCGGCGCTCAGCTCGGACGGCCCGCGGCGGCCGGACCGCGACGGTTCCCGCTCCTGCGCCCGCAGCCGGCCGACCACCGCCGCGGCCACCAGGAATCCGGTCATGGCCAGGACGGCGAGCAGCCAGCCGCCGACGGCGGCGTAGACGCCCGCCCCGGCGAGCGGCCCGATCAGCCGCAGGCCCTGCCGGACCGTTTGCAGCAGTCCGTTCGCGTCGGCCAGCGACTCGGCCGGAACGAGATGCCGGATCAGTCCGTTGAGCACGGCGGCGAGGGTGATGTACGACAGTCCGTAGAACGCCGCGACCACGTAGATCACCCAGACGTCGGAGCGGTCCCGGACCGTGAGCAGCGGACTGAGCAGCGCCGCGGCGACCAGGTTGGCAGCGATGAAGAAGGGTTTCCGGCGGTAGCGGTCGACCACCCAGCCGACGAGCGGGGCGAGGGCCATCGGTGCGATGACCGCGAAGATGGTCGCCCCCGCCATGCTGTCCGACCCGGTCAGATCCTTGACCCAGACGGCCAGAGCGAGCAGCAGCACCGACTCCGCCGCCATGCTCGCCACCACTGCGGCGAAGAGGAGACGGAAGTCGGGGCGGCGCAGGACGGTGCGCATCGGGTTGCCTCCGGCAGGGGTGCGCCACCAGGGGCGCGTCGGGGGTGGGCGCTGGTGAAGACACCCTCCACAGTCCTCTTTTTGTCTCGTGACACGCCCGTGCCGGAACCTCCGACGCCGGTCGCGACGTCCATACTGACCGTGGGGGGCGAATTTCATACAGTTACCGTCGCGTCCTGCGACGGTCGACGGGAAAGAGGACGCCGTGCCTCCTGCCGTACCAGGCCCGATTCTGCGCCGCCGTCGACTCGGCATCGAGCTGCGCCGGCTCCGCGAACAGGCCGGTCTGACCGGTGACCAGGTCATCGAGCGGATCGGCTGGGCCTCCGCATCCAAGTTGTCCCGCCTGGAGAACGGCCGCAGCCGGCCCGACCCGGACGACGTGGACGTGCTGTTGACGCTCTACGGCGCCGACGAGGAGCAGCGCGCGGAACTGACCGGCATCACCCACGAGGCCGGCGACATGCGCGGCTGGCTGCGCAACTTCCCGGTGATGACCCAGCAGCAGCGCGCCTTCGCCGAGCTGGAGGCCGGCTGCGCGGAGATCTCCGAGTACAACCCGGTGCTGGTCCCGGGGCTGCTGCAGACGCCGGGGTACGCCCGGCACCGGATCATGTCGGCGGCGCAGGTCGCCGCCCAGGCCGGCGACCAGGAGCACGAGGACCCGGAGACCGAGGTACGCGCGCGGCAGGCCCGCCAGTCGCTGCTGACCCGCTCCCCCGACGTGCCCCGGTACACGGCCGTGCTGGAGGAGGCCGCCCTCGGCCGGCGGGCCGGCCCGCCGGAGGTGCTGCACGACCAGCTCGTCCACCTGTGCGAGATGGCCCTGCTCCCGAACGTGACGTTGCTGCTGCTGTTGCGGGACACCCGGGTCGGCGACTGGTACCTTCCGCCGACCGCGTTCTCGGTCTACCGGTTCGCCGATCCGCTCGATCCGGAGACATTGGCCATCGAAGGTGGGTTCACCGACGTCATGTCGACCGAGGTGAACACCCTAAATCGCTATAAAGTGGTGTTCGAGTGGCTATGCTCGTCGGCACTCTCCGCATCGGACACCCTCTCCTGGTTGATCGAGGCGACAGGACGGCTGACCGGCACGGCAGTCGAGTCCACGGCGGTGTACGGGCCGGCAACGGCGCCGACCCAGCGCCGCCGGGACTCGGGGCGCCTCACCACGGAGCGGTGATCCGGTAGGGACACCGTCCGCGCTCCGGCGTCGCTCGGTCCCATCGGAGCACCTCACCAGGAGCAAGCACCATGAACGAGATCCGTACCAGCACGACCGCCCTCTCGGGACAGCTCGTGGGCGCCGCCTGGCGCAAGAGCACCCGCAGCCAGACCTCCAACTGCGTGGAGGTCGCGCCGCTCGGCACCGGGCCGGCGACCATGGCGCTGCGGGACAGCAAGGACCCGAGCGGGCCGGTCCTGCTGTTCGACCGGGCCGGCTGGCTCGGCTTCCTCGCCGGAGCGAAGAACGGTCAGTTCGATCTGGACTGATCCGGCGAACGTTCGGGGCCGTCGGCGTCACGCCGGCGGCCCCCTCGCGTGTCCGGCCCCGACAACGGTCCTGACCTGGCATCCCCCGATCGGTCGACGTGGCGCGTTCCACTTGTCGGGAGGACACATCGGCGTAACATGACGCGGGAGTGACGTGGAAGTTCCAGCGGGTAACCGTCCACTCTCCGGGGGACACCATGCGGTTCCTGATCGTCCGCACCGAGATCCGTACCGCCGCCGACGCCGACATCGCCGCCGCCTGGGCCGGTGGGGGCCGCCTGCGGGACGAGACGAGCACGCCGGAACCCCGCCGCCAGGTCGTCCACGCCGAGGACCGGGACGCCGCGCTCCTGCTCGCCCGAGCGCTGTCCGCCGTCGGGGCGGTACGCGCCGGCCGGCACCGGGTCAAGGTGCTGCCCATCGAGGACTCCGCACCGGGGCAGCCGTACCGCTGGCACGGTGGATGACCGGACGCTGACGTCCGTCGTGGCCGGACCGGCTTCCCCCGCCGATCATCGCCTCACCCGGCCACGACGGCCCGTGTTCCCGGCCCGCGACCGTCGCGGCAACGACGGTCCGGGCCGGGACCGTGCCCGCCCGGCCCTGCGCCCGCCAGCCGAAACGCCCCAACCCGACGGGCGGGCGGGACCAGGGCGGGTCAGCAGTGGCCGTCGAGCCAGCGGTGCACCAGGAACAGCGCGATCGACGACGGCGGCGGCAGGACCAGCCGGTCTCCCCCGCCCACCGGCACCGGCTCGCCGGCCAGCGCGGCCCCGATCTCCCGGCGGGTGAACCAGCGCGCGTGCGCGATCTCGGCCAGGTCGACCCGGATCGGCGCGTCGGCGTCGGCGCGGGCCAGGAATCCGAGCATCAGCGAGCCGGGGAACGGCCAGGACTGGCTGCCCACGTACGCGATCTCCTCGACCGGGACGCCTACCTCCTCGCGGACCTCGCGGAGCACGGCGGCCTCGGCCGACTCGCCGGGCTCGACGTATCCGGCCAGGCAGGAGTAGCGGCGCTGTCCCGGGGTGCGCGGCCAGGCCGCGTTGTTGCCGAGCAGGCAGAGGCCGTCCGCGCCGTCCATGCCGTCGTGCACCAGCACGATCATGGCCGGGTCGGTACGCGGCCAGACCCGGTCGCCGCCCGGGTCGATCCGTGACCAGCCGGCCTCGTCGGCCTGCGTCGCCTTCCCGGTCGTGGACGAGTAGCCGTGCCGCAGGTGCCAGTTGAGCAGCGCCAGCGCGGTGGTGAACAGGCCCGCGTCCCGGTCGGTCATCAGGTGGCCGACCTCGCGCAGGTGCGCCGGGCGGGTTTCCGGCAGCGCCGGCAGCGGCCCGTCGACCGCGAAGACCGGCACGCCGTCCGGCTCGACGCCGAGGAACATCGGCACCGACCGGGGCACCTCGGGCAGGTCGCCGGGGCCGACCAGGACCAGTTCGGGTGGGCTCGCCACGCCCCGGACCAGGGCACGCCCCTCGGCGGCGGAGTCGAGCACCAGCACCCGCGCCCGCTCCCACGCCTCGGCCAGCCAGGCCGGGTCGGTACGCCGGTGGGCGGCCCGGTCGAGCGTGGACCGGGCCAGCGGCGGCGCGGGCTCGCCGCTCACGCGGATTCCGTACGCACCGGTGTCAGCGCGGCGAGCGAGTCGGCCACCCGTTCGGCGTCGCCGAGCACGACGGTGACCGCGCGGGCCGGCGCCAGGTAGCGGGCGGCCACCTCGGCCACGTCGTCCACAGTCGCGGCGGCGAGCCGGGCTGCGTGCTCGGCGAGGAAGTCCAGTCGCAGCCCGTTGCCGGCGTACGCGCTGGTCAGCGACGCGAGCCCGGCCTGGGTCGACATGCCGAGCTGGAGCGTGCCGAGCGCGTACTGGCGGGCCTGCTCCAGCTCGTCGGCCTTCGGCGGCACCGTGGCGAGTCGGCCCAGCTCGTAGTTCGTCTCCACCAGCGCCGCCGCTGTCACCTCGGTGGCCACCTCGGCGCCGGCGATGAGCACCGAACCGGCCACCGAGTGCTCGACGAGCGAGTGCGGCCCGTACGTGTAGCCCTTGTCCTCGCGGATGTTCTCCACCCAGCGGGAGGAGAAGTAGCCGCCGAAGATGAGGTTCGCCAGTTGCAGCGCGGCGTGGTCCGGGTGGGTACGGGGCACCGCGGGCAGCGCGAGGCGTACCGAGGACTGCACCGAGCCGGGCCGGTCGACGAGCAGCAGCGGCCCGGGTTCCAGCGGCGGCGCGGGCGGCAGTTCGGCGACGTGGCCGTCGCCGCGCCAGCCGGCGAGCGCCTGCTCGGCCGCGTCCAGCGCCCGCTCCGGCGCCACGTCGCCGACGAGCACGAGCACCGCACCGGCCGGGTGCACCCGCTCGGCGTGCAGCCGGCGCAACGCGGCCGGGCGGACCGCCCGGACCTGGTCCGGGTCGGGCGTCTGCACGGCGTACGGGTGGCGGCCGTACACCCGCTTGAGCAGGGCGGTTCGGGCCAGGTGCGAGGGCTGGCTCTGGGCGACCTGGATGCGGTCGACCAGCCGGTCCCGTTCGGTCTCCACCCAGTCGGCCGGGTAGTTGGCGCCGGTGAGCACCTCGGCGAGCAGTTCCAGCATCCGGTCCAGGCCGGTGACCAGGCCCGCGCCGGAGAGCATCAACCGGTCCGGGTCGAGCCCGGCGGTCAGTCCGCCGCCGACCTTCTGCAGCTCGGCCGCGATCTCGGTGGCGCTGTGCGCCTGCGTGCCGGCGAGCATGGTCTGCGCCAGCATCGCGCCGCGGGCCAGGTGCGTGCGCCCGAACGGCATCCACAGTCGCAGCTCGACCAGCGGTACGGCGGAGCGGCGTACCGCGATCACGGTGAGGCCGTTGCGCAGCGTGCGCTCGGCCTGCTTGGGCACCTTGAGGCGGCGGTTCGGGCGCAGCGCCGGCAGCGGCCGGACGGCGGTGGCGGTGGTCGTACTCGTGCTCATCGGGCTCCTCCGGCGACGACCTCGACGGACGCGCGGCGCTCGGGCCGCAGGGTGGCGGCGGCGGCGCGGACCTGGTCCTCGGTCACCGCGCCGACCAGCCCGGGCAGCTCGTTGAGCAGGCCCGGCTCGCCGCGCTGCTGTTCCAGCACGGCCATCCGCAGCGCCCGGCCGAGCACCGCGTCGGTGTCGCGCAGCAGGTGGGTGGCCATCCGGGCCTGGGTGCGCGCCAGCTCTCCGTCGGTCAGCCCGTCGGTCGCCAGCCGGTCCAGTTCCTCGTCGATGGTGCGCAGCACCTTGTCCACGTCGCCGCCGGGCGGCAGGTGCGCCTGGAGCAGCAGCGCGGTGGGGTCGCGCACGTCGAACGGGTCGCCCATGAAACCGACGTACCCGCCGAGGCTGGTGACCGACCGGTCGCGCTGCACCAGCCGCTCGACCAGCCGGGACGCGTCGCCGTCGGTGAGCACCTCGGCCAGCACCACGTAGGGCAGGTAGCCGGCGAAGTCGTCGACCGGGTCGGGCACGCGCCACGCGCCGGCCACCGCCGGGAGCGGCGCCAGCGCGTCGGTGTACGTGCTGCGCCGCTCGGTGGTCAGGTCGGGCTCGGCGAAGTCGGGCCGCTGCGGGGCGGGACGGGCCGGGACGTCGCCGAAGTGCCGTTCGATGAGCGTGGTCGCCTCGGCCACGTCGATGTCGCCGCTGACCGCCAGTACGGCGTTGCCGCTGGCGTAGTAGCGGCGGAAGAAGTCGGCGGCGTCGGCCACCGTCGCCGACTCCAGGTCGTCGAAGGAGCCGTAGCCGTCGTGCGCGTTGGGGAAGGTGTCGAACATCACCGGAGGCAGCGTCAGCCAGGGGAACCCGCCGTACGGCCGGTTCAGCACGTTGACCCGGATCTCCTCCTTGACCACGTCGACCTGGTTGCGCAGGTTCTCCTCGGTCAGCCGGGGGCCGCGCATCCGGTCGGCCTCCAGGAACAGCGCGCGTTCCAGGGCGTTGGCGGGCAGCGTCTCGAAGTAGTCGGTGTAGTCCAGGTGGGTGGAGCCGTTGAACGTCCCGCCGGCGCCCTGGACGTGCCGGAAGTGGGCCAGCTTCTCCAGGTTCTCCGACCCCTGGAACATCAGGTGCTCGAAGAGGTGGGCGAAGCCGGTGCGTCCCTCCGGCTCGGAGCGGATGCCGACGTCGTAGACCACAGCCACCCCGATGACCGGGGCGCTGCGGTCCGGCGTGAGCACCACACGCAGGCCGTTGTCGAGGGTGAACCGTTCGGCCGGGTACTTCGTCGCTGGGATCTTCGCTCTCCGCGTGGACACGAGATCGACATTAGCGCTTCCGTACCGGCTCTATCGCCGGTGTGCCCTGGCCGAACGGTGGACTGTTGCGGGACGGGTCTTGACGCCGACGGCCACTTGCCCCACTCTTCCTACCAACTAAATAGGAATACTGCGGATTGGACATTCGATGAGAGGGCTTCCCCTGCGCCGCCTGGTCACCCTGGCGACCCTGGCCGCGGTCGGCGCGGCCACGCTCGGCACCACCGCCGCCTGCGGCGAGGACAGCGACGCCGCCGGCGGGTCCGGCCCGGTCACGCTGCGCCTGGGCTACTTCCCCAACATCACGCACGCCCCGGCCGTGGTCGGCGTGGAGAAGGGGATCTTCAAGGAGAAACTCGGCAGCGACGTCGAGCTGGACACCAAGACCTTCAACGCCGGCCCGGCCGCCATCGAGGCGGTCTTCTCCGGCGCGCTCGACGCCACGTACATCGGCCCGAACCCGACGGTGAACGCCTTCTCCAAGTCCAAGGGCGAGGCGGTCCGGGTCATCTCCGGCGCGGCGTCCGGCGGCGTCGCGCTCGTGGTCAAGCCCGGCATCACCTCGGTGGAGCAGCTGCGCGGCAAGAAGATCGCCACTCCGCAGCTCGGCAACACCCAGGACGTGGCGCTGCGCTTCTGGCTCAAGGAGAAGGGCCTGGAGACCACCAAGGAGGGCGGCGGCGACGTCAAGATCGTGCCGCAGGAGAACGCGCAGACGATCGAGACGTTCGGCAGCGGCGCCATCGACGGCGCATGGGTGCCCGAGCCGTTCGTCTCCCGGCTGGTCAACGCCGGCGGCAAGGTGCTCGTCGACGAGCGTGACCTCTGGCCGGACAAGAAGTTCGTCATCACCAACCTGCTGGTCAGCACCAAGTTCCTCAAGGCACACCCGGACGTGGTGAAGAAGCTGGTCGAGGGCCAGGTCGCGGCGAACGAGTTCGTCAACACCAAGCCGGACGAGGCGCAGCAGGCCATCTCCGACCACATCGGCAAGATCACCGGCAAGCCGCTGGACCTCAAGCTGATCAAGCAGGCCTGGCCGACGCTGGAGTTCACAAACGACCCGATCCCGGCCTCGCTGAAGACCGGCCTGGACCACGCCGTCGCGGTCGGGCTGACCCAGCCGGTCGACCTGAACGGCCTGTACGACCTCAAGTACCTCAACGAGGTCCTCAAGGCGCAGGGCAAGGCCGAGGTCAGCCAGCCGTGACGTCGACGACCACGACCCCGCGCAGCGCGACCGGCTCGGTCGCGCTGCGCGGCGTCACAAAGGTGTACGGCCAGGGCGACCAGGCCGTCCTGGCGCTGGACGGACTGTCGCTGGACATCGCGCCCGGCGAGTTCGTCTGCATGGTCGGCGCGTCCGGCTGCGGCAAGAGCACGCTGCTCAACCTGGTCGCCGGCCTGGACCGGGCCAGCGGCGGCACCATCGAGCTGGGCGAGGGCGTCAACCCGGGGCTCATGTTCCAGGAGCCGGCGCTCTTCCCCTGGCTCACCGTCGAGGGCAACGTCGAGGTGCCGCTGAAGCTGCGCGGTCTCCCCCGCGACCAGCGCAAGGAGCGGGTGGCCGAGCTGCTGCGCACGGTCCACCTGTCGGAGTTCGGCCGCAAGCGCCCGCACCAGCTCTCCGGCGGCATGCGGCAGCGCGTCGCGCTGGCCCGCACGCTCGCGCTGGAGACGCCGGTGCTGCTGATGGACGAGCCGTTCGGCGCGCTGGACGCGATGACCCGCGACATCCTGCACGACGAGCTGGAGCGGATCTGGACCGAGCGCAAGCTCACCGTCCTGTTCGTCACGCACAACGTCCGCGAGGCGGCCCGGCTCGCCGACCGCATCGTGCTGCTCTCCAGCCGGCCCGGCCGGATCATCTACTCCACCGAGGTCGCCGTGCCGCGCCCCCGGCGGATCGACTCGCCGGAGGTCTCGGCCATCGCCGCCGAGGTCACCGACCGGCTGCGCAAGGAGGTGGGCCGGCATGGCCAGTGACACCCTGTCCGCGTCGGCGCGGGCCGACGCGGAGATCTCCGGGCTCGACGCGCTGGAGATCGCCGGCCGGGAGAAGGGCCCGTCCCGGGTACGCCGCCTGTGGTCGGCCACCTGGCCCAAGCTCGCCGCGCTCGCGCTCGCGGTGGCGATCTGGCAGGCGGTGGTCTGGTCCGGGTGGAAGGAGCCGTGGGCGCTGCCCGGCCCGGCCGTGGTCTTCGGCGACCTCGGGGAGTACCTGCTCAGCTCGGCGCTCTGGGAGGGCCTCGCCACCACGGCCCGGCGGGCGGCCGTCGGGTTCGCCGCCGCGGTCGCGGTCGGCCTGCTGCTCGGCCTCGGCGTGGCCCGGGTCAAGGTGCTCCGGGCCGCGCTCGGCTCGATGATCACCGCGTTGCAGACCATGCCGTCGATCGCCTGGTTCCCGCTGGCCATCCTGCTGTTCCAGCTCAGCGAGCAGGCGATCTTCTTCGTGGTGGTGCTCGGCGCCGCGCCGTCGGTCGCCAACGGCGTCATCCACGGCGTGGACTACGTGCCGCCGCTGCTGGTCCGCGCCGGCCGCAACCTCGGCGCCCGGGGGCTCAACCTCTACCGGTACGTGATCGCGCCGGCCGCGCTACCGGCCATCGTGGCCGGGCTCAAGCAGGGCTGGGCGTTCGCCTGGCGCAGCCTGATGGCCGGTGAGCTGCTGGTGGTCATCGCCACCCGCACCTCGATCGGCGCGCAGCTCACCTACGCACGCGAGCTGAGCGAGGCGCCACGCCTGATGGCCATCATGATCGTCATCCTGGTGGTGGGCCTGCTCGTGGACACCGCGTTCGGGGCCGCCGACAAGGCCATCCGCCGCCGCTGGGGCGTGCTGGACCAGGCCGGCAACTGACGTCGTGTACATCTCCGCGCGCGCCGACTACGCGCTCCGGGCCATGCTCGCCGTCGCCGACGCCGCCGGTACCCCCGGCGACGCGGTGTCCGGCGGCGGCGAGCTGGTCAAGGCGGCGAGCCTGGCCGAGAGCCAGGACATCCCGCTCAGCTTCCTCCAGGGGATCCTGCTCGACCTGCGGCGGGCCGGGCTGCTGCACAGCCATCGCGGCACCGAGGGCGGGTACGCGCTGACCCGCCCGCCGGACGAGATCAGCGTGGGCGACGTGCTCCGCGCGGTGGGTGGCGCGATCACCAGCGTCCGGGGCATCCCCGCCGACCGGGCCGGCTACCACGGCGTGGCCACCGGCCTGCGGGACGTGTGGCTGGCGGTGGACGGCGCGATCGCCCTGGTCGTGGACCGGACCACGCTCGCCGACCTGCTGAGCGACCGGGCGACGGCACCCTGACGCGCGTCCGGTCACAGGGCGACGGCGCGCGGGGTCGCGGACCCGGCCGGTTGTCGGCCACAGAGGGCATGACTCCTGGCCGATATGACTCTCGGGCATATTTATACCTGAGAGTCATATCGCTTTCCGGGCATCATCCGCCCGGCGCGGCTACTGAGCGTGCGGGGCGCTCATTCCGGGCGTGAAGCTGCGGGCGGCGCCGCGATCCGGCGAGCCGCCGTCGGAGGGCCGCCAGGGCCCGAACGCGGCCACCGCGGCGAGCGCCAGGCCGGCCCCCGCCACCGCGAGCACCAGCAGCACTTCCCGTGCACCGCCCGATCCGGCTTCCCCCGCCATGAACCGCTCCCTCCGCGTCCGGCCGACCCCCCGACCGGTCCCCGCCCGACAGCATCGCCGCCACGGCGAGGCCGGACAGTCGGACAGCCGACCGAACGTCGACTGATTCCCGACTCAGGGACGGTCGGCCGGCCCGCTCGAAGCCGAGCCGGTCAGGCGCGGTCAGCGGCGGCGCGGACGCCGGCGAGGACGGGTCGCCGGGGCGGGGTGCGCGGCAGCGGGCGCGGCGATGGTCACCGGCACACCGGACGGCTCCCGGGCGCCGGTGAGCCGGCTCAGCTCGCTGTCGCCGGGGCGTACCCGGGTGGTCTTGGGGTTGATGCCCGCGGTGCTCATCAGCCGGGCGACGTCGCGGCGCTGCTCCGGCAGCACCAGCGTGACCACGGTGCCCGACTCGCCGGCCCGCGCGGTCCGGCCACCCCGGTGCAGGTAGTCCTTGGCCTCCGCGGGCGGGTCGGCGTTGACCACCAGGTCCAGCCCGTCGACGTGGATGCCCCGGGCCGCCACGTCGGTGGCCACCAGCGCGGTGACCTGCCCGGTGCGGAACTGCTCCAGGATGCGGGTGCGCTGCGGCTGCGACTTGCCGCCGTGCAGCGCCGCGGCGCGTACGCCCTTGGCGAGCAACTGCCGGGCCACCCGGTCGGCGCGGTGCTTGGTGGCGATGAAGACGATGGTGCGGCCCTCGCGGGCGGCGATGTGGGCCAGCGCGGCCTGCTTGTCGTCCGCCTCGAGGTGCAGCACGTGGTGGGTCATCGCGGTGACGGTGGCGGTGCCCGGGTCGACGGAATGCGTCACCGGGTCGGCCAGGAATCGGCGGACCAGCCGGTCCACGCCCCGGTCCAGGGTGGCCGAGAAGAGCATCCGCTGCCCGCCCGGCGCGACCTGCTCCAGCAGCTTCGTCACCTGCGGCAGGAAGCCCATGTCGGCCATCTGGTCGGCCTCGTCCAGCACCGTGATGGACACCTGGTCCAGCCGGGCCTCCCCGCGATCGATCAGGTCGTGCAGCCGGCCCGGCGTGGCCACCAGCACCTCGGCGCCGGCGCGCAGCGCGGCCGCCTGCCGGGTCAGGGAGAGCCCGCCGACCACTGTGGCGCAGCGCAGCCCGAGCGTGGCAGCGTACGGGGTGAGCGCGGCGGTGACCTGCGCGGCCAGTTCCCGGGTGGGTACGAGCACCAGCGCGAGCGGACGGCCCGGACGGGCCCGGCGGCCGGCCGTACGGTGCAGCAGCGGCAGCCCGAACGCGAGCGTCTTGCCGGAGCCGGTGCGGCCCCGGCCGAGCACGTCGCGGCCGGCCAGCGAGTCCGGCAGCGTGGCCGCCTGGATCGGGAACGGCGCGGAGATGCCCTGCGCGGTCAGCTCGGAGACGAGCGCCGGCGCCAGGCCGGTGGCGGCGAACGTGGGCAGGGTCGTGGTCATGCGGAAAGCCTTCCTCGAGGCGGCACGTGTCGAGGAAGGGCGCCGGGCTGCGGCGCGTCACCGGCGTCACCGGTGGTCACAAGCACGAACCGAAAGGGACGGGCCGGCCCGGCAGAGGCGGGCCGGCCCGTGCACCGCGCCCGAGAGGGCGCGGTGGTGGTGCCGGTTGATCCGAAGATCAGAGCGGGCGGATGTTCTCCGCCTGCGGGCCCTTCTGGCCCTGGGTCACCTCGAACTCGACCCGCTGGTTCTCGTCCAGGCTCCGGTAGCCGGAGGTCTGGATCGCCGAGAAGTGGGCGAAGACGTCGGCGCCGCCGTCGTCCGGGGTGATGAAGCCGAAGCCCTTGTCAGCGTTGAACCACTTGACGGTGCCAATTGCCATGTGTTTCGTCTCCTTGACGGAACGGTCGGCCCGCACGTGTTGCGGGCCGGAGAGGAGCACCCCGCGCGTGGAATACGCGGCGTGCCTGTCGCTGCTGGTCGCCCCGCCCGGAGAACTCCGGACACAACAAAGAGCGCCTGGGGCCACAATCCGCCAGGCGCACACAGAGTCTCTGGAAACCAAAACTGCAACCCGGACAACGTATCACGGACTCGTGCGCTGCGGTAGATCCCCCGGGATTTCCGGCACGGCGGCCACCAGATCGGCCAGCCCGTCCGCGTCGAGCAGGTCGGCCGGGCGGATGGTCACCGAGTCCCGGACGTAGTGGAACGCCGCGCCGACCCGCTCCACCGGCACCCCGGCCAGTTCCGCCCAGGCCAGCCGGTAGACCGCCAACTGCACCGCCGCCGCGTCGGCCTCCCGGCCGGTGGGCTGCCGCCCGGTCTTCCAGTCGACCACGTCGTAGCGCCCGCCCGGGCGGGCGAACACGGCGTCCATCCGGCCCCGGATCACCACCCCGGCGACGACAGTGGCGAACGGCACCTCCACCTCCACCGGCACCCGGTCGGCCCACTCGCTGGCCAGGAAGCGCTCCTGCAACTCGACCAGGGCCTCGTCCGGGGCCGCGTCCTCGTCCGCCGCGCCGGGCAGCTCGTCCACGTCGAGCAGCCGGTCCGCGCCGAAGCGCTGCTCCAGCCAGGCGTGGAACGCGGTGCCGCGCCGGGCGTACGGCGTCGGTTCGGTGGGCATCGGGCGGCGCAGCGTACGGGCCAGCGCCTCCGGGTCGCGGCGCAACGCCACCAGCTGGGTCACCGAGAGATGGCCGGGCAGTTCGACCTCGACCGCCTCGGCCTGCCGGGCCAGCTCCGCCCGCTCGGCGAGCAGCAGCTCGGCCTCACGCCGCCAGCGGGCCACCTCGGCGTCCTCCGCCGCGCCGGTGGTGGCGAGCAGCGCCGCCTCGCGCCGGGCCACCTCCGGGTCGGCGAGGTACCGGCGAACCAGCGCCGCCGCCTCGGTCAGCGCGGGCCGGCGGGCGCCCAGCGGGTCGGCCGGCCACTCGGCCCGCAGCACCGTCTCGGTGGTCGGGTTCACCGCGTCCCCGGCCGGCTCGGGCGTCCACGCGTCGATTACACGGCCGTCCGGGTCGGCCAGGCAGGCGTCGTGCACCTCCCGCAGGAACACCGACGGGCCGCGGAACCGCTTGGTCCCCTCCCCCCACCAGTAGCCGGAGCAGAGCAGCAGGCGGCGGGGGCGGGTCACCGCCACGTACGCCAGCCGGCGCTCCTCCCGCTCGTCGTGCGCCCGCCAGTCGTCGGTGAACTCGGTCAGCGCCCGGGCCACCCCGCGCTGGTCCTCCGCCTCCGGCAGGGCCAGCTCGGGCAGCCCGTCCGCGTCGCCGCGCAGCGGGAACGGCAGCACGCCCAGCCCGCCCAGCCAGTGGTCGGAGTTGCGCACCGGCCCCGGCCAGACGCCCCGGGTCATCCCGGCCACCGCCACCACGTCCCACTCCAGGCCCTTGGCGGCGTGCGAGGTGAGCACCTGCACCGCGCCGGCCACCACCTCGACCTCGCCCGGCGCCAGCCCACGCTCCTCGTCCTCGGCGGCGGCCAGGTAGGCGAGGAAACCGGCGAGCGTCGCGCCGGGCGTCTCGCCGCTGAACCGGGCCGCCACGTCGCCGAGCGCGTCCAGGTGCGCGCGGGCCAGCCCGGCGTCGCCCGCGCCGTCCCGGCCGGCCCGGACCGCCACCTCGACGTCGAGGCCGATGGTCCGCTCGATGTCCGCGATCAGTTCCGGCAGCGACTGGTCCAGGCGGTAGCGCAGCAGCGCCAGTTCCATCCCGTACGAGCGCAGCCGCGCGTAGCCCTCGGCCGAGTACGCCTGCGCCGGCCCCAGGTCCGCCAGCGCCTCCACGAGCGTCGCCTCGTCCAGCACGTCCACGGTGATCTCCGGGCCCTCGTCGCCGGTCAGTTCCCGGCGGCTGCGGGCGATCGCGCGAGCGCGGCGGTGCAGGGCGACCAGGTCACGCGGGCCGATCCGCCAGCGCGCGCCGGTGAGCAGTCGCAGCAACGCCGCCCCGTCGGTCGGGTCGGCGAGCACGCGCAGCGTGCACACCACGTCCCGTACCTCGGGGGTGTCCAGCAGCCCGCCCAGGCCGACCACGTCGACAGGAAGCCCACGGGCGCGCAACGCCGCCTCGATCGCCGGGATCTGGCTGCGCAGCCGCACCAGCACCGCGGTGGTCGGGCGGCGGTCGGCCGGGATGTGCTCGGGCAGCGCGCCGGGCATCCCGGCCGCGCCCCGCCAGGCCGCCAGCACGCTGTCCGCGATCCAGTCGGCCTCGTCGGCGTACGTCTCCAGCAGCGCGCAGTGCACGGTGCCGGCGGCCTGCCCGCCCGGGGTGCGGTGCGGGATCGGGTCGCGGACGCTGAGCGCGGCGTGCAGCTCCGGCACCCGCGCGCCGGCCGCCCGCAGCGGCACCGACAGCGTGTTGGCGACACCGAGGATCTCCGGCCGGTTGCGCCAGCTCGTGGTCAGGCTGAGCACGTCGGCGGGGCTGCCGTCGGTGCGGGCGAACTCGGCCGGGAACCGGTCCAGCGTGCCGGCGCTGGCCCCGCGCCAGCCGTAGATGGACTGGCACGGGTCGCCCACGGCGGTGACCGGGTGGCCGCCGCCGAACAGCGCGTTGAGCAGCACCACCTGGGCGTGGCTGGTGTCCTGGTACTCGTCGAGCAGCACCACCCGGAACCGGTCCCGCTCGATCACGCCGACGCCGGGGTGGTCGCGGGCCACCCGGGCCGCGCGGGCGAGCTGGTCGGCGAAGTCCATCGCCTCGAAGTCGTCCTTGCGCCGGGCGTACGCGCGCACCAGCGGCAGCAGCTTCAGCCGGGTCCGCTGGAGCTGGAGCGCCTTGCGCACGTCGGCGTAGACCCGGCCGGGACGCGACTGCACCTCGGCGAAGAACCGGCCGGTCCAGCCGGCCAGCTCGTCCGGGTCGACCAGGTGCTCGTCCAGCTCACCGGCGAGCGCCAGGACCGCGTCGGTGATGGTGGACGGCATCCGGTCCACCTCGGACATGTCCCCGTCGTAGTTGCGCACCAGCATGTCGACGAGCTGCCAGCGGGACGCCTCGGTGAGCAGCCGGGTGGTCGGCTCGTACCCGGCGCGCAGCCCGTGCTCGGTGACGATCCGCCCGGCGTACGAGTGGTACGTGGACACGGTCGGCTCGCCCGCCAGCGGGTCGTCGTGCGGGTCCCGCCCCTGCCGGCCGAGCCGCCGGATGAGCTGGTCGAGCCGCGTGCGGACCCGGTGGGCCAGCTCGCCGGCCGCCTTGCGGGTGAAGGTGAGGCCGAGGATGTGCTCGGGGCGCACGTAGGAGTTGGCGACCAGCCACACCACCCGCGCGGCCATCGTCTCGGTCTTGCCGGAGCCGGCGCCCGCGACCACCAGCAGCGGCTCCACCGGCGCGGCGATGATCGCGGCCTGTTCCCGGGTGGGCGCGGGCAGCCGCAGCAGCCGGGCCAGCTCCACCGGCGTGTAGCGGGGCCCGGCGTCGGCCGCGCGCGGCGCGGGCGTGGCGGAGGCGCCGAACAGCGCCGGCTGAACGCTCATGAGTTCTCCGGGGGCGGCTCGACCACCTGGCGGCCCTGGCCGGAGACCGGGCAGCTGGTGCGTACCGGGCAGACCCGGCACTTGGAGTTGGCCACCGCGGCGAACGTCGAGGCGGCCATCGTGTCGGCGGTACGGCGCACCAGCGCGGTGGCCCACCCGGCCTCCGGCCCCTCCCCGGCCGCGGCCTGGGTCTGCTCCTTGGCGTCCCGCGCGCCGGTGCCGAGCTGCACCAGCGCGGCCCCGCCCGTTTCCTCGCCGAACTCGGCGAACCCGCCCGCCTCCACCGCCGCCTGGTACGCGCCGAGCTGCGGATGCTCGGCCACCTCCCGCTCGGTGACCGCCGTCGACTTGCCGGTCTTCAGGTCGATCACCACGAGCCGCCCCTCGGCGTCGACCTCCAGCCGGTCGACCCGGCCGGTCAGCTCGATCGGGCGGGACGGATCGTCGAGGCGGACCGCGAACTCGTGCTCGATCGCCAGCAGCCGGCGCGGGTTTCCGGCCAGCCAGCGCAGCAGCTTGTCCACCATCGCCTCGGCGCGCTGCCGCTCCGGGCCGGCCATCCACCGGGCGGCCAGCTCGATCGCGTCGAACCGGGCGGCCACGTACTCCAGCAACGCCTCCCGGTCGACGCTGGCGTCCTCGGCGAGCATCGCGGCGGCGTGCACCAGGTTGCCGACGCCCTGCGCGGCGCTCGCCGGCCCGCTGCCGCCGTGCCGTTCCAGCAGCCAGCGCAGGCTGCACCGCAACGCGCTCTCCATCGCCGACGGCGTGACCCGCACCGGCTCGCCCTCGTCGACCAGCGGGCGGTCGTCGGAGAGGCCGCGCAGCCCCCACCAGTCGTCCGGGTGCGCGCCGGGCACCCCGGCGGCGGCCAGCCGCGCCAGCTCACCCGCCGCCGCGTGCCGCCGGGTGATCGGCGCCGCCGGGTCGGTGACAGCGGTACGCAGCTCCGCCACCAGCGCGGACAGGGTGAGACCGCGTGGCGGCAGCGTGACCGGGAGTACGGCGGGCGGCCCGTCCTGCGGATGCTCGTCCCCGTGCGGCACCGGCCCGTCAGCGGTTTGCCCGCGCGTGACCTGGCCGGTCGGTCCGTTCCCGGCCGGGTCCGGGCCGGTCGGGTCCGGGCCGGTCGGGTCCGGGCCGGTCGGGGCGGTGCCGCCTGCGCCGGTGGCGGGTGGGTCGGCGGCTGCGATTTCGTGCAGGAAGCGGCTCGGCTGCTCCTCGTGGTCGTCCCCGCCGACCGCCGCCGACGCCACAGCGGTGACCAGCAGCCGCCGCCGCGCCCGGCTGATCGCCACGTGGAACAGCCGCCGCTCCTCGTCCAGCAACGCCGACGTCTGCCCGACCAGGCTGGCCCGCAGGCCGGCCCCGTCGGCGCGACCGGCCAGCACGTCGACCAGGCGCTCCGAGCCGAGCAGGCTGCCGCGCAGGCGCAGGTCCGGCCAGACGCCCTCCTGCACCCCGGCCACCGCGACCAGGTCCCATTCCAGGCCCTTCGCGGCGTGCGCGGTGAGCAGGCGTACCGCGTCGCCCCGGTCGGCGGCGGCGGCGAGCGTGTCGGCGGGCAGTTCCTGCCCGAGAACGTGGTCGAGGAACACCTCGGTACGCGCGCCGGGCAGCCGGTCGGTGAACCGGGCCGCCGCGTCGAACAGCACGAGTACGGCGTCCAGGTCCCGGTCGGCGGCCTCGGCCCGCCACCGCTGGGCGGTCTCGTGCTCGCCGGTGGCCGCCCGCCCCCTGGTGATCGCCCCGGCCCAGCGTTCGGCCAGCCCGCTCTCCCGCCACACCGCCCAGAGCACGTCCTCGACCGTCGCGCCCGGGGTGGCGGCGGCCTGCCGGGCGGTCTCCAGCAGGTGCGCCACGGCCTGCGCGGGGGCCGCCCAGCGGCGCTCGATGGTGGACAGTTCGGCCGGGTCGCGCAGCGCCTCCACCAGCAGGTCGCCGGAGGAACGGCGGTCGCCGCCGGCCAGCGCCAGCGCCCGCAGCCCTTGACGCAGCCGCCGCTCGGCCAGCGGGTCGGCCCCGCCCAGCGGCGAGTGCAGCAGCGCGACAGCGGCTTCCTCGTCCAGCCGGTCCGGTTCGAGCGCACAGCGCAGCAGGAGCAGCAGCGGGGCGACCGCTGGCTGGAGGTGCAGCGGAAGGTCCTCGCCGTGCACGACGGTCGGCACCCCGGCCGTGTGCAGCGCGCGCCGCAGCGACGGCAGTTGCCGGCCGGTGGAGCGGACCAGCACCGCCATCCGGGACCACGGCACGCCGTCGAGCAGGTGCGCCTCGCGCAACGCGTGCGCCAGCCAGGCCGACTCGCTGGTGGCGGAGCGGAACGTCCGTACCTCCACCGTTCCGGCCGGCGCATCGGGCAGCGGGCGCAGCCGCCGGTGCGCCGCCGGGCCGCGCAGCCGCCGGGCCAGCCGGGCGGTGGCCGCGAGCAGTTCCGGCCCGGCCCGGTACGAGGTGGTGAGCGTGACCTGGGCCGCCGGCGCGCCGGAGGCGGTGCGGAAGCGGTGCGGGAACGTGGCGACGCCGGCCGGGTCGGCGCCCCGGAAGGCGTACGTGGACGAGTCCGGGTCGGCGAACGCCACCAGGGATCGCCCGCCTCCGGCCACCACGGCGAGCAGGTCGAGCTGCGCCGGGTCGGTGTCGGCCAACTCGTCCACGTACACGTGGGCCAGGCGGCGGCGCTCGGCGGCGAGCAGCTCGGGATCGTCGAGCAGCATGCCGGTGGCGGCCCGCACCAGCTCCGCCGGGTCGTACGCGACCGAGCCCCTGTTGCTCACGTCGCGCAGGGCGAGCACGGCGACGTACTCCCGCAGGAAACGCGCGGCGGCCGGCCAGTCGGCGCGGCCCAGCTTCTCGCCGAGCCGGGCCAGCTCCACCGGCCCGACGCCGCGCTCCGCGGCCCGCATCAGCAGGTCGCGCAGCTGCTGGGCGAACGCCCGGGTACGCAGCGCGGGGCGCAGATCCTCCGGCCAGCCGACCGGGTCGTCGCCGGGCTCCTCCCCCACCACGTCGAGCAGCTCGCGGATGATCAGATCCTGCTCCGGGCCGGTGAGCAGCCGCGGTGAGGGCTCGCCGCGTTCGGCCGCCGCGCGGCGCAGCAGCCCGAAGGCGTACGCCGGGAACGTGCGCACCAGCGGCTCGCGGACCACGCGGTGTCCGTCCCCGGCGATACGCGCCTCGATCCGGTGGCGCAGCTCGGTGGCGCCCCGCCGGCCGAAGGTGAGCACCAAGATCCGCTCCGGGTCGACGCCCTCGGCCACCCGGGCGGCGACCGCCTCGACGAGCGTGGACGTCTTGCCGGTGCCGGGACCACCCACGACGAGCATCGGCCCGTCGGTGTGCGCGACCACCTCGGCCTGCACCGGATCGACCCGGCGCGAGACGTTCGTGCCCGCCCCGGCCCTGGTCCCCGACGGTGACGACGCCCCGGTCCCGGTCTGCGGCGAGGCGCTGTCGTGCGGCGTGGCGGTCTGTGGGTGCGCGGCATCGCCCGCCGACCCCCCGGATCGCGGCTCCGCCTCGGCCGGCCCACCGGACCGACCCACCCCCTGCCCCGCCCCGGCGTCGTGGGTGACCCCCGCCCCCGCGCCGCCGGGCCGGCGCACCAACCGGTACGCCTGCATCACCGACATCCCACCACGCCGGTACGACACCCGGAAACCGACAGTCGTCCCGCCCGTCACCAGCTCACCTTGCCCGCGGCGCGCACCATTGCCGGCTCCGCCCCACGCCCGGCTCCATGCGTTCACGCCACCTCGGCGAAGTGGCCGCATCACGCGCGCCCGGACACCACCACCTCCCCGAAGTGGTGTCGATCAAGCACGCCGAGACGGTGGTGAACAAGCACGGGTGGCCGGGCGCGCGTCAGGTGAGGCGGGCGTCGATCAGGTCGAGCGCGGCGGGCACGCTGTCGGCGACCATCAGCAGGTCCAGCGCGGCCGGCTTGAGGAAGCGCTGCTCGCCGAGCCCGCGGATCCAGTCGAGCAGCGGCCGGTAGAAGCCGTCCACGTCGACGATCACCATCGGCTTGGCGTGCAGGGCCAGGGTGGCTGTAGTCCACACCTCGAACAGCTCGTCCAACGTGCCCAGGCCGCCGGGCAGCGCCACGAACGCGTCGGACTTCTCGTCCATCAGCGTCTTGCGGTCGGCCAGGCTGTCGGTCACCAGCAGCTCGTCGGAGTCCAGGTCGGCGACCTCCAGGTCGACCAGGGACTGCGGGATGACGCCGATGGTGCGGCCGCCGGCCGCCCGCGCGCCCTCCACCACGGCGCCCATCATGCCGACGCAGCCGCCGCCGCTCACCAGCGTGTGACCGCGCCGGGCGAGTTCCTCGCCGGTCTCGGTGGCCAGCGCGAGCCAGCGGTCGTCGAGAGTACGGGAGGACGCGCAGAAGACACAGACGTTCGCCACGTTCAGCTCCGTCCGGCCGGGCCCTCGGGGGCGGCCTCGGCGGCGGCGCGCTGGTCGGCGGCGACCCGGGCGACCGCCTCCTCGCGTACCGCCTCCTGCTCGGCGGAGAGCACCGCCTCGGCCTCCACGATGTGCCGGACCGCTTCGTTGACGTCGTCGGTGAGCCGGATCAGGTCGAGGTCGGCCGGGCCGATCTTGCCCTCGGCGGCCATCGTCGTACGCAGCCAGTCGAGCAGTCCGCGCCAGTAGTCGGTGCCCATCAGCACCACCGGGAACCGGGTCACCTTGCCGGTCTGCACCAGGGTGAGCGCCTCGAACAGCTCGTCCAGGGTGCCGAAGCCGCCGGGCAGCACCACGAACGCCTGGGCGTACTTGACGAACATGGTCTTGCGGGCGAAGAAGTAGCGGAAGTCGATGGCCAGGTCGACCCAGTCGTTGAGGCCCTGCTCGAACGGCAGCTCGATGCCGAGCCCGACGGAGAGGCCGCCGGCTTCGCCGGCGCCACGGTTGGCGGCCTCCATCACGCCGGGGCCGCCCCCGGTGATCACCGCGTAGCCGGCCCGGGCCAGTGCCGCGCCCACTTCCTCGGCCATCCGGCACTCCGGGCTGTCCGGCTTGCTGCGGGCGGAGCCGAAGACGCTCACCGCCGGGGGCAGGTCGGCGAGGGTGTCGAAGCCCTCGACGAACTCGGACAGGATCCGCAGGGCCCGCCAGGCGTCCTTGGTCTTCCAGTCGCTGCGTCCCCGGGAGTCGAGCAGTCGCTGATCAGCGGTACTCGTCGGAATCGCCCGGTTGCGCAGCGTCACCGCACCGCGGTGCCGTTCCGCCCGACGCGTCTCCCCCCGCTGCCCCTGCCCAGCCGACTTCCCGCTGCTCTCGCCCATGTGGTCACCGTAATGGAGCGGATCCGGCGGGACGCGCTGGCCCGGGAGCCGAAGAAAATCTGGGATACGGGCAACTAAATCGCTGGCTCGTACGTCTTACTATTCACATACCCGGTATACCCCGGGCGACGCGCCTTCGGGGGAGGAGCCAGCGTTGATCAGTAACAGCGAGATGATCCGGATTCGCCGTCAGATGCAGCGGCGGATCCGCGACGTGGTGGCCGAGCGCCGCCGCGCCCGGATGATGGAGACCCACCGCACCGACCTCACCGGCGAGACCGGCGAGGCGGACGCGCCCCTGACGACCAGCGTCTGACGATCCGGGGCCCGCCAGGCGGGTGCGGGCCCCGGATCGCGGCGCGTCAGGCCGGGGCCAGCCAGCGGTGCAGGGTGGCCGCGCCGTCCCGGATCTTGGTCAGTTCGACGTGCTCGTCCTTGTGGTGCGCCAGGTTCGGGTCGCCGGGCCCGAAGTTCAGCGCCGGGATGCCCATGGCCGCGAACCGCGCCACGTCCGTCCAGCCCAGCTTGCCGATCGGGGCGGCGCCCACCGCCGCCAGGAACTCCTGCGCCGCCGGGTTGTCCAGCCCGGGTGGCGCGCCGGCCGCCGCGTCGGTGACCGCCAGGTCGAAGCCGGCGAAGACCTCGCGCAGGTGCGCCTCGGCGCCCGCCGGGTCGCGGTCCGGGGCGTACCGGTAGTTGATCTCGATCTCGCACCGGTCGGGGATGACGTTGCCGGCCACCCCGCCGGTGATCCGTACCGCGTTGAGGCCCTCGCGGTAGTCGCAGCCCTCGATCGTCACCCGGCGCGCCTCGTACGTGGTCAGCCGCCGCAGCACCTCGCTCGCGCCGTGGATGGCGTTCACCCCGTGCCAGGAACGCGCCGCGTGGGCCCGCTCCCCGTGCGTGGTGATCACCGCCCGCATGGTGCCCTGGCAGCCCGCCTCGACGATGCCGTACGTCGGCTCCAGCAGCACCGCGAAGTCGGCCTCCAGCCACTCCGGGTGGGTCTGCGCGACCAGGGTGAGGCCGTTGTACTTCGACTCGATCTCCTCCGCCTCGTAGAAGAAGTACGTGACGTCGTAGCGCGGGTCGGGCAGCGTGACCGCCAGGTGCAGGGCGAACGCCACGCCGGACTTCATGTCGGAGGTGCCGCAGCCGTACATCAGGTCGCCGCGCATGGTCGAGGGGAAGTTGCCGTTGAGCGGGACGGTGTCCAGGTGGCCGGCGAGCACCACGCGCTGGGCCCGGCCCAGGTCGGTACGGGCCATGACGGTGTTCTGGTGCCGGTACGTGGTCAGGTGCGGCACACGGCGCAGCACCTCCTCGACGCAGTCGGCGATCGCCTTCTCGTTGAGGGAGACCGACTCGATGTCGACCAGGGCGCGGGTCAGCGCCACCGGATCGGCCAGGACCTCGGGGGTCAACGGGTTCTGCATGTCTCGCACGGTACCGTCAACCTCGGCGGGCCAGGGAACACGTTCGGCGAGGCCCGCGGCCGCGAGCAGCGGCGGACGCCGTTGCCGGAGGAGAAGGGTGACATCGTGACGTCCGCACCATCTGCCTGGGGCATCGGCCTGGCCACCGTCACCGCCGAGGACCAGGTGCTCGACACCTGGTACCCGACCGGCAAGCTGGGTCTGGGCGAGCTGCCACTGGTGCCCGGCGAGGACCAGGCCGACGTGCTCGACCTGCCGCCGGGCGCGATCGGCGAGCGGGCGCTGCCCGGGTTGCGCACGGTCGAGGTGACCACGCTGATCGGCTCTCTGGACGACCCGATCAAGGACGCGGCCGACGCGTACCTTCGGTTGCACCTGCTCTCCCACCGCCTGGTGCGGCCGAACGAGCTGAACCTCGACGGCATCTTCGGCAAGCTGGCGAACGTGGCCTGGACGTCGGCCGGGCCGTGCCCGCCGGAGCGGGTGGACGAGCTGCGTGTCATCGAGCGGGCGGCGGGCCGCCACCTGGCCGTGTACGGGGTCGACAAGTTCCCCCGGATGACCGACTACGTGGTGCCGTCCGGGGTGCGGATCGCCGACGCGGACCGGGTCCGGCTGGGCGCGTACCTGTCCTCCGGCACCACCGTGATGCACGAGGGCTTCGTCAACTTCAACGCGGGCACGCTGGGCACCTCGATGGTCGAGGGCCGCATCGTGCAGGGCGTGGTGGTCGGCGACGGCTCCGACGTCGGCGGCGGCGCCTCGATCATGGGCACGCTCTCCGGCGGCGGCACGGAGAGGGTGCGCATCGGTGAGCGCAGCCTGATCGGCGCGAACGCCGGTGTCGGCATCACGCTCGGCGACGACTGCGTGGTGGAGGCCGGCTGCTACATCACCGCCGCCTCGAAGATCACCCTTCCGGACGGCCGGACGGTCAAGGCCCGCGAGCTGTCCGGCGTCGACGGGCTGCTGTTCTGGCGCAACTCGGTGACCGGCGCGCTGGAGGCGAAGCCCCGCACCGGGCAGGGCATCAAACTGAACGCCGCGCTGCACGCCAACGACTGAGCCGTACCCCCGTCCGGGTCCGCGCCCACCGCGCGGACCCGGACGGCCGGCTCACCGCAGGCGGTACGCCTGGATGATCCGCTGGGTCACGGTGTTGCCGGCGTCGTCACGGGCGGTGGCCCGCAGCGACGCGTACCCCGGGCCGGCCGGGTGCCGGACGGTGGCCGCCCACGCCCCGCCCTGCTTCTTCACCGTCGCCTTGCGCCAGGTCTTCCCGCCGTCGTAGGAGACGTCGACGGTGAGCGCGACGACCCGGCCGGACGGCGCGCCGGGCTGGCGCTGCACCGCCACCGGCACGGTGAACGTCCGGCCCGCCGGTGCCGAGCTGTCCACCGCCAGCGGCGGGGTGAACCGGACCGCCATGGCCGGCAGCCGGGCCGGCACGTCGCCCGGAACCCGCTTGGAGCGGAACGTCCAGCTCGCCGAGACCTCGGTGCTCAGGTCGGTGAAGCCCCGCTTCGCCACGGTCTCCAGCCGGTAGTTCGCCGCGCCCGGCGGCACTGTGAACTCGCCGTAGCCCGGGTAGGGCGACTCGCCGAGCAGCTTGCCGTTGCGGAACAGCCGCGTCTGCTCGGTGTCGTTGAGCGAACCGCCCGGGTGGCCGGCCGCGTCGCTGTGCACCGGCAGCGAGACCACGATGCTGTCGCCGATGCGGGTGATGCTCTCCTCCGGCCAGCGCGGCTGCGGGAACGACGGGCCGAAGGGGCCCTTGTTCCATTCCTCGGTGTAGGTGCGCCCGGCCCGGTAGCGGGTGGGCACGGACTGCAGCACCGCCCGCGCCTCCAGCCAGCCGTCCTCGCCCCGCTCACCGAAGTCCAGCTCGGCGCTCCAGCGGGTCTTGGCGGTGGAGAGGTGCTCGATCCGCTTGCCGGGCACCTGGACCGGCAGGACGATCGCCGAGCCGCCGATGTCGTAGTCGGACTCCGGGAACACGACCCGTTCGTTGTCCATCCCGGTGTAGCCGGCGGCGAACCGGCTCGTGACGGTGGCGAAGTCGGCGGGCCGGTAGTGCCTGACGAAACCGGTCGGGAACCGGCCCGGGAACTGCTCGTTCAGGCCGTAGAAGTACGGGCTGCGCTCGGGCGCCTTCGCCTCGGTCCACTGGCTGGCGACCGCGCCGACGAAGAGGTCGGCGGAGACGTTGCGGCCGACCTGGCCCGAGTAGAGACCGTCGAACTTGTCGGCCCAGAGCCCGAAGCTGGCTTGGAAGTCGTCGAGCTTCCAGGCCGCGGTGAGGTCGATCAGCAGCGGTGCCGCGCCGCGCTGCGGCACCGTGGTACGGACCGGCTTCGCCGCCCGCGCGTCCAGCACGAGCCGCTGGTTGCCGGTCACCACCAGCTCCGGCTGGGCGAGGAAGGAGACCTCCGACCAGCCCTCGTCGCCGGCTGCGAAGATCAGGCTCTGCACGCCGTACCGGCCCTTTGGCACCCGCAGCCGGGCCTCGCCGTCGGCGTCGTACACGTCGCGGTAGCTGGCGTCGTCGAGCCCGAGCAGGCTGGTGAAGTAGTCACCGGTCAGAGCGCCGGAGCGGTTGCGGTGCGTCACCGTCAGGTCGTAGCTCTCCACCTCGCGGTCGACCGCGAGCGGGGTCACCGCCACCGCGTCGCCGGCGCGGGCGACCAGGCGGCCGGTCCAGTAGCCGTCGGCGCCGCCGAGCCGGGTGTCCACGACCACCGTCACCTGGGCGCTGCCGCCCGCCGGGACGGTGAGCCGGGAGGCGCCGAGGGTGAGCATGCCGGCCGGTGCGGACCGTCCGCCCGGCCCGGTGAACTCGGTGCTCAGGTCCAGCGTGACCGGGGCGGTCCCGCCGTTGCGGTAGGTGACGGTCCGGCTGATCGGCTGGTCGTCGGTGTGCGGCCAGGTCGCCACGCCGAACGAGACGGACGGCGGGTCGCTGGTCACCTGCTGGGTGATCGCGCGGGCGAGGTCGACCCGGCCCGCGCCCTGCTGGTACGCGGTCTGCTCCGGGTGCGGCTTCGCCGAGGCCATCAACGTCGCCTTGTAGCTGGCGGGCGTCCAGCCGGGGTGCTGCTGGGCGAGGAGCGCGACCGCGCCGGCCACGTGCGGCGTGGCCATCGACGTGCCGGACAGTGCGGCGTACTTGTCGCCCACCGGGTCGCCGATCTCGCCGTGTGCGGCCCGGGCGGCCACGATCTCCACGCCGGGCGCGGTGATGTCCGGCTTGATCGCTCCGTCGCCGACCCGGGGGCCACGGCTGGAGAAGTCGGCGAGCGCGTCGTCGCGGTCCACCGCGCCGACCGCCAGCGCGGCGTCGGCGCTGGCCGGCGACCCGACCGAGCCGTCGGCGCCGTCGTTGCCGGCGGCGATCACGAAGAGCGTCCCGTGCTGCTCGGTGAGCGTCCCCACCGCCTCCTCCAGCGGGTCCACCTCCGGCGTGTCGCCGCCGCCGAGACTCATGTTGACCACAGTGGCGTGCTGTTCGGCGGCGGCCCACTGCATGCCGGCCAGGATGGCCGACTCGGTGCAGCCGTAGACCTCGCAGACCTTCCCGGACAGCAGCGTGGCGTCCGGCGCGACGCCCCGGTACTTCCCGCCGGAGGCGGCCCCGCTGCCGGCGATGGTCGAGGCCACGTGGGTGCCGTGCCCGACGATGTCGTCCGGGTTGGTCTCCTCGGTGAAGTTGCGCGACTCGGCGACCTTGCCCGCCAGGTCCGGGTGGGTGAGGTCGACGCCGGTGTCGAGCACCGCGACCCGGACGCCCTTGCCGGTGTATCCGGCGGCCCAGGCGGTCGGCGCGCCGATCTGCGGCACGCTGTGGTCGAGCGTCACCCGCCGCCGGCCGTCGAGCCAGATCCGCTCGACACCCCCCGCCGCGTCGAGCCGGGCACCGGAACTGTCGGCGCTGACCGCGTTCCAGAGCGCGCCGGTGTCGCTCTTGGACGCGACGACCGCCGCGCCGGTGATCGCCGGCAGGTCGCGGGTCACCCGGGCGCCGGCGAGCGGAGCCGCCGCGCGCCGGGCCACCCCCGGCCGGTACGTCACGAGCAGCGGTACGGTGTCGCGCCGCGCGTCGTCGTAGCCGGCCTCGATCAGCCCGGTGACGTCGAACAGCCGCCGGTCGAGTTTGCCGGCGCGGACCAGCGGGAGCGCGTCCTGCGGCAGCACGGTGAGGCGGTCGCGCTCGCGGCGGACCAGGAACTCGATGCCGGTACGCCCGGCGCCGGGGCGTACCGCGGCGTGGCCGCCGGTGACGGTGACCCGGTCCCCGGTGATCAGGGTGACGGTGGCCGTGCGGTTGCCGGCCTGTTCGGACGGGCCGGTGGGCGCGGTCGGGCCGGTGGGCGCGGCAGCCCGCGCGGGCACCGGCAGACCGAGCGCCAGCGCCAGGGCCATGCCCAGCGCGCCCAGTTTTCTGCGATTCCGGAGCAACCTTCCTCCTTCGTCGAACGTTTCATCGATGAGGGACACATCGATGCGGGTATCAGCATTGCATACCGCGTATGCATCGGGAAGTCGCCGATCCGACGGAACCGCCACCACACTCCCGAACCGGCCGGGACGATCGAGCGATGACCTCCATGAAGGACCGGATGCTGGCCGGCGAGCAGTACATCGCCGACGATCCCGCGATCATCGCCGACCTGGAGCGCGCGGCCCGGCTCAGCGAACGCTTCAACCGCAGCTCCGCCGACGATCCGGCGGGCCGCCTCGCCGCGCTGCGCGAACTGCTCGGCTCACTCGGCGAGGACGCCTGGGTCCGGCCGCCACTGCACTGCGACTACGGACACCAGACGCACATCGGCCCGCGCACGTTCGTCAACTTCAACGCGGTCCTCCTCGACGTCGCCCGCATCACCATCGGCGCGGACGTCCAGATCGGACCGAACGTGCAGCTGCTCACCGCCACCCACCCGGTCGAACCGGAGGCGCGCCGGGCCAAGTGGGAATCCGCACAGCCGATCACCATCGGTGACAACGTCTGGCTCGGCGGCGGAGTGATCGTCTTGGCCGGGGTGACCATCGGCGAGAACACGGTGGTCGGCGCCGGCGCTGTCGTGACCCGCGACCTGCCGGCCAATGTGGTGGCGGTGGGTAACCCCGCTCGTCCGATCAGAAGCCTGACTCAGCCATCCTGAGCTGCGGGAACAACCGCTCCAGCGGATGCGGACTCCAGCCCCGGCGTGCACTCTGAGTAGTAGGGCGTTCACCGGGAGGCACTATGGAGCGGGTCCTCGAACTACGGGTGCACGGGGTGTCGAACACCCCGCCGGATCAGCTGCTCGGCCTGAAAGCAGGCGCGAACGGTGACGGTGGGCAACCAGCACTCGTCGCCGGCGGTCAGGTGACCGGCTTCTACCGGTCCACCACAGCCGGCCGGGACGACCCGATCACCGTCGAGGCGTACAGCTGGGGGCAGTTGACCTCCGGCGCGCGGACCCGGCGGGACGTGGAACGGGCGCTGTGGACGCTGCTGCTCCCTTTCGCCCTGGCGAACGTCGCGCTGCACGCCCGCGCGGGCATCCCGCCCGACCCGGACCAGGAGCGCTGGGCCAGCCGGTCCGGCATCACCGCCTGGCTCATCCGCCTGTTCTGCCTGAGCCTGACCTGCACGCTCGTCATGACCGTGACCGGCGTCGGCGTGGACCTGATCGGCTGGCAGTGCGTGGAGGCGGACTGCCTCGGCCGGCTCCCCGGGCCGTGGCAGTTCCTCGGCGACTCCTGGTGGCGGCAGGGCACCCGGGCGCTCGCGCTCGGACTGCTGCTGCCGCTGCTCGTGCTGGCCGCGATCGGACTCGTCGCCTTCCGCACCTACCAGTACGAGGCGCAGATGCCCGCCGACCCGCACCACCATGCGCCCGTCCAGGAAGACGGTGAGCCGGTCGAACCACCGGAGCCGCGCGAGCCGCCGCAGAACCCGCTCCAGGATCCGACGTTCTGGAACGGGGAAGGGCAACTGCGCCGCGCCGCCGTGCTGCACCTGTGCACGGGCGCGGTCACCGCCGCCGCCGTACCCGTCACCGCGGTTCTCATCATGGATCCGCCGCGCGGCCTGCGGGCCGCTGTCGCCTGGCCGACCGTCGCGCTGTTCGCCGCCGTGGTGACGATCGCCGTGATCGCGGTGGCCCGGCCCTGGTTGAGCCGGCGCCAGGGCGCCACCCCGCTCGGCCGGTGGAGCATCGCCGTCGCGGCGCTCACCGCGCTCGGTCTGGTCGGCACGTTCGTCCTGCTGCTGCTGCCCGAGGGCCCGGCCGGCCAGCCGCTGTCGGCGTACCGGCCGCCGCTCGGGTGCGCGGCGCAGCCGGAGATCGCCGGCTGCCATGCCGACCGGTCACTGCCCGGGTACGACACCGCCATCGCCTGGCTCGTCGCCTACCAGGTGCTGCTGCTGGTGGCCATCGCCGCGGCGAACCGCTCCGGCCGGCGGGCACTGGCCGGTCCGGCCGCCGGGGCGCTGCTGCTGCCGCTGGGCGCGACCTGGATCGAACACGGGCTGCCCGGCCTGCCCGACGCGCCGGACGCGCTGCGCACCTGGATGCTCGTCGGCCCGGCCGGTGTGCTGGCCGGCATCGGACTGCTCCTGCCCCGCCTGCGCCCGGCGGTGCCGACCCAGCCGCTCGGCGCGTACACCGATCTGGCCTGGCGGGGCTGCGCCCCGGCGGTCATCGCCGGTTTCGGCTGGATGATGGCGGCGGCCTACTGCGCCGGACTGCTCTACTGGGTCAGCGACCGGCTGGACGCGTCGGCCGAGCCGAGCGGCCCGAGCCGGGTGATACCTCCGCTCGCCGTCTTCTGGGCCGGGCTGGCCTGCGCGGTCGGCCTGCTCGCGCTGATCGGGCTGCTGGTCCGGGTCGCGGTCCTGCTGCACCGCCTGCGCCGGGTGGAGTACGCCCGGCTCACCGCCGCCCCCGGCCTGTCCGCGCACGACCGGCGACGCTGCCGCGACGTCAGCACGTACCGGGCGCTGCACCGGCTGGTCGGCGAGCACGCGGTCCGGCTGATGGGCTGCTACGCCGCGTTCTGCGCGGTCCTGGTCACGCTCTGCTGCGCCGCCGCGCTCTCCGGCGAACGGCCGAGCCCGCTGTCCCCCTCCGGCTGGCAGACCGCCATCCACTGGACCGCCGAACGGGGAGACGCCATCCTCGGCTGGCTGCCGGTGGTGATGGCGGCGCTCGGGCTGCTGGTCTACCGCACCGACTCGGTACGCCGCTCGGTCGGCGTGATCTGGGACGTGTGCACGTTCTGGCCCCGGGCCGCGCACCCGCTCGCCCCGCCCAGCTACGCCGAGCGCGCCGTACCGGAACTCCAGACCCGGGTCGCGGGCCTGCTGGCGCTACCGCCGCACCACAGCGACCGGATGGACGGCGTCATCCTCTCCGGACACAGCCAGGGCACCGTCATCTGCGCCGCAGTGCTTCTGCAACTGCCCCGCCGGTGGCGGCTGCGTACCTGGTTCTTCTCCTACGGCTGCCAGCTCACCCGGCTCTACGGGCGGGTCTTCCCGTCCTACTTCGGCCCGGAGCGGCTGCGTACGCTGGCCGGCGCGCTCACCTGGCCCGGCGGCCACGTGGCCTGGACGAACTTCTGGCGGGACACGGATCCGCTCGGCTGGCAGGTCAGCGCCGGGCAGCGGGACGTGCCGGTGGCGGACCCGGAGGCGCTGCACCCGACCGGCGGCGAGGTGGCCGACCCGCCCATCCGCAGCCACAGCGGCTACCCGGAGGCGGCGGAGTTCACCCGCGAGCGCGCCGTGGTGGCCCGGTTGCTGCGCCGCACCGTGCCGTCGCCCCGGCAACGGGCCGGCTGACCGTGCGCCGGTGCGGCGGCGGGTCTGCGGCAGCGCCCGGCGTCACGCCGGCGGCGGGTCGGCCAGGCGGACCACCAGGTCGGCGTGCACGGCCGTGCCCGCGACCAGCCGGGCGTTCTCCTCGTCGCTGCCCAGCGCCCAGGCCCGGGCCTGCTCCGGCGACTTCCCGTACGCCTCGTGCCGCGCGGTGAGCCGGCGCACCCGCACCTCCGCGTCCAGATCGAGGAACCATGCCTCGTGCAGGAGCGTCCGCACCTCCTCCCACGGGTCGTCCCGCAGCAGCAGGTAGTTGCCCTCGGTGACCACCAGGCGCACCTCGGGCGGGACCTCGATCGCCCCGGCGACCGGCTCCTCCAGGTCACGGCGGAACTCCGGCGCCCACACCGACGTCGGCTCCAGCCGGCGCAACCGGCGCAGCATCGAGGCGAACCCGTTGACGTCGAACGTGTCCGGCGCGCCCTTGCGCCCCGACCGGCCGAGCCGCTCCAACGCCGTCCCGGCCAGGTGGAAGCCGTCCATCGGGACCAGCCGGGCGACCGGGCCGAGCGCGGCCACGATCCCTTCCGCCAGGGTGGACTTGCCCGCACCGGGTGCCCCGGCGATGCCGAGCAGCTGACGCGGGCCGGCCTCGGCCAGCGCGCGCGCCCGGGCGACCAGGTCGTCGAGCCCGAGCACCTCCGCCGCCGGCATCAGCCCAGCACCGGCTCGCTGATGGTGAACCGCGCCTCGACCGCCGCCTGCACCGGCTGCGGCGCCGGGTCCAGCTCCAACTCCAGCTCCGGCTGCTCGCCGGAGCGCGCGTACGCCGCCTTGACCATCATCGGCGGGGACGCGCTCAGCCCGGTGTCGGACAGCTCCCGCAGCGCCGTCACCCGGGCGCCGAGCGCCTCGGCGTACTCCCGGGCCCGGACCAGCGCGTCCGCGATCGCCGCCTGCCGCGCCTCCCGGTAGGCCGGGCTGTCCGGCCGCAGCGACCACACCGGGCCGGCCACCTCGACCTGCTCCTGGTCGGCCAGGCGGAGCATCAGCTCGCCCAGCGCGGTGAAGTCGCTCGTCGTGACAGTGGTGCTCACGCTGCCCTGGTAGGCCACCACGCGGTCGCCGGAACGCCTCGTCACCGGCCAGACGTGCACCTGGCCCGTCTCCCGCCGCTCCACCGCCGGCTCGGCCGCGTCGAGCAGCGCCCGCACCGCGGCGGCCCGTTCGGCCAGCCGGGTCAGCGTGGTCTCGCGATCCCGGTCCCGGGCCGTCGCCGTCACCGTGAACCGCGCCAGCTCGGGCGCCACCTCCCGGTACGCCTCACCGCGTACCGCCACGACCGGTGCGTCCGCCATGCCGCTCAGCCTAACGGCGGCGTGGCCGGCAGGTGCCCCGTGTAGGTGACCGCGCCGCCCGCCTCGCGTACCCCGGTCAGGTGACCGCCCGCGGCGCCCAGCTCCCGCAGGTACGCCAGCTCGCCGACGTGGTCGGCGGCGCACGGGAACTCCCGCCGGTGCGCGGTGAACTCGCGCGCCCGCAGCGTGGACCGGGTCTGCCGCCCCTCGGCGAGGCGCTCGGCCAGCGCGTCGGCGTCGCCGGCGCGCAGCGCCTCGGTCAGCTCGCCCAGGAAGACGCCGAGCGCGTCCAGCTCGGCGAGGACGCGGTCGCGGTTCCCGAGCAGCATGTTCGCGGTCCGTTCGGGCGGCCCGCCGGCGACCCGGGTGCCGTCGGAGAAGCTCCCGGCCGCGAGCGTCAGAACCGCGTCCCGCAGCGCCGACCGGTGCACGGTGCCGGCCAGCGCCCCGGCGAGCACGTGCGGCACGTGCGAGGCGAGCGCCGCCGCTCCGTCGTGCTCCGGGGCGGACATCGGCACCACCCGGGCGTGGAAGACGTCCACGAGCAGCGCGGCCAGCCGCCGGAAGGCGTCCAGCCCGGTCGGCCCCGGGCAGAGCACCCAGGCGGCGCCGTCGAGCAGGCCCGGCTCGGCCGCGTCCGGTCCGGCCCGGTCGGCCCCGGCCATCGGGTGGCCCGGCACGAACCGGTGCCCGAGCCCCTGCACGGTGGCGACGGTGCTCACCTCGGCCTTGACGCTGCCGACGTCGGTGAGCACGCACCTGTCGTCGGTGACGGCGGCGACCCGGGCCAACGTCGCCGGCAACGTCGGCAGGGGGCCGCAGAGGAACACCACGTCCCGGCCGGCCACCGCGTCCTCGACCGTGTCGGCCACCACGACGCCCCGCTCGCGTACCCGCCCGCGGGTCTCCGGGTCCGGGTCCCAGCCGGTCACGTCGAGCCCGGCGTCGCGCAACCGGAGCAGCAGCGAACCGCCGATCAGCCCGGTGCCGACCACCGCCGCCCGTGCCAGCTCGCCCGCCATGTCAGGACCCGGCGAGCCGCCCGGCCACCGCGTCGACACGCTCGTCGGACTCGGTGAGCGCCACCCGGACGTGCCGGGCGCCGGCCGGGCCGTAGAAGATCCCGGCCGCGACCAGGATGCCCCGGCGGGCCAGCCAGTCCACCGTGTCCCAGCAGTCCTCGTCGCGGGTCAGCCAGAGGTAGAGGCCGGCCTCCGAGTGCTCGACCGTGAAGCCGGCCCCGGTGAACGCCGCACGCAGCTTCTCCCGCCGGACGCGGTAGCGCTCCCGCTGGGCGTCGGCGTGCTCCTGGTCGCCGAGCGCGGCCACCATCGCGGCCTGCACCGGCGCAGGCACGATCAGACCCGCGTGCTTGCGGATCTTGAGCAGCTCGGCCACCAGCGCCGGGTCACCGGCGACGAAACCGGCCCGGTACCCGGCCAGGTTCGAGCGCTTGGACAGCGAGTGCACCGCCAACACGCCGTCGTACGAGCCGCCGCACACCTCGGGCGAGAGCACCGAGACGGGCTCGGCGTCCCAGCCCAGCGGCAGGTAGCACTCGTCGCTGGCCACCACGGCCCCGCGCTCGCGCGCCCACTCGACCACCTTGCGCAGGTGGGCGGCGGGCAGCACCCGGCCGGTCGGGTTGCCCGGCGAGTTGACCCAGACCAGCCGGACCCGGGGATCCGGGCCGAGCGCAGTCAGCGAGTCGGTGCGTACGGTGGTCGCGCCGACCAGCCGCGCCCCGTCCTCGTACGTCGGGTAGGCCACCGACGGCACCACCACCACGTCACCGGGGCCGAGCCCGAGCAGCGTGGGCAGCCACGCCACCAGCTCCTTGGAGCCGATCGTGGGCAGCACGCCCAGCCCGTCGACGCCCGCGCCGCAGGCCCGGGCGACCCACGCCGCGATCGCGTCCCGCAGCGCCGCGGTGCCGGCGGTCAGCGGGTAGCCCGGCGCGTTCGACGCGTCGGCCAGCGCCTGCCGGATCAGCTGTGGCACCGGGTCGACCGGCGTGCCCATCGACAGATTGATGAGACCGTCCGGATGCGCCGCGGCCGTGGCGGCCGCGGCGTCCAGGGTGTCCCAGGTGAAGTCGGGCAGCCGTGCCGAGACCGGCGAGCGCCGGTTCAGTGGCCCTCGCCGCGCGGCGGCTGCGCGGCGACGAAGGTGGCGTCCTTCTCCACCTTGCCGATCTTCGAGGCGCCACCGGGCGAGCCCAGGTCCTCGAAGAACTCGTAGTTGGCCCCGGTGTAGTCCTTCCACTGCTCCGGGACGTCGTCCTCGTAGAAGATCGCTTCTACCGGGCAGACCGGCTCGCAGGCACCACAGTCGACGCACTCGTCGGGGTGGATGTAGAGCATCCGGTTGCCCTCGTAGATGCAGTCGACCGGGCACTCCTCGATGCATGCCTTGTCGAGCACATCCACGCACGGCTCGGCGATGATGTAGGTCACCGGTCTTCTCCTCCGCAGACTCGTCGCGATCACCCGCAACGGTAAGAGCCTAGTATCTCGCCGGGGAGGGGGTCGATCGTGCTCCGACAGCAGGACGTGGGACACCGGATCGTGGTCCGCCGGATTGTGGGGATTCGTGAGGGCCGCACGCTGTTCTCCGACGCGCTCGGCGAACTCGTCGAGCTGAGCGAGACCCACATCACCCTCGCCACCGACGCCGGCCCGCTGCGCGTACCGGTCGCCGAGGTGCACCGGGCCAAGCGGGTGCCGCCGGCCCGCCGCCCCACCGCCGCCGCCGTGGTCGCGCTGGAGCTGGCCGCCGACGAGGCGTGGCCCGCACCGGTACGCGGACGGCTCGGCGACTGGCGGCTGCGCTGGGCCGACGGCTGGACCGGCCGGGCCAACAGCGCGCTGCCGGTCGGCGACCCGGACCGGCCCCTGCCCGCCGCGCTGGACGCGGTGCAGCGCTGGTACGCCGAGCGGGGCGGCACCGCGCTGGTGAACACCCCGCTGCCGCTGGCCGCCCCGGTCGGCGCCGAACTGGACGCGCGCGGCTGGACGGCCCGGCCCCCGGTGCTGGTGCAGACCGTGCCGCTGCGCGCCCTGGCCGCGCCGCCGGACGCCGGGCTCGCCGACACGCCGCCGGATGCCGACACGCCGACCGCCGGCCCGGACGGCCCGCCGCCGCTCGCCGGTCCGGACGGCACGCCGCCGGTGACGCTGGCCGGCGCGCCCGCCGACGACTGGCTGGCGATCGCCGCCGGTCGCAAGGGAGGCCTGCCGGACGCCGCGCGGCACGTGCTCACGGCCGTCGACCGGGTCCGCTTCGCGGAGCTGCGGATCGACGGCCGGCTGCTCGCGGTCGGCCGGGGCACGGTGACCGGCGAAGGCCGCTGGCTCGGCGTCAGCCTGCTCGAAGTGCTGCCCGAGGCGCGTCGGCGCGGATTCGCCGTCGCGGTCGTCCGCGCCCTGGCCCGCTGGGGCGCGGACGAGGGCGCCACGCGGGCGTTCCTCCAGGTGGAGCAGAGCAACACCGGCGCGGTCGAGCTCTACCGCCGGCTCGGGTTCACCACCCACCACACCTACCTGACCCGGGTCGCCCCGGCCGCCTGAACGGCCGGAGGGTCAGCGCCGGACGACCCGGCGCGGCCGGGACCGCTTCATCTCGGCGTACCGCTTGAGCTGCCGGGACCGGTAGTCCCGGCCGAGCGCGGTGAGGATCAGGTAGCCGACCAGCACACCGGCGGCGGTGGCGGCGAGATAGAGCCAGATCTGGGCGAAGAAGAGACCGGCGCCACCGCCGAACGGGTTCTCCCCGACCACCAGCGGACCGACGAACACGGTGAGCGCCAGCGCCACCCCCACCGCGGCGGCCAGGTCACCGGCCAGGCGGCCGAGCGGACGGTCGGCCCCCCACCGGAACGCGACGCCCGCCAGGATCAGCCCGATCACCAGGAACATCACCAGCGACACCCGGTCGGACGCGGCGTCGTCGTCCGGGAACGCGAATCTGGTGACCAGCCGGGCCACCACGTTCACCGCGAACAACGCGGCCGCCAGCACTCCGACCGCACGCCACCGCTGACCCATCGCACGCCTCCCGCCGTACCGCCCGCTCCCTCGGCGGGCCTCTGGCAGGAATGTCTACCACCGTCGCCTGTGTGGCGTCAGCACCTCACCGGACAGGGGGCGGCGTCACCAGGTGCCGGAAACCGACCACCGCGAACGTGACCGCGCCGGCCACGATCAGCGCCAGGCCGAGCACGTTGTCGCCGACCAGCGCGAGATCACCCTCGACGGTCCGGACACCGCCCGCCACGATCACCACGAACCACGGCAGCGCGGCCAGCACGACCGCCCAGCGGCCCCCCGTCGACCGGTGCCCGAACGAGCCCAGCAGCACCGTCGCCGCCACCACCACCGGCACGCCGACGACCACCGCGCCCACCCCGACCAGCGCCTGCGCCGCGCCGGAACGGCCCTGCACCAGCTCCCAGGCCCAGGTCGAGAAGATCAGTTCGAGCAGCGCGAGCAGCACGCCGCCCCAGACCGTCAGCACGCCGCCGGTCACCCGCAGCGCGCGGTCGAGCGTCCGCTCCGCCCGGCTCGGCGGCGCGCCCTCCGGTGGCGGCTCGGCAACTGTCGACACGGGTACGGCCGGCAGCGTCACCGGACACCGGCCGCCGCGACCGGGGACCGATCCGCGGCGTCCGGGGCGATCCCGGCGAAGAGGTCGTCCTCCCAGCCGTACGGGCCATGGCCCGGCCCCTTCTCGCCCACCGCGAGCGTGAAGTACTCGACGCCCATGAACTCGCCGCCGAAGTTGCCGGCGATCGAGTAGAGCCACGAGTTGGCCGGGATCTGGGTGGCGTGGGCCCGCATCGCCGCCTCCTTGGCGGCGTGCTGCTCGGTGCCGTCGATCCGGGCGGCGATCTCCGCGTCCGGCGTGCCGAACGGCAGCTCGTCGGCGCTCTCGATGCCGGCGAACGGGTTGTCCGAGGACTCGGTGAACGTCTCCAGCCCGGCGTCGAGCACGCTGCGCGGCATGGCCGTCCAGTAGACCTTCGCCGGGGCGATCCCCTCGGCCGCGGCCAGCTCCACGCCGCGCATCGCCACCCGGTGCGCCTGGATGTGGTCCGGGTGGCCGTAGAAGCCGTTCGGGTCGTACGTGACGAGCACCTGGGGACGGACCTCGCGGATGACCTCCAGCAGGTGCCCGGCGGCGACGTCCAGGTCGGCCTGCCAGAACGCCCGCGGGTGCTCGTTGGTGGCCATGCCCATCATGCCCGAGTCGCGGTAGCGGCCCGCCCCGCCGAGGAACCGGTGATCGGTGACGCCGAGCGCGGCGCAGGCGTCGGCCAGCTCGCCGATCCGGTAGCCGCCGAGCTGGTCCGCCTCGGCCGCGCAGAGCTGGGCCAGCGCCGGGACGTGGATCTCGCCCTCCTCGCCCAGCGTGCAGGTGACGAGCGTGACGTGGGCGCCGGTGGCGGTGTAGTGCGCCATCGTCGCGCCGGTGCCGATCGACTCGTCGTCGGGATGCGCGTGGACCAGCAGAAGGCGTCGGTCGGGCAGCGTCGTCACGCCCGTCACTCTAACCGGCGGTCCTGCCCGCTCGACGGTGATGCGTCCGCTCAGGTCGGCCACATCACCTCCGGCGCGCGCCTACGCTGCAGGCGTGGACTTTCCCGAGCTGGCCGCCCGTACCCGTCGGTTCAGCCACGGGGCGCCGCGCGCCGTCACCGTCTCCGGCGACGGCGCCCGGGTCGTCTTCCTGCGCTCCGCGGGACCGGAGGACCCGGCCGACGCGCTCTGGCTGCTCGACATCGACAGCGGCGAGGAACGCCTGGTCGCCGATCCGGCGGTGCTGCTGGGCGCGGACGCCGATCCGGCCCGCCTGTCCCCGGGTGAGCGGGCGCTGCGCGAGCGGCTGCGGCTCAGCTCCGGCGGCATCGGCTCGTACGCCCTGGACGCGGCCGGCCGGGTGGCCGCGTTCGCGCTGGCCGGGCGGCTGTTCCGGGCCGACCTGGTGCACGGCGACGTGGTCGAGGTGGCTACCGGCGGGCCGGTGATCGACCCCCGGCCCGACCCGACCGGCGAGCGGCTGGCCTACGTCACCGACGCCGCCGAGGGCGTACGCCGGGGCCAGCTGCGGGTGGTGGAGCCGGACGGTACCGACAACCTGCTCGCCGGTGAGGACAGCGGCGTGACCTGGGGGCTGGCCGAGCACATCGCCGCCGAGGAGTTCGACCGCTACCGCGGCTACTGGTGGGCGCCGGACGGGCGCAGCGTGCTGGCCGCCCGGGTCGACGAGTCCCGGCTGGAACGCTGGTACCTGCACGACCCGGCCGACCCGGCGAGCCCGCCGACGTCGCTGGCGTACCCCGTAGCGGGTGGCCCGAACGCGGAGGTCAGCCTGCACCTGCTCGACCTCGACGGCGGCTGGGTCGACGTGCACTGGGACCGGGAGACCTACCCCTACCTGAGCTCGGCGGACTGGTCCGACGGCGGGCCGCTGATCACCGTGCTGCGCCGCTCGCAGCAGCACGGCCTGGTGCTGGCGGTGGACCCGCGCACCGGGGAGACACAGGTGCACGCCGAGCTGGCCGACCCGCGCTGGGTGGAACCGATCCCCGGCACCCCCGCCCACCTGCCCGACGGGCGGGTGCTGGTCGGCGGCGAGCTGGCCCACGACGGGTACGACGCACGCTGCCTGTTCGCCGACGGCACGCTGCTCACCCCGCCCTCGCTGTACGTGCGGCGGGTGGTCGGGCGGCTGCCGAACGGCCCGGGCACGACCGCGGACCTGCTGGTCGAGGCGAGTGAGGGTGAGCCGAGCCAGCGCCACCTCTACCGGGTGCGGACCACCATCGGCGGCGGCATGGACGCCCGCCGGATGGGCAGCGACCCCGGCTGGCACACCGCCTCGATCGGCGGCTCCACGCTGGCGGTGGGCATCGCGTCGCTGGAGCACCCCGGCGTCCGCTGGCGGGTCTGGCACGGCGACCGCGAGGTGGGTGAGCTGCGCTCGCTGGCCGCCACCTGCTCGTACGCGCCGCGGCCGACGATGGTCCGGGTCACCGACCGGCGGCTACCAAGCGCGGTGCTCTACCCGGCCGAGCACGTCAAAGGCACCCGGCTGCCGGTGCTGCTGGACATCTACGGCGGCCCCGGCCACCAGGAGGTGGTGGCGGCCCGCAGCGTCTGGCTGGAGCGGCAGTGGTGGGCCGAGCAGGGCTTCGCGGTGGTCACCATCGACAACCGGGGCACCCCCGGCATCGCGCCTTCGTTCGAGAAGGCGATCCACCGCCGGGTCGCCGACGTGATCCTCACCGACCAGGTGGACGCGCTCACCGCGCTCGCCGACAAGCACCCCGACCTGGACCTGGAACGGGTGGCGGTGCGCGGCTGGTCGTTCGGCGGCTGGCTGGCCGGGCTGGCGGTGCTGCGCCATCCGGAGTTGTTCAAGTGCGCGATCGTCGGCGCGCCGGTCACCGACTGGGCGCTGTACGACACCGCGTACAGCGAGCGCTACCTCGGCATGCCCGACGACGGCATGGACGTCTACGCCCACCACTCGCTGGTCGAGCTGGCCGCCGAGCCGCTCGGCGACCCGGCGCAGGCCCGGCCGATGCTGCTGGTGCACGGCCTGGCCGACGACAACGTGCTGGCCGCGCACACGCTGCGGCTGTCCGCGGCGCTGCTGGCGACGGGCCGCCCGCACGCGGTGCTGCCGCTGACCGGGGCGAGCCACCTGGCCGCGGGCGGGGTGTCCGAGCGCCTGCTCCGGCTGGAGCTGGACTTCCTCCGCCGCTACTTGTAAGGAAGGGCCCCCTTTTAACGCCTGCGGTAGAGGAAGGGCCCCTTCTTAACGCCAGGCGTTAAGAAGGGGCCCTTCCTTGCAGAGCTACTGCTTGACGTACGCGTTGACGAAGCTGGGCCAGCCGAAGATGCTGCCGATGAAGATGCCGCCGGCCTTCTCGCCGTGCGCCACGGAGACCACCTCGTTGTAGAGCGGCACCGCCGGCGCGGACTCCTTCATCAGCTTCTCGTCCAGCTTGCTCCACTCCTCGGCCTGCTTGGCCGGGTCGAGGGCCAGCACCCGGTCGAACTCGGCGTTGATCGCCTCGTTGTTGAGCTGGGACGTGTTGCTGTTGCCCTCGGCCTTGAGGCTGCGGCCGTCGAAGAGCACCGGCAGGATCGAGGCGCCGCTGGGCCAGTCGGCCGCCCACGAGTCGACCCACAGGTCCCAGGGGTTGCTCTTCTTCTTCACGAAGTCGAGGTAGCCGTCCTCGGGGATCGGCTTGACGGTGACCGTGAAGCCGGCCTTCTCCAGCGCGTTCTTGACCTGGGTGGCGGTCTCCTGCGAGGCGGTGTCGTCGGAGGTGCCGAGCACCAGGTTCACCGACTTGCCGCCCAGCGTCTCCTTCGCCTTCGCCGGGTCGCCGCTCTCACCGGCCGGGTACGCGTCGTACTTCTTGTACCCGAGCGTGGTCGGGGGCAGCAGCGTGGTCAGCGGCACCGCGCCGTACGGGCCGCCGAGGTTCTTGGTGATGCTGCTGCGGTCGATCGCGTAGTTGATCGCCTGCCGCACGGACAGGTCGGTGACCCGGGTGGTGTTGATGCTCAGCCGGTAGGCGTTGGGCGTCGCCGCGACGATCATCCGCGCCTTGAGCGCCGGGTCGCCGGTCACCTTCGCGATCAGCTCGGGCGGCACGCCGCCGGTGGCGACCGCCGCTGCGTCGTTGCCGGTGCCGGCGAGGACGCGGTTGGTCTGGGTGGTGTTGTCCGAGCCGAGCGACCAGACGAACTTGTCCGGGTACGCGTGCCGCACCGGGTCGGTGGCCGGATCCCAGTTCGTGTTGCGCTCCAGCACCATCTCCACGCCGGGCTGGATCTTGGTGAACCGGTACGGCCCGGACGAGAACGGCATGTTGTCCAGGTTGACGCCGGTGTCCTTGTCCGGCGGCAGCGGCGCGGTGGCCGGCAGCGACACCGCGAACGGCAGGTCGCAGCGGGGCTTGTTGAACTCGAAGCGCAGCGTGCGCGGGTCCGGCGTGGTCAGGCCGGGCGGCAGCGAGGTCTTGTTCTTCTTGAAGTCCCACTTGGTGTCGTACTGCGGGCTGTCGGCCAGCCACTCCTGCAGGTAGGTGGGGCCGCCGGTCAGGTCCGGGTCGAACGAGCGGGCGATGCCGTACGCGATCTCCTTGGAGGTGATCGGGCGGCCGTCCTCGAACTTGACGCCCTCCTTGATCGTGAACTCCCAGACCTTGCAGTCGTTGTTCACGTTCTTGCCGGGCGTCTCGGCGAGGTCGCCGACCAGCGTGACGTTGCCCTTGCCGTCGTCCTTGAAGGTGGTGAGGAACCGGGCGTAGAGCTGGCTGCCCATCAGGCCGGCGAACGAGTAGACCCGCTGCGGGTCCAGGTGGGAGATCTTGCTCTCGCGCAGGATGTAGAAGGTTCCGCCCTTGGCCGCGCCGGGCACCTCGGCCGCCGGGCCGAGCGAGTCCTTCGGGTCGGTCGCGATGGCGCCGCTGCGGGGCTTGTTCGTGTCCGCGGTGTCGCCGTTGTCGCCGGTGTTCTTGCTGCACGCACTGAGGGCGACCACCAGTGCCATCGCACCGCCCACGGCGGTGGCGAGTCTTGCTCGCATACTCAACTCCTCGGGTCCGATGAAGGAAAGCTTCGCCTAGCTTTCACTCGCGGTAAATTTCGAGCAGATAACGGGGGCACAACGATCGACCACCGGCGACGCCCGGATCAGCCCAGACGCACCCGTGGATCGATGAACGCGTACAGCAGGTCGACCACGATGTTCGCCACCACCACGAACAGCGCCGACACCAGGACGGTGGCCATGATGGTCGGCAGGTCGCCCTGGCGTACCGCCTCCACCGCCGTACGCCCCAGCCCCTGGATGCCGAACGTCGTCTCGGTGATGACGGTGCCGCCCAGTGCCGCGCCCACGTCGAGCCCGGCGATCGTCACGATCGGCGTGATCGCGGCGCGCAGCGCGTGCCGTCCGTACACATTGCGTTTCGCCACGCCCTTGGCCCGCGCGGTCCGCACGAAGTCCTCGGAGAGCGTCTCCAGCATCTGCGCCCGGGACAGCCGCGCGTAGATCGCGGAGAAGAGCAGCGCGAGCGTCACCCACGCCAGCACCAGGCCGCGCGCCCATTCGATCGGGTTCTCCAGGAACGGCACGTAGCGGGGTGTCGGCAGGATCTTCAGCGAGTACACGAAGACCAGCAGCAGCACGGCGCCGACGAAGTAGAGCTGCAGCGAGGCGAACGTCAGCGTCAACCCGATCGAGATGCGGTCGAGCAGCGACCCCCGCCGCAGCGCGGAGATCATCCCGAGCCCCACGCCGAGCGCCAGCCAGAGCACCGCCGCCGGGAGCACGATGTTCAGCGTCACCGGCAGCACCCGGGCGAACGTGTCGGTCACCGCCTCGCTGTTGACGTACGAGTAGCCGAGGCAGGGCGCCTCGCACTTGCCGCCCTGCGCGCTGCCCAGGTCACGGCCGACGAAGATGCCCTTCATGTAGTTGACGTACTGCGTCGGCTTCGGGTCGTTGAGCCCCAGCTCCGTGCGTACCCGCTCCAGCCGCTCGGCGTTGCAGTTCTTCGGGCACATGCCGGTCACCGGGTCGCGGGGCAGCGCGAAGAACATGAGGAAACTGACGATGCTCACCGCGAGCAGCACCGAGACCGCGAGCAGCAGCCGCTTCAGCAGAAACCGCACCATGTCGTCGAACCCCCTACCGTGACGACTTCGGGTCGAGCGCGTCGCGCAGCGCGTCGCCGAAGAGGTTGAACGCCAGCACGAGCGCGAAGATGGTGATGCCGGGGAAGAAGACGTACGCCGGGTCGGTCTGCAGGTAGTCGATGCTGCGGTAGATCATCCGGCCGAAGCTCGGCACCGACTCGGGCAGCCCGACGCCGAGGAAGGACAGCGCCGCCTCGCCCGTGACGTACGACGGCACGGCGAGCGAGAACGCCACCAGGATCGGGGCCCAGATGTTCGGCAGCAACTGCCGGAACAGCATGTGCCCGAGCCCGGCGCCGCTGGCCCGCGCCGCCTCCACGAACTCCCGTTCGCGCAGCGACACCACCTGGCCCCGGACGAGCCGGGCCGTGCCGGTCCAGCCGAACGCGGCGAAGACCACGATCAGCGTGGTCACCGCGAACCACGTCGGCACCGCGTCCCGGGGGCCGTAGAAGCGCAGCGAGAACGTCGGCACCACGGCCAGCGCGAAGATGAGGAACGGCAACGCCAGCGCGACGTCGGTGATCCAGCTGATCACCGAGTCGACCACGCCGCCCAGGAAGCCGGCGACGATCCCGAGCACCACGCCGATGGTCGTGGTGACCAGCGCGGCGCCGAGCGCGATCAGCAGCGACGTCCGGATGCCGTAGATCATCCGGATGAAGATGTCCCGGCCCAGGCCCGGTTCCAGCCCGAACCAGTGGTCACCGCTGACGCCGCCCACGTAGCCCAGCGGCATGCCGGTGGCGTCCAGCAGGTCACCGAACTGCTGGTTCGGCGACACGCCGTACAGCCGCTGGATCAGCGGCGCGGCCACCGCCGCCAGGATGAACAGGGCCAGCACGACACCGCTGACCATTGCGGTACGGTCGCGCCGCAGCCGGGCCCAGACGAGCTGGCCCGGTGAGCGGCCGACCAGCCGCTTCTTCTCGTCCGGCTCCTGATCGGAGGACTCGATCTCGGCGAGCGCCGCGCCCTCGACCGGCGACAGGCTCATTTCGACACCTCCACGGGTTCGCCGGTCGGCATGCCGACCGGTCCGCTCTCCGGGTAGTGGCAGGCGGTGAGCTGCCTGCCGCCGTCCCGGGTGGTCAGCGCCGGTTCTTCGGTGGCGCAGTGGTCGGTGGCTTTCCAGCAGCGGGTACGGAAGCGGCAGCCCGATGGCGGGTTCAACGGGGTGGGGACGTCGCCGGTGAGGCGGATCCGGCCGGCGGGCCCGAGCGTGGAGACGTCCGGAATCGCCGACAGCAGGGCTCGGGTGTAGGGGTGCTGGGGCCGGGTGTAGATGTCGTCGCGATCGCCGATCTCGACGATCTTGCCGAGATACATGACAGCGACGCGGTGGCAGAAGTGGCGGATGACGGCGAGGTCGTGGGCGATGAACACGAACGCCAGGTCCAGGTCGCGTTGCAGGTCGCGCAGCAGGTTGATGACCTGCGCCTGGATCGACACGTCCAGCGCCGAGACGGGTTCGTCGGCGACGATCAGCTTCGGTTTCAACGCCAGGGCGCGGGCGATGCCGATGCGCTGGCGCTGCCCGCCGGAGAACTCGTGCGGGTACCTGTTGTAGTGCTCCGGATTCAACCCGACGAGTTCCAGCAGCTCCTGGACGCGCTTCTTGACGCCGCCCGGTGGGGTGATCCGGTTGACCTGCAACGGCATCGCCACGATCCGCCCGACCGTGTGACGGGGGTTCAGCGAGGCGTACGGGTCCTGAAAGATGATCTGCAGGTCCTGCCGCAACGCGCGCAGCTCACGCCGCCCGCCGTGGGTGATGTCCCGTCCCGCGAACTCGATCGTCCCGGCCGTGGGTTCCAGCAGACGCACCAGCATCCGCCCGGTCGTGGTCTTCCCACACCCGGACTCCCCCACCAGGCCGAGCGTCTCGCCCGGCCGCACATCGAAGTCCAACCCGTCGACAGCACGCACCGCACCCCGCGCGCGCAGCCCCTGCCGCACCGGGAAGTGCTTGGTCAGTCCTCGCACCGACAGCAGCGGTTCGGTCTCGGCGCTCATCGGGCCACCCCCACCTGCGCGACCTCGTTGCGGTAGATCCGCTCCCGGTCACCCGCCGGCAGGTGACAGGCGACCAGGTGACCCGGCACGCCGGCCTCCCGCAGCTCGGGCACCTCGGTGCGGGACCGGTCGCCGTTCACGCCGGCCCACCGGCACCGCGGATGGAACGCGCACCCCGACGGCAGATTGATCAAGCTGGGTGGGTTGCCG
>NZ_JAAOLH010000014.1:0-202920 GCF_011602315.1 Micromonospora sp. CMU55-4
TTTTTTTTTCAGGCGGAAGCCGCCTTCCGGTTTTTCTGATTTTGACGGGTGTTCGGCCGTGTGCTTTCCCGTTCTGTGGCCTCCCCGCCCGACCGGTGTACGCCGGGACAGCCGTCGTGCTCGCCGTGCTCGGCACGGTGCCAGGGCTGCTGCTCGGCTGGCGGGCGGCCCGGCTGATCGGGCCGTGGCGACCGCCGTACGAGCCGCCGTACCCGCCGGCGGTCCCGGTGGACCGCTCGCGGCCCGGCTGACCCGGCGTCAGGGCAGGCCGATGAGGTCCGCCATCAGGCCGATCTGGTGGTCGAAGTACTCGTCGCGGTGTGGCAGCGCCCGGTTGATCCGGCCGAACAGCTCGAAGCTGATCAGCCCGAACAGCTGGGTCCAGCCGGCCATGCCGCGGGCCAGCAGCGCGGGCGGTACGTCCATGCCGATCTGCTCGACCAGTTCGGCCACGTCGCCGCGCAGCGGCTCGGGCAGTTCCTGGTCGGGCGGGGCGAGCCGGCCGGTGGCCAGCCCGTCGCGCAGGATGCCGATCAGCGTCAGCGGTGGACGCTGGGCCGGCACGATGGTCTCGTCGGGGGCCGCGTACCCGGGCACCGGGCTGCCATAGAGCAGCGCGTACTCGGCGGGGTGGGCCAGCGCCCAGGCGCGCGCGGCCCGGCAGGCGGCGAGCCAGCGTCCGCGCAGGTCGGCCTGGTCGGCGGCGGCGTCGGCCGCCTCCACCGCGTCGCCGAGCGCGTCGTACGCCTCCAGGATCAGCGCGGTGAGCAGGTCGTCTCGGCTGGGGAAGTAGCGGTAGATCGCCGAGGAGACCATGCCGAGGTCCCGGGCGACCGCGCGCAGCGAGAGGTTCGCGCCGTCGGTGTCCAGGTGGCGGCGGGCCACCGTCTTGATCTCTTCGATCATCCCGGCGCGGACCCGGGCGCGCAGTGAGGGAGCGACCATGCCCTCACTCTGCCACGGATGAGAGCAGCAATCAAAAGAGAGAGCACTGCTCTTGACGTCGACCTGCATTTGAGTCATGCTCTGTTTCGAGAGCGGTGCTCTCGCTTCGGACAACTGCTTCAGAAAAGGTGGATCTGTCATGGCCCTGCATGTGATCGTCGGCGCCGGCCCCGTCGGCACCGCCACCGCCGACCTGCTCGCCGAGCGCGGCGAGCAGGTACGGATGGTCACCCGGCGCGGCACCGGCCCGGAACACCCGGCGGTCGAACTGGTGGCCGCCGACGCCGCCGACGCGGACCGGCTCACCGAGCTGACCAAGGGCGCGGCCGCGCTCTACAACTGCGCCAATCCGGCGTACCACAGGTGGGCGACGGACTGGCCGCCGCTGGCCGCCGCCCTGCTCACCGCCGCGGAGCGCAGCGACGCCGTGCTCGCCACGGTCGGCAACCTCTACGGGTACGGCCCGGTCGACGCCCCGATGACCGAGGCGACCCCGCTCGCCGCCACCGGCGTCAAGGGCCGGGTCCGCAACCGGATGTGGGCCGACGCGCTGGACGCCCACCGCGCCGGCCGGGCCCGGGTCACCGAGGTCCGCGGCTCCGACTACATCGGGCTCGGCGGCAGCTCCCTGCCCATGATGGTGCTGCCCAAGGTGCTCGCCGGGCAGCGGGTGTTCCTGCCTGTCGACTGGGACGCCCCGCACACCTGGACGTACGTGCCGGACGTCGCCCGTACCCTCGTCACCGCCGCGACCGACCCGCGCGCCTGGGGACGGGCCTGGCATGTGCCGAGCCCGCCGCCGGTGCCCATGCGGCACCTGGCCGAGCGGGCGGCGCAGCGGGCGGGCGTCGCGGCGCCACGGCTGGCCCGGATGCCCTACCCGGTGCTCTGGCTGGGCGGCCTGGCCGACCCGTTCGCCCGCGAGATGCGGGAGACCGCGCACCAGTTCGCCGCGCCGTTCGTGATGGACTCCAGCGCCGCCACCACCACGTTCGGGATCGAGGCGACGCCGCTGGACCGCGTCGTCGACGAGATGGTCTCCGGCCTGCGCGCCCCGGCCCCCGCCGCCCGTTAGGGGCGGGGGCGGGACGCCGCCGGGCTCACTCCTGCTCGGCCAGCGGGCGGCCGTCGAAGTCGACGGCCGAGTAGAGGGCGAGCTTCTCCAGGCGGTGGTACGAGTCGATCACCCGGATCGTGCCGCTCTTCGAGCGCATCACGATCGACTGGGTGTACGCGCCACCGGAGCGGTAACGCACTCCGCGCAGCAGGTCGCCGGAGGTGACGCCGGTGGCCACGAAGAAGCAGTTGTCGCCGGTGACCAGGTCGTCGGTGAACAGCACCCGGTCCAGGTCGTGCCCGGCGTCCAGCGCCTTGCGGCGTTCCTCGGCGTCCTTCGGCCAGAGCTTGGCCTGCATCATGCCGCCCATGCACTTCAGCGCGCACGCGGCGGTGATGCCCTCCGGGGTGCCACCGATGCCCATCAGCACGTCCACGTCCGACTCGCCGCGGGCCGCCGCGATGGCCCCGGCGATGTCGCCGTCGGAGATGAACCGGATCCCGGCCCCGGTACGCCGGATCTGCTTGACCAGGTCGTCGTGGCGCGACCGGTCCAGCACGCACACGGTCACCTCGGCGGCGTCGGTGCCCTTGACCTTCGCGATCCGGTGGATGTTCTCGGCCACCCCGGCGTTGATGTCGACCACGTCGGCGTACATCGGGCCGACGGCGAGCTTCTCCATGTAGAAGACGGCGCTCGGGTCGAACATCGCGCCGCGCTCGGCCACCGCGAGCACTGCCAGCGCGTTCGGCATGCCCTTGCTCATCAGCGTGGTGCCGTCGATCGGGTCGACCGCCACGTCCACCTCGGGGCCGGTCCCGTCGCCGACCTCCTCGCCGTTGAACAGCATCGGCGCGTTGTCCTTCTCGCCCTCGCCGATCACCACGACGCCGCGCATCGGGATGGAGTTGATCAGCTTGCGCATGGCGTCGACCGCTGCGCCGTCGCCGCCCTCCTTGTCGCCCCGGCCGACCCAGCGGCCGGCGGCCATCGCCGCGGCCTCGGTCACCCGTACCAGATCGAGGGCGAGGTTGCGGTCGAGATCCTGGGGCGTCCGCGTCCTGGTGGTTGTCATGGCGGCCTCCTCGCGACGTTGCGGGGTGGGACCGGCGGTCGTCGCCGCCGGTTTTGTCGCTGATCCTCACACGATCTCAGGTTCGCGGTCCCGGCGGGGCGGAGGAGGCCAGGATCACGCCTCCCGGCGGGCTGCGACAATGGCCGGGTGGAAGCCGCACAGCCTGCCGACCGCGCACCGACCGACGCCACCCCGCCGGACGGCCAGCCACCGGTCCGACCGGGTGGCGGCCCGACCCCGCCCGAGGGCCAGCCCGCGCTCGTCGCGGAGCAGGGCGAACCGGCCGCCGCGGGGGACACGCCCGCGCCGCCCGCCGGCAAGGAGAAGGCCCGCTCCGAGCGGTCGCCGAAGGACATGGCGCTGTCCCTGCTGATCCTGCTGGTCCCGATCGCGCTGCTGCTCGCCTTCTACCGCGGCTTCCTCGGCGGCGACTCGCCGGTCACCGTCGACCCGGCGCCCGCGCTGGAACAGGCCCGCTCCGCGAACGTCTTCCCGGTCAGCGCGCCGACCGGTCTGGGCGACGACTGGCGTACGGTGAACGCCCGCTTCCGGACCGAGGCCGACGGCTCGACGCTGCGGATCGGGTACGTGACCCCGGAGGGCCGCGGCGCGCAACTCGTGGAGAGCAACGTCCCGGCGGAGAAGCTCCTCCCGGCCGAGCTGAGTGAGGGCCGGCCGCAGGGGGCGGCCGACCTGCCCGACGGGCTGAGCTGGCAGCGCTACACCGCCCGCGGCAACGAGCAGGCGCTCGTCCTGCTGGAGCCGAACCGCACCGTGATCGTGGTCGGCGACGCCGGGGAGACGGAGCTGCGCAGGCTCGCCACGTCACTGCGCTGACGTCCGCCCTCCGGGTGAGGCGGGATTGCGGATCCCCGCTTCCGGGAACAGAAGGGACATCGAGCCCGGACGACCCACCTGGAGAGGTTGACGTGAAGATACGACGCTTCAGCGCCACCGCGTTCGCCGCGGCGCTGCTCATTCCCGGCCTGGCGGCCTGCAACGGCGACGCGACGACCTCCGGCGCCTCCTCGACACCGAGCGCCTCCGGCAGCGTCGCACCGAGCGCCACGGCGTCCAGCAGCGCGGCCAAGCAGGCCCTGCTCGACTCCACGAACGCGATCCGTGAAGGGAACTTCAAGTTCACCATGACCGGCGCGGGCTCCACCGCCGAAGGGCAGGTGCACGAGCCGAGCCAGAGCGCCGACATGCGGATGACCATCGGCGACCCGTCGTCGGACCTGATGATGAAGCTGGACCTGATCCACGCCAAGCCGGACAGCTGGGTCAAGCTGGAGCTGGGCGGCACGGCGGCGACCCAGATCCCCGGCGTGAAGAACCTCAACACCGGCAAGTACCACCACCTCGACCAAAACCGGATCAAGGGCAACCGGGCGCTGGGCTTCGACTTCGAGAAGCTCGACCCGGCCGGCAGCGCCGTGCTCACCCAGGGCATCACCGAGGTACGGCAGACCGGCGAGGGCACGTACGAGGGCACCGTCGACGTGTCCAAGGCCGCCGAGGCGGGCTCGCTCGACCCGGCCGTGATCACCGCGCTCGGCGCGCAGGCCCAGTCCGTGCCGTTCACCGCCAAGGTCGACACGCAGGGCCGGCTCAGCGAGATGGTGCTCAAGATCCCGGCGGCCGGGCAGAACGCCGCACAGGACCTGAAGATCACCTACACCGACTACGGCAACGCGGCGGCGGCCCAGAAGCCCCCGGCCGACCAGGTCGTCGAGGCGCCCGCCGAGCTGTACAACCTGTTCAACTGACCTCCGCGGTGGGGTTCGGCGATCACGCCGGACCCCACCGTCAGTCCTCGGCGCGCTGCCGCGCGGCGTCGATACGGGCGCGCGCGCCGTCCAGCCAGCGCTGGCACACCCCGGCGAGCTGCTCGCCGCGCTCCCAGAGGGCCAGCGACTCCTCCAGCGAGGTGCCGCCGGCCTCCAGCTTCTCCACCACCGAGGCCAGCTCGGCGCGGGCCTGCTCGTAGCTGAGCTGCTCGTCCTTCGTCCCGGTCATCGTCTCTCTTTCCTCAGCCGTCGACGGTGGCGGTCAGCTCGCCCTCGGCGAGGCGTACCCGCAGTGGATCGCCCTTGGCGACCTCGGACGCCGCGCGGACGACGTGGCCGTCGGCGCGCTGCACGATCGCGTAGCCGCGCTCCAGCGTCGCGGCCGGGGACAGCGCGCGCAGCCGGGCCAGCGTGTGCCGCAGGTCGTCGGTGGCCCCCCGCAGCCGGTGCTCCAGGGACCGGCCGGCGCGGTCACGCAGCGCCGACACGTCCACCGCCCGCTGCTCGACCATCACCTGCGGCCGGGCCAGCACCGGACGGGAGCGCAGCAGGTCGATCCGGTGCTGCTCCCGGTCGACCAGGTGACGAACGGCCCGTTCCAGCCGGGACCGGGCCTGCCCGATCAGCCGGACCTCCTCGGTCAGGTCCGGCACGATGCGCTTGGCCGCGTCGGTCGGGGTGGAGGCGCGCACGTCGGCCACGTAGTCCAGCAGCGGCGCGTCGGTCTCGTGGCCGATCGCGCTGACCACCGGCGTGCGGCAGGCGAAGACCGCCCGACACAGCGTCTCGTCGGAGAAGGGCAGCAGATCCTCGATGCCGCCACCGCCCCGGGCGATGACGATCACGTCGACCGCCGGATCGGCGTCGAGCACCTTCAGCGCGCCGACGATGTCCGGCACCGCGCTCGGCCCCTGCACCGCCACGTTGATCGTGCGGAAGTCGACGGCGGGCCAGCGGCGGCGGGCGTTCGTCAGCACGTCCCGCTCGGCCGCCGAGGCGCGGCCGGTGATCAGGCCGACCCGGCCCGGCAGGAACGGCAGCCGCCGCTTGCGGGACCGGTCGAACAGGCCTTCGGCGGCGAGCAGCTTCTTGAGCTTCTCCAGCCGGGCCAGCAGTTCACCGAGGCCGACCTGGCGGATCTCGTCGGCGCGCAGGCTGAGCGTGCCCCGCGCGGCGTAGAACTCGGGCTTGGCGTGCAGCACCACCCGGGCGCCCTCGCGCAGCTCCGGCGCGCCGGCGTCCAGCACGTCGCGGTTCGTGGTGACGGTGAGGCTCAGATCGGCCGACGGGTCGCGCAGCGTGAGGAAGACGGTGCTCGCGCCGGGACGGCGGCTGATCTGCGCCACCTGGCCGTCGACCCACACCCAGCCGAGGCGGGCGATCCAGGCGCCGACCTTCTGGCTGACCACCCGGACCGGCCACGGCTCCTCGGCCGTGCTCCGCCCGTCCGGCTTGCTCTGCCCGTCCGGCCTGCTCCGCCCGTCCGGCCTGCTCTGCCCGTCCTCTCCCGCGCTCACCAGCCCACCCTACGGCCCGGGACCGACAGCGCCCGCGCGCGCCTCGCGGCCGCTGCCGCGCGGGAGAGCGCCACGTACGATGGGCGGGTGACTGACGCTGAGACGACTCCCCGGACCGGCAAGCGCGTGCTCCTGGCCAACCCCCGCGGCTACTGCGCGGGCGTGGACCGGGCGGTGCAGACCGTCGAGGAGGCGCTGAAGCTCTACGGCGCGCCGATCTACGTGCGTAAGCAGATCGTGCACAACAAGCACGTGGTGCGCACGCTGGAGGCCCAGGGCGCGATCTTCGTGGAGGAGAACGAGGAGGTGCCGGAGGGCGCCACCGTCATCTTCTCCGCCCACGGCGTCGCCCCCGAGGTGTACGAGCAGGCCAAGGAGCGCTCGCTGCGGGCGATCGACGCCACCTGCCCGCTGGTCACGAAGGTGCACCACGAGGCCCGGCGGTTCGCCGCGCAGGACTACGACATCCTGCTCATCGGGCACGAGGGGCACGAGGAGGTCATCGGCACCGCCGGTGAGGCGCCCGCCCACATCCAGCTCGTCGACGGCCCCGACGGCGTCGACAAGGTCACCGTGCGCGACCCGGAGAAGGTGGTCTGGCTGTCCCAGACCACGCTGTCGGTGGACGAGACGCTGGAGACCGTGGCCCGGCTCAAGAAGCGCCTGCCGCTGCTCCAGTCGCCGCCCAGCGACGACATCTGCTACGCCACCTCCAACCGCCAGCACGTGGTCAAGGAGATCGCCCCCGAGTGCGACGTGGTGATCGTGGTCGGCTCGCGCAACTCCTCGAACTCGGTCCGGCTGGTCGAGGTGGCGCTGGACGCCGGCGCCCGCGCCGGGCACCTGGTCGACTTCGCGCACGAGATCGACGACGCCTGGCTGGCCGGGGCGAGCACTGTAGGTGTGACCTCCGGCGCGAGCGTCCCGGACGAGCTGGTCCAGCAGGTGCTCGCGCACCTGGCCGAGCGCGGCTTCGGCGACGTCGAGGAGATCACCACCGCCGACGAGCGGCTGACGTTCTCGCTGCCGCAGGAACTCAAGCGCGACATGAAGGCCGCCGCCGCGGCGCGCGGCTGACGGGAACGCAACGGCCGTCCGCCGCGTCCAACCGACCATGAAGACTCCTCGTACGGTGCTCGTCGCACTGCTCGCCGGCCTCGCGCTGACCGCCTGCGCCGCACCCGGCGACGGGTCCGCCGATCCCAGCCCCAGCCCGAGTACGACGGGAGCCGCCCCGGTGACCAGCCAGCCCGATCCCGGCACCGGCCCGAGCCGGCCGGACCCCTCCTGGAAGGGCGGCCCGTCGACGCCGCCGGGCGTCGGCGGCACCGTCATCACCGGAACCGTGCAGGCCGGGGTCGAGCCGAACTGCCTGCTGCTCGACGGCCACCTGCTCGTCGGCGGCCCCCGCGACGTGCTCAAGGCCGGCGCCCGGGTCGAGGTCACCGGCCGTCCCGAACCGGGCATGATGACCACCTGTCAGCAGGGCACCCCGTTCGTGGTCGAGTCCGCCCGCCCCGCCTGACGACACGAAAGAGCCCCGCCCCCTGCGAGAGGGGACGGGGCTCCGTCGTGTCAGCGGATCAGTTGACCGCGAGAACCTCCACCGAACCGCGGCCGACGACCGCGCCCTCGGTGGTGGTCACGGCCATGTCGCCGTACAGCTCCCGGCCGGCGGCCGGGGTGGACAGGGCGGTCACCGAACCCGTGAGGGTGGCGGTGGCGCCGTTGGCCAGCGACAGCGGCGTGGACGACGCGGAGAGCGTGCCCAGCTCCGGGGAGGCGAACGAGTCCCGGTAGTCGTACGCGGTGCTCGGGTCGCTCATCGAGTAACCGTCGACCACGACGCGGTAGGTGCCCGGGGTCGGGTTGGTCAGCGTGACCGCCTCCTCCGAGTCACCGTCGGCCGACTGGCCCACCCGGGTGGTGCCCAGGAAGACCGTCAGGTCCAGGTCGGCGCTCAGGTCGGACGGGTTGCCGATCCGCGCGGTGAACGAGGTGGCGCCCGCCGGCACCTCCACCAGGTACTCCTGGCTCGCGCCCTGGGTGATGCTGGGCCGCTCGGACCGGACGCTCGCCAGCGGACCGCCGACGCCGGTCACCTGGACCGGACCGAACGCGTTGGTCAGCTTCCAGCTCACCGGAGCCGGCGTACCGGCGGTGACCGACGGGAGCTGCACCACGGCCGGCTCCACCTTCACGCCCTGCACGCGGGCCTGCAGCCGGAACGGGTTGTCCAGCGCCGGCGAGGTGCGGCGCGCCTCCACCTCGATCTCCCACACACCCGGGATCGGGTTCTGGTAGTCCCGCTCCTGCGGCTTGCAGACCGCGGCGTCGGAGAAGTTGGTGTAGCAGGCGGTGCTGGCGGTGCTCTCGACCGGCACGCCGTACGGGTTGATGGCGATGAAGCGGGTCTGCGAGCCGGTCGCGATGCCGGACAGGTTGACCTGCAGCGCGCCCGCGCCCGGCGGGACGGTCACGAAGTACGACCGGAAGTTGTTCCGCTCGACCGAGCCCTCGGCCGAGAAGGAGTACGCCGGAGCGGACACCGGGTTCGAGGCGACCACGACGGTGGCGACCTCGAAGTCGACCACGTTGGTGGCCGGGTCGTCGACGGTCATGATGGCGCCGTGCGCGCCGGCCGTCATCGGCTTGGCCTTCACCTTGACCGTGACGGTCTTGTTCAGCGGCAGCCAGACCACCTTGGGGGCGGAGTAGGTGCCGTCGTTGCCGCGGAACGCGACCTCGTGCTTGATGCCCTTGTTCGGGCCGCTGGTCCGGGTCAGCTTGACCTCGTAGTGGCGGCTCTCCTTGACCTTCTGGCCACCACGGTCGGCGGCGCAGCGGTTGTAGAGGCCGGTGCCGACGTTCGGGTTCGGCACGAACGTGCCGGAGGCCCGGTCGTAGCGGGTCAGGTTCGGCGACAGCTCGGTGCAGACCGGCGCCTCGGAGGTGTACGTGCGGGTCGGCACGCCCTTGGCGAGCAGGCTCCACGCGCCCGGCACGTTGAACATGCCGTAGCCCTGCGCGTACGTCGGGACGCCGGCGATCGGCTGGGCCGAGGTGTAGACGGCCCGGCGCAGCGCGGCCGGGGTGACGCCCTTGCCGGTCGCCTTGGCGGCCGACAGCAGCAGCGCGGCGGCGCCGGTGGCCTGCGGTGCGGCCATCGAGGTGCCGTTGAGCATCTGGTAGCCCGGGGGCAGCGGGTAGCCCGCCTCCGGCACCGGGTTGCCCGGCTGCCAGGTCGGCGCGGTGGAGATGGCCGAGCCGGGGGCGGCGATGTTCGGCTTGAAGCCGCCGTCCTCACGCGGGCCGCGCGACGAGAAGTTGAACAGCGCGTTGTCCTTGCGGACCACCGAGCCGTAGTTGGCCAGCCAGGTGTCCTTGCTGACGCTCGCCGCGACGCTCACCACGTCGGTGGCCACTGACGGGTCGCCGACGGTGTTCAGGCCCGGGCCGGAGTTGCCGGCCGAGATGAACAGCTGCACGCCGTAGGTGTTGATCAGGTCGTTGTAGAGGACCGCGCGGGCGTTCGAGCCGTCGTTGAGCGCGGGCAGACCGCCGATCGACATGTTCACCACGTCGACCTTGCGGTTGATGACCAGGTCGGCCATGCCGGTGGTGAGCGCCGCCGCGGTGCAGCCGCCACCCCACGAGCAGGCGCGGGCGGAGACCAGCTTGGCACCCGGGGCGGCGCCGTCGAAGGCGCTGTTGCCGAGCATGTCGTTGGCGGCGGTGATGCCGGCGACGTGGGTGCCGTGGGTGCTCTCGATGATGCCGATGTTGACGTAGTCGACCAGGCCCGGGCCGCCGGCCGGCGTGGTGTCCACGTTGCGCCGGTACTCGACGACGAACGGGATCTGCTCGCGTACCGCGGTGGCCGGGTTGTCCGTGCCGAAGTGGCCGACCTGGAACTTCTCCTTGTACGGCCGCATCACCTCGTCGTCGGTGAAGTCGTTGTTCTGGTTCGCGTCGACGCGGACGTCACCGTTGGCGGGGTTGTAGAGCACGCCCCAGAAGTCGGTGGTGTCGCCGTCGCGGTTGAGGTCGCCGCGCGCGTCGCTGTTCGCGGTGATGTTCTCGCGGAACACGTTGAACCGGTAGTTGCCGGCCGGCGCGGTCCAGGTGCCCAGCGAGGTGGTGAACGTCGGGCCGCTGACCTCGGTCAGCATCGGTCGCCAGGAGGCGTCCTCCAGCGGGTCGGTGGCGGTGACCCAGTCGACGATCTTGCGCTCGCCGGTGGTGGTCGTCTGCAGCGCCGGCTGGTCGAGGTCCACACCGGAGTCCATGATGCCGATGGTGACGCCGCGGCCGTCCCACTGCGGGTTCGCGGCCTTGAAGGCCTCCGCGCCGGTCTCGTTCGTCGGCATGTACGGGTTCACCGCACCGGTGTCACCGCCCGGCCCGGCGAGCGTCTGGGCCTGCGCGGCGGTCTTCGCGCCCTTCGGGGCCGCCTCCGGCGCCGGGTCGGGGAGCTTGATGGTCTCGTCGAGGTCGACGGCGGCGACACCGGGCAGCGTGGCGGCCTTGAGCGCCTTGTCGGTGGGGACCTTCGCCAGCACGTAGCCGATCTGGTCGTACCGCTGGCTGACGGTCGCGCCCAGGCCGGTCAGGCCGTCAACGACCTTCTTGGCCGATCCCTTCTTGGCCGCGATGATCATCGTGACGGTCGGCGCGTTCTTCGCCTCGGCCTCGTCGAGCAGCTTGGCGTCGTGTGCGCCCAGTGCCTTCGCGGCGGTCGGCTGCGAGGGTTGCGGGGCGGCGGGGGCGGCGCTCGCGGTGCCGGCGCCACCTCCGACGGTCAGGGCGCCGGCCGCGAGGACCGAGGCCAGGAGCGCGGCGGACGGTCGCCGGCTGCGCGTGCGGGGTTTACTCAACGTTCTCTTCCTCCAGAGAACAGGGCCCCCGAGGGGCAGGGCACGTGTGACGGTGATCCTGCGTGCCAGGACGGCAGGTGTCACTACTCGGCCCAGGTTTGTGATCAGTCCGTGATGGAAATCGGCCTACGTCAACACGTGCGACGTGTTAGGCGTCAACGTCGGTCGACCTCTCGGCCGATGTGGACGGCGGACCCAGCAACTCGGGCGCCTGCGGCTGCCTCGGCGCCAGCTCGACCTGCGCCGGGGCGGCCAGCTCGTCGTCGGAGACCCCCAGCTCGGCCAGCTTCCGCGCGCTCACCAGCACCCGGGCCTCAAGCGAACCCACCGCCCGGTTGTACGCCGTCACCGCCCCGCCCAGCGAGCTGCCCAGCTTGCCGACGTGGTCGCCCAGCGTGGACAGCCGCCCGTACAGCTCGCGGGCCAGCGAGTGGACGGTCGCCGCGTTGCGCGCCAGCGCCTCCTGCCGCCACGAGTAGGCCACCGTGCGCAGCAGCGCCACCAGCGTGGCCGGGGTGGCCAGCACCACGTTGCGGGCGAACGCATGCTCCAGCAGCGTCGGGTCGCGTTGCAGGGCCACGTCGAGGAACGGGTCGGCCGGCACGAACAGCACCACGAACTCCGGCGTCTGGTCGAACGCCGACCAGTAGGACTTGGCGGCCAGGCCGTCCACGTGCGCGCGCAGGTGCCGGGCGTGCGCGTCCAGGTGGGTGTCACGCCCCCGCTCGTCGCGTGCCTCCATCGCGGTCAGGTACGCGTCGAACGGCGCCTTCGCGTCCACCACCACCGTCCGGCCGCCGTGCAGCCGGACCACCAGGTCGGGGCGTACCCCCTGGTGGTCGGTAGCGGCGGTGACCTGCTCGCTGAAGTCGCAGTGCTCCAGCATGCCGGCGGCCTCGACGATCCGGCGGAGCTGGTGCTCGCCCCAGCGGCCCCGCACCTGCGGCGCGCGCAACGCGGCCACCAGCTGCTTGGTCTCGGTGCGCAGCTCGCCGGAGACCGCGCTCATGGACCGCACCTGCTCGCGCAGCTCGGCGTACGCGTCGACCCGGTCCCGCTCCAGCTCGGCCACCCGCTGCTCGTAGCGGCGCAGCGTGTCGTGCAGCGGCGCGACCGCGCGGGCCACCGCCTCCTGCGACTGCGCCGTGGCCTCGTAGCTCAGCGCCCGCATGGACTGCTCCAGCCGGCCCTCGCCCGCCTTGGTCGCGGCGAGAGTCGCCTCCAGGCGGGCGATGTCGGCCGCCGCGCGCGCCCGCGCGGCCAGCCAGCCCACCGCGCCGCCCGCGGCGAGGCAGAGCACCACCACGGCCAGCGTCGCAAAGCTCATGGCCAAGAGCTTGCCAAACGGGTACGACGTGCGCCCGGTGGGTACGTTCGAGTCATGGAGTTCGCGTTGTGGCTGTTCCTGATCCTGCTGCTCGGAGGTGCGTTCATGTTCTGGCGGAGGGGGAGCAGATCGCGTCGCTCGAACGAACTGGCCGACGCCCGCGCCGAGGCGCAGCGGTGGTACGAGCGGCTCGGCGGCCAGCTGATGAACCTGCACGGCGACGCCCCGGCGGTCCGGCAGGCGCTCGCCGACGCGGGTGAGCGCTACAACGCGGCCGGTTCCCAGTTGGAGCAGGCGAGCACGCCGCGCCAGTTCGGGCTGGCCCGGGAGACCGCGCTGGAAGGGCTGGCGTACATCCGGGCGGCGCGTACCGCGATGGGCATCGACCCGGGCCCGGAGCTGCCGCCGCTCGCCGCCGCCCAGGGCGCGGGCGCGCTCACCAAGGAGCGGCAGGTCGACGTGCAGGGGCAGACGTTCCGGGCCGGACCGCAGCCGGGCAACGCGACGCCCTACTACTACCCGGGTGGCCGGTTCCAGGGGCGGCCGGTGCCGGCCGGCTGGTACTCCACGCCGTGGTGGAAGACCGCGCTCGGCGCCGGCGTCGGTGTGGTCGGCGGTCTGCTGATCGCCGACGCGCTGTTCTCGCCCGCGTTCGCCGACCCCGGGTACGGCTACGACGCCGGCTACCAGGAGGGCTTCGGCGACGGCCAGGACTTCGGCGACCAGGGCGGAGACATGGGCGGCGGTGGTGACTACGCCGGTGGCGACTTCGGCGGCGGGGACTACGGCGGTGGCGACTTCGGTGGCTTCGGCGGCGGAGATTTCGGCGGTGACTTCGGCGGCGGCGACTTCTAGCCGGCACCGCCGCGCCGGGCGCGGTGCGCCGCGCGTCGGGCGCTGCTCGCGACGCGCCGCGCGCAGGCGTTAAGAAGGGCCCCCTCTTATGCACGAGGCGTTAAGAGGGGGCCCTTCCTTACACCTCAGCCGGTGTTGCGCATGCCGGCGGCGATGCCGTTGACGGTGGTCAGCAGCGCCCGCTCCAGCGCCGTACCGTCGTTCGGGGCACGCCGCCCACCCGGCGCGGTCGCCACCGCCCGCCCGGCCGCACCTGATTCGCGGTACTGCCGCAGCAACGCCACCTGGAGGTGGTGCAGCGGCTCCAGGTAGGTGTCCCGCACGGCGAGCGTGCGCTGCAGCACGGGGGAGTTCTCCAGCAGCGCCGGTGAGCCGGTGACGGCCAGCACCTCCTGCTTGGTCAGCTCGTACTCCTGCTCGATCTTGTCGAAGATCGGGTGCAGCTTCTTCGGCACCAGCGTCTCCACGTACCGCCGGGCGATGGTCAGGTCGGTCTTGGTCAGCATCATCTCGACGTTCGACAGGAACGTGCGGAAGAAGTGCCAGTTCCGGTTCATCTCGGCGAGCACGTCGGCCAGCCCGGCCGCCCGCGCGGCGGCCAGCCCGGAGCCCACGCCGAACCAGCCCGGCACGATCTGCCGGGTCTGCGTCCAGCCGAACACCCACGGGATGGCCCGCAGGCCGGACAGGCCGGCGCCGGTGTTCGGGCGCTTCGCCGGCCGGGAGCCGATGTTCAGCGCGCCGAGCAGCTCGGTCGGCGTGGAGGCCCAGAAGTACGCGGGCAGGTCCGGGTCCTCGACCAGCGACCGGTACGACCGGAACGCCGACTCGGACACCACGTCCATGGCCGCGTCCCAGCGCTCCAGCATCTCGGCCGGCTGCCGGGGCGCGGTGTGCAGCAGCGTCGCCTGAAGCACCGCCGCGACAGTCAGCTCCAGGTTCTCCCGGGCCAGCGCCGGCAGCGTGTACTTGTCGGAGATGACCTCGCCCTGCTCGGTCACCTTGATCGCGCCGTCCAGCGTGCCGTACGGCTGGGCCAGGATCGCGTCGTGCGTGGGACCGCCGCCACGGCCGACGGTGCCGCCCCGGCCGTGGAACAACCGCAGGTGTACGCCGTGCCGCGCGGCCACGTCCCGCAGCGCGCGCTGCGCCCGGTGGATGGACCACTGGCTGGTGGTGATGCCCGCCTCCTTGTTGGAGTCGGAGTAGCCGAGCATCACCTCCTGCACGTCGCCCCGGGCCGCCACGAGCGCCCGGTACGCGGGCAGCGACAGCAGCTCGTCCAGCAGCTCGCCGCCGGCGTTCAGCTCGGCCGGGGTCTCCAGCAGCGGCACGATGCCGATGCGGGCACGGCCGGAGTGCACGTCCACCAGGCCCGCCTCGCGGGCCAGCACCACGGCGGCGAGCACGTCGTCCACGCCGAGCGTCATCGAGATGATGTACGACTCGATCACCTCGGGGCCGAACCGGTCCTGCGCCTCGCGGATGGCCGCGAACACGTCGAACGTCTTGCGGGCCGACTCGGTGAGCGGGCTGTCCTGGGTGGAGAGCGGCCGGCGGCCGGTCAGCTCGTCGGCGAGCAGCTTGGTGCGCTCCAGCCGGGTCAGCGCCGGGTAGTCGGACACCTCGCCGACGGCCTCGTAGAGCTGGGCCAGCACCTCGTGGTGCTTCTCCGCGTGCTCCCGGATGTCCATGGTGGCCAGGTGTAGCCCGAACGCGGACACCGTACGGATGGTCGAGGCGAGCCGCCCGACGGCGGTGAGCTGGCCGGAGTTGCGGGCCAGCGACGCGCGCAGCAGCTCCAGGTCGGCGATCAGCTCGGCCGAGCCCCGGTAGTCGCGCCCCGGCACGTGCGGGGTGTCGGCGCGCAGCCGCTCCCGGGTGTTGGCGAGCTTCGCCTTCACGCACCGCGCCTTGAGCCGGTACGGCTCCTCCGCGTTGACCCGGCGGAACCGGGGCGCCACCTCGGGCAGCGCGTCCAGGTCCTTGGCCAGGCTGGCGGACAGGTCGAGCGACACCGCGCGCAGCCGCCGGGACACGCTGACCTCGGTGATCAGCTCGTCCATCGCCTTCTCGGTGGCGGCGATGCCGTGCTCGTGCTGGATGCGCAGCACCTCGCGGGTGACCACCGGCGTGACGAACGGGTTGCCGTCGCGGTCGCCGCCGATCCAGGTGCCGAAGCTCAGCGGGCGGGACGTCGGTGACGTCTCCACGCCGAGCGTGCGCAGCGTGTCGGCGAGGTCGTCGAGGACCTGCGGCGCGGCCTCGGCGTACAGGTCGCGCAGGTAGTAGATCGCGTTGCGCGCCTCGTCGGTCGGGTCCGGCCGGTCCAGCCGCAGCTCGTCGGTCTGCCACATCAGGTCGAGCAGTTCGGCCAGGCGGCGGTTCGCCGGGCCCTCGTCGCTGGCGCCGTACAGGATCGCGTTCGCGGTCTCGGTGTCCAGCTCGTCGGCGACCGCGCGCAGCTTGGACAGGATGGACCGGCGGGCCGCCTCGGTCGGGTGCGCGGTGAAGACCGGGCGTACGGCCAGCCGGCGGGCCGCGGCGGCGATCTCCTCGGCCGGTACGCCCCGCTCGGCGATCATCTTGGCGGCCTGGTCCAGCCAGCCTCCGTCGGTGGCGCGGCGGCGGCGCAGGTCCCGGGCGCGGTGTACCTGCTCGGTGATGTTCGCCAGGTGGAAGTAGGTGGAGAAGGCACGGGCGAGCTTCGTGCCGGTGGTGACGTCGAGCCCGGCGAGGCGCTGGGCGGCGGCCGGCGCGTCGGAGCGGACCTGGGCGCGGATCTCCTCGACCAGGTCGAGCAGCGGGCGGCCCTCCTGCCGGGCGAGGGTCTGCCCGAGCAGCGTGCCGAGGCGGCGGATGTCGGCCCGGAGAGCGGCGTCGGGGCCGTCGTGGTCGTGCTGGTCGGTCACGGTTGCGCTCCTTACGCGAGGACGAAGGACAGCGCTGTCCGACTCCCCTGGATCGTATCCGCGTACCCCCGGGGGAGAGGAGGGGGACCGCGTGATGATCTGCACTCTGGGACGGCCCGCCGGTCAGCCCCGGTCGACGGCGTGCCGGCCCGGCGCCGGGCGCCGTCGGGCGCGGAACATGGTCGCGGTGAGCAGCCCGGCCAGGCCGGCGACGACCCAGATCAGCAGGCCGGTCAGCGCCCAGCCGCCGCCGCGCCAGTCGAAGTAGATGGCCGACTTGAACAGGTCGGTGGCGAGGCCTGGAACGTTCCAGCGGTGCATGCCGCGCAGGAGCGGCGGCAGGAACTCGGGCGCGTAGATGCCGCCGGACCCGGGGTTGCCGAGCACCACGAGCAGCAGGATCACGATGCCGGTGCCGAGCAGTCCGAGCCAGCCCTGGACGGCGGCGGCGACCATCCCGGCCGCGAACGCGGCGAGCGCACCGACCACCGCCACCGCCGCCACGTGACCGGCGAACACGCCGAGCACCGGTCCGACCAGGATCGCCCCGATGACGCCGAGCAGGATCGCGTGCACCGCGAGCGTGGCGATCCGCAGCCCGGCCCGGCGCAGGTCGCGGGGGCTGGTGCCGAGTGAGATGCCGAGCGCCGTGGACGCCAGGTAGCCGCCCAGCACCACGCCGACGGCCAGGTAGAACGGGACCAGGCCGCGCGGGTCGTCGCCGGAGACCGGCACGTCGTCGGTGACCTGAAGCGGCACCCCGGCCTGCCGGGCCGCCTCGGTGAACACGTCGGTGACGAGTTCGGTGGCGGCGGGCGCTCCGGCGCTGGCGGTGGCGAGCGTCAGGCCGCCGTCCGGGGCGGAGCTGAGCACCGCGTACACCGATCTGTCGGTGAGGCCGTCCTGGGCGGCGCCGCGGCTGTCGTACCCGACGGGTTTGATCGTGTCGGTGCGGGCGCGGACGGCGGACATCACGGCCTGGGCCTGCTGGTCGCCGGTGACGACGGCGACCGGGATGTCGCGCGGGTCGGGCTTGTGCAGCGCGCCGACGTAGGCGGCGATGAACGCGCTGGCCAGCGCCAGGGTGCCGAGGATCAGCGCCGCCGTGCGCGGCAGCCAGTCCCGGGTACGCAGTTCCGGCTCGTCGTCCACGCGCTCAGCCTATTGGCGGCATTTGCCTGGCTGAGGCGGTTTTGTCAGGGCGAAATCCGCTGGTCCGGGCCGATAGCGTCGGGCCATGCAGGCACCCGTCTATCCCCCCAAACCGAAGCCGGGCGACCGCGTCGCGGTCGTCTCACCCTCCGCCGGCCTGCCGGGTCTCTTCCCCCACGTGTACGAGCTGGGGCTGCGCCGGCTCCGCGACGAGCTGGGGCTGGAACCGGTGGAGTACCCGACCACCCGCGTCATGGGCGCCGACCCGCGCGACCGGGCACGTGACCTGATGGCCGCGTTCACCGACCCGACGATCACCGCCGTGCTGGCCACCGTCGGCGGGGACGACCTGATCACTGTCACCCCGTACCTGAACGACGAGGAGCTGTGGGCCAACCCGAAGCCGTACTTCGGCTACTCGGACAACACCAACGTGCTCAACCACCTCTACCGGCTGGATCTCGTCGGCTACCACGGCGGGTCCGTGCTGGTGCACCTCGGGCGCTCCGGCAAGCCGCACCCGCTGACACTCGACTCGCTGCGCGCCGCGCTGTTCACCTCCGGCTGGTACGAGCTGACCGCCGCCCCCGAGTGGGGCGACGAGCCGTGCGACTGGCGCGACCCGGCCACCCTGGCCGAGGAGCCGCCGATGTACCCGTCCGAGGGCTGGCGCTGGCACGGCCCGGCCGAGGTGGTGCAGGGCCGCACGTGGGGCGGCAATCTGGAGATCCTGCACTGGCTGATGGCGACCGACCGCGTTCCGCGCGCGGCCGACCTGGCCGGCTCGGTGCTGGTGCTGGAGACCTCGGAGGAGATGCCGTCCGCGCAGGAGGTCTTCCGGATCGTGCGGAACCTGGGCGAGCGCGGGTTGCTCGCCGGCTTCCCGGCGATCGTGGTGGGCCGGCCCAAGGCGTGGGACTTCGACCGGCCCCACACGGTCGCGGAGCGGCTGGCCTGGGCCGCCGACCAGCGGGCGGCGATCCTGTCGGCTCTTGCCCCCTACGCGGGCGACCCGGTGGTGGTCTTCGACGTCGACCTGGGCCACACCGACCCGCAGCTGATCATCCCGTACGGCGGCGAGATCCGCGTGGACGCGGTGGAGCGACGGATCGCCGTCCGCTACTGACCTCGCACGAACACACCCGCCGCCCGCCGCCCGGCCATGGGTGTCTACGTCCCCGTTTGACACCCACGCCGTTCCACTCACGGATGGAAGTGCCGGTCAGTGGAACGCCGTGGGTGTCTTGGGCCCGTCTTGACACCCGTGCCGTTCCACTCGCTGCTGGCAGCGGTCGGGTGGGCGCAGAGATCTACTGCGCCTCGGCGAGGCGAGCGGTGGGTGTCGGAGAGCGGTGGGCCGCCATCTCGGCTGGGTCAGGCGGCCACGACGGCGAAGGCGCGGACCGGGAACGTGCCCATGCCGGCGACCCGTGGCGGGGCGGCGGTGAACCGGAAGCCGGTCGGCGGCAGCGCGTCCAGGCCGGTCAGGTGCTCCACGATCGGCACCCCGGCGGCCAGCAGACCGGTGTGCGCCGGGCGCTGACCCGCTGCCGCCGGAGTCATGTCGTCGATGTTGATCGAGTCGATGCCGACCAGCGCCGCGCCCGCCTCGGCCAGCCATTGCGCGCCGTCACCGGTCAGGAAGGGCGCCTCCGGCGCGGCGTACCTGTCGGTGCCGAAGTGCGCGTCCCAGCCGGTGTGCAGCAGCACCGCGCACCCGGCCACGTCGTACGGGGCGAGCATCAGCCGGTCCACCGCCCGGGTACCGGCGGGCACGCGTACCACCAGGCCGGGCAGGTCGGCGAGGCGGTCCAGCGGCACCCCGGTCAGGTCCGGGCCGTCGGCGAAGCGGTGCGACGGCGTGTCCACGTACGTGCCGGTGTTGGCGATCATGTCGATCCGGGCGACGTGGAACTCGACGCCCGGCGCGTACCGATTCCGGGACTCCTCCCGGGTCAGCCAGTCGCTGATCGCCGGGCCGGGCCAGCCGGGCAGCGTGACCAGCCCTTCGGCGATCACGTGACTCAGTTCGACGAGCTTCCGCCCACCCGAGGCCGGCACATCGAGGCCCCGTCCGCCCTTGTGCGGCTCCTCGACGACGGTCCGGTTGGTGATCCGCACCTCGCCGACCATGAGCAGCCCGAGGTGCCGGACCAGCAGAGCGGCCACCTCGTCGTCGGTGACGTCCGGGTGCGGCACGTCCAACCGGAACCCGTCCGTGCGCAGGCCACCACCGTTTGCGAAATCCACCTGGGCGTCGAAGACCGCCCGATACTCGACCATCCGCCCACCGCACCACGCCCGGTCACGGCCGGTCAAGATCGAAGATCGGGCGGGCCCGGATCGTCGGTGGAGGGGGATAGGCTCGAACGGTGCACCCCCCGTCCGGCTGGACGCGGGGTCGTCGTCGTGTGTCGATCCGCTGGAAGTGATCACTGATGCTCACCGGACTCTTCTCCGCCGCCCTGGCCGACCCGGGGCTGGCCCGGGCGCGTGACCTGGCGCGCTCCGGTGCCGCGCAGGTCGACGGGCTCGACCTCACCGCCCCCGCCGCGTTGCGCCCGTTCGCGGTGGCAGCGGTCGCCGCCGACGAGCCGGCCGGCGGCGCGGGCCGTCCCGTGCTCGCGGTCACCGCCACCACCCGGGAGGCCGACGACCTGGCCTCCGCGCTGGGCAGCCTGCTGCCGCCGGAGCAGGTGGCGGTCTTCCCGTCCTGGGAGACGCTGCCGCACGAGCGCCTGTCGCCCCGCTCCGACACGGTCGGGCGGCGCCTCGCCGTGCTGCGCCGCCTCGCCCACCCGGAGGCCGCCGACGCGCACGGCCGCACCGGGCCGCTGCGGGTCGTGGTCGCGCCGGTCCGGTCGCTGCTCCAGCCGCAGCTCAAGGGCCTCGGCGACCTGGAACCCGTCCAGCTCGCCGCCGGTGACGAGGCCGACCTGGAAGAGGTCGCCCGCCGGCTCACCGACATGGCGTACGCCCGGGTCGACCTGGTCACCAAGCGCGGCGAGTTCGCCGTACGCGGCGGCATCCTGGACGTCTTCCCGCCCACCGACGAGCACCCGTCCCGGGTCGAGTTCTGGGGCGACGAGGTGGAGGAGATCCGCACGTTCGCGGTCGCCGACCAGCGCACCATCGAGGGCGTCGCGCAGATGTGGGCGCCGCCGTGCCGCGAGCTGCTGCTCACCCCGGACGTGCGGGAGCGGGCCGCCGCGCTCGCAGCCGAGCACCCCGAGCTGGCCGAGATCCTGGACAAGCTCGCCGAGGGCATCCCGGTGGAGGGCATGGAGTCCCTCGCGCCGGTGCTGATCGGCGCCGACGCGCTGGAACTGCTCGTCGACTGCATGCCGGCCGGCACCCACGTACTCCTCTGCGACCCCGAGCGCATCCGCACCCGCGCGCACGACCTGGTCCGTACCTCGGAGGAGTTCCTCCAGGCCAGCTGGGCCGCAGCCGCCGTCGGCGGCCAGGCCCCGGTCGACCTCGGCGCCGCCGCCTTCAAGACCCTGGCCGAGGTACGCACGGCAGCCCGCGCCCTGCGCCAGCCCTGGTGGACGCTCGCGCCGTTCGGCCTGGTCGAGGCGGACGCGGCACCGGCCCGGCAGCCCTGGGAGGACGCGCCGGCCGAGGTCGACGTCACCCCCGACGACGCCATCGCGGTGAGCCTGGCCGCCCAGCCGGCCCCGCTCTACCACGGCGAGACGGCCCGGGTGGTCGAGGACCTGAAGCGCTGGGCCGGCGAGGGCTGGTCGATCGCGCTGGTCTTCGAGGGGCACGGCCCCGCCCAGCGGGCCGTCGAGGTGCTCCGCGACGCCGGTCTCGGCGCCCGGCTCACCGAGGAGGTGCCCACCGCGCCCGCACCGGGCGAGCTGCTCGTGTCGTGCGGCTGCCTGACCGCCGGCTTCGTCGACGAGGCGTCGAAGTTCGTGCTGCTCACCGGCAACGACGTCACCGGCGGCCGGGGCACCTCCACCCGCGACATGCGCAAGATGCCCAGCCGGCGGCGCAACACCATCGACCCGCTGGAGCTGAAGGCCGGCGACTTCGTGGTGCACGAGCAGCACGGCATCGGCCGGTACGTCGAGCTGGTGCAGCGCACGGTCAACGGCGCCAGCCGCGAATACCTGGTCATCGAGTACGCGCCGAGCAAGCGCGGCCAGCCCGGCGACCGCCTCTTCGTCCCGACCGACCAGCTCGATCAGCTCTCCCGCTACGTCGGCGGCGAGCAGCCCACGCTGCACAAGATGGGCGGCTCGGACTGGCAGAAGTCCAAGGCGCGGGCGCGCAAGGCGGTCCGCGAGATCGCCGCGCAGCTCATCCAGCTCTACGCCGCGCGCAAGGCGTCCAAGGGGCACAACTTCGCCCCCGACACCCCGTGGCAGCGGGAGCTGGAGGACGCCTTCCCCTGGCAGGAGACGCCGGACCAGCTGGCCGCCATCGAGGAGGTCAAGCGGGACATGGAACAAACCGTCCCGATGGACCGGCTGATCTGCGGCGACGTCGGCTACGGCAAGACCGAGATCGCGGTACGGGCGGCGTTCAAGGCGGTGCAGGACGGCAAGCAGGTGGCGGTGCTGGTGCCGACCACGCTGCTGGTGCAGCAGCACTACAATACGTTCGCCGAGCGGATGAGCCAGTTCCCCGTCTCGATCCGGCAGCTGTCCCGGTTCCAGACGCCGAAGGAGACCGAGCAGACGCTGGAGATGGTCGCCGCCGGCACCGTCGACATCGTCATCGGCACCCACCGGCTGCTCCAGGCGTCCACCCGGTTCAAGCAGTTGGGCCTTGTGATCATCGACGAGGAGCAGCGGTTCGGCGTCGAGCACAAGGAGCACCTGAAGACGCTGCGCGCCTCGGTCGACGTGCTCGCCATGTCGGCCACCCCGATCCCGCGCACGCTGGAGATGGCGATCACCGGCATCCGGGAGATGTCCACCATCGCCACCCCGCCGGAGGAGCGGCACCCGGTGCTCACGTTCGTCGGCGCGTACGACGACCGGCAGGTGGCCGCCTCCATCCACCGCGAGCTGCTCCGCGACGGTCAGGTCTTCTACCTGCACAACCGGGTCGAGTCGATCGAGAAGACGGCCCGCAAGTTGCGGGAGCTGGTGCCGGAGGCCCGGGTCGCGGTGGCGCACGGCCAGATGGGCGAGGAGGCGCTGGAGAAGGTGATGGTCGGCTTCTGGGAGAAGGAGTTCGACGTCCTGGTCTGCACCACCATCGTCGAGTCCGGCATCGACATCCCGAACGCCAACACGCTCATCGTGGAGCGGGCCGACCTGCTCGGCCTGGCCCAGCTGCACCAGATCCGCGGCCGGGTCGGCCGGGGCCGCGAGCGGGCGTACGCGTACTTCCTCTACCCGCCGGAGAAGCCGCTCACCGAGAACGCGCACGAGCGGCTGGCCACCATCGCCCAGCACACCGAACTCGGCGCGGGCATGTACGTGGCGATGAAGGACCTGGAGATCCGCGGCGCCGGCAATTTGCTCGGCGGCGAGCAGTCCGGCCACATCGAGGGCGTCGGCTTCGACCTGTACGTCCGGATGGTCGGCGAGGCGGTGTCCGCGTTCAAGGGCGAGAGCACCGAGGAGGAGACGGAGGTCAAGGTCGACCTGCCGATCGACGCGCACCTGCCGCACGACTACGTCGGAGTGGAGCGGCTGCGCCTGGAGATGTACCGCAAGCTCGCCGAGGCCCGCGACGCCGAGCGGCTGCGCGAGGTGGTCGCCGAGATGACCGACAGGTACGGCGAGCCGCCCGCGCCGGTGCAGAACCTGGTCGCGGTGGCACGGTTCCGGCTGCTGGCCCGCCGCTACGGGCTCACCGACGTGTCGATGCAGGGCAAGCACATCCGGTTCGGCCCGCTGCCGCTGCCCGACTCGAAGCAGATGCGGCTCAAGCGCTACCACCCGGACTCGGTCTACAAGCAGGCGCTCGACCAGGTCAGCGTGCCCCGGCCCAGCACCCGGCGGATCGGCGGCGAGCCGCTGCGCGACCAGGCGTTGCTGGAGTGGTGCGAGCAGCTCCTGGCGGATGTCCTGGGCAAGCCCGAGGAGCTGGCTCGTGCGGTCCCGGCGGGTGCGCGATGAGGTGGGTGGAGTCACAGGCCGGTACGGGGCGTGAGAGAGTGAGCCACATGCGTGCACGTCGTTCCCTCGTCGCCGTCAGCGTCGCGGCCCTTGCCGCGCTCTCTCTCGCCGCCTGTGGCCGGTCCGCCCCGGACGTCGCCGCCTACGTCGGAGACACCCGTTACTCCGTCGAGCGGGTCGATGCGATCTACGACGACGCGCAGCGGCAGTACGCGGACGCCGTCCGGAACCAGGCGCCGCAGACGCCCTCGCCGGAGGAGCTGCGGTCCCCGGTGACCCGGCAGGACGTGCTGAACCTGCTCGTCGCGCTCGACCTCGGCAAGCGCGTCGCGGCCGAGAAGGGCCTCCAGGTCACCGACGAGGTGTCCCCGGAGCAGCTTCAGCAGCCGCTGCGGATGCCGGCGACCACCGAGTACACGAAGCTGTGGGGCGAGTGGGTGGACCTCTCCGCCACCCTCCAGCAGAGCCTGCCCCCGGCCGACCTCAGCGACGAGTCCCTGATGGCCGTCTACCGCGCCATCGAGAAGACCGGGGCGATCCAGCCGGGCCTGACCGTCGACCAGGTCCGGCAGGCGTTCGGCGAGGCCGGGTTCGTGCGCAGCGCCACCGCGCTCAGCAACGCGCTGCAGCAGCAGGCCGAGAAGGTGGACGTCAGCGTCAACCCCCGGTTCGGCGTGAGCGCCGTGCCGTCGCTCGTCAACACCGGCCAGTCGCTCGTCTTCTACTCGCTGCCCTACGTCAGCCAGGACGGCCCGGTCACCGACATCTCGACGCCGGAGGCACCGGCCGGTGGTTCGCCGGCTCCCGGAACCGCATGACCGCCCGCATCGTCCTGCTCGTCACCTCACCCCGGCTGCCCGCCGGCCTGCTGACCTCGGCCGCCTGGGACGCCGTACGCTCCGCGCCGGTCCTCGCCGGTGCGGAGAGCGAGCTGACCCGGGCGGTCCGGACGGCCGGCGCCGAGGTGAGCGTGGTGACCGAGGGCGCGACCCAGGCGCTGCTCGACGCCGCCGCCACGCACGGCGGGGCGGTGTGGCTGGCCGGCCCGGCCGGCGACGAGACGCTGGCCCGTGAGCTGGGGCTGCGGCTGGCCCGCGAGCCCGGGCTGGCCGAGCTGGAACTGATGTACGGCTCGTGGGACCCACCCGGCGCCCGGCTGCTCGACGCGGTCGAGGTGATGGACCGGCTGGCCTCCCCGGGCGGAGACCCGTGGAAGCGGGCGCAGACCCACCGCAGCCTGGCCGGGTTCCTGCTGGAGGAGTGCTACGAGGCGTACGACGCGATCAGCGCCGACGACACCGACGCGCTCCGCGAGGAACTGGGCGACGTGTTGCTCCAGGTGCTGCTGCACGCCCGGCTGGCCGAGGACCTACCGGACGGCAAGAGCTGGACCGTCGACGACGTGGCCGGAACGCTCGTCGACAAGATGGTGCGGCGCAACCCGCACGTGTTCTCCGGCGAGCCGGCCGGCTCGATCGAGGAGATCGAGGCGAACTGGGAACGGATCAAGCGGGCCGAGAAGACCCGCGAATCGGTGCTGGACGGCATCGCGCTGAGCCAGCCCGCGCTCGCGCTGGCCGCGAAGATCCTGGACCGCGCCGGTCGGGTCGGCCTCGCTGTACCGCCCCCGCTGGCCGAGTCGCAGGTGGACCCGGAAGCGCGGCTGGGGGCGAGCCTGCTGGCAACTGTCGCCGCCGCCCGGCAGGCCGGCATCGACCCGGAGGCCGCCCTGCGTCGTGCCACCTTGGCGTACGCCGAGGCGGTCCGAGCCGCCGAACGCCCCACCTGACCCCGCCCACCCCTCCCGCCCTCCCGCCCTCCCGCCCCGCGATCTTGCACTTGCGGCCCACTGGGCATCGCAAATGTCCCTTCCGTCCGGGCAGGAAGTGCAAGATCGCGGAGGGCTGCCGGGTCGGGTTGCGTGGTGGCGGGACAGGCTGATGGGGGTTGAGTCGAGCCCTCTCGCTTCCCGAGACTCGTAGACCGCATCTCAAGATCTGCCCAGCCACCCGGCGGGCCGTGTCGGTGATCAAGGAGTTTGGGGTCGCGGCGGGCACCACTGGGGACGCGAACTCCTTGATCAACGCGGAGGGTGGCCCGGCGGGCGGGAGCTGGGTCGGGAAAGGGGTCGGGGGTGATCGGTAGGGTGCCGGGTATGGAGTCGTTCGTACCGCTGGCGGAGCGGATCGTGGAGGCGTTGCTGGAGAGCCGGCCCGGGCTGGCCACCTCCGCCGGGGACCACCGCTACGACGACCGGCTGCCCGATCTGTCCGCGGACGCGCTCGCCGCCGATCAGGCGATGCTGAAGGACGCGGCGGACGCGCTCGCCGAGATCGACCCGGACGCGCTCGACGTGGCGGAGAGCGTCGACCACGCGCTGCTCACCAGCATGATCGACAGAGGGCTGTTCGAGGCCACCGAGATCCGCGCCCACGAGTGGGATCCGCTGCGCCACAATCCGGGGCCGCTGCTGCACGCCCTGCTGGCCCGTCCCTTCGCCCCCGCCGAGGAGCGCCTGACCAGCCTCGCCGGGCGCCTGTCGGCCGTACCCGATGCGCTTGCGACAGCGCGCGCGACGCTGCGGGACATGCCGCGCATCCACGCGGAGACGGCGGTCGGGCAGTTCACCGGCACGGCGGCGCTGATCCGCGACGAGGTGCCGGCGTTGCTCGCCCAGGCGCCGGCGCTGCGTGACCGGGTCGGCCCGGCGGCCACGGAGGCGATCGCCGCGCTGGAGGAGTTCGTGGCGTGGCTGCGGCAGGGTCTGGCGGCCGACGCGGGCCCGGGGCGTGACCCGCGGCTGGGCCGGCGGCGCTGGGAGGCGCGGCTGTGGCACACGCTCGACACCGAGCTGAGCGCCGCCGAGGTGCAGCGCCGCGCCTGGGCCAACCTGGAACGGGTCACCGAGGAGATCCGCGCGGCGGCCGTCGAGCTGGTCGGTGGCCCGGCCGACGACGAGACGGTACGCCGGGCGCTGGACCTGCTGGCCGCCGAGCACCCGGACGACGCCACCATCGTCGACCTCGCCTCGGTGACGCTGGACGAGGCGAGTGACTTCGTGCGCCACCACGACCTGGTCAGCATGGTCGGTGACCCGTGTGTCATCCAGGAGATGCCGGAGTTCGCGCGGGGTGTGGCGGTCGCCTACTGCGATTCGCCGGGGCCGCTGGAGACGGCCGACGTGCCGACGTTCTACTGCATCGCGCCCACCCCGGCGGACTGGCCGGCGCAGCGGGTCGAGTCGTTCTACCGGGAATACAACGACCACATGATCCGCAACCTGACCGTGCACGAGGCGATGCCCGGCCACTTCCTCCAGCTCGCGCACGCCCGCCGCTACGACGGGCCGACGCGGGTACGCGCGCTCACCGAGTCGGGCGTGTTCATCGAGGGCTGGGCGGTCTACACCGAGGAGCTGATGGCCGGGCTCGGCTTCGGCGGGCTGCCGGTGCGGTTGCAGCAGCTCAAGATGCAGTTGCGGATGACCATCAACGCGCTGCTGGACCAGCTCGTGCACTGCGACGACCTGCCCGAGGCCGAGGCGATGGCGCTGATGACCGGGCGCGGCTTCCAGGAGGAGGGGGAGGCGGCCGGCAAGTGGCGGCGGGCGCTGCTCACCTCCACGCAGCTGTCGACGTACTTCGTCGGCTACAGCGAGATGGCCGACATCGCCGCCGCCCGTCCGGACGGCGTGCCGGTGCGCGACTGGCACGACGCCATGCTGGCGTACGACTGCCCGCCGCCGCGCCACCTGCGCACCCTGCTGGGGGTGTGAGGGCTCACCGGCGGGCGGCGACCGCGTCGATCAGCCAGCGCGACAGGGAGTACGCGGGCGGCAGCTCGGCGGGCAGCGCGTCGACCGGGAACCAGCGCGCCTCGGTCAGCTCCGTGCCGTCGGCCACCGGTTCTGCGGCCGGGTCGGTCACCTCGGCGGTGAACCCGGCGAGCAGTGTGCCCGGTCCGGTCAGCGCCCACGGCTGGCTGTCCACGTACGTGGGGCGGCGCAGGGTCAGGCCGACCTCCTCGGCGACCTCGCGGTGCACCGCCGCCTCCAGCGACTCGCCGGCCTCGACGAACCCGGCGACGAGCGCCCACAAACCGGTCGGGCCGTGCGCGTGCCGGACCAGCAGGAGTTCGCCCGCTGCGCCGGCCGGGCCGGGGCGGGTGATCGCGGTCAGCACCGCTACGGACAGCGGCACGAACACGGTCAGCCCGCAGTCCGGGCAGCGCCGCGCGGTCTCGCCCGGCACGTCGGACAGTTCGGCCCGGCACGCCCCGCACCACCTGTGCGTACGCCGCCAGGTGACCACGGCGAGCGCCCGTCCGGCCAGGTCGGCGTGGGGTGCGGGCAGTTCGGCGGCGAGGCCGCGCCAGCCGCGCCACCGGCCGGGCAGCGACTCGGGGTCGGTGACCTCGGCCGCCCATGCCGGGGTGCCGTCGAGCGTGCCGACGGGTGTCCAGGCGAGGTCGCCGGGCAGCGCGCCGATGCGCAGCGGCTGCGCGGCGTCCGGGCCGGTCAGCAGTTTCCGGCCGGCGACCGGCAGCGCCAGGTCGCCCGGCTGCGGCGGCCGCCCGTGATCGGCGGCGGGCCGGAACCCGGCGCCGTCGGGCGGGGTCACGACGTGGCGGGGCGGCGGTCCACCACGCCCGCGCCGGCCGGCACGGCGAACGCGGCGGCCTCGACGCTCTCGGTGTAGCGGCTCAGCGTCACCTCGGCCGGCTTGCCGTCGATCGTGCCGGAGAAGCTGCCCAGCACGCCTTCGTTCGTCACGCAGGTGCTGAAGCGCTCACCGTCGTGGGTGACGTTCACGCAGGTGGCATGGTGCCCGGCCAGCGTGGTGTCGCTCTGCTCGATGACCGCGTCCGGCGCGAGCGCGGCCTCGGTGAGCAGCCGGATCACCGCGGGCGGGGTGACCAGGCCCTGCTTGCGTGCCTCGTCGTAGACGATCACCGAGGGCTTTCCGGCGGTGAGCACGGGCGGAGACACGGTGCAGGAGGTGCGGGCGGCGGTGCTCGCGCACCGGGTCACCGACTCCTGGGTCACCGTGATCTTGCCGCCGGGCCAGGTGTACGTGGAGCGCAGCGGCTTCCTGGTCTGCGCGATCGAGGCGGTGCGACCGCCGTCGAGCTGGTAGTCGGCGGCCCAGGTCTGCTCCAGCGCCCGGTCCATCCGCGCGGCGAGGTCGTTGACCAGGTCGGCCCGACCGAGCGCGACGCCCGCGTCGTCCAGGGCCTGGCAGCCGGTGACCGAGAGCGACGCGATGACCGAGGCGGCGAGCACGCGGAGAGTCGTCGAGGCGGCAGGCATGATGCCCAGCCTTGTCGATCGACGCAACCTCTCGCAAACCGGTTGCCGGTTGACGACCGGTAATCCGGGAATGTCCGTCTCAGCAAGCGCCTCGGGGGCCGCCCCGAGCGGCGTACGGCGGGGCGGGGACCGATACGCTGCGTTCAACACCTGCCTCAGCCGCACCGTCGCGGCCCATATCGGACCGGAACCACACAAACGAGGAGCGACTCAGTGGCAACCATCGAGGGAATCGTCGCCCGGGAGATCCTGGACTCGCGGGGCAACCCGACGGTCGAGGTCGAGGTCGGGCTCGACGACGGCACGATCGCCCGCGCCGCGGTGCCGTCCGGCGCCTCCACCGGCGCCTTCGAGGCGGTCGAGCTGCGCGACGGTGACAAGGACCGCTACCTGGGCAAGGGTGTCGAGAAGGCCGTCGCCAACATCGAGGACCGGATCGTCGACCAGCTCATCGGCTACGAGGCCAGCGAGCAGCGGCTGATCGACCAGAAGATGATCGACATCGACGGCTCGGACAACAAGGGCGAGCTGGGCGCGAACGCCATCCTCGGCGTCTCCCTGGCCGTGGCCAAGGCCGCCGCGGGCAGCGCCGAGCTGAGCCTGTTCCGCTACCTGGGCGGCCCGAACGCGCACCTGCTCCCGGTGCCGATGATGAACATCCTCAACGGTGGCGCGCACGCCGACTCGAACGTCGACATCCAGGAGTTCATGATCGCGCCGATCGGCGCGCCGACGTTCCGGGACGCGCTGCGCTCGGGCGCCGAGGTCTACCACGCGCTGAAGTCGGTGCTGAAGAAGAAGGACCTGTCGACCGGCCTGGGTGACGAGGGCGGCTTCGCCCCGAACCTGCCCACCAACGCCGCCGCGCTGGACCTGATCGCCGAGGCGGTGGAGAAGGCCGGCTACCGGCTCGGCACCGACATCGTCTTCGCGCTCGACGTGGCCGCCACCGAGTTCTTCGACAACGGCACGTACACGTTCGAGGGCACCGCGAAGAGCGCCGAGGAGATGAGCAACTACTACACCAAGCTCGCCGGCGACTACCCGATCGTGTCGATCGAGGACCCGCTGGCCGAGGACGACTGGAGCGGCTGGGCCACCCTGACCGCCGCGCTCGGCGACCGGATCCAGATCGTCGGCGACGACCTGTTCGTGACCAACCCGCAGCGCATCGCCCGGGGCATCGCGGAGCGGGCCGCCAACGCGGTGCTCGTCAAGGTCAACCAGATCGGCTCGCTCACCGAGACGCTGGACGCCGTCGACCTGGCTCACCGGGCCGGCTTCAAGTGCATGATGAGCCACCGTTCCGGCGAGACCGAGGACACCACCATCGCGGACCTGGCCGTCGCCACCGGCTGCGGGCAGATCAAGACCGGCGCCCCGGCCCGCTCGGACCGGGTGGCCAAGTACAACCAGCTCCTGCGGATCGAGGAGGAGCTGGCCGACGCGGCGCGGTACGCCGGCGCCGGCGCGTTCCCGCGTTACCGTTCGGCCTGAGCGAGCGCTCCGGGGGAGGGGTGTGACGATGCAGCAGCGCCGCACACCGGGTGGCCAGCGGCCCGCCCGTCGGCCGGGTCAGCCCGGCCGGACGGGCGGCGCCCGGGTCCGGTCCACGGCCCGCGACAACGGCGTCCGCGCGGAGACGCGCGCCGCCGGCCGGTCACCCGGCGCGTCCCGGGCCAGCGACGGCGTACGCTCCGCGAGCCGCCCCGCCGCGGCCCGGCGTACCGCTGCCGGTGGTCCGGTCAAGCGGCTCACCGCACCCCAACCCCGGCGCTTCACCGGGCGCGCCACAGTGCTGTTCGCGGTGCTGATCGCGCTCGCGCTGGCGTACACCTATCCGGTCCGGGTCTACCTGGACCAGCAGGCGGACATCGAGCGGATGGAGGCCGCGCAGGCCGCCCAGCGGGCCGAGATCGAGCGGCTCACCGCCGAGGCGGCCAAGTGGAAAGACCCGGAGTACGTCAAGACGCAGGCCCGGGAGCGGTTCTTCATGGGCAAGCCGGGCGAGACGCTGCTGGTGGTGCTCTCCGACCCGGAGGGCGCGGCCAAGGACGCCGGCAAGGACGCGAAGCCGGGGGCGCCGACCGCGCCGGAGCCCTGGTACGACACCCTGTGGTCGAGCGTGCGGGCGGCGAACGCCGAGCGCCAGGACAAGTGAGCTTTGATTCGAGAGGCACAACCTTGAGCGTCGTACCACCGCAGGAGCCGGCGGCGGACTCCGTACCCCCGCCGGAACGCCAGCCGGCCACCGAGGCCGACCTGGCCGCGGTGGCCGCGCAGCTCGGACGCCCGCCGCGCGGCACCCGTGCGGTGGCCCACAGGTGCCCGTGCGGCCTGCCCGACGTGGTGGAGACGACGCCCCGGCTGGCCGACGGCACGCCGTTCCCGACGCTGTTCTACCTGACCTGCCCGCGTGCCACGGCGGCGTGCAGCCGGCTGGAGTCGGCCGGGCTGATGAAGGAGATGGCCGAGCGGCTCGCCGAGGATCCGGAGCTGGCCGCGCGCTACCGGGCGGCGCACGAGGACTACCTGACCCGCCGGGAGGCGATCGGCGAGGTGCCGGAGATCGCCGGCATCTCGGCCGGTGGCATGCCGGGGCGGGTGAAGTGCCTGCACGTGCACCTGGGGCACGCGCTCGCCGCCGGGCCGGGGGTCAACCCGTTCGGCGACGAGACGCTGGCGCTGGTGGAGAAGTGGTGGGCCGCCGGCCCCTGCGTGGACGTGCCGGCGGAGTGAGATGAGCGCCGACCAGATCACTGTGCGCCGGGCCCGCACCGCCGACGTGCGCGGCATCCGGCGGCTGGTGGACACCTACACCGACGACCGGCGGCTGCTCAGCAAGGCGACTGTGACGCTGTATGAGGACGTGCAGGAGTTCCGGGTCGCGGTGACGCCGGACGGCACGGTGGTCGGGTGCGGCGCGCTGCACGTGATGTGGGAGGACCTGGCCGAGATCCGGACGGTGGCGGTCGACCCGTCCTGCCGGGGCCACAAGATCGGGCACCGGATCGTCGGTGAGCTGATCGACTCGGCGCGCGACCTGGGCATCGCCCGGATCTTCGTGCTCACGTTCGAGACCGGCTTCTTCGGCTCGTTCGGCTTCCGCGAGATCGACGGCGCGCCCGTGCCGCAGCCGGTCTACGAGCAGCTCCTGCGCTCGTACGACGAGGGTGTCGCGGAGTTCCTGGACCTGGAACGGGTCAAGCCCAACACCCTGGGCAACTCCCGCATGCTGTTGCGCCTCTGAGCTGCCCCGGGCGGGCTGCCGTAGGGTGGGCGCCGTGAGTGCGCGTGTGGCAGCCATCGACTGCGGGACCAACTCGATCCGACTGCTGATCGCCGACCTGCCCGAGGCGTCGGACGGGGAGGCCGCGCCGCTCGTGGACGTCAGCCGGCGGATGGAGATCGTCCGCCTGGGGCAGGGCGTCGACCAGACCGGCATGCTCGCCCCGGAGGCCATCGAGCGGACCCGGGTGGCGCTCGCCGACTACGCGGCCGAGATCGAGAAGTCCGGTGCCGACCGGGTCCGCATGTGCGCCACGTCGGCCTCCCGGGACGCCTCCAACGCCGCCGACTTCCGGACGATGGTCGAGCGCACGCTCGGCGTACCGCCCGAGGTCGTGACCGGCGACGAGGAGGCACGCCTGTCGTTCACCGGCGCGGTGCGCGGCCTGCCCGCCGACGCCGAACCGCCGTACCTGGTGGTCGACATCGGCGGCGGCTCGACCGAGTTCGTCGTCGGCACCCGCGCCGACGGCGTCCGAGGCGCGATCTCGGTGGACATCGGCTGCGTCCGGATGACCGAACGCCACCTGCACGGCGACCCGCCGACCGCGGCACAGATCGCCGCCGCCGAGGCCGACATCGCCGCCGCCGTCGACCGCGCGCTCGCCGCCGTGCCCGGCCGCGAGGCCGCCACGCTGGTCGGGCTGGCCGGTTCGGTCACCACCGTGGTCGCGCTGGCGCAAGGGCTCCAGGAGTACGACCCGAGCCGCATCCACCACGCCCGCGTCTCGTACGAGCAGGTGGCCGAGGTGACCGCCGACCTGCTCGGCAAGAGCAGTGAGCAGCGGCTGGCGTACCCGGTGATGCACCCGGGGCGGGCCGACGTGATCGGCGCGGGCGCGCTGGTGCTGCGAGTGATCATGGAGCGGGCCGGGATGCCGTCGGTGGTCGCCTCCGAGCACGACATCCTCGACGGCATCGCCTGGAGCCTCGCCTAGCCCTCTGGCCCCTTCCGGCGGTGATCAAGGAGTTTGTGTCCGATCCGGACGCCTCCGGGGCCGCCAACTCCTTGGTCAACAAGAAGGGGCGGGCGGCGTCAGTCCGTCGCCAGGTCGGGGCGGTGTTCCCTGATCCACTTCTCGACGTCGGACTTCCGCCAGACCTTGCCCATCGCCAGCACGGCGATCGGCTCCGGGAAGTTGCGCTGGTTGGCGATCACGGATGCGCGCTGACGCGACACGTTGCCGAGCATCGCCCGGATCTCCGACACGCCCACCAGCTCCACACGTTGACGATGGCAGCGTCGACGTCGCCGAACAGCGACAACTACGGAGGCTATTGACACTGACAATAGAAGGCGACACGATCGGGGGATGAGCATGGGGAACTGTTCTCCCGTACCCGATCGCGGTCGCCGGGTCGTGCGGCCGCACGTCCCGATGCGGCCGTTGTGGTTGTGCCGGGTGTGCGCGGCCCCCTGGCCGTGCCAGCCGGCCCGCCTGTTGCTGCTGCTCGACTACCGGCGTGACCGCGTCGCCCTGTCGATCCACATGGCCGGCTGCCTGTTCGACGCCACCGCCGACCTGCTGCGCACCAACCCGAACCCGGCCGACCTGTTCGACCGTTTCATCGGATGGACCGCCCGCCTGTAGGTGCTGTGTCGTTGACGGTAGTGCGTATTGCGCACTACTGTGCGGAGCGTGGATACCACGCAGCTCCTCAAGGGCGTGCTCGACCTCGCGGTGCTCGCCGTGCTCAAGGACGAGGACGGGTACGGCTACGACATCCTGCGGCGGCTACGCGAGGCCGGTCTCACCGAGGTCGGCGACGCCTCGGTCTACGGCACGCTGCGCCGGCTGTTCGCGGCCGGTCTGCTCACCACGTACGTGGTGCCGAGCGAGTCCGGGCCGCACCGCAAGTACTACTCGCTCAACGCCGCCGGGCGTGACCAGCTCACCCGCTCCGGCAAGACCTGGCGCTCGTTCGCCACCACCATGGACGCGCTGCTCGACGATCGGGGGATGGCGGCATGACCGTCACGGGGCAGGAGATCACGGACTACGTCGACCGGGTGCGGGCCGCGCTCGCCGACCTGCCACCGGAGGTCCGCGACGAGTTGACCGAGGAACTGCCGGAACACCTCGCCGAGGTCGCCGCCGAGGGCGAGGGCACGCTGGTCGACCGGCTGGGCACCCCCGAGGCGTACGCCGCCGAGCTGCGCGCCGTCGCCGGTGCCCAGCCGAGCCGGCGGCCGGCGCGTTTCCACCGCCTCGCCGAGGCCCGGCGGGAGGCGGCCACCCAGCTGCGTCTGCTCGACCGCCAGCTCGGCCCGGTCTTCGGGCACGAGACGGTGAGCGACTTCCTGCGTCCGCTGCGTCCGGCCTGGTGGCTGGTGCGCGGATGGCTGGCCGCGCTGATCGTGGCGTGGATGGTGGACGGCCGGTCCGGCCTGGTGCCCCGGCTGGACGGCAACAGCTCGACGGGGCTGTTGCTGCTCATCGGCGCGGTCGTCGCGTCGATGTGGTGGGGTCGCCGCTCCGCCGGGATCACCGGGTGGCGGCGGCAACTGCACCAGATCGCCACCGCCGCGCTGCTGCTGTTCTCCTTCGCCGTGCTGGCCCAGGTGGACGAGCGCGCCGACACCGACAGCTACGGCAGTTACGAGCAGACGTCGGTGGACCACAGGTACGACCGGATCGAGGACGTCTTCGTCTACGACCAGCAGGGGCGGCTGATCCGCGACGCGCGGCTCTTCGACCAAAACGGCGTGCCGATCACGCTCGGCTGGCCGAGCTGCATGGCTGACACGGGCGCGGTGCCGGAGATGCGTAACACCTACCCGTACTGCCCCGAGCAGGCCCCGTTCGGCCCACCGCCCTCGCCGTCGATCGCCCCGCCCGCATTCGCGCCCCCCGGCAGCGCCACCCCCACCGGCAGTGCCACCCCCACCGCGCCCACCACCAGCGCTTCCCCGGAACCCACGTCAACTCCCTGAGCGCGCTCGATCCCGCGAGATCTTGGAAGGAAACGGCCCTCATAGGGGCCGCAATCTTCCAAGATCTCGCCGGGGTGTGGTGCGGGGCGTCCGCCACTGGTCTGTGAGGTCTACAGGAGGTGAATGCCACTGTTGTTCTGTCTTCCCCGGGCCGCTGACCGCGTGGCACGCTACCGGCACATAACAGCCAACTGTGCGACCAGCCAACGTTGACTGACCGCAAGGAGGACAGGCCCATGGGCGAGATGGTGAGCTTCACCGGCAACGGGGGGACGAGCGAGGGGTATCTCGCGATACCCTCCGGCGGTGCGGCGAGCCCGGCGGTCATCGTCATCCAGGACTGGTGGGGTCTCGTACCCCACGTACGGGCCGTGGTCGACCGCTTCGCGGAGGCCGGCTTCGTCGCGCTCGCGCCCGACTTCCGGCACGGCGGACCGGCAGTGAAGCCGACCGAGCCGCGGCTGATGCTCAACAGCTCCCAGATGGACGAGGCGGCGAGCGACATCGCCGCTGCCGCCGAATACCTGGCGAGCCGGCCCGAGGTCGCCGGCAAGGTGGGCTGCGCCGGGTTCTGCGCGGGCGCCAGCCTGGCCCTGTGGTCCGGCACGTTCTCCGAGCGCATCGTGGCCACCGCCGGGTTCTACCCGCGCCTGCCCTGGGAGGGCATGGCCGCCGACTGGGCTGACTACGCCGGGAAGGCAGCCCTCATCCACTGCTCCGAGGCGGATGGCCTGTCCGCCGCCGACGGGGTGCAGAGCGTCCGCCGGTCCATCGAGTCGGCCGGTGGCACCTGCCAGACGTTCGACTACCCGGGCACCGCGCACGCGTTCTTCAACGAGGACCGGCCGGAGCACTTCGACCAGCGGGCCGCCGCCACCGCCTGGGCCCGCACGCTGGAACTGTTCCGGGCGAAGCTTGGCTGAGTCGCGTACCCCGCAGGACGTGGTCGCCCGCGCCGCGCGGGCGGCCGACCTGGCCGACCTCGACGGCGCGGTCAGCGACTGCTTCGCCTGCCCGCGCCTGGTGGCGTGGCGGGAGGAGGTGGCGCGGGTCAAGCGCGCCGCGTTCCGCGACCAGGACTACTGGGGACGGCCGGTGCCCGGCCTCGGCCCGCCGGACGCGCGCATCGCCATTCTCGGTCTGGCGCCGGCCGCGCACGGCGGCAACCGCACCGGCCGGATCTTCACCGGGGACCGGTCCGGTGACGTGCTGTTCGCCGCGTTGCACCGGGCCGGGCTGGCCAACCAGCCGACGAGCGTCTCCGCCGACGACGGCCTGACGCTGCGCGAGACCCGCATCTTCGCGGCCGTGCGGTGCGCGCCGCCGGACAACAAGCCCACCCCGGCCGAGCGGGACACCTGCGCGCCGTGGCTGCACCGCGAGGTCGAACTGATCCGGCCCACGCTGCGCGTCGTGGTCGCGCTGGGTGCCTTCGCGTGGGCCGCGTGGTGGCCGGTGCTCCGTCAGGTGTACGGGCAGCGACCGCCCACGCCGCGACCGGCGTTCGGCCATGGGGCACACTGGTCCGGCGAGTCCGTGCCGGACCTGCTGGGCTGCTACCACGTCAGCCAGCAGAACACGTTCACCGGCCGGCTCACACCGGCGATGCTGGACGACGTGTTCACCCGGGCGAAGGACCTGGCCGGGGTGGACTGAGGAACACCTGAGGCGGTGGGATGGATTTCGGCGTACTGCGCAGGTGGTGGCCGGTCGCCGCGGTGACGGTGCTGCTCGCGCTCGCCGCGTTCGCCGCCGGTCACTCCGCCATCGGGGCCAGCCGGATCCCGCCGGCCGCGGACACCATCCCGTACGTGCCGGAGTACCCGTCGCCCGAGGCGGTGCCGTCGTACCCGGTGGAACCCCGCGACGTGGGTGAGTCCACGTCGGGCGGTGTGCCCGACTGGCTGGCCACCGCCGCCGTGGCGTTGCTGTTCGCGGTGGTGCTGGGCGCCATCGGGTACGTCCTGTGGAACGTGCTCCGGGGCGCGCTGCGGCGGACGACCCGGGCGGTGCCGGTGCGGCGCTCCCGGCGTACCGCCGAGGGGACCGCGCGTGAGGTGGTGGCCGCGCTCGACGCCGGGCTCGTCGAACTGGACGACCGCTCCACCGACCCGCGTACCGCCGTCATCGCGTGCTGGGTACGCCTGGAGGAGGCCGCCGAGGACGCGGGCGTGTCCCGGCACACCGGCGACACCCCGACCGACCTGGTGGCCCGGTTGCTGCGCGGCGACCCGGAGGCCGGCATCCCGGCGATCGCCAGCGCCGACGTGCTCGACGGGTTCGCGCACGTCTACCGGGAGGCCCGGTACGCCACGCACCCGGTCGACGAGCACACGCGGGACCAAGCCCGCGCCGCGCTACGCCGGCTGCGCGGCGAGCTGACCAGCCTGGCGGGGGAGGCGTCGTGAGCACCAGCATCGACGACCTGCTGTCGTTCGGCGAGGAGCCCGCCGGGGAGGACGTACGCCCCTCGGGCGGTGGCCGGGCACGCCTGCTGCTGCGGACCGCCGCGGTCACCGCCGCCGTCGTGGTGGTGGTCGTGGTCGGGCTGCGCGCGGTCGGCCTGAAGGTGCCGATCTGGATCATCGTGGCCGGGGTGCTCGCCGTGCTCGCCGTACGCCGGGTCACCGCCGCGCTGTCGCCCCCGCCGCCGCCCCGCGCCGGCGCCCGGACGCCCGCCGGTGAGGAGCCCGGCACCTGGAACTGGTCCGCCCGGGACGCGCTGCGCACCGCGATCAACGGCTGGGAGCGCCCGCTGGACTGGTCCGCCGACAACCGGGAGCGGTTCACCGAACGCATCCTGCCGCGCCTCGGCGAGCTGGCCGACGAGCGGCTGCGCCAGCGCCACGGCGTCACCCGCGAGTCCGATCCGGCCCGCGCCCGGTCGGTGCTCGGCGAGCCACTGTGGACGTTCCTCACCACCCCCGCCCGCCGCCCTCCGTCGCCGCGCGACCTCGCGGCGATCGTCGCCGAACTGGAGAAGATCTGATGAACGACGTGGACCGGAGCATGGCCCCCGCCGAGGTGGGCCGGCTCGCCCGGGCCGTCCTGGAGGCGGTCGGCACCGTCGTGGTCGGCAAGCGGGACGCGCTGGAGCTGGTGCTGGCCGGCATCCTCGCCGGTGGTCACGTGCTGCTGGAGGACCTGCCCGGCCTGGGCAAGACGCTCACCGCGCGCTGTTTCGCGCAGGCGCTCGGGCTGGACTTCCGGCGGCTCCAGTTCACGCCGGACCTGCTGCCCGCCGACGTGACCGGCTCGTTCCTCTACGACCAGAGCAGCGGCGACTTCGCGTTCCGGGCCGGGCCGGTGTTCACCAACCTGCTGCTCGCCGACGAGATCAACCGGACGCCGCCGAAGACGCAGTCGGCGCTGCTGGAGGCGATGCAGGAGAAGCAGGTGTCGGTGGAGGGCGTGACCTACCGCCTGGACGAGCCGTTCCACGTGCTGGCCACCGCCAACCCCATCGAGTACGAGGGCACGTACCCGCTGCCGGAGGCGCAGCTCGACCGGTTCCTGCTGCGGGTGTCGTTCGGCTACCCCAGCCACGACGAGGAGTGGGACGTGCTGCGCCGCCGGATCGCCCGCCGCCGCGAGGAGGCGGAGATCAAGCCGGTGGTGGACGCCGCGACGCTGCGCGCCATGCAGGCAGCGCTGGAGGACGTGGTGGTCGAGGACTCGGTCGGCCGGTACATCGTGGCGCTCACCGCCGCCACCCGGGAGCACCCGTCGGTGCTCGTCGGCGCGTCCCCGCGCGGCTCGCTGGCCCTGCTGCTGCTGTCCCGGGTCCGGGCGGTGCTCGCCAACCGCGACTACGTGGTGCCGGAGGACGTCAAGGCGGTGGCGGCGCCCGCGCTGGCGCACCGGATCACGCTGCGGCCGGAGATGTGGCTCCGCCGGGTGGATCCGGCGTTCGTGGTCGGCGAGGTGCTGGAGTCCACGCCCGCCCCGGCCAGCGGCGCGCTGCCCAGCTACGCCGCCGGGCGCTGATGGATCGGGCCGAGGCGGCGAGCGGCTGGGCACCCACCTGGGCGCTCGGCCGGGCCGTGCTGCTCACCGGCGTGCTGCTCGTCGCGGCGGTCCTGCTCGGCCGCATCGACCTGGTGGTGCTCGCCACGCCGTTCGCGCTGGGCACCGCGTACGCGCTGCGCCGCCGCCCCGCGGGCCTGCCGGAACTGGAGCTGGGCGTCGGGGACACCCACCTGGTCGAGGGCTCCCCGCTGGCCGCGACCGTCGCGGTGGCCAACCCGGACCTGGTCGGGTACGACCTCGCGGTGGTGCGGACGCGGATGTCGCGCTGGCTGCGCGTGGAGCAGGTCGGCTTCGGCGGCGCCGGGCTGGACGTGAGCCGCTCCGGCGGGGCGGACCGCCCGTTCGTCACCTCCGTACCCCGGGGCAGCGCCGTCGACCTGGAGCTGACCGGCACGGCGCTGCGGTGGGGGCGGCACCCGATCGGACCGGCCGGGGTGCGGGTCGCCGTCGCCGACGGGCTGCTGGTCTCCCGCGCGGTGATCACCGACCCGATCCGGGCCCGGGTCTACCCGCGTACCGAGCCGTTCGACGCGGTCGAGGCGATGCCCCGGGCCGCCGGGCTGGTCGGCGCACACCGGTCGCGGCGGCCGGGGGAGGGCGGCGAGCTGGCCGGGGTACGCGTGTTCGCGCCCGGCGACCGGCTGCGCCGCATCGACTGGCGGGTGTCGCTGCGGGCCCGCCAACTGCACGTGGCGGCGACGCTCTCGGACCGGGACGCCGAGGTGGTGGTGCTGCTGGACGTGCTCGCCGAGGCGGGCCGCTCCGGTGGCGTGAACGGCCCGGCGTCGGTGCTGGACACCACGGTTCGGGCCGCCGCCGCGATCGCCGAGCACTACCTGCACCGCGGCGACCGGGTGTCGATGCTGGAGTACGGCCCGGCCGCGCGCCGGCTGCGTCCGGCCACCGGGCGGCGGCAGTACCTGACCGTGCTGGAGTGGCTGCTCGACGTGCACGCCGAGTCGTCCCCGCACGAGCCGTACGACCAGGTCTTCGGCCCGCAACTGCTCTCCTCGGACGCGCTCGTGGTGGTGCTCACCCCGCTGCTGGACGAGCGGTCCGCGCAGATGCTGGCCCGGCTGGCCCGCGGCGGCCGGTTCGTGGTGGCGGTGGACACGCTGCCGGCCGAACTGCCGGTGCCGAAGGAGCGGGGCTGGGCCGAGGTGGCGTACCGGCTGTGGCGGCTGGACCGGGACACGATGATCGGCCAGCTCCGCGAGCACGGCGTGCCGGTGGTGCGCTGGGCCGGCGCGGGCAGCCTGGACGAGGTGCTCCGCGACGTGGCCCGGCTGGCGACCGCCCCGAAGGCAGGGTTGCGGTGAGCGCGAGGAACGCAGCGAAGCGGAGTCCCGCAGTCGCGAACGAAAGGCCGGCTCAGTGACGGACGCCCTGGTCGAGCGGGTACGGGCGCTGCGGTACGCGGCCGCCCGGGTCAGCCCGCTGCCGCTGCTGGTACGCGGCGGCATCTTCCTCACCGTGCTGGCCGGTTTCCTGCTCGCGTACCCGGTGCAGGCCCTCACCGCGCGCTCGCTGCTGGCCCTGGCGGTGGCCGCGGTGCTGCCGGCGTTCGGTCCGCGCCGGATCTGGCCGACGTTCACCGCGCTGGTGACGGTCGGCGGTTGGCTGCTGGCCACGCTCGGCTTCGACCGGCCGCCGGCGCTGTGGCGGCTGCTCGCCGTGGCGACGCTGCTCTATCTGGCGCACTCGCTCTGCGCGCTCGCCGCGCTGCTGCCCTACGACGGGCTGATCGACCCGGACGTGGTGTTCCGGTGGTTGAGCCGGGCGGGCGGGGTGGTGCTCGCCAGCGCTGTGCTCGGCGTGGTGCTGGCGTGGCTGGGTGGCGTCGGCGGGACGGACGGCTCGCAGGCGGCGACGGTGGTGGGGCTGCTGGTGGCGGTGGGGCTGAGCGCGCTGCTGGGCTGGTTGCTGCGTCGCAAGTGACGCAGCGTTCCGGTGACGTTGCGCAGGTCACATGGGTTGTGCTCCGTCACAGAAGGGGGTCTCGCGCGGGATTACCGGGGGCCGCCGGGGAAAGATAGATGACGTGAACCCGAAGCGGATCCTTGTCGTGGGTGCCGGTCACGTGGGCCTGTACGCCGCTCTGCGCCTGTCCAAGAAGCTGAGCAGGCGTGAGGCCGAGGTCATCGTCGTCGACCCGCAGCCGCACATGACGTACCAGCCGTTCCTCCCGGAGGCATCGGCGGGCAACATCTCCCCGCGGCACGCCGTCGTGCCGCTGCGGCGGGAGTTGCGCAAGTGCACCGTGGTGGCGGGCACCGTCACCCGGATCGACCACGACCGCATGACCGCAGTGGTGCAGCCGATCAGCGGCCCGGCCCGGGAGATCCAGTACGACCACGTGGTGGTCGCGCCCGGCTCGGTCTCCCGCACCCTGCCGATTCCCGGCCTGCACGAGCACGGCATCGGGTTCAAGACCATCGGTGAGGCCATCTACCTGCGCAACCACGTGCTGGACCGGCTCGACGTGGCGGCTTCCACCACCGACCCGGCGGTACGCAGCCGCGCGCTGACGTTCACCTTCGTCGGTGGCGGCTACGCCGGCATCGAGGCGCTCGCCGAGATGGAGGACATGGCCCGCGACGCGCTGCGCTACTACCCGGAGCTGAAGCCGGAGGAGATGCGCTGGGTGCTGGTCGAGGCGACCCAGCGGGTGCTGCCCGAGGTCGACCGGGACATGGGCGCCTACACGGTGCAGCAGCTGATGAAGCGGGACATGGACATCCGCCTGGACACCCGGCTGGAGTCCTGCGTCGACGGTGTGGTGAAGCTCTCCGACGGCGACAGCTTCCCGTCCGACACCATCGTCTGGACCGCCGGTGTGAAGCCGTCGCCGATGCTCGACGCCACGGACTTCCCGCGCGACGAGCGCCGCCGGGTCACCTGCCGGCCCACGCTGCAGATCGTGGACGGCGACCGGGTGGTCGAGGGCGCGTGGAGCGCCGGCGACTGCGCCGCCGTGCCGGACCTGACCAAGGAGCCGGGCAACTTCTGCTCGCCGAGCGCCCAGCACGCGGTGCGGCAGGCGGCGCGGATGGCCGACAACATCGCCAACGTGATCCGCGGGCGCGAGCCGGTCGACTACAAGCACAAGCACGCCGGCAGCGTGGCCAGCCTCGGCCTGCACAAGGGTGTGGCGCAGGTCTACGGCATCAAGATGACCGGCTGGCCGGCCTGGTTCATGCACCGGACGTACCACATGTCGCGGATCCCCTCGTTCAACCGCAAGGTGCGCGTGGTGGTCGACTGGACGCTGGCGTTCTTCCTCAAGCGTGAGGTGGTGGCGCTGGGTCAGCTGCACGACCCGCGTGAGGAGTTCGCCGAGGCGTCCGCCCCGCCGGTCGCCGCGCGCGTCTGACGGATCCGGCGCGGGGACTTTCCGAACGGAAGGTCCCCGCGCCGTTTTCGTGGTTCAGAACCGCCAGGTCCAGGCGTCGGCGAGCCGCGTACCCGGCCGCCCGAACAACTGCTCCAGGGTGCGGCGCAGCATCTCCGCGTGCGGCGCGTCGTCGGTCACCGCGACGCAGGACGCGCGCCAGAACTCGACGTCCCGGGCGGCCTGGCGGCGCTGCCGGTCACCGACCGCCGGCGCCACGCCCCGGCGGGCCACGTCGGCGAGCAGGGCCGAGGTGGGGCGTTGCCAGGTGCCCATGGTGGCCGAGCCGCCCCGCCCGTACGGGCCGATGAAGAAGCCCTCCGGCATGGCGAAGCCGACGCCGGTGGCGGTGGCCCAGCGCATCGGCCAGGGGGTCTGCGGAGTGGCGGTGGGCACCGGCACCAGCACCCCACCGGGGCGTACGCACTGCCGCCAGTGGCCGCCGGTGACGAACTCGGGCAGCGGCGGCCGGTCCATCGTGGGCAGCGGCGTCGGCAGGACGCTGAGCACCGCCGCGCCGACCGCGATCGGGACACCCCGGCGGGCCCGGCCGGACTCGCCGAGCGCCCGGTGCACGGCGAGCGTGAGCACGGTACCGACCAGCGGCAGCACTGCCAGCGCGAAGCGCATCGGCAGCGCGCCGTCCACCACCGGCAGCCCGGCCAGCAGCCGGTACGGGCCGGGGAGCCCGGTCCGTTCGCCGCCGACCACGACCTCGGGGCCGAGCGCGAGCGCGGCCGTCACCAGCGCGCCTGCCACCAGCGCCACCACCAGCGGCCGCCGGCCCAGCCAGGCCGCGCAGCCGACCGCGACCAGCAGCAGCGGCCAGCCGAGGAACGTGGTGAACTCGGCCGGACCGGTGGTCAGCCGGACCGCCTCCGGGCTGCCGAACACGGTCAGCGCGGAGAGGCGGGTCCAGCCGGCCAGGTCGGCGGAGAAGTAGGCGGGCGGGAACATCCCGTCGGCGACGCCCTGCGGACCGGCGAACTGCACCCAGAGCGGGTACGCCAGCACGAGCAGCGCCAGCCCGGCCGCGCCCAGCAGCCCGCGGGCGAAGCCGGGACCGGCCCGGCGCAGCAGTTCCCGGTCGGCCAGCCCGTACGCGAGCGTCATCACCGCCAGCGTGAGCGCGGTGAGGAAGAGCACCTCCTCGCCGACGAACACCTGCACGGTGACGACAGCGGCGAGCCCGGCCGCCGACGACACCATCCGGCGGCGGTCCGGGCCGCCCGGGCGCCCGGCCGGGTCGGCGGCGCGCAGCAGCCGGACGACCAGCCAGACCAGCGCCGGGACCAGCCACTGCGCGGTCATGTGCAGGTGGCCGTTGCTCTGCGAGACCATGCCCGGCCCGAAGCCGCACAGTGACGCGCCCAGCCCGGCCGCGAGCGGACGGGCCCGTAGGACGCGGGTGAACAGCAGGTACCAGGCCAGCGCGGTACCGGCCAGGTTGAGCGCGACCAGCAGCGCGAACGTGACCGGCGCGCCGAACGCCAGCGTGACCGGGGCGAGCGGCACGCCGAGCGCGACGACCGAGGTGTTCGCCATCAGGTTGACCCCGTCCGGCGCGTTCAGGCGGTCGCTGACCAGGCTCAGCTCGCCGCGCAGGGCACGCGCGTCGAGCGCCAGGAACCACTCGTACAGCGTCTGGTCGGCCGGGTTGAGCGCGAGTACCCGCGTGCCCGGCGCCGGCCAGAGGCCGTGGGTGAGCCAGGCGGCGAACGCGGCGAACGCCAGCCCCACGAGCAGGTCGGCGCGGCGCCGCCGGACGGCGGCCGTCATCCGCCGCGTGACCGTCGCCGGGCGGGCCGCCCGGACCTGGTCGGGCCCGGAGGCCGTGCGGGCGGCGCTGGTCACGGCCTCGACCATAACGGCCGCAGCCGTCGGGGTACGCCGGGTCGCGGCCGAGCCGCTACGGTGAGATCTGCACCGCGCGTGTCGGCGCGCCGGTGTCACCCGCCCGGGTGGTGGAACGGCAGACACGGCCGCCTTAAAAGCGGCTGCCGCAAGGCGTGCGGGTTCGACCCCCGCCCCGGGCACACGAACTCTCAGGTTTCCCACAGCTAGCCGTCGCACGCGCGATTGCGGCCACGTCTACCCTGGAGTAGCACGTCTACGTGCGATCGACCCCCTGAGGGAGGCCTGAGAAGTGAAGACCTCGAACCCGGTGCTCGCCCGGCTCGGCCAGGCGGCAGAGCGTGAGCGGGCGGCCGGGTACGCCCAGCCCGGGCCTTACGGTCAGCCCGGATACCCCCAGCAGCAGTACCCGCAGCAGCCCTACGCCCAGCCCTACCCGGGCGGCTACGGCCAGCCGGTGGCACCGCCCACCGTGACCCCGATGACGCTCGACGACGTGGTCGTCAAGACGGTCCTCATGCTCGCCATCCTCGGCGCCTCGGCCGCTGCGGCCTGGGTGCTCGTGCCGGACTCGCTCGTCGGCGTGGCGTGGATCGGCGCCGCGGTGGTCGGCCTGGTGCTGGGTCTGATCATCTCGTTCTCCCGGATGGCCAACCCGGCGCTCGTGGTGGCGTACTCGATCATCGAGGGCGTCTTCGTCGGCATGGTCAGCAAGGCGTTCGAGGCGCGGTACGACGGGATCGTGCTTCAAGCCGTGGTGGCGACCTTCGGCGTCTTCTTCCTCATGGCGATGATCTACAAGGCGCGGATCATCCGGGCTACCCCGAAGTTCGCCCGCATCCTGGTCTCGATCATGGCAGGCCTCTTCGCGGTCATGCTGATCAATTTCGTGTTGTCCCTGGCCGGCGTGAACACTGGCTTGCGGGATGGCAGCAAGTTGGCCATCGGCTTCAGCCTGGTCTGCATCGTGGTGGCGTCGCTGAGCTTCGTGCTCAACTTCGCCGACATCGAGGAGGGGGTCCGGATGGGACTCCCGCAGCGCTACTCGTGGACGGCCGCCTTCGGCATCGTGGTCGGCCTGGTCTGGCTCTACATCGAGATCCTGCGGCTGCTCAGCTACTTCCAGGGCGACGACTGACGTCTCGCTTTCCGCCGACGCCCGCCTGCCGCATCCGCGGCGGCGGGCGTCGCCGTTTTCCCGTCCCTACCGTGCCGACCGGGGCAGAGTGGGACTCGGGTACGTGGGCGGGAGGTGGTCACGGTGCGCAGTGCCAATCCGGTGCTGGACCGGCTGGACGACGTCGGCCGCGCCGAGCGGCAGGTGCTCGGGGTCGGAACCGCCGACGCGATGACGGTGGCCGACGTGGTGAGCCGCACCGTGGGCCTGCTGCTGGTCACCGGCGTCACGGCGGCGCTGTCCTGGGTGCTGGTGCCGCAGGCCGCGTGGATCTCCGCCGCGCTGGCCGGAAGCGCGCTGGCCAGCCTCGCCCTGGTGCTCGTCATCTCGCTGAAGCAGATCACCAGTCCGCCGGTCATCGTCGGGTACGCCGTGTTGCAGGGGCTGCTGCTCGGGGTGGCCAGCCGCGCCTTCGAACTGGTCTACCCGGGCATCGTGGCGCAGGCGGTGGTCGGCACGTTCGGCGTCTTCCTCGGCATGGCGGTGCTCTACCGGGCCCGGCTGGTACGCGCCACGCCGCGCCTGGCCCGCCTGGTCATCGGCACGCTCGTCGGGATCGTGGCGATCGGCCTGGTCAACCTGTTCGCGTACCTGTTCACCGGGCGGCAGGGCGTGGCCGTCTACAGCCTCAGTGACCGGGTGGGCTGGCTGCCGTACGTGTTCTCGGTGGTGGCGATCATCGCCGGGGCGCTCAGCTTCATCCTCGACTTCGACCTGGTCGAGCGGTCGGCCGCGAATCGGCTGCCCCGCCGCTACGCCTGGTACTGCGCGTTCGGGCTGCTCGTCGGGCTGATCTTCCTGTACTGGCAGATCCTGCGCCTGCTCAGCTACGTACGCCGCTGAGCACGCTCCGGCCCGGCGTCGCCGTAGACTCGGCGGCGATGAGCGCAGCGGAACTGGACCGGGCGGTGACCCTGCTGGTCCGACAGGTGGGGCACTGGCAGCAGCCGCGCTGGTCGGCCAAGGCCGAGGGCGGCAACGTGTCCCGGGCCGACCTGGTGCACAAGCTGGTCCAGGAGATCGCCAACCTGGCCGCCGACGCGGCGGGCGAGCCGCGCCGCGAGGTGCCCCGGCTCCCCAGCGACCAGGCGCTCCCAGACCAGCTCCGCGTGGTAACCGCCGACCTGACGCTGGCCGATCCCCCCGCCCCCGTCCTGGCCGAGGCCGCCGAGGCGATAACCCGAACTCGCGCCGCCCTCTGACCCGCCCCCTTCCCTTTCGTCGCGTTGATCATGAAGTTGGCGGCGACAAAACGGACGCGGATCCCCGCTAACTTCATGATCGACCGGGTGGCGGGGGCGGTCAGGGGTTGAGCCAGCGGCGTGCCTTGCGGCGTCGGGCCCGGTCGCGTGCCCGCAGGACGGCGGGGCGGTCGTGGCCGGCGGCCTCCGCCTGCCTCCCGTGCAGCAGGCCGTAGGTGAACGTGTTCTCGCCGTCGGCGTACGCCTGGAGCGCCTGCCGCCGCAGCGTCTCCCGGGTCACCACCGAATCCTGGTGGGCGCCGAGCAGATCCTGGAGCGCCTTGAACCGCTTCACCAGGCGGGCGGCCGGTTTGCCGGCGCTCGACTCACGCACCTCCACCGCGTACCGGGCCGCCTTGTGCTTCTTGCGCGCCTCGTGCAGCGCCGCGTCCCCGGCCCACCCGTCGACAGTGAGCGCCCGGTCCAGCCGTTCGTCAGCGCGGCGTACCGCCTTGCGGATCCGCCGGTCCACCCAGCGCCGGCCGACGTCGGCGGGTGCGCCGTCGACCAGCCGATCCAGGCGGGCCAGCAGCTCGGGGTAGCGGCCGGAGTCCAACGCGGACCGCAGCGCCGCCGTCGTCCCGGCCAGGTCGGCCGCGAACCGCTCGCCGATCCGCGCGGCCACCGGGCCGAGCACCAGCTCGTCCGGCAGCTCGTGCACCGCCTCGGTGAGCCGGGCCGCCATCACCTGGGTGTCGCGGACCCGGCCCAGCTCGCCGCCGAGCCAGCGCAGCTCGGCCCGGACCGCCTCGCTCTCCCGGTGGTCCCACAACCCCCGGAAGGTACGCAGCGTCGCCCGCAACCGGCGGGCCGCGACGCGCATGTCGTGGACCGCGCCCTCGTCACCCTGGTACGCGGCCGCGTGGTTGCCGACGATCGCGTCCCGCTGCGCCCTGGCGTACGTGAGGACCGGCCCCGCCGGGCCGTCCGGTTCCCGGTCGTCGAAGCGCTCGATCCGGCCCGCGACGGCCCGGTGCGACTTGCTGACCGCCACCTCCCGGGCACCTGCCGCGCGCAGCCGCTCGCCCAGCGCGTCGAGCAGCGCCTCGTCGCCGTCGACCAGCTCGATCTCGATCTCGTGCCAGGTCCGCGCGGCGCCGTCCACCAGATCCTCGGACCGGACGTCGTCCTCGGCCACCTCGGCCAGCACCCGGCCGTCCGCGTCCAGCAGCCGCCGTTCCCGGCGGCGGTTGACCACCCGGGCGGCCGGAGCGACGGTACGGCCCCGCGACGCGCCCCGGATCAGCGCGACCATCTCGGCCGGCGGGCCGTCGTCGGACGCCCCGGCCGGGAACTGGTGCTCGACCCGCGCGCCGCCGACCGCGCCCACCTTGAGATGCCAGCCCGCGTCGTGCCCCCCGGTACGCCGACGCAGCGCGTGCCCGCTGCGCAGCAGGAGCAGGTCGTCGGTGTCCCAGTAGACGGCGTCCAGATCCGAGACGGTGGCGTCGGACATGGTCACGACGCCACCGCACCCGGTCAGGTCGGGCAGCTGGAAACCCTCGTCGCCGGAGTACTTGCGCTCACGTTCCACGACGGTCGCCATACGGCCTCCCGTACCCGGCCCGCGCGCCGGCGAACCGGTTTCAGCTCAGTCGCTCCAGCACCATCGCCATGCCCTGGCCGCCGCCGACGCACATGGTCTCCAGACCGATGGTCTTGTCGTGCCACTCCAGCGCGTTGAGCAGCGTGCCGGTGATCCGGGCGCCGGTCATGCCGAACGGGTGGCCGACGGCGATCGCGCCACCGGCGACGTTCAGCTTCTCCTCCGGGATGCCGAGCTGCCGGTATGAGGGGATCACCTGCGCGGCGAACGCCTCGTTGATCTCGACCAGGTCGACGTCGTCGATGGTCATGCCGGCCCGCTTCAGCGCCTGCTTCGACGCCTCGACCGGGCCCAGGCCCATGATCTCGGGAGAGAGCGCGCTGACGCCGGTGGAGACGATCCGGGCCAGCGGGGTGAGACCCAGCTCGGACGCCCGCTCGGCGCTCATGATCACTACTGCGGCGGCGCCGTCGTTGAGCGGGCAGCAGTTGCCGGCGGTGATCCGGCCGTCCGGGCGGAACACCGGCTTCAGACCGGCCACGGCCTCCAGGGTCACCCCGGCACGCGGGCCGTCGTCGCTGCTGACAACTGTGCCGTCCGGCGTGGTGACCGGGGTGATCTCGCGGGCCCAGAAGCCGTCCGCGATCGCCTTCTCCGCGAGGTTCTGGCTGCGGACGCCGAACGCGTCCATGTCCTCGCGGGTCACGTCGTACACCTGGGCCAGGTTCTCCGCGGTCTGGCCCATGGCGAGGTAGATGTCGGGGAGCTGCCCGGCCTCGCGCGGGTCGGCCCACACCTCGGCGCCGCCCTGGGCGCGGGCCGCGGAACGCTCCCGGGCCTCGGCGAAGCGGGGGTTCTCCCAGCCGCCGCCGACCAGCGCCTGCGCCTCCGGCGGCAGCGTGTCCGAGTTGCCCCGGGCGTACCGGGAGACCATCTCCACACCGGCGGAGATGAACACGTCGCCCTCACCGGCCCGGATCGCGTGCATCGCCATCCGCGTGGTCTGGAGCGAGGACGCGCAGTAGCGGGTCAGCGTGGCGCCCGGCAGGCCGTCCAGGCCCATCAGCGTGGCGACCACCCGGGCCATGTTGAAGCCCTGCTCGCCGCCGGGCAGGCCGCACCCGAGGTAGAGATCGTCGATGGTGGTGGGATCGAGCGCCGGAACCTTGTCGAGGGCGGCCTGGACGATGGTGGCGGCGAGGTCGTCCGGGCGGACCTCGCGGAGGGAACCCTTGAACGCGCGGCCGATGGGGGACCGGGCGGTGGCGACGATGACGGCGTCGCGGGGCGACTCAATCGGCATGAGCCAACGTTAACGCGCCGGTAACATGCGCGGGAAGGTGTGCGGCGGGCGGGAAATGTCACCCCGTGGGCGGTCGGCGGTGGTGCCGGAACGCGACAGTCGCCGCCGCCTCGACCGCCGGCAGCAGGGCGTGCGCCCAGACCCGGTAGCCGTCGGCGGACGGGTGGAAGCCGTCGCGGCAGAGCGTGCCGGCATCCGCGCGGAACACCGGGCCCGTCTCGGTGCCCAGGTCGACAACCGTGCCACCGGCGTCCAGCACGGCCGCTGTCTGGGCCCGTGCCATCCGCCGGCCGGACCAGCCGAGCACCTGACGCAGCGGGGCGGCGACCGCGCGTACCGCGCCGAGGTCGGGGCAGGTGCCCACCACCACCTCGACGTGCGCCTCCCGCAGCCGGCGCACCGCCGAGCCGAGATAGGCGGCCGCGTCACCCGGGCGGCTCAGCGCCGTCGCGTCGTTCGCCCCGATCAGCACCACCGCCACGTCGGGCCGCTCGCCGAGCAGCGCCCGGGCCACCTGGGTGGCCAGGTCGGTGGCGCGGGAGCCGGAGACCCCGACGCTGGACAGATGCACCCGGCGGCCGTGCGGCCCCTCGGCGAGCAGGTTCGCGAGCTGACCGCCGATCGTCTCCTCGAAGCGGTCGACGCCGACACCGAGCGCCGACGAGTCGCCGAGCAGCACCAGGCGCAGCGGCGGCGCGTCCGCCCGGCCGACCGTCGCGCGCAACACCAGACCCAGCTCGGGCTGGGCGTACTCCCGGCTGCGGGCGGCGATGGCCTGCCCGGCGAGGACCGCCGCGCCGCCCACCGTGCCGGCCAGCAGCGACAGGGCCGCCGCCCGGCCCCACCGGGCCACCTCGTTCCGCTCGCTCATGACAGCACTCCGCTTCGCTCCGTGCCGTCATGAGGCACGTTTGCGCTGAGCTGGCCGATTCGCTCGCTGCGCTCGCTCATGACAGCACTCCGCTTCGCTCGCTCATGCCGTTTCCTCCAGGGTGGCCGAGTCGGCGGCGCTGCCGGTCGGGGGCAGCGCGCCGACGCCGAAGAAGGCCCGTCGGCGAAGCTGCGCCCAGCGTCCGCCGGGCCCGCGGTCGCGGCCCCGGAGCTGGGCGCCGCTGACCTCCGTGCCGGCGTGCCGGGCCGCCTCGTGAGCCGCCTCCGGGAGCGACCGTACGCCTTCCACGCCGGGCAGGACAGGCCTGCGTTCCGGGACCGCGCCCAGCGCGGACAGCACGGTGGGCAGCAACGCCGCCGCGGCTATCGCGTACCCCTCTGCGGAGGGGTGGAACCGGTCCCAGGCGAACATCCGGGCGGGCTCGGCGGCGAACCGCGGCCCGAGCATGTCGCCGAGTGAGACGGCCCGGCCGCCGGCCTCGACCACGCCCACCGTCTGCGCGGCCGCGAGCTGGCGGCTCCAGCGCCGGGCCAGCCAGCGCAGCGGCGGCTGGATCGGCCGGATGGTGCCCAGGTCGGGACAGGTGCCGACGACCACCTCGCAGCCGGCCGCCCGCAGCGTGCGGACCGCGTCCACCAGGTAGCGCACGGCCAGCCCCGGCGGGGTGCGGTTGGTGACGTCGTTGCCGCCCACCAGGATCACCGCCACGTCCGGCTCGACCTCCAGGGCGGACTCGACCTGCGGTTTCAGCCCGGACGAGAGCGCGCCCACCACGGCGAACCGGTGCAGGCGTACCGGCCGGTGCAGGCGGCGGGACAGCCCGGTGGCCAGCAGCGAGCCCGGTGTCTCCCGGCGCCTGTGCACGCCGTAGCCGGCTGCCGAGGAGTCGCCCAGGATGACCATGGTGACCGGCGGGCCGGGCAGCTTCGCGCCGTACACGCCGTCGCAGCGCGGTGGCGGGGCCTGCGCCATCGGGATGGTGCGCCGGGCCTGCCGGGCCTGGCCGAGCAGCACCCCGCCGGTGGCGGCGGTGGCCGCCACCGTGGCGCCCGTGCCGATCGCCGCGAGGCGGGCGATCTGCCGGACGCGCTGCCAGTGGACCGGCGCGACGGAACCAGCGTCCCCCATGAACCGACAGTATCGCGCCGGTACGACCACTGCTGTCCTTGATCGGATGGCTGGGCGGCGCCCGGACTGGGTACCGATGGGGGTGGCGGACGCGGGCTTGCCCCCGGGCCGCACCATGGTCGGGCGGAGAGGGGCGAAGACATGGGGAAGACGTTGAAGCGCAGCGCCGCGTTCGCCGCGCTGGCCCGGGCGCTGGCGGCCGGTACGCGGGGCGGGCCGTCGCTCGGGGCCCGGCTGGCGGCGCTGCCGAGGATGATCCGCGCCACCACCAGGGGCGAGTACGACGGCGGCCTGCGCCTGGCGCTGATGGCCGGCGCGACCGCGTACATCGTCAGCCCGATCGACCTGCTGCCGGAGATTCCGCTGGCGATCTTCGGGCTGGCCGACGACGCGGTGATGGTCACCTGGCTGGCCGGCAGCGTGCTCGCCGAGACCGAACGGTTCCTGGAGTGGGAGGCACGTCGCAGCTCGGTCATCCCGGGGCATGTGGTGCCCTGACGGCACGTACGCTGGTCGGCGAACTGACGGCTGACCGACCGCCCCACGACGGCGGCGCGACGAAGGGCACAACGAGGTGCAGTACTACGACAACGTCGTCGAGCTGATCGGCAACACCCCGCTGGTCCGCCTGCGCAACGTCACCGAGGGCATCCAGGCCACCGTGCTGGCGAAGGTGGAGTACGTCAATCCGGGCGGCTCGGTCAAGGACCGGATCGCGATGCGCATGGTGGAGGACGCCGAGAAGGCGGGCATCCTGCGGCCGGGCGGCACGATCGTGGAGCCGACCAGCGGCAACACCGGCGTCGGGCTGGCCCTGGTGGCCCAGCTCAAGGGCTACCGCTGCGTCTTCGTCTGCCCGGACAAGGTCAGCCAGGACAAGCAGGACGTGCTGCGCGCGTACGGCGCCGAGGTGGTGGTCTGCCCGACCGCCGTCGCGCCGGAGGACCCGCGCTCCTACTACAACGTGTCCGACCGGCTGGCCCGGGAGATCCCCGGCGCGTGGAAGCCCAACCAGTACAGCAACCCGGCCAACCCGCGCTCGCACTACGAGACCACCGGCCCGGAGCTGTGGAAGCAGACCGAGGGCAGGATCACCCACTTCGTGGCGGGCGTCGGCACCGGCGGCACCATCTCCGGCATCGGCCGCTACCTCAAGGAGGCGTCCGAGGGGCGGGTCAAGGTGATCGGCGCGGACCCGGAGGGCTCGGTCTACTCGGGCGGCACCGGCCGGCCGTACCTGGTCGAGGGCGTCGGTGAGGACTTCTGGCCGGAGACGTACGACCGGAAGATCGCCGACGAGATCGTCGAGGTGTCGGACAAGGAGTCCTTCGAGATGACCCGCCGGCTCGCCCGCGAGGAGGGTCTGCTGGTCGGCGGCTCCTGCGGCATGGCCGTGGTGGGTGCGCTGGAGGTGGCCCGCAAGGCCGGCCCGGACGACGTGATCGTGGTGCTGCTGCCGGACGGCGGCCGGGGCTACCTGTCGAAGATCTTCAACGACAAGTGGATGGCCCGGTACGGCTTCCTGGACGACTCGGGCACCGAGCCGACGGTGGCCGACGCGCTCGCCGGCAAGCCCGGTGGCCTGCCCGAGCTGGTGCACGTGCACCCGACCGAGACGGTTCGCGACGCGATCGACTACATGCGCGAGTACGGCGTCTCGCAGCTCCCGGTACTCAAGGCCGAGCCGCCGGTGGTGACCGGTGAGGTGGCCGGTTCGATCGCCGAGAAGGACCTGCTCGACGCGCTGTTCACCGGCCAGGCCCACCTGCACGACACGATCGAGCGGCACATGGGCGAGCCGCTGCCGATGATCGGCGGCGGCCAGCCGGTGAGCGAGGCGGTCGGGCTGCTGGAGAAGGCGGACGCGGCGCTGGTGCTGGTCGACGGCAAGCCCAAGGGCGTGCTGACCCGCCAGGACCTGCTGGCCCACCTCGGCGCCCGCTGACCCTGCTTGTAAGGAAGGGCCCCCTTTTAACACCGCGGTGTTAAAAGGGGGCCCTTCCTCTACCGGAGGCGTTAATAAGGGGCCCTTCCTTACAAGCGGCGGGCGTAGCGGAGCTGGGGGACCAGCACCCGGCCGATGTGTTCGTCCCGCTCATCACCGGTGGCGGTCCAGCCGCCGCGCTCGTAGAAACGGCGCGCGTGGGCGTTGTCCCGCAGCACCCACAGCACCGCGCGCGTCCAGCCCCGGGCCCGCATCGCGTCGAGCGCGTCCACCATCAGCGCCCGTCCGGTGCCCCGGCCCCGCTCGGACGGCTCCAGGTGGATCGCGTTGAGCAGCCCGGTCGCCGGGTCGCCCTCGTCGTCCGGCCCGAGGTAGCTGAAGCCCACCAGCTTCCCGTCCCGCTCGGCCACCGTCATCCGGTGGTCCGCGCCCTCCCAGGTCAGCCGTTCCACCCAGTAGCGGCCCATCGCCTCCGGCGTCGGGTCGGCCAGCGCCTCGGGCGGCAGAAACGACGAGTACGCCGCCACCCGGGAACGCTGGTGCAGGGCGCCGACCGCCATCAGGTCGGCCTCGGTCGCGGAACGTAGGGAGATCGTCACCCGGGCGACGGTACCCGCCGGGGCGGCACCTGTACCGTCTGAAGATCCTCGGCGATCACCAGATCACCGGAGAAGTGCTCGCGGGCCTCGTCGTGGAAGCGGCGCGGGTCGGCGTACCGCTGGGAGAAGTGGGTGAGCACGAGCGTGCGTACCCCCGACTCGGCCGCGACCCGCGCGGCCTGGCCGGCGGTGAGGTGCCCGACCTCGGCGGCGAGCGCCGCCTCCGACTCCAGGAACGTCGACTCGATCACCAGCAGGTCGGCGTGCTCGGCGAGCGCGTACACGCCGTCGCAGAGCCCGGTGTCCATCACGAACGCGAACCGCTGCCCCGGCCGGACGACGCTCACCTCGTCCCGGGTGACGCGGCGCCCGTCGCGGTCCAGGTGGCCGTCGCGCAGCAGCCTTCCGGTGTCCGGACCGGCGATGCCGTACGCGGCCAGCCGCTCCGGAAGCATCCGGCAGCCGTCCGGCTCGACCAGGCGGTACCCGTACGTCTCGATCGGGTGCCGCAGCCGGCGGGCCTCCAGCGTGCCGATGCCCAGGGTGATCCGCTGCCCGTCGGCGTCGATCGGCTCGACTGCCAGTTCGGCGGTCTCGTAGAAGCTGGAGGCGTGGCGCAGCCGGGCGAAGTACTCGGCGCCGCCGGCCGGGAAGTGCACCGCCACCGGGCGCGGTACGCGGTCCAGCGAGAGCCGCTGGATCATGCCGGGCAGCCCGAGGCAGTGGTCGCCGTGGAAGTGGGTGACGCAGATCCGGGTCAGGTCGGTGGCGGTGACCCCGGTGTGCAGCATCTGCCGCTGGCTGCCCTCGCCCGGGTCGAAGAGGATCACCTCGTCGTCCCAGCGCAGCAGGTAGCCGTTGTGGTTGCGCTGCCGGGTCGGGGCCTGGCTGGCCGTACCGAGCACCACCAGCTCACGCATGGACACCGCACCCTCCCGAGCGCAAAAAGCGACCCCCGGGGCTTCCGCGCTCGCGCGCGGGCCGGCTGGACTGGGCCGGCACCCCGGGGGTCGGGTGGCTGTCGTGGTTTCGCCGCACCGCTGCCACACGGTCTCGACGATCCTGCAGGTGCCCGCCTCGCGGCGGGCGAGTTTTCACTGTCGAGGACAGCGGCTAGCGGACAGCCACCTCACGAGTCCGATTGCTATACAAGTCTGGACCACCTCCTTTCCCGTGTACCGCCACGCTATCCACTTCGCGGCGGCCGCGGCAACGGATTTCGATCACAGGCCCGGTCAGTCCAGGCCGATCGGGCCCTCGCGCGGGCCGTCCTCGTTCGCCGGCTGCACGGCGAGCGACGGGAAGTCGGCCAGGTCGCCCTCCGGCTCGGCGTCCCACTCCGGGAACACCAGCGGGCTCTGCAGGTAGAGGCAGAGCAGCTGGGTGAGCTGGTGCAGGCCGTCGAGGTGGGTGCGCTCGTGGCCGTGGGTGGCGTCCACGCCGAACCCGAGCAGCGCCACCCGGGCGTGCGCCCCGGCCTCGACCGCGGCGGCCACGTCCGAGCGGTAGTAGTCGAACACGTCCCGGACCAGGTCGACGCCGTGTTCCTTGGCGATCGAGGCGAGGTTGCGGGTCAGGTGGTAGTCGAACGGGCCGACCCCGTCGCCCATGGCGAGCGTCGCCGCGGTCTCCCGGGACTGCTGGCCCGGCGCGACCACCGCCGCGTCCACCGACACGATCTCCGCGACGTCCGGGTCCAGCCCGTGGCTCGCGCCGTGGCCGATCTCCTCGGTGACGGTGACCAGCAGGTGCGCGGTGACCGCCGGGGTGACACCGGCGTCGACCATCGCCTTGAACGCGGTCAGCACCGCCGCCACGCCCGCCTTGTCGTCCAGGTGGCGGGACTTGACGTACCCGTTCGGGGTGATGGTGGGGTTGGGCAGGAACGCGACGAAGTCCCCGGCGTCGATGCCGAGCGCCCGCAGCCCGGCCTCGTCGTGCACCGGCTCGTCCACCCGCACCTCGACCAGTTCCCAGCCGACGCCCTGCAGGTCGACCGCCTCGTTGTAGCGGTGCCCGCTCGCCTTCAGCGGCAGCACCTGGCCGGTGACGACCCGCTCCAGGTCGTCGGTGAAGATCCGCACGTGGGCGCCCTCGGCGAAGCGGGCGCTGTGCGTGCCGATCGGGTTGACCTCCAGCCGGCCGTTCTCCTTGAGCCGCTTCACCATGCCGCCGATGGTGTCGGTGTGCACCACGATCGCCCGGTCGGCGCCGGTCGACCGGGGGCCGGGCAGACAGGCGCTCAGCGCCCCGCGACGGGTCAGCGTGGAGCTGATCCCGATCGCGGAGAGCCGCTCGCCCACGTACTGCTGGATGTGGTCGGTGCGCCCCGACGGGCTGGGGATCTCCAGCAGCTCCACCAGCACCTGGCGGAGGTAGTCGAGGTCGAGCTTGAGCGGTTGGGGCTTGCGTGCGGTCATGCCCCAGAGCTTGCCGCACCGGCCGGCGACCAGAGTCGCTGCGGTGCCCGGGTACCCGGGAAGAGCAGGTCGACGAAGCGCTCGGCGGTGGGCTGCGGTTCGTGGTTGGCCAGTCCGGGCCGCTCGTTCGCCTCGATGAACACGTGTTCCGGCCGGTCCGGGGCGGGGACCAGCAGGTCCAGCCCGGTGACCGGGATGTCCAGCGCCCGGCTCGCGGTGACGCACGCCTCGGCGATCGCCGGGTGCAGCTCGGCGGTCACGTCGTGGATCGTGCCGCCGGTGTGCAGGTTGGCCGTCCGGCGTACCGCGAGCACCTCGCCCTCCGGGAGCACGTCGTGCATCCGGTACCCGGCCTCGGCCACCACCTCGCGGGTCATGTCGTCGATCGGGATGCGGGACTCGCCCCCGGTGGCGGCGGCCCGGCGGCGGCTCTGCCGCTCGATCAGCTCGGTGATGTCGTGCACCCCGTCGCCGGTGATCTGCGCCGGGCGGCGTACCGCGGCGGCGACCACCTCGTGGTCGATCACCACGACCCGCAGGTCCTCGCCCGCGCGCAGCTCCTCGATCAGCACGTCCGGGCAGAACCGGCGGGCCAGCTCGACGGCCGCGGTCAGCGCCTCGGGCGTACGCACGCCGACGGTGATGCCGTTGCCCTGCTCGCCCCGCGCCGGCTTGACCACCACCGGACCCACGTCGTTCAGGAACGCCACGTCGTCGGGCTCACCGGTGGCGGTACGCCCGCGCGGCACCGACAGGCCCGCCTCGGTGAGGATGCGCCGGGTCACCCGCTTGTCGTCGCAGCGGCTCATCGCCACCGCCGAGGTCAGCTCCGACAGCGACTCGCGGGTGTGGATGGTCCGGCCGCCGGTGGTCAGCTTCAGCTCACCCCAGTGCGGGTCGGTCACCTCCACCCGGATGCCGCGGCGCATCGCCTCGTCCGCGACGATCTTCGCGTACGGGTTCAGCTCGTCGTACCCCTCGGGCATGGCGGGCAGGAACAGGCGCTCGTTGATCGGGTTCTTCCGCTTCACGCAGAGCGTGCCGGTGCGGTGGAAGCCGAGGCGCTCGTACAGCCGGATCGCGCCCGAGTTCTCGGCCAGCACGGACAGGTCCACGAACGCCCGGCCGCGCCCGTCGAGCCGGTCGGCGAGCGCGGTGAGCAGCGCCTGCCCGGTGCCGGGCGGGGCGGTGTTGAAGTCGACTGTGAGGCACCACAGGCTCGCGCCGTTCTCCGGATCGCCGAAGACCGCGACGTGGTCCACGCCGGTGATGGTGCCGACCACCTCACCCGTGGTGTCCTCGGCCACCAGGTGCAGGAACCGGTCCGTGCCGGCGTTGTCCACCAGCACCTCGACCGGGGCGGTGACCATGCCGTTGCGCGCGTAGATCCGGTTCACCGCCTCCGCGTCGGCGGCGTCACGCAGCGGCCGGACGGTCAGCCCGGGCACCTCGCCGCCCTCGGTCGCGGCGGGCCGCTTCTCGCCCAGCGGCAGCCGGTACGTCAGCGACGGGTCGATGAACAGCTCGTCCGGCAGCCGCGACACCAGCACGTGCGGGTCGCGCAGGTAGATGCAGATGTCCCGGGCGCCGACCGCCTCGGAGCGCAGCACGTCGGCCACGTGCACCTGGTCGTCGAACGTCTGCCCGAACACCAGCCGGCCCCAGCCGCAGTCCAGCACCACGCCCGAGGCGTCGGTGGACGTGGGCTCCGGCTGCCGCTGCTCCGGCGTACCCGGTGCGACCGGGTCACCGCCGGGGCCGATGCGTTCCCGGCGGCGCCCCAGCACCCGTTCCCGGTCGGTACGTGCCGTTCCGGTGGCGAGGGTGTCGGTCACGGTCAGTCGATTCCGTGGCTCTGGAGCCACATTTCCAGGAGTCCCAGTTGCCACAGCTTGTTTCCGTTCAACGGGGTCAGTTCGGCGTTCGGGTCGGCGAGCAGCGCGTCGACGTAGTCGGCGCGGAACAGGTCGCGACGGCGCGCCTCGGGCGCGGTGAGCGCGTCGCGTACCCGGTCGAGGAGCTTGCCCTCCAGGTGGGTGAGTCCGGGCACCGGGAAGTAGCCCTTGGGCCGGTCGATGACCTCGTGCGGCAGGACCCGCCGGCCGATCTCCTTGAGCACGCCCTTGCCGCCCTGGGCCAGCTTCAGCTCCGGCGGGCAGCTCGCGGCCAGCTCGACGAACTCGTGGTCGAGGAACGGCACCCGGGCCTCCAGCCCGTGCGCCATGGTCATGTTGTCGACCCGCTTCACCGGGTCGTCGGTCAGCATGACCTGGGTGTCGATCCGCAGGCCGGCGTCGACGGCGGTCTGCGCGCCCGGGCGGCCCAGGTGCGCGGCCACGAACTCCCGCGCCGGGTCGCCGTCGGCCAGCCACGCCGGGTTGAGCACCCGGGCCAGTCCGGCCGCGTCGCGGTCGAAGAACGCCTTCGCGTACGTCTCGAGCGCCTGCTCCCGGTCCACCCCGGCGAGCGGCGGGTACCAGTGGTAGCCGCCCAGGATCTCGTCCGCGCCCTGACCCGACTGGACCACCTTGACGTGCTTCGCGACCTCCTGGCTGAGCAGCCAGAACGCGACGCAGTCGTGGCTGACCATCGGTTCGCTCATGGCCCCGACGGCGGCCTCCAGCGGCGGCAGCAGGTCGCCGGTGGGCACCCGGATCTGGTGGTGGTCGGTGCCGAACGTCTTCGCGACCAGGTCGGAGTAGACGAACTCGTCGCCCTCCCGCCCGCCCACCGCGTCGAAGCCGATGGAGAACGTGGCCAGGCCGGACTGGGCCTGCCCCTCGCCGGCGAGCAGCGCGACGACAAGGCTGGAGTCGAGGCCGCCGGAGAGCAACACGCCCACCGGAACGTCGGCCACCATGCGGCGGCGTACGGCGGTGGTCAGCGAGTCGAGCAGCGCGTCCTGCCAGTCCCGCTCGGACCAGCCGGCCCGCTCGGCGGCGCGGCCGAACGACGGGTCCCAGTAGACCCGCTCGTGGGTGGAGCCGTCCGCCTCGTACACCCGGACCGTGGCCGGCGGCAGCTTGGTGACGCCGGCGAGGATGGTGCGCGGCGGCGGCACGATGCTGTGGAAGCTCAGGTAGTGGGCGAGCGCCACCCGGTCGATGGTGGTGTCGATGCCGCCACCGGCGAGCAGCGCCGGCAGGGTCGAGGCGAACCGCACCACGCCGGGGGTCTCGGCCAGGTAGAGCGGCTTGATGCCGAGGCGGTCCCGGGCCAGCACCAGGCGGCCGGTGTCGCGCTCGCTGATCGCCACCGCGAACATGCCGATCAGGTGGTCGACGAAGTCGAGCCCCCACTCGGCGTACGCCTTGACCACTACCTCGCTGTCGCCGGACGAGAAGAACCGGTGGCCCTTGGCCTGCAGTTCGGCGCGTAGTTCCCGGTAGTTGTAGATGCAGCCGTTAAAGACACCGGTGAGCCCGGCGGCGGCGTCCACGATGGGTTGGCCGCTCGCCGCGGACAGGTCGATGATCTTCAGGCGCCGGTGTCCCAGCGCGGTCGGCCCTTGCGACCAGACGCCGCTGTCGTCGGGCCCTCGGTCACTCATCGTGGCCGCCATCCGCTCCACGGCCGAGACATCGGCGCGTGAACCGTCACGGCGGAACTCTCCCGCAAGTCCGCACATACGAGCCAATGCTGCCAGAGGTTGTTTCGGTTCGCCTGTTGAGACGATGACGAACGTGTGACAGCTTGCTACGATGCGCCGTCACGCAGCGTGGTTGCCTGTCACGCCTTCGGTTCCTGCCTCATTCCACCCGATGTCGGGATTCGGCACCCGCAGGGGTGTGAGGAATGCCGCAGCAGGCTACTTCTGAAGTAGTATTGATGTCATGTCGATGCCCTTGGAGTCGGTGCCGTTCTCCGAGCTGCTGCGCCAGCCGACGGAAACCGCCGAACGGCTGGCCCGAACCCGGGCGCTGCGGCTCCGTCGCCGCGACGCCGCCGACCTGGTGCTGATGTCCGCCGAGCGGGCTGAAGCCGAGGGGGAGGTGGTCGACCTGACCGCGCGGCTGCTGGCCGGCCTGGCGCGGCGAGAGCCGGCCCTGGTCCGGGAGACGCTTCCGACTGTGCTGCCCTGGATGCGGTTCCTGCCGCAGGGGGACGCCGAGCAGATGACCGACGAGTTCATCGCCACGGCCGAGGCCGCAGCGGCTGTCGGCAGCACCGCGGCGGTGTCCCAGCTGCTCACCGAATGGCGGCACACCGCTGAGGTGCACGCCGATCCCGACCTGCATCGGATCCTGGCCGCGCCCAGCGCCGACGACTTCGGGCCGGTGACGCGCCCGACCGACGAGTGAGCGCGAAGCGCGGCGACCGCGCCGCCCCGCCACCCCGGCCCGGCGGGTACGCCCTGCGGTTCGCCACAAACGACGCGGCGAAGGGCTGGGAGGAACTGTGCCGGCAGGCCGCGGCCAACACGCGCGGCGCGTTCGACGCGATCGAGGCGCACCCGTGCCCGTCTCCGCCGAACAGCCGCCAGCACCCCCTCAAGGGCTCCCTCGCCACAGCCGTGCCCAACGGGCGGTCACTGCCGCAGTGGCAGTACGAGGTCACCGCCGGCGGCCGCATCTGGTACCTGGTCGACGACCAGACCCGAACCTGCTGGATCAAGCACGCCGGAACCGGCCATCCCAGAGCCACCGATTGACCGCAGTGCGTTCGGGCCCCCGTCCCTGAGGGGCGAGGGCCCGAATGGAATGGGCAGTGCTCGGTCTGGCTACGCGGTGCGGGCGACGCCGACCGGGCAGCTCAGCCCGTTCGGTCCGTGGTTGCAGTAGCCGTTCGGGTTCTTCGTCGGCGCCAGGTACTGCTGGTGGTAGTCCTCGGCGAAGTAGTAGTCGCCGAGCGGCGCGATCTCGGTGGTGATCTCACCCTTGCCGGCCCGGGCCACGATCGGCGCGAACGCGTCCCGCGACGCCTTCGCAGCGGCGGCCTGCTCGTCGGTGGTGGTGTAGATCGCCGAGCGGTACTGGGTGCCCACGTCGTTGCCCTGGCGCATGCCCTGGGTCGGGTCGTGGTTCTCCCAGAAGACCTTGAGCAGGTCCTCGTAGGCGATCTTCGACGGGTCGTAGACCACCTGGACCACCTCGGCGTGCCCGGTCATACCCGAGCACACCTCCTCGTACGTCGGGTTGGTGGTGTAGCCACCCGCGTAGCCGGCGGACGTGGTGATCACGCCGGGGAGGGTCCAGAACAGCCGCTCGGCGCCCCAGAAGCAGCCCATGCCGAAGACAGCGACCTGCGCGCCCTCGGGGAACGGGCCCTTCAGCGTCGACGGCAGCACCTCGTGCCGGTCGGCGATCGGCATCGCGATCGGGCGGCCCGGCAGGGCCTGGTCAGGAGAGATCATCTCGGCCTTCATGCGGCGGAGGAACACGGTGGGACTCCTCTCTTGGCTTTCCCAGCGTGTGCAACAGCGTGGCCCTCCGGTTCCTTACCCGCCCACCGCGACGTCAGGCCAGCGCCGCCGAGATCCGCCCGGCGAACGCCTCGGCCTCGGCGTCACCTGCGTACCGGGTACGCGGCCAGAAGAAGCCGCGCAGACCGTCGCCCTTCGTCCTGGGAACCACGTGGGTGTGCAGGTGCGGTACGGACTGGGACACCCGGTTGTTCATCGCCACGAACGTCCCACCGGCGTCCAGACCGGTCTCCACCGCCACGGCGATGCGCTGGACCAGCCGGAAGTAGCCGGGCAGTGCGTCGGGCGGCAGGTCGGACAGGGCGACCAGGTGGGTGCGGGGCACCACGAGCACGTGCCCCTTGAACACCGGGCGGGTGTCCAGGAACGCGACCCCGTCCGGCTCGTCGGTGACCCGGAACGCGGGCACCTCGCCCGCCACGATCCCGCAGAACACGCACCCGCTCATCCGCCCACCCTAGGCCCGGCCCGCCCACCCCACCTCCGGGCGAGCGTTGATCATGAGGTTGGCGGCGACAAATCGGACGGCGACCACCGTCAACCTCATGATCGACGAGAAGACCGGCCGTAGGTCAGGCGCGATCGAGGTAGGCGTCCCAGTCGTCGTCGGGGATGCCGGTCGGGCCGGTCTCGCCGTTGGCGAGGCGCGCCCGGATGTCCGCCTCCCACCGCAGCGCCCATCCGCGCAGCTCGTCGACCTGCTGCTCGGTGAGCCCGTACGAACGGAACGTCCGGCTGTCCCGCTCCGTCACACCACCCAGCCGGTCGGCCAGTTCGTCCAACGAGAAGCCGGCCGTGTGCCGGGCGCCGAGATGCTCCAGCTCCGACCGGGTGAGCCGCTCGGAGGCTGCGCGGACGTCGATGTAGTCGCGGTGGGCGGCACGGTCGTGCAGCGCCCGGACCTTCAGCCCGACCGCGTCCTCGAAGGCCAGCACCGGGCCCAGCGCCATGCGGGCTGGCGGCGCGAGTGCCTCCTTGAGCAGATCGACCTCACAGGAAGAGGCGTCGTCCGAGATCAGCAGGCGAGCCATGCGCGGCGTCGCCTCGATGATCCGGGCGGAGAACCCGGCCGCGACGTAGGCGGCGGCGAGCCGGTCCGCCACGGCACTGAGTGGCATCGCGGCGGCCGTGGCGAAGTCGATGTCCTGGGAAGGCCGGTCGACCAGATCGTGGGCACACATGGCGTAGCCACCGGCGAGCATCAGTCCCAGGTCGTCACCAGCGGCGAAACCGATCTCCAGCAGGCGACGGTGCAGCGCGTCCATCACCCGGCGACGAGGTCGGGCAGTTGCCTCTCCCAGAGCCGGGTCACCCGCCGGGCCGTCAACCGTCGAATACGTGGCCAGTCCTGGCGGAGCAGCGCGGCGTCGACGTATCTGATGATGTCGTCCCGCTGGCCGCAGTCAAGCAGGAGGCAGTAGAGGGTCAGTCGCTCACCCGGGTCGCCCACGTCGTAGTCGCCGGGGCCCGACCAGGCAAGGCGCACGGGCAGGCTGACCCGCCCCGACCGCGGGCCGCTCAAAAGACCCAGCGAGGCCGGGATCCGGTCGGCGACGCCGTGCAGGCGGGAGGGGAGCGCCTCGGTCGTACTCACCGGACCAGTATGGCCGACCACCCCGACAGAGTCCTGGTTGTGACAGGCGCGCCCGGCCTACCGGGAGCAAAGGGGAAGCGGGCGGACTAACGTCTGCGGCATGAGGCACGGCTTCGACACACTCGCCATCCACGCCGGTCAGGCCCCGGAGGCCCGCACCGGCGCGGTGATTCCGCCGATCTACCAGACCAGCACGTACGCCCAGGACGCCGTCGGCGCGCCGCGCGAGGGCTACGAGTACAGCCGCTCCGGCAACCCCACCCGGGACGCGCTCCAGGAGTGCCTGGCCGCGCTGGAGGGCGGCCAGGTGGCACTCGCCTTCGCCAGTGGCCTGGCCGCCGAGGACACGCTGCTGCGGACCGTCTGCAAGCCGGGCGACCACGTGGTGATCCCGGACGACGCGTACGGCGGCACCTACCGGCTGTTCGCCAAGGTGGCCGAGCGCTGGGGGCTGGACTACACCCCGGCGAAGGTCTCCGACCCGGACGCCGTGCGCGCGGCGATCCGCCCGGGCGCCACCCGGATCGTGTGGGTGGAGACGCCGACCAACCCGCTGCTCGGCATCGCCGACATCGCGGCGCTGGCCGCCGTGGCGCACGACGCCGGCGCGCTGCTGGTGGTCGACAACACGTTCGCCTCGCCGTACCTGCAGCAGCCGATCGCGTTCGGCGCGGACGTGGTGGTGCACTCCACCACCAAGTACGTCGGCGGACACTCCGACGTGGTCGGCGGCGCGCTCGTCGCGGCGGACCGGGCGCTCGGCGAGGAGCTGCGTTACCACCAGAACGCGATGGGCGCGATCAACGGCCCGTTCGACGCCTGGCTCACCCTGCGCGGCATCAAGACCCTCGGGGTACGGATGGACCGGCACTGCGACAACGCCGAGCGGATCGCGGCCTACCTGGACGGCCACGCGAAGGTCGCGCAGGTCATCTACCCGGGCCTGCCCTCGCACCCCGGCCACGAGGTGGCCGCCAAGCAGATGCGGCGGTTCGGCGGCATGATCTCGTTCCGCGCGGCGGGCGGCGAGGAGCATGCCGTGGACATCTGCAACCGATCCCGGCTGTTCGTGCTCGCCGAGTCGCTCGGCGGCGTCGAGTCCCTGATCGAGCACCCGGGCCGGATGACACACGCAAGCGCTGCGGGCTCGCCGCTTGAAGTTCCCGGCGATCTCGTGCGACTGTCTGTCGGCATCGAGACGGTCGACGACCTGCTCGCCGATCTGGAGCAGGCCCTGGGCTGACCGCTGGCTGGGGAGGGTGGCAGTGCCGGAGATCTTGCCGACGACGTGGGTCGGTGCGACCGCGAAACAGATCGCCCGGGCGGTACGCCGTGGCGACGTCTCCGCCACCCAGGTCGTCGCCGACCACCTGGATCACGTCACCCGGGTCGACGCCGACCTGGCCGCGTTCCGCACGGTACGCGGCGGTGAGGCGATCACCGAGGCGGAGAAGGTCGACGAGCAGGAGGAACTGGCGAACCTCCCGCTCGCCGGCGTGCCGGTGGCGGTCAAGGAGAACACGCCGGTGGCCGGCCTGCCCACGTGGAACGGGTCGGCCGCCATGCGTACACCGGTGGCGGAGGCCGACCACGAGGTGGTCCGGCGGCTGCGCGGAGCGGGCGCGGTGATCCTGGGCGTGACCCGGATGCCGGAACTGGGCCTGTGGGCGCTCACCGACGACGACACCGCTGCCACCCGCAACCCGTGGGATCCGGCGCGTACCCCCGGCGGCTCCTCCGGCGGCGCGGCCGCCGCGGTGGCCGCCGGGCTGGTGCCGATGGCGCACGGCAACGACGGCCTCGGGTCGATCCGCATCCCGGCGGCCTGCTGCGGCCTGGTCGGGCTCAAGCCCGGCCGGGGCGTGGTGCCCTGCCAGCTCGGCGCGGACGACTGGTTCGGCCTGACCGAGCACGGCATGCTCACCAGCACCGTGGCCGACGCGGTGGTCGGTTTCTCGGTGCTGGCCGGTCGCCGGCCGGACAAGCTGGTCCCGCCGGCGCGGCTACGGGTCGGCGTCTCGCTGCGCTCGCCGGTGCGCGGCGTCTCGCCGGACGCCCCGAACCGGGACGCGGTGGCCGCCGCCGGCCGCCTGCTCGCCGCCGCCGGTCACGACACCGTGCCCACCGACCCGGTCTACCCGACCCGGCTCGGCCTGCAGGGCATCGCCACCTGGTTCGCGGCGGCCGCCGCCGACGTGCGCGCCGCCGGGGTCGCCCCGCGCCAGCTCCAGCGCCGCAGCCGCCGGCACGTCACGCTCGGCGAGTGGGCGCAGCGCCGGGGGTACGTGCGGGAGGCCGACCGGGCGGCCTGGCGCGAACGGTCGGTGAACTTCTTCGCGGACAACTCGATCGACCTGCTGCTCACCCCGGCGCTGGCCGGGCCGCCGCCGGAGGCCGCCGGCTGGTCCGGCCGCTCCTGGCTGGCGAACATGTCGGCGAACATCAGGTACGCCCCGTACGCGGCGCCGTGGAACATCGCCGGGCTGCCGTCGATCGTGGTGCCGGTCGGCCGCCGCCCGGACGGGCTGCCGGTGGGCGTGCAGTTCGTCGGCCCGCCCGGCTCCGAGCTGCTGCTGCTCGGCGTGGCCGGTCAGTTCGAGATGCAGGCGCCGTGGGCCCGGCACGCCCCCGGCTACCCCCGCGTCGGAACGGGGTCGCCGGCCACCGCGTGATCGTCTAGCGTGTGCGCACCCTGTCGCGCACACCAACTCGGACGGTCCCCGATGAACTGCCAGACCTGCGGGGACGCCACGTCCCCGGCCTTTGAGGAGTGCCAGCGCTGCGGTACGCGCGTCGGCCAACCCGCCGTGAGTCCCGGCGTGCCCACGTACGGCGTGCGCGGACTGGCGGTGGCCGGGGCGTCCGCGGTCGGCGCCGCCACCCTGTGCTACCTGCTCACGGCTCTGTTCCCGCTGGTTGGTGTGCGGATGGCCCGCTCGGCCGCCGAGCAGCTCGACCGGGACGTGCTGCTCGGCGCGGTGCTGGTCGAGGTGCTGTTCACCCTGCCCTACCTGCTCGCCCTGCTGACCGCGGGGACGCTCGTGGTGATCTGGACCTGGCGGGCGCGCAAGAACCTGGACGCCTTCCCGGGCGCCGTGCCGAGCCTGAGCCCGGCGTGGGCGATCGCCGGCTGGCTGGTGCCGTTCGCCAACCTCGTGGTGCCGGCCCGGGTGCTCGCCGACCTGCTCCGGAACAGCGTCTGGCAGCGCCGCCAGTCGTGGCTGGTCGGGGTGTGGTGGGTGAGCTGGCTGGTGTTCCTGATCGGTGACCGGTTCGTCGCGCAGGCGCAGCAGCAGCGGTACGACCGGCTGACCGAGCTGCCCCGCAACGACGCGGAGTTCGGCACGTACGTGCGCTACTACGAGGAGGCGCTCGCGCCCCGGCTGGTGCCGGCCTTGGCCTGCCTGGTCGCCGGGATCGCGTTCGTCGTGCTGATCCGCCGGATCTCCGCCGCCCAGCAGGACCGGCTCGCCCGGGCCGTGCCCGCGTGGCCGGGTCAGCAGGGGTGGCCGGGTCAGCCGGCGTGGCCGGGTCAGCCGGGCGGGCCGGGGCACCCCGACCGGCCCGCTTCCGTCGCGTCGGTGCCGCCCGCGCCGTCGGCCACGTCGGCGCAGATCCCACCGGGGCCGGGTGGCACGATCGGGGCATGACGGAACTGGTCGGTCTCGCCGACGTTCAAGCTGCGCGGGAACTGCTCGGCGGTGTCACCCGTACCACCCCGCTGGAGCCGTCCCGGCCGCTCAGCGCCGCGCTCGGCGGGCCGGTCTGGCTCAAGTGCGAGAACCTGCAACGCGCCGGGTCGTACAAGGTGCGTGGCGCGTACGTGCGGATCTCCCGCCTCTCGGCCGAGGAGCGGGCCCGGGGCGTGGTCGCGGCGAGCGCCGGCAACCACGCCCAGGGGGTGGCGCTCGCCGCCGGGCTGGTCGGCGCGCACGCCACCGTCTTCATGCCGGTGAACGCGCCGCTGCCGAAGGTCGCCGCGACCAAGGGGTACGGCGCGCAGGTCGAGCTGGTCGGCAACACGGTGGACGAGTCGCTCGTCGCGGCGCAGACCTTCGCCGAGCGGACCGGTGCGGTGTTCATCCACCCGTTCGACCACGCGGACGTGATCGCCGGTCAGGGCACCGTCGCGCTGGAGATCCTCGAACAGTGCCCGGACGTGCGCACCATCGTGACCGGGGTGGGCGGTGGCGGACTGGTCTCCGGGATGGCGGTGGCGGCCAAGGCGCTGCGTCCCGACGTACGGGTGATCGGGGTCCAGGCGGCGAGCGCCGCCGCCTTCCCGCCCTCGCTGCGGGCCGGCGAGCCGGTACGCCTGCCCTCGTTCGCGACGATCGCCGACGGGATCGCCGTCGGCCGGCCGGGGGAGCTGACCTTCACCCACGTCCGCAAGCTCGTCGACGACGTCGTCACGGTCTCCGAGGAGGACATCTCCCGGGCGCTGCTGATGCTGCTGGAACGCGGCAAGCAGGTGGTCGAGCCGGCCGGCGCGGTAGGGGTGGCGGCGCTGCTGTCCGGCGCGGTTGAGGTGACCGCGCCGGTGGTGGCGGTGCTCTCCGGCGGCAACATCGATCCGCTGCTCATGCTCCGGGTGATCGAGCACGGTCTGGCGGCGGCCGGCCGTTTCCTGCGGATCACGGTGCGCTGCGTCGACCGGCCCGGCCAGCTCGCCTCGCTGCTCGGCGAGATCGCCGAGCACCGCGCCAACGTGGTGGACGTGGTGCACCAGCGGGCCAACCCGCATCTGCGCCTGGGCGAGGTGGAGGTGGCCCTGTCCGTGGAGACGCGCGGGGTGGAGCACTCGGACACCCTGATCAGCGCGTTGCGGGCCAGCGGCTACCAGGTGGTCTTCACCGGCGAGGGCTGAGCCCCTCGGTGGAACACCGACGTCACAGCGGAACGCGAACGCCCCGGCCGGATGATCCGGTCGGGGCGTTCGGGTGTGCGGCTCGGGTCCGAGGAGCCTGTCAGCCTCGGTCGGGTTCGGGACCCGAGCCATCCGGCGCGGGTCCGGAAGGTCAGCCGCTGTACGGCTCGAAGGAGACGATGGTCACCTTGATATCGGCGCCGCTCGGCGCGGTGTAGGTGCAGGTCTGCCCCGCCTTGCCGCCGAGGATGGCCTGGCCGAGCGCGGACTCGGGGCTGTACACCGTCAGGTCGGTGGTGGAGGCGATCTCCCGGGAGCCCAGCAGGAACGTCTCGCTGTCGTCCGCGTCGTCGTCGAAGTAGATCGTCACGACCATGCCCGGCGACACCGCGTCGGTGTCCGGAGCCTCACCGACCTTGGCGGTGCGCAGCAGCTCCTTGAGGTAGAGAATGCGGCCCTCGGCCTTGCCCTGCTCCTCGCGGGCGGCGTGGTAGCCACCGTTCTCCCGCAGGTCGCCCTCCTCGCGCCGGGCGTTGATCTCGGCAGCGATGACCGGCCGGTTGGCGATCAGCTCGTCGAGCTCTGCCTGCAGACGGTCGTAGGCGTCCTGGGACAGCCAGGTGGCGGGCGCCTCGTTTCCATTTGTGGACACAGGCGGTCTCCTCGGTTGGTGCGGACTGGCTGACAGGTGAACTTGCAAGGCTACCAGTGCCGCACACGTCGAGGTGTGCTCAATCACCCCGGTGCCGGCGACGGGACCGGGGTGCGGTTGCCGGCGGCTCGCCGGCGCTCCGGCTCAGCCGGCCGGCCGGCAGCGCAACACCTCACCGATGAACGGCCGGGCGCTCGTGGGCACCTCCTGGCGGGTCCGGATGTGGCGCTGGCCCGGCTCGGCGCTCACAGTGGTCTCGATGCTGCCCACCTGGGCACCGTCGTGCGAGCGGGCCCGCAGCAGACAGGTGGCGGAGCCACCCGGCGGCACGGTGACCCGGAAGTCGACTGTCACCCGGGAGTCGGTGATGTCGGAGTAGCTGATCATCTCGCCCTGGTACTCCGGGTCGCCGTACTGGTAGTAGAGCTTCGCCGCGCCCAGCCCGAGGACGGCGAGCAGGACCGCCACCGTCAGGGCGAGCAGGACCGGCCGGCGGCGCCCCGGCTCCCGGCGTCGGCCGTACCGGCCGGGCGGGTAGACCGGCGCCTCCGCGGCGACTGTGGCGTGCGTCTCGCTCACCGGCGGGTATCTCCTGGCGTTGTTGTCGGCGGCATCGGCAAGAATGGCTAGGTCCATCTTCCCAGCCCGGCGCTGAGTCAAGGATGGCAGGTCGGCCTGGACCGGCGGGCGTGGCCCTGGCCACTCCGGTGGCGGCCCCCGACCGGCCGTCACGGGGGCTTTCGCGGGCGCGGGGGGAGATTCCGGCAGGTCAGCCGACCGGAGGGTGGTCGGCGGGCACAGACGAGGAGCGCCGAAGGTGGCAGAACAGCTGCGTCTCATGGCGGTGCACGCCCATCCCGACGACGAGTCGAGCAAGGGTGCCGCCACCATGGCGAAATACGTCGCCGAGGGGGTGGACGTCCTCGTCGTCACCGCGACCGGTGGCGAACGGGGCAGCGTGCTCAACCCGAAGATGGACCGCCCCGACGTGTGGGCCAACATCGGTGACATCCGGCGGGCCGAGATGGACGCCGCCCGGGCGATCCTCGGCGTCGAGCAGGCGTGGCTCGGCTTCGTCGACTCCGGGCTGCCCGAGGGCGACCCGCTGCCGCCGCTGCCGGAGGGCTGCTTCGCCCTGCAGGACGTGGACGTCGCCGCCGCGCCGCTGGTGCGCCTGATGCGGCAGTTCCGCCCGCACGTCGTCACCACGTACGACGAGGAGGGCGGCTACCCGCACCCCGACCACATCATGACCCACAAGGTCACCGTGGCGGCGTTCGACGCGGCCGGTGACCCGGAGCGCCATCCCGAGCTGGGCGAGCCGTGGCAGCCGCTCAAGCTCTACTACGACGTGGGCTTCTCCCGGGCCAAGATCATGAGCCTGCACGAGGCGGTGCTCGAAGCCGGGCTCGAATCGCCGTACGGCGAGTGGATGAAGCGCTGGGACGAGCGCCCCGACAAGGGTGCGCGGATCACCACCCGGGTCGAGTGCGCCGACTACTTCCCGGTCCGCGACGACGCCCTGCGCGCCCACGCCACCCAGATCGACCCGGACGGGTTCTGGTTCCAGGTGCCGATGGAACTGCAGAAGCGCGCCTGGCCGACGGAGGACTTCCAACTCGCCCGGTCGCTGGTGGACAGCCCGCTGCCCGAGTCCGACCTCTTCGCGGGCGTACGGGAGGCGTGCCGTGCCCACTGACCGGGCCGGGGTCTACCCTGGTGCGCAGTCGCACATCGGAGGAACACCATGCTGACCGCCGTCGAGGTGCTCGCACAGAACAACTTCGGTGACACCCGCACGGGTGGTCTGGCCGGTCCGATGGGCCTCTTCCTCATCGTTGCGCTGGCCACCGTCACCGTCCTGCTGATCCGCAACATGAACGCCCGGCTGCGCCGGCTGCCCGACCGCTTCCCGCACCAGGGCGCCCCGGGCCGGGCCGATTCCGCAGTCGCCGATCCGACAGAAGGGCTCGTCGAGCAGGATTCACCGACGAACACGCCCAGCGGCTCCCAGCAGCGACGGAACAGCTGAACGCCGCGTGAATCACGCCCAAGCCGGTCGTCGCCCCCTGTTGCGACCACCGGCTTTGGCTTAGCCTTCCGCCGGGGGGACCGTCAGGCCCCGGACCCTGCGCGGAAGGGGGACGCCGATGTCGAAGGCAGCACCGGCCCCCGGCCATGCCTCCGCCCGGCCCGGTGACGGGGCGGCCCCGTGACCACCGAGCCGGCCGACCGTCCCCCGGACCGGGTCGGCCTGCGCGGGACGCCGACGGGCGTCGTCGTGTTGACCGTCGCGGTCGCGTTCACCGGTCTGCTGGCCGCCGTCCTCGGCCTGGTCGTCCCGCCACACCTCCCGGTGGACCACCCGCTGCCCGGCCCGGCGCGGTTCGGCATCGCCACTGTCGCGTTCGCGGTTGCCCAACTCGCCCGGCTGCGCTTCCGTACCGCTTCGGGGATGGTGAGCATCACCTGGGGCGAGGCCGCGCTGGTGGTCTGCCTCTGGCTGGTGCCGGCCGGCTGGCTTCCGGCCGCCGCCCTGCTGGGCGTGGGCACCGCCTGGACCGTGATGTCGGTGGTGTCGGACCGTCGACCGGCCCTGGAACTGGCGGGGATCGCCGGCTCGCTCACCGCCGCCACCGCGCTCGCGGCGGCCGTCGCGACCGCCCTCGGCCCGCCGCTGCTCGCCGCGCCCACCCCCGAGCTCGCGCTCACGCTCACCGCCGCCGCGGTGACGTACCTGCTCACCACCGCCTTCCTGGGCGCCGTGACGCTCGCGCTGCGGCACGGCATCCCGATGGGGCCGCCGCTGTTCGCCGCGCTGCGCGGCAAGCTGCTCATGTTCGTCGGCAACGTGGCGGTCGGCCTGGTGGTCGTCGCGCTGCTCGAACTCGACGCGCGCTGGCTGCTGCTCCTGCCGCCGCCGCTCTGGCTGCTCCAGCAGACCTACCGGCACCGGCTGCGGGCCGACCATGAACGGCGGACCTGGCGGGCGTTCGCCGAGGCCACCGCCGCGCTCAACCAGCTCGACGAGCGGGGCGTGGCGACCGCCGCGGTGACCGGAGCGCTCACGCTGTTCGGCGCCGAACTGGTCGAGGTCGACGTGGCCCGGGGCGAGGGACGCTGGCGCCGGTACCGGGCCGACCGTGGCGGGCAGGTCCGGGACCGGGAGGTGGAACCCGCCGGGTGCGCCGGCGTCGCCGAGCACGAGTTGATGCGCCGGCTCGTCGTGGGCTCCGCCGAGGTCGGCCGGCTGCGGGTGCGGTTCGCCCGGTCCGCCCCGCCGAGCGCCCGGGAACGCGACGGCGTGGCGGCCTTCGGGGACGCGCTCGCCGCCGCCCTGCACGACGCCGCCACGCATCGGGAGCTGCGGCTTGTCACCGCCCGCTCGTCGTACGACGCGGTGCACGACCAGCTCACCGGCCTGCTGAACCGGGCGGCGCTGCTCACCAAGGGGGACCAGGCGTTGCGGCAGCGCCCGCACGACCACCCGGTGGCCCTGCTGCTGCTCGACGTGAACCAGTTCAAGGAGGTGAACGACACGCTCGGGCACTCGGCGGGCGACCAGCTGCTGCGGCTCACCGCCAGCCGCCTCGCCGCGCTGACCCGGCCGGGCGACCTGCTCGGGCGGCTCGGCGGCGACGAGTTCGCGCTGCTGCTGACCTCGGTGCCGATGGTCGAGGACCGGACGGCCCCGCTGGCGTACGCGCTGCGCCAGGCCCGGGAGGTCGCCGAACGCCTCGCCGCCCCGACCGAGGTGGCCGGGGTACGGATGTCCGTCGAGGTGGCAGTGGGCGTGGTGGTGGCCGACGCGGGCGCGGCCGACCTGACCGAGCTGCTGCGGCGCGCCGACATCGCCATGTACCAGGCGAAGGAGGGCGGCGGCAGCGTCGCCGCGTACGACAGCTCCCGCGACGCGGCGAGCACCGACCACCTGGCGTTGCTCGCGGAGATGCGGGAGGCGCTGGCCGCCGACGACCAGCTGGTCCTGGCGTTGCAGCCGGCGGTGGACCTGGCCACCGGCGCGCCGACCGGCGTGGAGGCGCTGATCCGGTGGCGGCACCCGCGCCGGGGATGGCTCGGCCCGGCCGACTTCATCCGCCCGGTGGAGAACAGCGAGCAGCTCGGCAGCTTCACCCGGTACGTGCTGGACAAGGCGCTGGCCGTGGCGTCCGCGTGGGCGCGGGACGGGCTGGACGTCCCCATCTCGGTGAACCTGTCCGCGCGCAGCCTGCTCGACCCGCGACTGCCCGCCGAGATCGACGAGGCGCTTCGCCGCCACCAGGTCCCGCCGCACCGGCTGGTCCTGGAGATCACCGAGACGGTGGTGATGAGCGAGCTGGAGATCATCGACGAGGTGCTGGCCACGCTGCGCGCCATGGGCGTGCAGCTCGCGGTGGACGACTTCGGCACCGGTTTCTCCTCGCTGACGTTCCTCACCCGGATCGCCGTGGACGAGCTGAAGGTGGACCGGTCGTTCGTGCTCCGGATGGCCGACTCGCCCGAGGCGGCGGCGATCGTCCGGACCACCGTCGGGCTGGCCCACGAGTTGGGGCTGCGGGTCGTGGCCGAGGGCGTCGAGACCGCCGAGCAGCGCACCGCGCTGGCCGAGCTGGGCTGCACAGCCGCCCAGGGCTACCACTTCTTCAAGCCGATGCCCGCCGACAAGATCGCGGCGGTGCTCGGGTCGCTGCGCGACGGCGCCCGGGGCAACGTCTTCCCGCTGCGCGCCGACGGCGCTTCCTGACGCCTGCCGCACCGGCGGCGTCGGAAGGCGATGGTGGATAGGGTCGGGTGGTGAACCGACTCGCCAAGGCCACCTCGCCATATCTGCTCCAGCACGCCGACAACCCGGTCGACTGGTGGCCGTGGTGCGAGGAGGCGTTCGCCGAGGCGAAGCGGCGCGACGTGCCGGTGCTGATCTCGGTCGGTTACGCGGCCTGCCACTGGTGTCATGTGATGGCTCACGAGTCGTTCGAGAACGAGGCAGTGGCCCGGCTGATGAACGACGACTTCGTCTGCGTGAAGGTCGACCGCGAGGAGCGCCCCGACGTCGACGCGGTCTACATGACCGCCACCCAGGCGATGACCGGGCAGGGCGGCTGGCCGATGACCGTCTTCGCGACGCCGGACGGCACCCCGTTCTTCTGCGGCACGTACTTCCCGCGCGCCAACTTCATCCGCCTGCTCGGCTCGGTCGCCACCGCCTGGCGCGACCAGCGCGAGGCGGTGCTGCGCCAGGGCGCCGCCGTGGTCGAGGCGATCGGCGGCGCGCAGGCGGTCGGCGGCGTGACCGCGCCGCTCACCGCCGACCTGCTCGACGCCGCCGCGAGCCAGCTCGCCCGGGAGTACGACGAGACGAACGGCGGTTTCGGCGGCGCGCCGAAGTTCCCGCCGCACATGAACCTGCTCTTCCTGCTCCGGCACCACCAGCGCACCGGCTCGGCGCGCAGCCTGGAGATCGTCCGGCACACCTGCGAGGCGATGGCCCGAGGCGGCCTCAACGACCAGCTCGCCGGTGGGTTCGCCCGCTACTCGGTGGACGGCCACTGGACGGTGCCGCACTTCGAGAAGATGCTCTACGACAACGCACTGCTGCTGCGCGTCTACACCCAGCTCTGGCGGCTCACCGGCGACGGGCTGGCCCGCCGGGTGGCCCGCGACACCGCCCGGTTCCTCGCCGACGAGCTGCACCGGGCCGGTGAAGGCTTCGCCTCGGCGCTGGACGCGGACACCGAGGGCGTCGAGGGGCTCACCTACGTCTGGACGCCCGACCAGCTCGTCGAGGTGCTGGGGGCCGACGACGGCCGGTTCGCCGCCGACCTGTTCGAGGTCACCGCCGAGGGCACGTTCGAGCACGGCAGCAGCGTGCTGCGGCTGGCCCGGGACGTCGACGACGCCGACCCGGCGGTGCGGGCCCGATGGCAGGACGTGGTGGGCCGGCTGCTCGCCGCCCGCGACACCCGCCCGCAGCCGGCCCGCGACGACAAGGTTGTGGCCGCCTGGAACGGGCTCGCGATCACCGCCATCGCCGAGTTCCAGCAGGTCGCCGCGCTGCTCGTGTCCCCGGACGACGAGGACGCGAACCTGATGGACGGCGTGCTGATCGTCTCCGACGGCGCGATGCGGGACGCCGCCGAGCACCTGGCCACCGTGCACGTGGTGGACGGGCGGCTGCGCCGGGTCTCCCGGGACAAGGTCGTGGGCGAGCCGGCCGGGGTGCTGGAGGACTACGGCTGCGTCGCCGAGGCGTTCTGCGCGATGCACCAGCTCACCGGCGAGGGGCGGTGGCTGAGCCTGGCCGGTGAGCTGCTCGATGTGGCGCTGGCCCGGTTCGCCGGCCCGGACGGCGCCTTCTACGACACCGCCGACGACGCCGAGCGCCTGGTCACCCGGCCCGCCGACCCGACCGACAACGCGACCCCGTCGGGCCGCTCGGCGATCGTCGCGGCGCTCGTGGCGTACGCGGCGCTGACCGGGGAGACCCGCTACCGGGAGGCGGCCGAGCAGACGCTGTCGACTGTCGCGCCGATCGTCGACCGGCACGCCCGGTTCACCGGCTACGCCGCCACTGTCGGCGAGGCGCTGCTGTCCGGGCCGTACGAGATCGCGGTGGCGACCGGCGACCCGGAGGGCGACCCGCTGGTGGCCGCCGCCCGGCGCCACGCCCCGCCCGGCGCGGTGGTGGTGGCCGGCGCCCCGGACCAGCCCGGCGTGCCGCTGCTGGCCGGACGGCCGTTCGTCGACGGGCGGCCCGCCGCGTACGTCTGCCGGGGCTTCGTCTGCCAGCGGCCGGTGACCGGCGTCGAGGAGCTGGTCGCGCAGCTCGGCTGAGCGGAGCGGGCCGGGCCGCCCTCGCGGTCCGGCCCGGCACCGGCCCTTATAGGCTGGCGGCGCTATGGACTCCCGTACCGGTCTCCCCGTCGTGGGCATGGTGGGTGGCGGCCAGCTCGCCCGGATGACCCACCAGGCCGCCATCGCCCTCGGCCAGTCGCTGCGCGTGCTGGCGCTCGCCCCGGACGACGGCGCCGCGCTGGTCGCCGCCGACGTCCAGTACGGCGACCACACCGACCTGGCCGCGCTGCGTACGTTCGCCAAGGGCTGCGACGTGGTCACCTTCGACCACGAGCACGTGCCCAACGAGCACATCCGCGCGTTGACCGACGAGGGCGTGAAGCTGTTCCCGCCGGCCGAGGCGCTGGTGCACGCGCAGGACAAGCGGGTGATGCGGGAACGGCTCGGTGAGCTGGGCGCGCCGAACCCGGCCTGGCGTCCGGTGGAGTCCCCGGCCGACCTGGTCGCCTTCGGCGAGGAGACCGGCTGGCCGGTGGTGCTCAAGGCCGCCCGGGGCGGCTACGACGGGCGCGGCGTCTGGATGGTCGACGACGCCGGCGCGGCCGGTGAGCTGGCCGCCACGCTGCTCGCCGGTGGCACGCCGCTGCTGGTCGAGGAGCGGGTGAAGCTGCGCCGGGAACTGGCCGTGCAGGTGGCGCGGTCGCCGTTCGGGCAGGTCGCCGCGTACCCCGTGGTGGAGACGGTGCAGCGCGACGGCATCTGCGTCGAGGTGCTGGCGCCCGCGCCCGACCTGCCGGAGGAGCAGGCCGTCGCCGCGCAGCAGCTCGCCATCGACCTCGCGACCGCGCTCGGTGTGGTCGGCCTGCTCGCGGTGGAGCTGTTCGACACGCCGTCCGGGCTGGTCGTCAACGAGCTGGCCATGCGGCCGCACAACTCCGGGCACTGGACCATCGAGGGGGCCCGGACCTCGCAGTTCGAGCAGCACCTGCGGGCGGTCCTCGACTACCCGATGGGGGACACCTCGCTGACCGCGCCGGTCGTGGTGATGGCGAACGTGCTCGGCGGCGAGCCGGGCGGCATCTCCATCGACGAGCGGCTGCACCACCTGTTCGCCGCCGAGCCCGGGGCCAAGGTCCACCTGTACGGCAAGCAGGTCCGCCCCGGCCGCAAGATCGGGCACGTCACCGTGCTCGGCAACGACCTTGAGGACGTACGGGCCCGGGCCGCGCGTGCCGCCCGCTGGCTTCAGGAGGGGCACTGATGAGCACCGTCGGGCTGATCATGGGCAGCGACTCGGACTGGCCGGTCATGCGGGCCGCCGCCGAGGCGCTGGACGAGTTCGGCGTGCCGTACGAGGTGGGCGTGGTCTCGGCGCACCGCACCCCGGGCAAGATGATCGAGTACGGCCGGGCCGCCGCCGGCCGGGGCGTTCAGGTGATCATCGCGGGCGCGGGCGGGGCGGCCCACCTGCCCGGCATGGTCGCCTCGGTCACCCCGCTGCCGGTGATCGGTGTCCCGGTGCCGCTGAAGTACCTGGACGGGATGGACTCGCTGCTGTCCATCGTGCAGATGCCGGCCGGTGTGCCGGTCGCCACCGTCTCGATCGGCAACGCCCGCAACGCCGGCCTGCTGGCGGTACGCATCCTGGGCGCCTCCGACCCGGTGCTGCGCGACAGGATGGCCGCCTACCAGGCGAGCCTGGAGGATCTGGTCGTCGAGAAGGAAGCCGCGCTGCGCGCCTCCCTCACCTGACCGTTCGTCACTCTTCGTACTTAACTCGGCTGGTTGCTGAGCGTGACCGGCTGGGTGGGCGGCTGTTTGTGCCCTCCGCCGACTTTGCTCTGCAGCCATCGACGCAGCGCGGCCTTGACCTGCGGTTCTGCGTTTCCTTGAAATTGGCTCCGCACCGGCACTCGTCACGGTGGGTGACCGTTGCCTCCGTGGCTGCAGAGCAAAGTCGGCAGGGAGGTGCCCCGCCCGCCCCGGCACTTCGACACGGAGTGTGACCGGACTGAACGGCCGGGGAGACGCCGCGAGCCGGCCGGGCAAGGCGCTGCGGACCGGCCGGCAGAGTGCCGCGGACCGGCCGGGTGAGGTGCCGCGGACCGGCCGGGTGAGGTGCCGCGGACCGGCGGCACGCGGACCGGCGGCGGGCGAGTCGGGCGTGAGTCGGGCGGGCCCGGCACCGCCAGGCCCGCTCGGCTCACCGCATGCCGCGCAGCGCGGTCTGCAGGCGCTCCTGGGCGCGGCGGCGACGCTCGTTGCTCGCGCCCAGTGCCAGCAGCACGATGCCGACCGGGATCAGCACCAGCCACGGGCCGAGGCTGAACAGCGCGTGCACGGCCGCGATCGCGGTCACCGCGGCGCCCACGATCACCGGGGCCTGCTGCCGGCTGGTCGAGCCGAAGATGAGCACCGCGACGGCGCCGAGCAGCAGCAGCACCTGACGCAGCATGCTGGAGTCGGTGGCGATCACGATCGCCAGCGTGGGCAGGAAAGCGGTGACGAGCGCCGGGCCGTACGCCACCCAGCTCGACAGGTCGGGCCGGTGGCGCAGTTGCAGCACCCCGACCAGCAGGGCGAGCGCCGCGAACGGCAGCGTGTACGCCTCCGGCAGCGCCACGTCGGCCACCCGCATCAGGATCCACCAGGCGCTGATCTCGCAGGCCACTACCGCCCAGAACAGCAGGTTGCGCTCCATCGGCCGGCGCCCCGGACGGGTGGCCGCCACCCCGAGGACCGCGCCCCACGCGGCCAGCAGCGCGGCGATGTGCCGGGGCGAGTCGTACGCCAGGGCCAGCGCGATGAGCGCCGCCCCGAAGCCGCTCCACTCGACGGTGGCCGCCTCCCGGTACGCCTCGGGGCGGCGCAGCCGGGGCAGCGTGGCGGCGAAGACCTGCAACGCCGCGCCGACAGCGAGTACCCCGAAGGCGGACCAGACCGCGGCGAGCCCGGACTTCAGGCCGACGGTGAGCACGAAGAGTTGCGCCATCAGCGAGCCGAACAGCCAGCCCAGGATGCGGGCACGCTGGGTGGTGCCGAACAGCGCGGCGACGGCGCCCACGCCCACCGCGCCGCCGAGCGTGAACACGGTCAGGTCGCTGGTGGCGAGGCTGCCGGCCAGCCCGGCGCCACCGGCGGCCAGCCCGAGGGCGAAGACCAGCACCCGGGCCACCCGGATCGACCGGCCCGGCTCGGCCAGCGCCGGCGGTGGGGTCAGCGCCAGGCCGAGCATCGAGATGGTGAACACCGCCAGCGCGGCCAGCGCGGTCACCGGCCAGCCCCGGCCGAGCGCCACCGGCGTGATCAGCAGCGTGACCGCCGCCCCGGGCAGGATCACCGGCACCGCACGGGACCGCCGGCCCCCGCTGAACCCGGTGGCGGCGAGCGCCGCTGTCACTGTGAGCAGCAGCGCGGTGAGCACGTGGGTGGGATTCACCGCGTTCGCCGGCGGGGTCAGCAGCTCCGGTGGCGGCCCCTGCCACACCCGGCTCAGCACCGCGAACGGCGAGAACAACGCCACCACAAGCGCGGGCGCCAGTGTGGCCAGCGCCAGCGCGGTGGGCAACGCCGCGGCGGCGAGCGCGCCGGCGGCCGGGCTGACCCGCCAGCGCAGCACCGGATCGTCCGGGTCACGTCGCATCGCCCCGTTCAGCAGGACGGTCCAGCGGCGTACCGGCCGGGCCGAGCCGGCGGGCGGGACCGTGGAGGCCCGTACCAGTTCGGCGAGCACGCCGAGCAGCGCGGCGGCGGCGGCGAACACGCCCGCCGGCAGGCCGACCGCGAGCGCGGCGGCAGCGGTGACGGTGGCCGCGCCGACCACCGCCACGCTGGCGAACGGGAGGTACTGCGGCACGTACCGGCGCGCGGCCGCGATCGCGGCCAGACCGATGCTGGTGGCGGCCAGCGCGGCGGTCAGCACCACCTGGGGCGGGTGGCCGAACGCGGCGGCCAGGGCGGCCACCGCGCCGGGCAGGGCGAGCACCGCGGCGCCCGCGCCGGCGCCGCCCACCTGCACCAGGTGCGGCGGCATGCCCTCGGCGCGTACGTCGTCCACGAGCGACGGCGCGAGCGTACGGGCCAGGGCGGCCACCGTCGCCCCGATCAGCGCGATGCTGCCGAGCGCCAGCGCCGTGGTCCCCGGGCGGACCAGTCCCGCCCCGGCCGCGTGCAGCGCGACCACACCGGCCACCGTGGCCCGGGACAGCGAGGCCCGGGGATCGACAGCGGCCACGGCCGCCATGCCGTAGACAGTGGCCACCATTGCGCCCACCACCACCGGGGACCACCAGGGCAACTCGAACGCGGCCGGCGCGCCCACCGTGGCGAGCACGACGGCCAGGCCAGAAACGTCGTACTTCCACGGCGCCGGCAGCAGGACGGCGGCGGTCACCGCGAGCAGCACCAGCGCGACCGGTGCCTGCCAGGTCGACCCGCCCGTCGGCGCGGCCGGCCACCCGCTCAGGTCCCCGGCCCAGATCGGGCCGGGGGTGGCCAGCACGCCGAGCCCGCCGCGCAGCGCGCTCCAGGCGGCGATCAGGCCGAGGAGCAGGCCACCGGCGGCGATGCCGAGGATCGGTCCGCGCCGCCACTCCTCCGGCAGCGCCCGGGCCGCCACCGCGACCAGCAGCACCAGCGCGGAGGCCACCACGAGCTGACCGCCGGGGGCGAGCACCGCGGCGATCCGGGCCAGTGTGGCGACGAGCGCCACGGTGGTGGCGGCCAGGGCCAGGTCGGACCCGTCCAGGGACATGTCGGCCCGGCGCCCCGCGTCGATGCGCGGCGCGAGCGCCAGCAGCGCGGCGGCGACCAGGAGCAGACTGCCCACCCAGGCGTCCGCCGAGGTCGCGCCCGGCGCGCCGAACGCGGCGGCGGCGACGGCCACCGTGCCGAGCACGGTGCCCAGCGCGTGCGGAATGCTCAGGTGCCGCTGCGCCACCTGCACCAGGGCGGCGTAGCCGAGCGTGACGCAGACGGCGAGGAAGCTCGCCGCGAGGATCGGAACGGTGATCTCGCGCAGGTTCGCCGGAGTGGCGATCGGCGGGGTCGGCGCGGTGGCGGCGACGAACGCGGCGACGGCGCCCGGCAGCGCGAACGCCGCGCCGCCGGCCGCCCAGGCGCAGACGGTGTCGGTCGCGGCGGCGGCGAGCCGGACCCGAGGGGCGAGGGAGACCAGCGCGCCGGCCAGGAAGAGCAGCGTCAGCGCCGCGGCGGTCAGCGCCGGCCGGGCGAGCGCGGCGCCGGCGCCGATCAGGCCCAGCCCGGCCGCGGTGACCGCGTGTGTCACCGCCGCGCGTTCGGTGCCGGCGCTCAGCCCGAGCACACCGACGACGACCGCGGTCAGCAGCATCGGCCAGCAGGCCGCCGCCCACCCCAGGCCGAGCGACGCGGGTACGGCGAGCGCGGTGAGCGCCGCGCCGACCACCGCGAACTCACGCCGGATCTCGGGCGGCAGCGCGATCACGGCGGCGACGGTGAGCAGCAGCGCGCTGGCGGCGAGCTGCCAGCCGGTCGGGCCGACCGCCCGGGCCAGCTCGGCGTGCCATCCGCTCAGGTCCGCCGACCAGGCCGGCAGCGCGGCCCGGAGCGGCGCCAGCCCGGCGCGCAGCGCGCCACCGGCGACCACCAGGCCGCTGACCGTGAGCGCCACCGCCGACGCGAGCTGCGGACCCCGCCGGGCCGCCTCCGGTACGGCCCGGACGGCGAGCCCGGTCAGCGCGATGACGGCGGAGATCAGCAGCAGGGACCGGCCCGGCAGGGCCACCGAGGCGACCCGGCCGAGCGCGCCGATCACCGCGAGCGTGAGGATGCCGGCGCCGACATCGGGCAGCGGCGGCCGGCGCAGCACGAGCGTGCCGGCCAGCGCGACCAGCGCGGCGAGCAGCAGCACCGCGCCCGATGCGGCGGCCGGCGGGACGGTGGCGGCGCGCAGCAGGCCGGTGACCGCGTACGCCAGCGCGACAGCGACCGCCACGCCGTGCAGCAGCCAGGTCAGCTCGGGCAGCCACGGCACCGGCCGGGCGGTGGCGGCCGGCTCCGGGGGAGCGTCCCCGCCGAGCACCTCGCCGACCTCCTCCGGCGCCGACTCGGGCCGGTCCTCGTCGGCGCGTTGCCGGGGCGGGACGGGCGGGGTCGGCGCGGTGGCGGGCAGGTCACGCCGGACCGGCCGCTCACGTACCACAGCGGAACGGACGAGCGCGAGGTCGAGCACGGCCACCGCGGTGAGCACCAGCGCCCAGCCGACCGGCCCGGTGATCCGCTCGTACGCCAGCAGCGGCAGCACCGGCTGGGCGGCGAGCACTGTGGCGAAGCGTGGCGCGCGCAGACCCGTCCCGTACGCGTACCCCAGGGCGACGAGCGTGGTGACCAGGAAGATCGTCCCGGCGAACGCGGCACCTGATCCGTCGCCGCCGATCCGGTCCACGGCCCAGAGCGCGTACCCGGCCAGCGGCACCAGCAGCAACCCGACCGCGGCGACGGTCTCGGCGGTGGAGGTCAGCCCGCGCCGGGCCAGGACCGGCGGGGCGACGAGCATCAGCGCCGTCGCCACCAGCAGTACGCCGAGACGAGCCAGCGCGTCCATCGAGCTGGTGGCCACCGCCGCGAAGACCACCGCGGCGACGCCGAGCAGGAGCGCGCCCAGCCCCAGCGGGATGTTCTGCACCTCGCGCGAGGACGCCTCGGGCGGGTGCTCCGGGTCGTCCGCATCGAGCCAGCGGGGGCGACCGCGCGGCGGCGACGGAGGCAGGTCCTCCGGCGGCCCGGGCGGCGAGGTGCCCTGGCGGGGCACCCGGGGCGGCGCGCCGGTGGCGGCGGTGGGCGGGCGGCGGCCGGGCCGGCGGCGCAGGACCCGGCGCGGCCGGGTGGCCTGCCGGACCCGTTCCTCACCGGCGTGCGCCAGGATGTCCCGCTGGAAGAGGGCGGCCTGCATCTTGGCGGCGATCTGCCGCTGTTCCCGGGCGATCTCGGCGTCGCGGGCCTTCATCTCGGCGATCGAGCGCTCGATGTCGGCCAGGTGCTCGGCCCACTGCGGCTGGTGCGCGCCGCAGTGCGGGCAGACGACGGCGGGCTTGATGTCCTGCCCGCACGAGGCGCACCTGAAGCTCTCCACGACAGTCTCCCGTCCGCCCGTGCCCTCGCACTGTGGACCTCCCAGAGGCAGCATGCCTTGAGTGGGCCGGGATTTCGACAGTTGCCGCCGCGTTCCGGACAACAAAAAGCGGACCGGCCGCCGGGAGACGTTCCCGGCGGCCGGTCCGCGCGGTCATCGGATCAGGGGCGGCCCATGCCGCGGTACTCCCAGCCGGCCTGCGTCCACAGTGTGGAGTCGAGGCAGTTGCGCCCGTCGACCACCTTGCGGCCGTTGGCCAGCTCGCCCAGGGCCACCGGGTCGGCGTTGCGGAACTCGGCCCACTCGGTGAGCACGCAGACCAGGTCGGCGCCGCGGACGGCGTCGTTCATGGTCTCCTCGTACGTCAGCTCGGGCACCGCGCGGCGCGCGTTCTCGATCCCCTGCGGGTCGAACACGTGCACGTCGGCGCCGGCCTTGCCGAGCAGCGCGGCGACCGCGAGCGCCGGCGCGTCGCGTACGTCGTCGGTGTTGGGCTTGAACGTGGCGCCGAGCACCGCGACGCGGGTGCCGGACAGGTCCGGCCCGGCCGGGCCGGAGCGGCGGCCGAGCAACTCGGCGGCGAGCTGCACGACGCGGCTGCGCCGGCGCAGGTTGATCAGGTCGACCTCGTGCAGGAAGCGCAGCGCCTCACCGGCGCCCAGCTCCTGCGCGCGGGCCTGGAAGGCGCGGATGTCCTTGGGCAGGCACGCGCCGCCGAAGCCGAGTCCGGCCTGGAGGAAGCGGTTGCCGATGCGCGGGTCGTAGCCGATCGAGCGGGCCAGCTGGGTGACGTCGCCGCCGGCGGCCTCGCAGACCTCCGCCATCGCGTTGATGAAGGAGATCTTGGTGGCGAGGAACGCGTTCGCGGCGACCTTGACCAGCTCGGCGGTGGCGAAGTCGGTGACCACGAGCGGTACCTCGCGGTCCTCGGTGGCGGCGAGGTCGAAGACGCCCTTGTGCGCGGCGTAGAGCATGCCGTTTGCCCACTCGCTCTTGACGCCGACCACGATCCGGTTCGGACGCAGCACGTCGTCGACGGCGAAGCCCTCCTGGAGGAACTCGGGGCTCCACGCCACCTCGACGCCGAGGTCGGCCGGGCTGTGCTTGCCGACGAGCTGCTCCACCCACTCGGCGGTGCCCACCGGCACGGTGGACTTGCCGACGATCAGCGCCTTACGGGTCAGGTGCTGGGCCAGGCTGGTCACGGACGCCTCGACGTACGACAGGTCGGCGCCCATGCCGTCGGCCCGCTGCGGGGTGCCGACGCAGATGAAGTGGACGTCGCCGAAGTCGGCGGTCTCGTTGATGTCCGTGCTGAATCGCAGCCGGCCCGCGGCCAGGTTGCGCCGCAGCAGCTCGTCGAGGCCGGGCTCGTGGATCGGCACCTCACCGGCGTTCAGCTTGGCGATCTTGTCCGCGTCGACGTCGAAGCCGAGCACCTCGTAGCCCAGTTCGGCGTAGCAGATGGCGTAGGTCGCACCGAGGTAGCCGGTGCCGAGGAACGTCACCCGGGGGCGGGGGGCGCCGGACGGCGGGGTCACCGCGGCGATGGCGGGCATCGGCTGGGTGTTCGGGTACGGAATCGTCACGCCTGTCTTCTCCGCTCGCACTGGCGGCGCTTCCATGCGTCGCATTCTGCTGGGGGCGCCTGGGCCGGGCACCGAGGGAACTGAATTTCTGCTGTGAGGGTAGTGGGGCCGGGCGGGCGACGCTCGGGCGCGAGCCTACCCGCCGGTAAGGTCCGGCAGGGGCCGGTGGCTATCCTTCAGTTTGCGGCAGTCTTCGGCCCCCGGGCGGTACAGACTGCGCATGATAGCGGTGAAAGGGGAGGGCCGACATGGCCGCAGAGCAGTCGTTCGACGTCTACCGGTTGCCGGAGGAGCACGAGGCGATCCGGGAGGCGGTCCGTGAGGTCTGTGCGGCCAAGGTGGCACCGCATGCCGCTGAGGCCGATGAGACAGGTGAGTTCCCGAAGGCGTCCTACGAGGCGCTGCGGTCCGCCGACTTCCACGCCCCGCACATCCCGGTCGAGTACGGCGGCGCCGGCGCGGACGCGCTGGCCACGGCCATCGTGATCGAGGAGGTGGCGCGGGCCTGCGCCTCGTCCTCGCTGATCCCGGCGGTGAACAAGCTGGGCACCATGCCGCTGCTGCTGGCCGGCTCCGAGGAGCTCAAGCGCAAGTACCTGACTCCGGTAGCGGCCGGGGAGGGCATGTTCTCCTACTGCCTCTCCGAGCCGGAGGCGGGCTCCGACGCCGCCGCGATGACCACCAAGGCGGTACGCGACGGCGACCACTGGGTGCTCAACGGCGTGAAGCGGTGGATCACCAACGCGGGCGTCTCCGAGTACTACACCGTCTTCGCCGTGACCGATCCCACAGCCCGGTCGAAGGGCATCTCCGCCTTCGTCGTGGAGAAGTCCGACCCGGGCGTCAGCTTCGGCGCCCCGGAGAAGAAGCTCGGCATCAAGGGCTCGCCGACCCGCGAGGTCTACTTCGACAACGTGCGGATCCCGGCCGACCGCATGATCGGCGCCGAGGGCACCGGCTTCGCCACCGCCATGAAGACGCTGGACCACACCCGGGTCACCATCGCCGCGCAGGCCGTCGGCATCGCCCAGGGCGCGCTGGACTACGCCAAGGGCTACGTCCAGGAGCGCAAGCAGTTCGGCAAGCCGGTCGCCGACTTCCAGGGCATCCAGTTCATGCTCGCCGACATGGGCATGAAGCTGGAGGCGGCCCGGCAGCTCACGTACGCCGCCGCCGGCAGGTCCGAGCGCGGCGACGCGGATCTGACCTACTTCGGCGCGGCCGCGAAGTGCTTCGCGTCGGACGCCGCCATGGAGATCACCACCGACGCGGTCCAGTTGCTCGGCGGCTACGGCTACACCCGCGACTACCCGGTCGAGCGGATGATGCGGGATGCCAAGATCACCCAGATCTACGAGGGCACCAACCAGGTGCAGCGCATCGTCATGGCCCGTCAGCTGCTCAAGGGCTGACCGGAGGCGTTCGGGCGGGCGGGCCGGTGCACACCGGCCCGCCCGCGCTCGTTCAACGGCTCTCGGTGCCCTCCGGCCGGCCCGCGCCGCGCGGCGGGGCGGACCACGGCGACTCGCCGCCGGTACGGCGGGGCAGCGGCTCGGTCGGGCTCTCGGGGTACGCCAGCGTGAGCGGTGGCGTGTCCGGGTCCTTCGCCGGCGCCGGAGGCCAGTCGGTGAGCGTCGGCTTGTGCTCCACCGGCGCGGCGGCCGGGGTCAGCTCCGCCTCGGCCGGCGCGGGTGTGGCGGGACGCCGCCAGCGGCTCGTGCTGAACACGGCCATCAGCAGCAGCACGCCGATGAGGAACAGCGTGCCGTTGTCGAGCGGGTCGCGCAGCGGCAGCGGGTCACCGAGCAGCTTCAGGTCACCGGGCACCCGGTCCCGCACGCTGAACGGCGCGACGAACAGCCCGAGGTACGGGACCGCGAGCAGCAGGCCGGCCACGAGCGGGCCGAGCGGCGAGAAGCGCAACGTGCCGAGCAGGCCGAGCAGGATGCCGGCGACGCCCAGATAGACGGCCGGCTCGATCAGGTTCGGCGTGCTGTACGTCCCGATCTCCACCCAGCGGTCGACGGTCCGCTCAGATCCGTCCTGACCGAGCGTGACGAGCACCCAGGTGACGGGCGCCACCGCCAACCCGGCGAGGAAGCTCCAGAGATGTCGCATCCGCGCACCGTACCGTTTTCGGCATGACAGATCATCCCGCGGTCCCGCCGGGTAAACCGACCTCGTACTCCCGCGTCACGCTCAGTCGCATCATGACCGCGGTCGATGTCAATCTGTACGGGACCGTGCACGGTGGGGTACTGATGAAATTTGTGGACGACGTTGCCGGCGCGGCGGCGGCCCGGCACAGTGGCGGCACCGCGGTGACCGCCTCCATCGATGAGATCGTCTTCTCCGAGCCGGTCCGGGTGGGCGACCTCGTGCACGCGCACGCCCAGATCAACTGGACCGGCAGCACCTCGATGGAGGTCGGGGTGAAGGTGGTCGCCGAGCGCTGGGACTCGGCCGAGGAGGAACCGGTCCGGGTCGCCACCGCGTACCTGGTCTTCGTGGGCGTCGACGTGGGTGGCACGCCCCGTCCGGTCCGGCCGGTGCTGCCGGAGACGCCGGAGGACGAGCGCCGCTTCCGGGAGGCCGAGATCCGGCGGGCGCACCGGCTGGCCCGCCGCCGGGCGATCCAGGCCCACCGCGCCGGCTGAGGTGTAAGGAAGGGCCCCTTGTTAACGCCTCCGGTAGAGGAGGGGACCCCTATTAACACCCCCGCCGACACACGCCGCCTCCACCGGCGCCTGGACACCCGCGGAGGGCGAGGTGTTAACAAGGGGCCCTTCCTCTACCGGAGGCGTTAATAGGGGGCCCTTCCTTACACGCGGGCCACATGGGGTGGGGGTGCGGGGTGTGGGCGGGCCACGCCCCGTGCGCCGTGCCCGGCGCGGACAATGGCGGCACGAGGTAGGGCAAGATGGCGCCACGGCCCCGGCACACCGTCGTGGCAGGGCCTCAGGGAGGGTGGATCAGTGGCTGACGTGCTGTGGACGCCGCCGGCGGACGTGCGGGAGCGGTCCCGGATCGGTGACTACCTGCGCTGGCTGGCCGAGCACCGCGGGCTGGAGTTCGCCGACTACGACGCGCTGTGGCAGTGGTCGGTGACCGACCTGGAGGCGTTCTGGCGCTCGATCTGGGACTGGTTCGACGTGGTCGCGCACACCCCGCCGACGGCGACGCTGACCGACCGGGCCATGCCCGGCGCCCGCTGGTTCCCCGGCGCGACGCTCAACTACGCCGAGAACGTGCTGCGCATGCCGGGGCTGGGCGACGACGACCCGGCGGTGATCGCGCACGGGCAGACCCGCGCCCCGGAGACGCTCACCGCCGCCGAGCTGCGCGAGCGGGTCCGCCGGGTGGCGGCCGGGCTGCGCCGCCTCGGCGTGGGTGCGGGCGACCGGGTGGCCGCGTACGCGCCGAACATCCCGGAGACGTACGTCCTGCTGCTCGCCACCGCCAGCCTCGGCGCGATCTTCTCCTCCTGCGCGCCCGAGTTCGGCACCCGCAGCGTCACCGACCGCTGGCAGCAGATCGAACCGACGGTGCTGGTGGCAGTGGACGGCTACCGGTACGGCGACAAGCCTGTGGACAGGCGCGCCGAGGTGGCCGCGATCCGGGCCGCGCTGCCGTCGCTGCGGCACACGGTCGCCATCGCGTACCTCGATCCGGACGGCCCGGCCCCCGACGGCGCGCTGCCGTGGGCGGAGCTGGCGGCGCCGACCGACGAGCCGTTGACGTTCACGCCGGTGGCGTTCGACCACCCGCTCTACGTGCTCTACTCCTCCGGCACCACCGGCCTGCCCAAGCCGATCGTGCACGGCCACGGCGGCATCCTGCTGGAACACCTCAAGATGCTGGCGCTGCACCACGACCTGGGTCCGTCCGACCGGTTCCTGTGGTTCACCACGACCGGCTGGATGATGTGGAACTTCCTGGTCTCCGGCCCGGCGGTGGGCGCGGCGATCGTGCTGTTCGACGGCAACCCGGGCCACCCCGACCTGGGTGCGCTGTGGCGGCTGGCCGCCGACACCCGCACCACGTACTTCGGCACGTCCGCGCCGTTCCTGCTGGCCTGCCGCAAGGCCGGCCTGGTGCCGCGTGAGATCGCCGACCTGTCCGCGGTGCGAGGCCTCGGCTCGACCGGCGCGCCGCTGCCGGCCGAGGGCTTCACCTGGGTGTACGAGAACGTCAGCGACCGCCTCCAGCTCCAGTCGCTGTCCGGCGGCACTGACGTGTGCACCGGGTTCGTCGGCGGCGTGCCGCTGCTGCCGGTGTACGCGGGGGAGATCGCCTGCCGGGCGCTGGGCGCGAAGGTGGAGGCCCGCTCGGCCGACGGCAGCGCGGTGATCGGGCAGCTCGGCGAGCTGGTAATCACCGAGCCGATGCCGAGCATGCCGGTCGGGTTCTGGAACGACAGGGACGGCGCGCGCTACCGGGAGGCGTACTTCGAGGTCTATCCCGGGGTGTGGCGGCACGGCGACTGGATCACCGTGAACGAGCGCGGCGGGTGCGTGATCACCGGCCGGTCCGACGCCACGCTCAACCGGGGCGGGGTGCGGCTCGGCACCGCCGAGTTCTACTCCGTGGTCGAGGGCCTGGACGAGGTGGTCGACTCGGTGGTCGTGCACCTGGAGGACGACGAGGGCGGCGCGGGTGAGCTGCTGCTGTTCGTGGTGCTCGCCGAGGGCCTGGAGCTGGACGACGACATGCGTAAGAAGATCTGCCGGGAGCTGCGTACCGCGCTGTCGCCGCGGCACGTGCCGGACGAGATCCACCAGGTCCGGGCCGTGCCGAGAACGTTGAGCGCCAAGAAGCTGGAGGTCCCGGTCAAGAAGATCCTCACGGGTACCCCGGTGGACAGCGCGGCGGCCAAGGGCGCCCTGGCCAACCCCGAGTCCCTGACGGCGTTCGCCGCCCTGGCCCAGCGCCGGTCCACCACCGACAGCCCCGTCTCGCCTCGCTGATCCCGCCGTCCCCGCCGACCCGCCCGTTGATCTTGCACTTTCTGCCCCGGCGAACGGGGCGAATCACCCGCCCCGAGGGCCGAAACTGCAAGATCAACGGGGAGAGGGCGGGCGAGGGTCAGGGCAGGGTGTGGGTGGTCTTCTCGGTTTCGGCGCGGGAAGCCAGGCGGGCCGGGTCGGGGTGGGCGCACGCCACCACGCTGGCTCCTGCCGTGAGCGGGGTGAGCAGCCAGTCGACCGGGTCGGGGTGGGTGGTCACGTCTACCAGGAGGCGGTCGCCCTGGGTCAGGCCCAGCTCGGTGGCGCGGGCCTGCGCGCGGGCCAGCAGCGCCGCGTCCCCCTCGCCACCCTCGGGGTACGGCGTGAAGTGGTCGCCGTGTCCGCGTACCGCCGTCACGAAGTCGGCGTAGCCGGCGGGCACCTGCCGCATCGGCAGCGCGAACGGGTCGAGCGCCAGCGCGTACCGCTCGCCGGCCGGCCACCCGGCCGCCTCGTCGACCCGGTCGGCGGCCACGAACAGCACCTCCACCGGCCCCGGCGCGTCGGTCACCGTCAGTTTCGCCGACCAGCAGCCGAGCAGCACGGCGGCGGTCTGCCAGTGCGGCGGCAGCAACACGCCGGCCGGGTCGCCGGGCGCGGCGCCGATCTCGTCGGTGAGCAGGTTCGCGGTCTTCGCCACCCAGTTCGCAAGCGTCGCGCCGGACAGTTCGGTGCGCTCGCCGGTGGCGTCGTCGTACCAGGTCAGCAGCGGTCGGGTGGGATCCGGCGCGATCGCGTCGGCGAACACCCGGGCAATGTTGTCGGCCATCGGCGCGAACGATACGCGCCCCGCGTGCGTACTCGATGACAACGTCAAGTCGGCGTACCGTCGGGTCGCGGTCAGCGTTGTGCGCCCGGCGCGGCGTACGCTTGCCGACAGTGTTCTTCCCCACAACTGCGCCATCTGAGGAGCCGCCCCGTGACCGCCGGTCGCCCGCCCCGCGTTCTCATCGACGCCACGAGTGTCCCCGCCGACCGTGGCGGCGTCGGTAGATACGTCGACGGACTGCTCGGCGCGCTGGGCCGGGTCTGCGGCACCGGCGTCGACCTGGCGGTGGTGAGCCTCCGCACCGACCTGGAGCGCTACACCCGGATGCTGCCCGGCGCCGAGGTGATCCCCGCCCCGGCGGCGGTGGCGCACCGGCCGGCGCGGCTGGCCTGGGAGCAGACCGGCCTGCCGCTGCTGGCCCAGCAGGTGGGCGCGGAGGTGCTGCACTCGCCCTTCTACACCTGTCCGCTGCGGGCCGGATGCCCGGTGACGGTCACCGTGCACGACGCGACGTTCTTCACCGAGCCGGAGCACTACGACAAGTCGCGCCGGACGTTCTTCCGCAGCGCCATCAAGACCTCGCTGCGGCGGGCCGGCCGGGTGATCGTGCCGAGCAAGGCCACCCGGGACGAGCTGATCCGGCTGCTGGACGCCGACCCGACCCGGATCGACGTCGCCTATCACGGCGTCGAGCAGGACGCCTTCCACGCGCCCGGCGACGAGGAGAAGGCGCGCGTGCGGGCCCGCCTGGGGCTGGGCGACAGCAGCTACGTCGCGTTCCTCGGGGCCAAGGAGCCGCGCAAGAACGTACCCAACCTGATCCGCGGCTGGGCGCGGGCGGTGGCCGACCGGCCGAACCCGCCGGCGCTCGTGGTCGCGGGCGGTCAGGGGCACGACGACGACATCGACCGCGCGGTGGCCGAGGTGCCGTCGCACCTGCGGCTGCTGCGCCCGGGCTACCTGCGTTACGCAGACCTGCCCGGCTTCCTCGGTGGCGCGCTCGTGGCCGCCTACCCCTCCTACGGCGAGGGCTTCGGCCTGCCGATCCTGGAGGCGATGGCGTGCGCGGCCCCGGTGCTCACCACGCCGCGTCTGTCCCTGCCCGAGGTGGGCGGCGACGCGGTGGCGTACACCAGCGAGGACCCGGACCAGATCGCCGCCGACCTGGCCGCCCTGCTGGACGACGAGCCGCGGCGGCTGTCGCTGGCCAAGGCCGGGTTCGACAGGGCCAAGGAGTTCACCTGGGAGTCCAGCGCGGACGTGCACATCGCGGCCTGGCGACGGGCCCGGTCCTGAGGGCCGGCGGGCCGGCCCCGGCCGACCGACCGTGACGACTCGCCCGCTTCGGGCATGATGTGCTGATGTTCTACGCCGTCATCCCGGCGGGTGGCAGTGGCACACGGTTGTGGCCGCTGTCCCGTGCCGGCCATCCCAAATTCCTCCACCCGCTGACCGGTACCCCCGCCTCGCTTCTGCAGGCCACTGTCGACCGGTTGTCGCCGTTGACCACACCGGAGCGCACGCTCGTGGTCACCGGGGCCGCGCACGCCGCGGCGGTGGCCCGGCAGCTGGCCGGCGTGCCGGAGGAGAACATCCTGGTCGAGCCGTCGCCCCGGGACTCCTGCGCGGCGATCGCGCTGGCCGCCGCGGTGATCGCCGCGCGTACGCCGGACGCGGTGATGGGCTCGTTCGCCGCCGATCACCTGATCGGCGACCCGGCCCGGCTGGCCGAGGTGGTACGGCAGGCCATCCGCGGCGCGGAGCAGGGGCTGCTGATGACGGTGGGCATCACCCCGACCCGCCCGGAGACCGGCTACGGCTACCTGGAGACCGGCGACCCGGTGGGGGACGGCACGCTGCGCCCGGTACGCGAGTTCAAGGAGAAGCCGGCCGCCGAGGTGGCCGAGGTCTACGTCAACTCCGGCCGGCACCTCTGGAACGCCAGCATGTTCGTCTGGCGGGTGGACGTCTTCCTCGCCGAGCTGGCCCGCCAGGAGCCCGAGCTGCACGCCGGGATCACCGCCATCGCGGCGGCGTGGGGCACCCCGGAGCAGGACGACGTGCTGGGCCGGGTCTGGCCGACGCTGCCCCGGATCTCGGTCGACTACGCGGTGATGGAGGGCGCGGCGACGGCGGGCCGGGTGGGCACCGTGCCGGGTGACTTCGGCTGGAACGACGTCGGTGACTTCCACACGCTCGGCGAGGTGCTGCCGGCCGACGGCGCCGGCAACGTGGTGCTGGGCGGCGACGCCAAGCCGGGCGTGCTGCTGCACGACACCACCGGCACGGTCGTGGTGTCGCACTCCGGCCGGCTCGTCGCCACCGTGGGGGTGCACGACCTGATCGTGGTGGACACCCCGGACGCGCTGCTGGTCTGCCCGCGTGACCGCGCGCAGGACGTGAAGAAGGTCGTGGACGAGCTGAAGGAACGCGGCGAGGAGGGCCTGGTCTGATCCGGCCGGTGCGGCCGCCCGCTTCCGGTCAGCGGGCGGCGCGACGGGCCAGCACGGCGAGCGCCGGTGGCACCAGCTGGGCCGTCGCGTGGGCGAGCGGCTCGGGCAGCCGGTCCGGCGGGAACCAGCCGAGCGCCTCGGACTCCGCGCTCACCTGCTCGACCGCCCCGGCCGGGGCCAGCACCGCGTACCGGACGTCGTAGTGGAACGACCCGCCCTGGCAGGCGACCTGGTGGATGTCCACGTCGATCGGTTCCGGCTCGATCGTCAGACCGGCGATGCCGGACTCCTCGGTGGCCTCGCGCAGCGCGGCCGCCACCAGCGTCCGGTCGCCCGGCTCGCAGTGCCCGCCGAGCTGCACCCACCTGCGGATCTTGCCGTGCAGGCAGAGCAGCACCCGGCCGTCCGGGTCGAGCACGAGCGCGCTGGCGGTGACGTGCCCCGCCCGGTGTGTCCGGCTCATCGCCGCCGGCCCGTCGGCCAGCAGCGCCAGCGTCCGGTCCCGGGCGGCGCCGGCGGCGGGGCTGGTCGCCGTCCAGCGGCTCAGCGCCGCGACGGCGTCGGCGTGCAGGTCGGCATACGTGGTGAGATCGGTGTCGGGCACCCGGACACTCTACGAGCGCCACCACGGTACGCCGGCGCGGCGACCCACCGGCGGACGAGCGAAAGCCGGGCGGCACCCCTGCGACGATGTCGCAGACCCTCGTGGTGCCGCCCGGCCACGCCCGTCAGCCGGCGACCGGGTCGAGACTGCGCCCCGGCGTCGGCGGGCAAGGAAGAGTTTGCCGAACCGGTCACCTCACCGTCGAGGTCTTTCACCTCAGGCTTAAAGATGGAGATTACTGCCGACGGGTAAAGTCGAGCCGTGGCGGGCACCCCCGCCGTCCGCACGGGAGCACTCCATGTTGAAGATCGTTTTCTCGGGCGAAGACGTCCTGCGGACCCGGGTCGCCCCGCGCGCGGACCCGCTCTGGGAGCTGGTTCTCAGCCTGCACCTGCTCCAGGGGCGCAGCCGCGACCCGATGATGACCACATGGCGGCGGACCGTGGCGCACGGGCTGCGCACCGACAGCGACGCCGAGCAGTACCGCCTGCTCCTCGCGCTCAACCCGCCGCGCGGCTACTTCCCCGACTTCCTCACCCCGTTCGCCAGCCGGGAGGGCTTCGAGGTGGGGCTGGACGCGGTCCGCGGCACCCCTACGGACATGCTGCGCCGCGACCTGACCCGGCTCGCCGAGGAGACCACGTTGCCGCCCTCGGCGACGGCGCTCGCCCGGGGTGAGCCGGAGACACTGCACCACCTCACCGACTCCATGGCGCGATACCAGTCGCTGGCCGTCACGCCGTACTGGGCCCGGGTGCAGGCAGCGGTCGAGGCGGACCGGGCCCGGCGTGCCCGCGCCATGCTCGACGGCGGCGCCGAAGGGCTGCTGGCCAGCCTGCGTCCGAACATGCGGTGGAACTCCGGCGTGCTGGAGGTGCTCGACTATCCGGACACCCGGGAACTGCACCTGGACGGGCGCGGGCTGCTGCTCGTCCCGTCGTTCTTCTGCTCGCGTACCCCGGTGGCGCTCGTCGACCCGACCCTGCCGCCGGTGCTCGTCTACCCGGTGGACCGGCTGGCCGGCCTGACCCCGGCGTCCGGCGCCGCCGGGTCACCGCAGGGCGAGGCGCTCGCGGCCCTGATCGGCCGCACCCGGTCGCGGGTGCTGCATGCCGCCGACGAGGGCTGCACGACCGGCGAGATGGCCCGCCGGCTGCACATCTCCGCCGCCGCGGCCAGCCAGCACACCACAGTGCTGCGCAACGCCGGGCTGCTGGTCAGCCAGCGCGAGCGCAACACCGTCCTGCACACGCTGACGCCGCTGGGCCGAGCCGTCCTCGACGCCTGACCTCCGCCGGGCCGTCTCAGAGCGCCAGCGTGGCGCTGGCGGCGCTGCCGGCCGGGGGCGGGAGCAGGACGGAACCGATTCCCTCGGCGGCCAGCGCGGCGCGCAGGCGTTGCACGTCCGCGCCGAACCGGACCAGGTCCGCCGGGTCGAGCGGGGTCGGCGCCGCGCCGAGCAGCAGGCCGGTGGCCGAGGCGGGCCAGCCGGGCACGGTGGCGGCGAGCCCGGCGCGTACCTCGTCGTCGGTGACGTGCGTGAAGGTCGTGCCCGGCGCTACCACGTCGGCCACCGAGCCGATCGCCCGCCGCACCGCGTCCGCGTCGGCGGGCTCCGGCCCGGGCCGGTCCGGCAGCGTCGCCGCCGCCCGCAGGCCGGCGGCGCGCGCCTCGGCGGTACCGAGCGAGAACAGGTCCATCGAGGCGTCGCGGACGAGCGCCCGGGCGCCCTCGTCGTCGTCCCGGGGGGTGCCGAGATAACCCCGGACCACCGCGACCGGCACCTGGTCGCACTTGCCCTTGATCAGCTCGCCGGCGCCGGCCAGTTCGTCGACCACCGCCATCTGGGTGACGAACAGTTCGTTGCCGTACGGGTCGACCTCGCCCCGGTGGTCGCGGATCGCCGGCATGCCCGCCACCCCGAGCGCCACGTCGGTGAGCCCGTTGCGCCACGGGCGGCCCATGGTGTCGCTGACGATCACGGCGACGTCGAGGCCGTACCGGTCGCGCAGCGCGGCACGCAACGCCCGCGCGGAGGCGTCCGGGTCGGCCGGCAACAGCACCAGGCGGGTCTTGTCCACGTTCGACGCGTCGATGCCGGCGGAGGCCATCACGAACCCGTGGTGGGTCTGCACGATCCGGGTGGCGCCCCGCGTCGCCACCACCCGGGCGGTCTCGCCGTCCAGGATCCGGTCCCGCGCCTCGAGCCGTTCCGGGCCGTCGGCGGGCACGTCGACCAGCCGGCCCTCCGCCTTCGACACGATCTTGCTGGTGACCACCAGCACGTCGCCGTCACGCAGCCACGGCGCCGCGCCGGCGATCAGCGCCGCCAGGTCGTCGCCCTCGGTCACGTCGCCGATGCCCTGCACCGGCAGAATCTCCAGCCTCACATCAGCTCCAGCGCGGCGCGCACCATCGCGGCGGTCGCCGCCTCGTCGGTCATCCGCAGCGGCGCCGCGCGGACCACCACGTCCGGCACCGCCGTGCCCTCGTCCTCCGGCGCCACCAGCCAGCCGTCGAGCAGCCCGCCGGTGGACCGGGCGCCGTAGAGCCCGGCCACCCCGGCCGCGCTGCACTCCACGCCGAGCACGGCGAGGCAGCGGTCGGCCATGCCGCGTACCGGCGCGCCGCCGATGATCGGTGACACCCCGATCACCGGGGCCGGCCCGCCGGTCACCGCGTCGCGCAGGCCGGGCACGGCCAGCACCGGGGCGATGCTGACGACCGGGTTGCTGGGCGCGATCAGCACCACGTCCGCGGCGGCGATCGCCTCCACCACGCCGGGCGCGGGCTTCGCCGCTTCGGCGCCCACGAAGACGAACCGGTCGGTGGGTACGTCGGCGCGGTACCGCACCCACCACTCCTGGAAGTGGATCGCGCGCCGCCCCTGCTCGTCGGTGACGACGGCATGGGTCTCCAGGCGCTCGTCGGTGGCCGGCAGCAGCCGTACGCCCGGTTGCCAGCGCGCCGCCAGCGCCTCGGTGACCTGGGACAGCGGATAGCCGGCGTTGAGCATCGTGGTGCGGACCAGGTGGGTGGCGATGTCCTTGTCGCCCAGACCGAACCAGCTCGGCTCCGCGCCGTACGCGGCCAGCTCGTTCTTCACCGTCCAGGTCTCGCCGACCCGGCCCCAGCCGCGTTCCGGGTCGGCGCCGCCGCCGAGCGTGTAGAGCACGCTGTCCAGGTCGGGGCAGACCTTCAGCCCGTGCAGCAGCAGATCGTCGCCGACGTTCACCACGGCGGTCACCTCGGCGCCCACCTCGCGGGCGTACGCCCGTACGCCGAGCAGGAAACGGGCGCCCCCGATGCCGCCGGTCAGAACCACGATGCGCATGCGTCCATCCTTCCGCACGTGCCGCCGTCGATCGCTCGGTGGCCGGAGAGACTACGCTCACTTCGGCAACTGTCCGCTTTCGTCCCCTGGGGGAGTCCGTGACCAGCCCCGCCGAGCCCGCGTCCGGCGACGCCGCGCAGGCCAGCCAGTTGATCAAGCCGTTGCGCGAACTGGCCGCGCTCGTCCTTCTCGGCGCCAACGCCGTGCTGCTCTTCGTCGGCCTGCTGCGCCTGCTGGTGCCGGTCGACGACTACAGCACGTTCAGCGGCCGGGCGGGAAGCACGTACTTCAGCTTCGTCGGCCTGGAGGCGACGGTCCTGCCGTTGCTCGCCGTCCTGATCGCCACCGTGATCCGCCCGGTCGTGCCGAAGGCCAAGCTGATCACGCAGGTGGCGCTGGTCGAGTACGCCGTGTCCGCCGTGTTCGGCGCGCTGACGTTCCTGATCTGGCTGGTCGGCCGGCTCGCCGACGGTGAGGTGCTCGATGCGTTCCTCGGTCTGCTGACCCGCGCTGCCTGGCTGGCGCTCTTCGCGGTCGCCGCGTTCGTGGTGTTCAAGATCTGGCGCACCCTCTACTACGTGCCGAAGCCCAAGGCGCAGCCGGGCGTGTACGGCCAGGCCCAGCCCGGCTGGCCGCAGCAGCCGGGTCAGCCCGGCGGCTACCCCGGTCCGGGCGGCTACCCGCAGCAGCCCGGCCCGGGCTACCCGCAGGCCGGCTCGCCGCCGCCCGGCTGGCCGCAGCAGCCCGGCCAGTACGGCCAGCCGCAGTCGGCGCCGCCGTTCAACACCGCGCCGCCGCACGCCCCGCAGTCCGGCCCGCCGTTCGCCGACCCGCAGTCGGCCCCGCAGGCCGGCTCGCCGTTCGCCGGTCCGCAGCAGGCGCCGCAGTACGGCTCGCCGCAGTCCGCGCCGCCGTTCGGCCAGCCGCCGTCGGCCGATCCGACGCAGGCGATCCCGCGCCAGTCCGCCGAACCGGGCGCGTCGACGCCCGCCGCCGACGACGAGCGCACCCAGCGGTTCGACCGCGAGGACCCGAACCAGCCCCGCTGAGCCGCGCGGCGGGCGACGGAGCGCCGTCGCCCGCCCGACGGCAGGCTCCCGACGGCCCGCGCCGGCCCGCTGTGAGGCGGGCCACGCGGGCCGTCCCGTTGCCCGGACCGCGAGCGGGCGCGGGCGGCCTGTCGCCCGGCAGCGCATAGGCTGGGCGGATGGTTGATCGCAGCGACCCCGAACCGACCGAGGCGAGCGTCCGGCGGGCGCTGGGACGGGCCGCCACCGGCCGGGCGCTCGACGCCGACGAGGCCGGCGCGCTGCTCGCCGCGCGCGGGCAGATGCTCGACGAACTGCTCCGGATCGCCGGTGAGGTCCGCGACGCCGGGCTGCGCGACGCCGGGCGGCCGGGCGTGGTCACGTACTCGAAGAAGGTCTTCATCCCGCTGACCCGGCTCTGCCGGGACCGCTGCCACTACTGCACGTTCGCGACCGTGCCGCACCGGCTGCCCGCCGCCTACCTGGAGCGCGACGAGGTGCTGGCGATCGCCCGCGAGGGCGCCGCGCAGGGCTGCAAGGAGGCGCTGTTCACGCTCGGCGACCGGCCGGAGGAGCGGTGGCCGGCGGCCCGCCGGTGGCTGGACGAGCGGGGGTACGACTCGACGCTGGACTACCTGCGCGCCTGCGCGGTGGCGGTGCTGGAGGAGACCGGCCTGCTGCCCCACCTCAACCCGGGCGTGCTCTCCTGGTCGGAGCTGCAGCGGCTCAAGCCGGTCGCGCCGAGCATGGGCATGATGCTGGAGACCACCGCCACCCGGCTCTGGTCCGAGCCGGGCGGCCCGCACTACGGCTCACCGGACAAGGAGCCGGCGGTCCGCCTGCGGGTGCTCGACGACGCCGGCCGGGTCGGGGTGCCGTTCACCACCGGCATCCTGATCGGCATCGGCGAGAACCGGGCCGAGCGGGCCGACGCGATCTTCGCGATCCGCCGCGCGATGCGGGAGTACGGCCACCTCCAGGAGGTGATCGTGCAGAACTTCCGCGCCAAGCCGGACACGGCGATGCGCGGCATGCCGGACGCGGAGCTGCACGACCTGGCCGCCACCGTGGCGGTGGCCAGGGTGCTGCTCGGCCCGAAGGCCCGCATCCAGGCTCCGCCGAACCTGATCGCGGGCGAGTACGACCTGCTGCTGCGCGCCGGCATCGACGACTGGGGCGGCGTCTCCCCGGTCACGCCCGACCACGTCAACCCGGAGCGCCCCTGGCCGCACCTGGAGGAGCTGGCGGCGCGTACCGCGAGTGCCGGGTTCACGCTGCGCGAGCGGCTGACCGTCTACCCGGAGTACGTCCGCGCGGGCGGCCCGTGGCTGGACCCGCGCCTGCTGCCGCACGTCACGGCGCTCGCCGACCCGGCCACCGGGCTCGCCGTCGAGGAGGCCCGCCCGGTGGGGCAGCCCTGGCAGGAGCCGGAGGAGACCTACGGCGGCCGGACCGACCTGCACGCCACCATCGACGTCACCGGCCGCACCGAGGACCGGCGGGGCGACTTCGACAGCGTGTACGGCGACTGGGCCGAGGTAGCCGGCAAGGTGGCGCCGCAGGCGCGCGCGGGCGTACCCCTTGCCGGTGGCGCGGACGCCGACCTGCGCGCGGGCCTGCGGCTGGCCGCGGACGACCCGGCCGCGCTGCTGACGCCGGCGCACGAGGCGAAGGCGCTGGCGCTGTTCGGCGCGGACGGCCCGGCGCTGGACGAGTTGTGCCGGCTCGCCGACGACGCGCGCCGGGACGCGGTGGGTGACGACGTGACGTACGTGGTGAACCGGAACATCAACTTCACGAACGTCTGCTACGTGGGGTGCCGGTTCTGCGCGTTCGCCCAGCGGGAGAGCGACGCCGACGCGTTCCGGCTGTCCCTGGAACAGGTCGCCGACCGGGCCGAGGAGGCGTGGACGGCCGGCGCGACCGAGGTCTGCCTTCAGGGCGGCATCGACCCGAAGATGCCGGTCACCGGCTACGCCGACATCGTCCGGGCGATCAAGGAGCGGGTGCCGGGCATGCACGTGCACGCGTTCTCCCCGATGGAGATCGTCACCGCCGCCGCGAAGGCCGGCGTGCCGGTGCGGGAGTGGCTGCTCCAGCTCCGCGAGGCCGGGCTGGACACCATCCCGGGCACCGCCGCGGAGATCCTCGACGACGACGTGCGCTGGGTGCTCACCAAGGGCAAGCTGCCGGCCGCCGCCTGGGTCGAGGTGGTGAGCACGGCGCACGAGCTGGGCATCCGGTCCAGCTCCACGATGATGTACGGCCACGTCGACCACCCGGGCCAGTGGCTGGCCCACTTCCGGGTGCTGGCCGGGGTGCAGGACCGTACCGGCGGCTTCACCGAGTTCGTGGCGCTGCCGTTCGTGCACACGAACGCGCCGATCTACCTGGCCGGCATCGCCCGCCCGGGTCCGACGTGGCGGGAGAACCGGGCGGTGCACGCGATGGCCCGGTTGCTGCTGCACGGGCGGATCGGCAACATCCAGTGCTCCTGGGTGAAGCTCGGCGACGAGGGCACGGTGGCGATGCTGCGTGGCGGCTGCAACGACCTCGGCGGCACGCTGATGGAGGAGACCATCTCCCGGATGGCCGGCTCGGGCAACGGCTCGGCCCGTACCGAGGAGCAGTTGCGGGCCATCGCCACCGCCGCGGGCCGCCCGTTCCGCAAGCGGACGACCGCGTACGGTCACGCCGGCGCCTGAGGTCGAACCTTTCCCCGTCGCCTGCCGTACCTGTGGATGCCGGCGGCGGTTTCGGCGAGGACCGCCGCCGGTGACCCCAGAACCGGGGCCCGGCGGTGTCCGGGCGTCCCGGGCCCGTTGCGGCGCTGCGGCGCCGGTCCGGAAAGGTTGCCGATGAGCACTGACGAGACCACCGACGCGCCGAAGAAACGGCGGACCTGGCCGCGGTTGACCCGCAGGCAGACGCTCACCGCCGCGGCGAGCGCGACGCTGGGCGCCGCCGCCCTCACCGTGCCGGGCCTGTCCGCCGCGCAGAACTCCCCCACGGCGAGCCGGCGCGACGAGCCGATCGTGGCTCACCTCCGCGACGCCGCCACCGGCGCGATCGACGTCTTCGTCGGTACGACAAGGGTCGAGATCCGCGACCGCGGTCTGGCCGACCGCCTGGTGCGCGCCGCCGGCCGGCGCTGATCCCACCCCTCCACCGGCGTGGGCTCCCGGCGCCGGTTCCGTCTTCCGTTCTCCCGACGAAGGTGCGTCCGCCATGTCCTCTCACCGCGAGGCCCCGGAGATCGCCAAGGATCCGGTCGCCGACAGTTCCGACCTGTACGCGTTCGTCACGCCGAGCCAGCCGGACACGGTCACGTTGATCGCCAACTACGTGCCGCTGCAACTTCCCTCCGGCGGCCCGAACTTCTTCGAGTTCGGCGACGACGTCCGGTACGAGATTCACATCGACAACGACGGCGACGGTAATCCGGACGTCACCTATCGTTTCGAATTCACCACGGAGATCACGAACCAGAACAGCTTTCTCTACAACACCGGGCCGATCGAGTCGCTGGAGAGCAAGAACTGGAACCGGCGGCAGTTCTACCGGCTGACCCGGATCGCCGACGGCCGCGCGCGGGTGCTGGCGCACAAGCTGCCCTGCCCGCCCTGCAACGTCGGGCCGCTGTCCACCCCGAAGTACCAGAACCTGGTACGCCAGGCGACGTTCAAGCTGTCCACCGGCGAGAAGGTGTTCGCCGGCCAGCGTGCCGACGGCTTCTTCGTCGACCTGGGCGCGGTGTTCGACCTGGGCACGCTGCGGCCGTTCCAGCAGCTGCACGTGGCCGGCAAGAAGCTGTTCCAGGCCGAGGGTGAGCCGGTTAACGCGCTGGACCGGCTGAACGTGCACAGCCTCGCCGTGCAGGTGCCGCTGAACCAGGTGCGCCGTAAGGCCGCCCGCTACGGCGTGGCCGACCGCGCCTCGACCATCGGGGTGTGGACCAGCGCGTCCCGCCAGCAGGTCCGGGTGCTCGGCGACCGGGTCTCCGCGGACACCGCCGCCGGCCCGTTCACCCAGGTGTCGCGGCTCGGTAACCCGTTGTTCAACGAGGTCATCGTGCCGATGTCCAGGAAGGACGTCTGGAACACGCTGCCGCCGTCGGAGGACAAGCGCTTCGCCGGGTTCGTCGAGCGGCCCGAGCTGGCCGCGCTGCTGCCGGCGCTGTACCCGGGCGTGTTCGGAAATCTGGACGCGCTGAACAAGTCCAAGAAGCCGCGCGCCGACCTGGTGGCGATCCTGCTCACCGGAATCCCGGCCGGACTGATCGACGGCTTCGCCAACACCACCGGCGACGTCCAGGCGGACATGCTGCGGCTGAACACGGCGATCCGGCCCAGCCGCACACCGGACCGGTTCGGCGTGCTCGGCGGCGACCTGGCCGGTTACCCGAACGGCCGTCGCGTCGCCGACGACGTGGTGACGATCGCGCTGCGTGCCATCGCGGGACTGACCGTGCCACTTGTCGACAAGACGTTCCGCCCGGACGCCGCCGCCGCGGCGGTCACGCCGGGTCTGAGCGCGGCCGACGTCACCGCGCCGTTCCTGGCCGACTTCCCGTTCCTCGGCACACCGTACGACGGGTTCGGCAACCCGCAGGCGAAGAAGTCCTGACGGGAGACGCGGATGTCACACCATCACGATCTCGGCCCGTCGGAGGTCGGCAGCGTCGTGCTCGACCTCGGCGGCGACCGCGGCGCGCTGATCATCCACACCGGCCGGGACCTGCACGGCCGGGAAATCGAGATCAGCCGGGCGGACCTCGACAGCCCGCGGACCCACTCCGCGGTACGCGAGCGGCACGTCCTGGACGGGGTCTTCCACAGTGCCGTCTACCCGGACCTGGAGGCGGGTGTCTATACCGTCTGGTGGGACGAGAACACATCGGCCGGCGCGATCTCTGTTACCGGTGGGTGTATCGCCGAATTCGTCTGGCCGACCAGCTCACCCGCCCGGGTGGACTGAACCGGCGACCGCGCCGACGCCTGCGCCCTGTCCACATGGTGGACGGGGCGCAGTCGGCGTTGGACGGCTCGGCGGGCGGTACCGCAACGAGCGCGTTACCCTTTGGCCCACCAATTCTGATCTTGGTACGAGCGGCCGGCGGGGGCGTCCGGCCGGCCCGCCGGCGGTGCGCCACGGCAGAAAACTTCCGGCAACTCGCCGGGGAGGGCGTTACTCGTCCGGGGTCTGAATCGATAGGGCAGGTTGCGAGGCTACGGGCGGCCGCGGCGGTCGTCCCGGACGTGTCGGGAGGGCGACTCCATTATCAAGTTTGGCTTGACGGCGCACGCATTACACGCGTGTAATTTGAATGGGGTTGTTCGCACGGAACGCAACAAATGGTGACCGTACGGACAGGCACGCCTTTCGCGTGGGGGGTTGCAGCGGCGAATGACGCCGGTGCGCGACAAGGAGGCAATCGATGGACGGCCAGCTCGAGGTGGCCGACCTGCTCGGGAACGCGCCGGAGTGGCAGGAGCGGGCGCTCTGCTCGCAGACCGACCCGGAGGCGTTCTTTCCCGAGAAGGGCGGCTCGACCCGCGAGGCGAAGCGCATCTGCTCGCGGTGCGAAGTGAAGACGGAATGCCTGGAGTACGCGCTCGGCCACGACGAGCGGTTCGGAATCTGGGGTGGCCTCTCCGAGCGGGAGCGGCGCAAGCTCAAGCGGCGGGTCGCCGCCTGATCCACGTACGGGCCGACGGGCGGTGGGGGCCGCCCGGGCCCGGGTCGCTGTCCGGCCGGCGGGGGCCGGCCGGGTGGCGGCGTCAGGCCAGCTCGTCCGGGTCCACCCCGAGCAGATTCGCCACCTGCTCGATGATCACGTCGTGCACCAGGTCGGCGAGGTCCTCGCGGTCCATCGCGCGGAACTCCAGCGGCCGCCGGTAGAGCACGATCCGGGGCGGCACCTCCTGGCGGCCGGGCCGCCCGGGCAGCAGCCGGGCGAGCGGCACCTCGCCGTCCTCCAGCACGTCCGAGTCGTAGACGTTCAGATCCGGCGGGACGTCCTCGACCGCGAACTCCACCCCGGCCAGCTCCTTGGCGAACCGGCGTTCGAGCGTCTCCACCGTGTCGAGCACCAGGTCGTCGAAGACCTCGGCCTTCGTCCGGGCCAGCGGGACGGTGGCCGGCACCAGCCGCCCGCGCAGCCCGCGACCGTGCCGGTCACGGTGGGTGCGCCGGCCGGAGCCGGGGCGGCGGTTCTGCGGGCTCGTCATGACGGACAGGGTAGCCCGGGGTGGCGGTCCACCCGTCGCCGCGCGGCTGTCCGGCGCGCCGGGGAGCCGATCGGAGGAATTGTGATCACCATGACGGGCGTGTCGTAACGCGAAGCGGTGCGCCGGACCCGGTAATGGGGATACCCTGCCGCCGTGAGGTCACCACGGCGCTGCTCCCGTAACGGCTGCCCCCGGCAAGCGGTCGCCACATTGACCTATGTCTACAACGAGTCGACGGCGGTGGTGGGCCCGCTCGCCGCGTTCGCCGAACCGCACACGTACGACCTGTGTGAGCCGCACGCCCGCAGCCTGACCGCCCCGCGCGGCTGGGACGTGGTGCGGCACGAGGGTGAGTTCGAGCCGCCGCCGCCCACCACCGACGACCTGGTGGCGCTGGCCGAGGCGGTCCGTGAGGCCGCCCGCCCCGCCCCGCCCCGTCCCCCCGAGGACGAACCCACCACCAAGCCCCAGGCCCCCCACCAGCAGGGCCGCCGGGGCCACCTCCGGGTCATCCCACCCCACCACTGACCCCCTCCGCCGGCCTCCGCGCGTTGATCAAGGAGTTTGTGTCAAGGAAACCGTGTCCGGAAGACACAAACTCCTTGATCAACGGATTGGGAACCCGGGGTCAGTGGCCCAGGAAGCGGTTGAAGAGATCGGCTCGGCGGGACGTGCGGGACGTACGGTGCTCGGTGTGGTCGGCTGAGGACATGATCCTCAGGCCGGCGTTCATCGCCAGCCAGCGCAGCGGCTCCGGTTCCCAGCGCGGGGAGCGGTGGCCCACCCAGGGAAGTGCCGTGAGGTCGGTCTCCACGCCGCGGATCAGGTCGGCCAGCGTACGACCGGCGAGGTTGCTGGTGCCCACTCCGTCACCGACGTACCCGCCGGCCCAGGCGAGCCCGGTGCGGCGGTCCAGCCCCACCGACGCGGCCCAGTCCCGGGCCACGCCGAGCGGCCCGCCCCAGGCGTGCGTCACCGGCACGTCCGGCCCGAGCACCGGGAACAGTTCCCCGAGCGTCCGGCGCAGCGCCGCGAACACCCGCGGCTCCCGGTCGAAGCCCGGCCGCACCCGGGAGGCGTAGTGGTAGGGCGCGCCCCGCCCGCCGAACGCGAGCCGGCCGTCGGCGGTGCGCTGGCCGTACACGATGACGTGCCGGTAGTCGGAGAACGTCTCCCGCTCCGCCAGCCCGATCCGCGCCCACGTCTCCTCGGGCAGCGGCGGGGTGGCCACCATCAGCGAGTAGACGGGCGCCACCGTGCGCCGCTGGCCGGGTAGCCCGGGCGTGTAGCCCTCGGTCGCGCGGACCACCACCGGCACCCGGACCACGCCCGCCGGTGTCACCGCCGCGCCCGGCCGCAGCGCGGTCACCGGGGTGCGCTCGTGGATGCGTACGCCCCGGCGCTCCACCGCCCGCGCCAGGCCCCGGACCAGCTTCGCCGGGTGCACGGCGGCGCAGTGCGGGGTGTACGTGCCGCCGCGTACCCCCTCGGCGTCGCACCGCGCGGCGGCCTCGGCGGCGTCCAGCAGCGTCAGGTCGTCGTCGGTGAGCCCGTGCGCGTGGGCCTGGTCGACCTCGGCGCGGGCCCGGGCGAGCTGGACCTCGCTGCGCGCCAGCGTCACCGTGCCGCCGGCCCGCCAGTCGCAGTCGATGCCCTCGGCGGCGGCAACCCGCCCCACCTCGCCGACCGTGTCGTGCATGGCCCGTTGCAGGGCGAGCGCGCGGTCCCGGCCGTGGCGTCGGGCCAGCGCCGGCAGCGAGGTGGGGAACAGCGCCGAGCACCAGCCGCCGTTGCGCCCGGATGCGCCGTACCCGGCGATCTCCCGCTCCAGCACGACGACGCGCAACGTGGGGTCGGCCTCGGCCAGGTAGTACGCCGTCCACAGCCCGGTGTACCCGGCGCCCACGATCGCCACGTCGGCGTCCGTGTCGCCGGGCAACCCGGGTCGCGGTGTCAGCGGCTCGTCCAGGCTGGACAGCCAGTACGAGAGGTGCCGGTAACCGGTCATCGGCGTCAGAGCCGGGACCACGCCTCGGTCAGCACCGCGCGCAGGATCTGCTCGATCTCGTCGAAGTGCTGCTGGTCGGCGATCAGCGGCGGGGCGAGCTGCACCACCGGGTCGCCACGGTCGTCGGCCCGGCAGTAGAGCCCGGCGTCGAACAGCGCGGTGGACAGGAAGCCGCGCAGCAGCCGCTCCGACTCGGCCTCGTCGAACGTCTCCCGCGTGGCCTTGTCCTTGACCAGCTCGATGCCGTAGAAGTAGCCGTCACCGCGGACGTCGCCGACGATCGGCAGGTCGTGCAGCTTCTCCAGGGTGGACCGGAACGCGCCCTCGTTGGCCCGGACGTGCCCGATCAGGTCCTCCCGGGCGAACACCTCCAGGTTGGCCAGCGCGACCGCGCAGGAGACCGGGTGGCCGCCGAACGTCACGCCGTGCGCGAACATGCCGGTCTCGGTGAGGAACGGCTCCATCAGTCGCTCGCTGGCGATCATCGCGCCGAGCGGGGCGTAGCCGGAGGTGATGCCCTTGGCGGTGGTGATGATGTCCGGCTGGTAGCCGTACCGCACCGCGCCGAAGTACTCGCCGAGCCGGCCCCAGGAGCAGATCACCTCGTCGCTGACCAGCAGCACGTCGTACGCGTCGCAGATCTCGCGTACCCGCTCGAAGTAGCCGGGCGGCGGCGGGAAGCAGCCGCCGGAGTTCTGCACCGGCTCCAGGAAGACGGCGGCGACCGTCTCCGGCCCCTCCCGCTCGATCGCGCGGCCGATCTCCTCGGCGGCCCAGCGGCCGAACGCCTCGGGGTCGTCGCCGTGTTCGGGGGCGCGGTAGAAGTTGGTGTTCGGCACCTTGATGCCCCCGGGCACCAGCGGCTCGAAGTCGGTCTTGATGCCGGGCAGGCCGGTGATCGACAGCGCGCCCATCGAGGTGCCGTGGTAGGCGATGTAGCGGCTGACCACCTTGTGCTTGGTGGGCTTGCCGGTGCGCTTGAAGTAGGCCCGGGCCAGCTTCCACGCCGCCTCGACGGCCTCGGAGCCGCCGGTGGTGAAGAAGACCCGGTTCAGGTCGCCGGGCGTGAGCGTGGCGATCTTCTCGGCCAGCTCGACGGCCTTCGGGTGGGCGTACGACCAGAGTGGGAAGTAGGCCAGCTCGCCGGCCTGCTTGGCGGCGGCCTCGGCCAGCTCGGCGCGGCCGTGGCCGGCGTTGACGACGAACAGCCCGGCCAGCCCGTCCAGGTAGCGGCGGCCCTGCGCGTCCCAGACGTACGCGCCCTCGCCCCGGACGATTGTCGGAACCTCGCCGGCGGGGTAGCTCGCCATGCGGGTGAAGTGCATCCACAGGTGGTCGGTGGCGTTGGCCATGTCAGCCCCATCGGGTCTCGGGCCGGTCAGGGGTGACACCGGCCGCTCTGCCCACGGTTATCCCACAGGCGGTGCCGATAAGGCAAGCGAAGAAGCTTCACCGCGACGGATTCAGCGCCATATCACTGCGCTGTCAACGGAATCCGCATCAGGCGGTGCCCCAGCTGTAGGTCTGCTTGCGGAGCTTCAGGTAGACGAATGCCTCGGTGGAGAGCACTCCGGGCACGCCGCGCAGCTTCTGCAGGATCTCCAGCAGGTGCGCGTCGTTGCGGCAGACCACCTCGGCCAGCAGGTCGAACGAGCCGGCGGTGATCACCACGTAGTCGATCTCCTCGAACTCGGCCAGCCGGTCGGCCACCGACTCCAGGTCACCGTCGGTGCGCAGCCCGATCATGGCCTGGCGGGGGAAGCCGAGCTGGAGCGGATCGGTGACCGCGACGATCTGCATGACGCCCGCGTCGAGCAGCCGCTGCACCCGCTGGCGTACCGCTGCCTCGGAGAGGCCCACCGCCTTGCCGATGCTCGCGTACGGGCGGCGCCCGTCCTCCTGGAGCTGCTCGATGATCTGCTTCGCCACGTCGTCGAGCAGAACGTGATTGGCGCCTTCACGCACGGTGACCCGACGGCCGCCGTTGGCGTTCTCCTGGTGCCGGTTGACCATCGACGCTCCTTGTGTCCGATTCTTCGTATCGAGCGTAGTGCCCCGCGCAGTCTGGCGTATTTCGTGGCGACTGGCTATTCCAGCAACGGAATCCCTTGTGAGAGAGGTTTTCTCATGTCAGGATCAGTCGTCCATCGCCACTGACCCTCCCGCCGGCGTGCCGCCCCCCGTCCCGCCGCCGACGATGCCCCCCAAGGAGTCGTCACATGCGTAGTCCCCTTCGGACCCTCACCCGGCGTGGTCTGCTCACCGGGACCGTCGGCTCGGCCGCACTGCTCGCCACCGCGGGCGCCCTGGCCGGCTGCGGGACCAAGGGCGCCCAGCAGACCGAAGCCGGTTGCAAGAGCGAGGATCTGTCCGCCACCGAGAAGAAGGTCGCCTTCTCGAACTGGCCGCAGTACATGGACACCGACGAGAAGGACGAGTCCAAGCGCCCCACGCTCGACGCGTTCGTCGCCGCCACCGGCATCCAGGTGACGTACACCGAGGACGTCAACGACAACAACGAGTTCTTCGGCAAGGTGCGCAACCAGCTCGCCGGGTGTCAGAGCACCGGCCGGGACATCATGGTGCTCACCGACTGGATGGCCGCCCGGGTGATCCGCCTCGGCTGGGTCCAGAAGCTGGACAAGTCGAAGATGCCGAACGTCGAGGCGAACCTGCTGCAGTCGCTGCGCGGTCGCTCCTTCGACGCCGAGACCCAGCTCGCCGTCCCGTGGCAGTCCGGTCTCGCCGGGCTCGCGTACAACGCGAACGTCACCAAGGAGATCCGCACCGTCGACGAGCTGCTCACCCGCCCCGATCTCAAGGGCAAGGTGACTGTGCTGTCGGAGATGCGCGACACCATCGGCCTGCTACTCCAGTCGCTCGGCCACGACCCGGCCAAGTTCACCTCGGCCCAGTTCGACGACGCGCTGAACAAGCTGAAGAAGGCCGTGGACAGCAAGCAGATCCGGCGGTTCACCGGCAACGACTACGCGCCCGATCTGGCCAAGGGCGACATCGCCGCGTGCATCGGCTGGTCCGGCGACGTGGTCCAGCTCGGCTTCGACGACGAGAAGATCAAGTTCGTGGTGCCCGAGTCCGGCGTGATGCTCTGGTCGGACAACATGCTGGTGCCGAACAAGGCCACCCACAAGGCCAACGCCGAGGCGTTGATGAACCACTACTACGACCCGGCGGTGGCGGCGAAGCTGGCCGCGTACGTCAACTACATCTGCCCGGTGCAGGGCGCGCAGGCCGAGATGGAGAAGATCGACCCGGACCTGGCGAGCAACCCGCTGATCTTCCCGGACGACACGATGCTGTCCAAAGCCAAGGTCTTCATGGCGCTCGACGAGGCGCAGGAGAAGGAGTACGAGACCAAGTTCCAGCAGGTGATCGGCGCGTGAAGGGGCAGCAGACCCCGGCCGGCGACCTGCGCCTGGTCGACCTGACCAAGCGGTTCGGCGTCTTCACCGCCGTCGACGACCTCACCCTCACCATCCCGCAGGGCTCGTTCTTCGCCCTGCTCGGCGCGTCCGGCTGCGGCAAGACCACCACACTGCGGATGATCGCCGGGCTGGAGCAGCCGACCAGCGGGCAGGTGCTGCTCGGCGAGCAGGACATCGCCGGGCTGCGGCCGTACAAGCGGCCGGTGAACACCGTCTTCCAGAGCTACGCGCTCTTCCCGCACCTGGACATCCACGAGAACGTGGCGTTCGGGCTGCGCCGCCGCGGCATCCGCAAGGTGAGCGACCAGGTGGAGCAGATGCTCGCGCTGGTGCAGCTCGAAGGGTACGGCCGACGCCGCCCGGCCCAGCTCTCCGGCGGCCAGCAGCAGCGCGTCGCGCTGGCCCGGGCGCTCATCAACCACCCGCAGGTGCTGCTGCTCGACGAGCCGCTCGGCGCGCTCGACCTGAAGCTGCGCCGGCAGATGCAGATCGAGCTGAAGCGGATCCAGACCGAGGTCGGCATCACGTTCGTGCACGTCACCCACGACCAGGAGGAGGCCATGACGATGGCCGACACGGTCGCGGTGATGAACGCCGGCCGGATCGAGCAGCTCGGCGCGCCCGCCGAGATCTACGAGTACCCGGCCACCGCGTTCGTGGCGAACTTCCTCGGCCAGTCCAACCTGCTCGCCGCCGAAGCCGGCGGGCGCGCCGCCGACGACGTGCTGGTCACGGCGCACGGCTCGCGCTTCTCGGTGCCCGCCGGCCGGGCCCGGCTCACCGACGGGCCGGCCTTCCTCGGCGTACGTCCGGAGAAGCTGCACCTGGTCGACGACCCGGACCGGGTGCCGGCCGGACACCAGCACGTCGGTGGCGTGGTCAGCGACGCCTCCTACGTCGGGGTGAGCACCCAGTACCTGGTGCGCACCGCGTGGGGCAGCGAGCTGACCGCGTTCGCCGCGAACAGCGGGCTGGGCGGTCAGTTGGCGGTCGGCACGGCGGTGACCGCGCACTGGGATCCGCGGCACGCGTTCCTGCTGCCCCGGGCCGCCGGTGAGGACGACCAGACCGCGCCGCTGCTCGACGAGCCGCCGGTGGGTGCGTCGGCATGAGCGAGCGCAGCGAGCGAATCGGCTGGCTCAGCGCGAAGGTGTCTCATGGCGGCACGGAGCGAAGCGGAGTGGCGGCATGAGCGCGCTGGCCCACGTACCGACCTCCGCCGGGAAACCGGCGCCGCCGCCGTTGCGGCGCGGGCGCAGCCGGCTCCTGCCGTACCTGTTGCTGCTGCCCGGCGCGGTCTGGCTGCTCGTCTTCTTCGCGCTGCCGCTGGTGCAGCTCGCCTCGGCCAGCCTCTACGACCCGGCCGGCTCGCTCTCCACCGGGTACGCGATGACCTGGGCGTTCGGCAACTACCCGGACGCGCTCCAGGCGTACTGGCCGCAGTTCTCCCGGTCGTTCCTCTACTCGGCGATCGCGCTGGTGCTCGCGCTGCTGATGGGCTACCCGCTGGCGTACGCGATCGCGCAGAAGGCCGGCCGGTGGAAGAACCTGCTGCTGGTGGCCGTGGTCGCGCCGATGTTCACCAGCTTCCTGGTGCGCACGCTGGCCTGGAAGACCATCCTGTCGGACAACGGCGCGCTGGTCGGGCTGCTGCGCGACGTGCACCTGCTCGGACCGGACGGCCGGCTGCTGGCCACCCCGATCGCCGTGGTGCTCGGCCTGACGTACAACTTCCTGCCGTTCCTGGTGCTGCCGCTGTACGCGAGCCTGGAGCGGCTCGATCCCCGGCTGCTGGAGGCGGCGAGCGACCTGTACGCGAGCCCGCTGCGCGCGTTCGCCAAGGTCACGCTGCCGCTGTCGATGCCCGGCCTGATCGCCGGCACGCTGCTGTTCTTCATCCCGGCCACCGGTGACTACATCAACGCCGAGCTGCTCGGTACGCCGAACGAGTACATGATCGGCAACGTCATCGACTCGGCGTTCCTGGTCCGGCTGGACTATCCGCAGGGCGCGGCGCTGTCGTTCCTGCTGATGGCCGCGATCCTGGCGATCGTCTTCGTCTACTTGCGGAAGGCCGGCACGGAGGAGGTGCTCTGATGAGCGCGAGGAGCGCAGCGAAGCGGAGCCCCGCAGTCGCGAATGGAGGCAGGCTCTGATGAGGCGCTGGCTCGCCGACCGGTGGGTGATGGGCGTGGCCCTGCTCGTCCTCGGCTACCTGACGCTGCCGATCATGGTGGTCGCCGGTCTCTCCTTCAACCGGCCCTCCAGCCGGCTCTCCTACGACTTCAACGAGTTCACGCTCGACAACTGGAAGCAGCCCTGCGCCACCTCGGACATGTGCGACGCCGTGGTGCGCAGCATGCAGATCGGGCTCATCGCCACAGTCGTCTCCACGCTCCTCGGCACGCTGATGGCGTTCGCGCTGGTCCGGCACAGCTTCCGCGGCCGGTCCGGGCTCAACGGGCTGATCTTCCTGCCGATGGCCACCCCGGAACTCGTGATGGGCACCTCGCTGCTCGCCCTCTTCGTCGCCGCCGGGGTGCCGCAGGGCTTCTGGACCATCGTCATCGCGCACGTCATGTTCTGCGTGTCGTTCGTCGTGGTCACCGTGAAGGCCCGGCTCTCCGGCATGGACCGGCGGCTGGAGGAGGCCGCGATGGACCTGTACGCCAGCGAGTGGCAGACGTTCCGGCGGATCACGCTGCCGCTGGTGCTGCCGGGCATCGTGGCCGCCGCGCTGCTGGCCTTCTCGCTCAGCTTCGACGACTTCATCATCACGAACTTCAACGCCGGCACCACAGTCACGTTCCCCATGTACGTCTGGGGCGCCTCCCAGCGGGGCATCCCGCCGCAGGTGAACGTGATCGGCACGGCCATGTTCGTGATCGCGTTGCTGCTCGTCGGGGCCACCTCGCTGCGCGGGCGGCGGGCGCGACGGGCTGCCCTCGCGGTGGTCGCCACACCGGCGGGCAAGCCATGACACTCCCGCATACCGGCCGGGCGCTGGCCGACGCCGCGCCCGTGTCGTACTGGCTGGACCGCCCGGAGCGGCCCGACCCGCTGCCGCCGCTGACCGGGACGTACACCGCCGACCTGCTCGTGGTCGGCGGCGGGTACGCCGGACTGTGGACCGCGCTGCTGGCGAAGGAGGCCGACCCGGACCGCGACGTCCTGCTCGTCGACGCGGGCACGTGCGGCTGGGCGGCGTCCGGGCGTAACGGCGGGTTCTGCGCCGCCTCGCTGACCCACGGGCTTGCCAACGGCGTCGATCGGTTCCCCGGCGAGATCGGCGAGCTGGAACGGCTGGGCCGGGAGAACCTGGACGCCATCGCCGCCACCGTGGCGAAGTACGACATCGACTGCGACTTCGAACGCACCGGTGAGCTGGCGGTGGCGGTCGAGCCGTACCAGCTCGACGGGCTCGCCGCGGACGCCGAGCTGGCCCGCCGGTACGGCCACGACGTGCGGCTGCTCGACCGCGACCAGGTACGCGCCGAGGTGGCGTCGCCGACGTACCTGGGCGGGATGTGGGATCGCGACCGGGTGGCGCTGCTCGACCCGGCGAAGCTCGCCTGGGGACTCCGCCGGGCCGCACTCGACCTGGGCGTACGCGTGCACGAGCACACCCGCGTCACCGGCCTGGCCGACGGCGGCGCCGCGCTGCGGGCCACCACTGCGGGCGGCGCGGACGCGGCGCCCGGCGCGGTACGGGCGCGGCAGGTCGTGCTCGCCACGAACGCGTTCCCGCCGCTGCTGCGCCGGCTGCGCTCCTGGATCGTGCCGGTCTACGACTACGCGCTGATGACCGAGCCGCTGACCGCCGCGCAGCGCGACGCGATCGGCTGGCGGCACCGGCAGGGGCTCGCCGACACCGGCAACCAGTTCCACTACTACCGGCTCACCGCCGACAACCGGATCCTGTTCGGCGGCTACGACGCGATCTACCACTACGGCAACCGGGTGGCGCCCGCGCTGGAGCAGCGCGAGGCCACCTTCACCACGCTCGCCTCGCACTTCTTCACGACGTTCCCGCAGCTCGCCGATGTGCGCTTCAGTCACCGCTGGGGTGGCGTCATCGACACCTGCACCCGGTTCTGCGCGTTCTTCGGCACCGCGTACTCCGGACGCCTGGCGTACGCGGCCGGGTTCACCGGGCTCGGCGTGGGCGCGACGCGATTCGGCGCCCGCGTGACGCTCGAGCTGCTCTCCGGCACCGACACCCCGCTGACCCGGCTCGACCTGGTGCGCCGCAAGCCGCTGCCGTTCCCGCCGGAACCGGTCCGGTCCGTGGGCATCAACCTCACCCGCTGGTCGCTCGCCCGCGCCGACGCGCGCGACGGACGGCGCAACCTCTGGCTCCGTACTCTCGACCGTCTTGGACTGGGGTTCGACTCCTGATGCGTATCCTCCTCGTCGGCGCCGGTGGCGTCGGCTCCGCAGCCGTATCCATCGCCGCCCGCCGTACCTTCTTCGAGCTCATGGTGGTCGCCGACCACGACCCGGCGCGGGCGGCGCGGGCCGTCGCCGGGCACGGCGACCGGTTCGTCGCCGCCACTGTGGACGCTTCCTCCGCCGACGCGGTGGCCGCGCTGTGCCGGGAACACCGGATCACGCACGTGCTGAACGCGGTCGACCCGCGTTTCGTCATGCCGATCTTCGAAGGCGCGTTCGCCGCCGGGGCCGACTACCTGGACATGGCGATGTCGCTGTCCCGGCCGCACCCCGAGCGTCCCTACGCCCAGACCGGGGTCAAGCTCGGCGACGAGCAGTTCGCCGTCGCGGAGCAATGGGCCGCCGCGGGGCGGCTCGCGCTCTGCGGCATCGGCGTCGAACCGGGCCTGTCCGACGTCTTCGCCCGCTACGCCGCCGACGAACTCTTCGCCGAGATCGACGAGATCGGGGTACGCGACGGCGCGAACCTGACAGTCGCCGGCTACGACTTCGCGCCCTCGTTCTCCATCTGGACCACCATCGAGGAGTGCCTCAACCCGCCGGTGATCTGGGAGGCCGGGCGCGGCTGGTTCACCACCGAACCGTTCAGCGAGCCGGAGGTCTTCGACTTCCCGGCCGGGATCGGCCCGGTCGAGTGCGTCAACGTCGAGCACGAGGAGGTGCTGCTCATCCCGCGCTGGGTCCAGGCGAAGCGGGTCACCTTCAAGTACGGCCTCGGCGCCGAGTTCATCGAGGTGCTGCGCACGCTGCACAAGCTCGGGCTCGACTCGACCGAGCCGGTGCGCGTACGCGGCGTCGACGTGTCGCCGCGCGACCTGGTGGCCGCCGCGCTGCCCGACCCGGCCACGCTCGGCGACCGGATGAGCGGCAAGACCTGCGCCGGCACGTACGTCACCGGCACCGGCCCGGACGGGCAGCCGCGCCGGGTCTACCTGTACCACGTGGTCGACAACGAGTGGTCGATGGCCGAGTACGGCCACCAGGCGGTGGTCTGGCAGACCGCAGTCAACCCGGTCGTCGCGCTGGAACTGCTCGCCACCGGCGCCTGGTCCGGCACGGGCGTGCTCGGCCCGGAGGCGTTCCCGCCGACCCCCTTCCTCGACCTGCTCACCGGCTACGGTTCGCCGTGGGGGATGGAGGAACGATGACCCGGTACGGCCCGATGTACGGCCCCGACATCACGTTCCTCGGCGTGCCGCCGTGCACGGTCGAGGAGCCGGTCACGTACGCCGACGCGGACGTGGTGATCATCGGGGCGCCGTTCGACGGTGGCACCTCGCACCGGCCGGGCACCCGGTTCGGGCCGTCCGCCATCCGGCAGGCCTGCTACCTGCCGCACGACGGCTCCCGGCCGTCGCTGGCGCTGCGCGTGGACGGGCTGAAGGACCTGTGCGTCTACGACGCCGGGGACGTGGAGATGTTCAGCGGCGACATCGAGCGTTCGCTCGCCGCGCTGGAGACCGCCGTGCACGCGGTCGCCGCCGCCGGCGCGATCCCGGTGGTCCTCGGCGGCGACCACTCCATCGCGCTGCCCGACGCCACAGGCGTGGCCCGGCACCACGGGCTCGGCCGGGTGTCGCTGGTGCACTTCGACGCGCACGCCGACACCGGGGACGTCGAGTTCGGCTCGCTGCACGGCCACGGCCAGCCGATGCGCCGGCTCATCGAGTCCGGCGCGGTACGCGGCGACCGCTTCCTCCAGATCGGGTTGCGCGGCTACTGGCCCGGCCCGGACACGCTGGCGTGGATGGCCGAGCAGCGGATGCGCTCGTACGAGATGACCGAGATCGTGGCGCGCGGCCTGGACACCTGCCTGACCGAGGCGTTCGGGATCGCGACCGACGAGTGCGAGGGCGTGTTCCTCTCCGTCGACGTGGACGTGGTCGACCCCGGCATGGCGCCCGGCACCGGCACGCCAGAGCCGGGCGGGTTCACGTCCCGGCAGCTGCTCGACGCGGTCCGCCGGGTCTGTTACGAGCTGCCGGTGGTCGGGTTGGACGTGGTCGAGGTCGCCCCGCCGTACGACCACGCCGACATCACCGCGTACCTGGGCAACCGGGTGGTGCTGGAGGCGCTCTCAGCGATAGCCCGCCGCCGCCACGACGCCGAAACCGGAACCCCGTGGAACCCCACCCAGCCGCTCCTGGATGACCGCTGACTGGTAGGCCGGGATGTTTAGCCCGGGCTATAGTCAGGGCATGGGTGCGGACGGGAAGCGCTGGTCGGTCCGGGTCACCGGAGAGGTCCGGCACTGGCTGCGCGACCTGCGGGACCACGACCCGGCGTCGTACGAGAGCGTCCGGGTGGCGGTGGACAAGCTGGCCGAGGTCGGGCCGGGGCTGGGCCGCCCGCTCGTGGACACGCTGCGCGGAAGCAGTCTCCGTAATCTCAAGGAGTTGCGGCCCCGCTCCGGTCGGGACGTGGCTATCCGGGTGCTGTTCGTCTTCGATCCGTGGTCGCAGGCGGTCCTGCTGGTCGCCGGCAACAAGGCGGGCGACTGGAGTCGCTGGTACCGGCAGCACATCCCGGCGGCGGAGGTTGCCTACAAGGCTTGGCTCGACAGCGAGCGCGAGCGAAGGGGGGAGTCGTGACGGAGTTCTATCACTGGGACGAGGTCCGCGCCGAACTCGGCGGCGACGACGAGGCCTACGAGGCGGAGCGCGCCCGGACCGACGCCTGGGTGAGCGCGTTCCACCTGGCCGAGGAGCGCAAGCGGCTGGGCCTGACCCAGCGGCAGGTCGCCGAGATCATGGGGGTCACGCCCGGCCGGGTGAGCCAGATCGAGAACGGCGACCTCGACGTCAACGAGGTGGCAACGCTGAGCCGGTACGCCAATGCCCTCGGAGCCCGGCTGCGGATCATCTTCGACTACGGCGACGACCTCCGGCAGATCGCCTGACCGGAGGCCGCCGAGACGGTCAGGGGCGGGCGCAGCGGGGGCGCAGGCGTACGGGCTCGGTGGTTTCGGTGATCGAGTTGGGCTCGATCACCAGGCGGGCGATCGTGGTGGCCGGGCCGGGGCGGAACCTGCCCTGGTCGGCGGGGATGGTCGCGGTCCAGGTGCCGGCGGTGCGCTCGTCGGTGCACGCGCCGATCACGCCGAACCCGAAGCCGGTGACCGAGCCGCGCCGCTGGTCGAGGTGCACCTCGATGTAGGCGAGGCCGCGCTCGGCGCCGCAGTCGAACCGGCCGCCGACGGTGGCGGTGTGCGCCCGCCCGTCGGCCGTGCCGAACCAGTTGACGGAGATGCTCGGAGAGGCCGCCGGGGTGGCGACGGCGGCGCCGGGTGAGAGCCCGAGCGTGGCGGCGGTGGCCAGGGCGGTGAGGCCGGCGGCGAGCACTGGCTGTCGGACCGGGTGCATGGGCGGTCTCCTGTCGGGCGGTGGGATGCGACTCCGAAGTGGACGGCGTCAGCATCCCACCGCCGCGATGCCCGCGAGCTGCAAGATCTCGGACAGATCAGCGGTTCAGGTGGGACCGGATGAGGAACCGGACGCCCTCCGGTGCCTCCAGGGAGAAGCCGCTGCCCCGGCCGGGCACCACGTCGACGGTGAGCCGGGTGTGCTTCCACAGCTCCCACTGGGCCTTCGACATCCAGAACTCCACCGGCTCGGGCACGCCGTCGACAGTCAGCGAGGCGAGCAGCACGTCCGAGCCGCCGGTGCGGAACTCTCCGGCCGGGTAGCACATCGGGGCGCTGCCGTCGCAGCAGCCGCCGGACTGGTGGAACATCAGCGGGCCGTGCTGCCCCCGCAGCGACCGGATCAGGTCGGCCGCCGCGGGGGTCACTGTCACGGTGTCGCCCATCAGAAGAAGCCGAGCTTCTTCGGCGAGTAGCTGACCAGGAGGTTCTTGGTCTGCTGGTAGTGCTCCAGCATCATCTTGTGGTTCTCCCGGCCGATGCCGGACTGCTTGTAGCCGCCGAACGCCGCGTGCGCCGGGTAGGCGTGGTAGCAGTTCGTCCAGACCCGGCCGGCCTGGATGGCGCGCCCGGCCCGGTACGCGGTGTTGAGGTCCCGGGTCCACACGCCCGCGCCGAGCCCGTACAGCGTGTCGTTGGCGATCTTCACGGCGTCGTCCAGGTCGGCGAAGGACGTCACCGACACCACCGGGCCGAAGATCTCCTCCTGGAAGATCCGCATCGAGTTGTCGCCCTCGAAGATCGTCGGCTGGACGTAATAGCCGCCGGACAGCTCGCCGCCGAGGTCGGCCCGCTCGCCGCCGGCCAGGACGCGAGCGCCCTCCTGCCGCCCGATGTCCAGGTAGGACAGGATCTTCTCCAGCTGGTCGTTGGAGGCCTGCGCGCCGACCATCGTGTCGGTGTCCAGCGGGTGCCCCTGCTTGACCGCCTTCGTCCGCTCGACGGCGGCGGCGAGGAAGTCGGAGTAGTGGCCCTGCTGGATGAGCGCCCGGGACGGGCAGGTGCACACCTCGCCCTGGTTGAGGGCGAACATGGTGAAGCCTTCGAGAGCCTTGTCCAGGAAGTCGTCGGAGGCGGCGCTGACGTCGTCGAAGAATATGTTCGGGCTCTTGCCACCGAGTTCCAGCGTGACCGGCTTGATGTTCTCGCTGGCGTACTGCATGATCAGCCGCCCGGTGGTGGTCTCGCCGGTGAACGCCACCTTCGCCACCCGCGGCGAGGACGCCAGCGGCTTGCCCGCCTCGACGCCGAAGCCGTTCACCACGTTGATCACGCCCGGCGGCAGCAGGTCGCCGATCAGCGAGAGCAGGTAGTGGATCGAGGCGGGCGTCTGCTCGGCCGGCTTGAGCACCACCGCGTTGCCGGCGGCCAGCGCCGGGGCGAGCTTCCACACCGCCATGAGGATCGGGAAGTTCCACGGGATGATCTGCCCGACCACGCCGAGCGGCTCGTGGAAGTGGTAGGCGACGGTGTCGTCGTCGAGTTCGCCGAGCGAGCCCTCCTGCGCCCGGATCGCCCCGGCGAAGTAGCGGAAGTGGTCGATCGCGAGCGGGATGTCGGCGGCGAGCGTCTCGCGTACCGGCTTGCCGTTCTCCCACGTCTCGGCGATCGCCAGGGACTCCAGGTTGTCCTGCATGCGGTCGGCGATCCGGTTGAGGATCAGCGAGCGTTCGGCGACCGACGTGCGGCCCCACGCGTCGGCCGCGCCGTGTGCCGCGTCCAGCGCCTTCTCCACGTCCTCGGCGGTGCCCCGGGCCACCTCGCAGAAGGTCTGCCCGGTCACCGGGGTCGGGTTCTCGAAGTACTTGCCACCGTGCGGCTTCACGTACTCGCCGCCGATGTAGTGGTCGTAGCGGGACTGCCAGTGGGTGGGGGCGTCGTAGCGCGTCATGGGTACCTCCGCCGTCCGTCTGGGGTGGATGGCGGGCAGGCTAGTTTCCAGGACGTTGCAGGAACGTTGCGCGCGGCAGCGCGTACTCCTCGGCGAGCTGGCGGGCCCGCGCGAGCGCGAGCGGCCGGCGGGGCGCGCCCGGCGGCAGCGCCCGCGCCAGGGCCTGCCAGGCGGCCAGGTCGTCGGCGCCGGCCGCCGTCGCGGTCCAGGCCGCGAGCAGCCCCGGGTCGCCGCCGGCCAGCACGGCGGCGCGCAACTGGCCGTCGACCAGGCGGCGCAGTCGCGCGACTCCCGGTGCGTCCGACAGGGGCAGCAGGGGCCCACGGTACGCGCGCAGCGCCGCCGCCGGATCGCCACGTTCCAGCAGTTCGGTGACGGTACGGAAGTCGGCGCGCACGGTCGGGCGCAGCCGGTACGGGCGGGAGTCGAGCAGCTCCTCGCCGAGCACGCGGCGCAGCCGGGACAGCTCGGCGCGCAGCGTGACCGGGTGCCGCCTGTCGTCGCCGTAGAGGTCGAGGCCGAGCTGTTCCCCGGTGCGCCCCTCGGGATGGTCGACGAGCAGCACCAGCAGCTCGCTGTGCCGGCGACCGAGCCGGATGCGCCGGCCGCCGACGCGCAGCTCCGCCTCGTCGCGGCCGAGCGCCGACACGTACGCGACGTCCGGCGCGGCGGGCGCGACGCCGGCCAGGAACGCCTCGGCGGCCCGGGCGGTGGCCCGGACCAGAGCCAGGCTCTGCGGGTTGGCCAGGTGGTCCCCGCCGGTGATGTCGACGGCGCCGAGCAGCGCGCCGCTGACCGGGTCGTGGATCGGCGCGGCGGCGCAGGTCCAGCGCTGCACCGGCCGCACGAAGTGCTCGGTGGCGAAGATCTGCACGCCGTGGTCGACGGCGAGGGCGGTGCCGGGCGCGTTCGTGCCGGCGTGCGCCTCGTCCCAGCGTGCGCCCGGTACGAAGTTCATCCGCTCGGCGTGCCGCAGCACCCCGGGGTGGCCCTCCACCCAGAGCAGCCGCCCGGCGGCGTCGCAGACCGCCATCAGGTGCGCGCCGTCCTGCGCGATGCCGCCGAGCAGGTCGCGGAAGAGCGGCATCACCCGGGCGAGCGGGTGCGCGGCGCGGTACGTCTCCAGCGCGTCGTCGGTGAGGTCGACCGGCGCGGTGGCCTCCGGGTCGAGCAGCGCGGACCGCTCCCAGGAACGGGCCACCACCTCCCGGACCCGGCCGGATGTGGTGCCGGCGGTGAGGAACGCCTCGTGGGCGGCACCGACCTGCGCGATCCGCTCCGCCGGATCCGCGCCGAACTCCAGGGCGAGCCACGGGTCAGCCACCAGCGCCTCCTTCCACCCATCGTGACCCACCTCACGCCCGAGCGCCAATGCGTGATCCGGGTCACTTCAGCGGTGCTCGCGCCGCCCGCGGACCGGACGAACGGCCCAGACGGCCGTACGCCGGTTGTCGCAGCGTGGCCCGCGTGGAGGATGGCTGCTGCGGACGCTTACAGAACCCTTAACTCCGGCCTGCGAAGGTGTGCCGGACGACGAGGGAAGACACGGGGAGCGCAAGGTGCGGGTGCTGGTGGCGGACGACGAGCGGCTCTTGGCGGACACGGTCGCCGAGGGGCTGCGACGGTTCTCCATGGCTGTCGACGTCTGCTACGACGGCGACGGCGCGCTGGAACGGATCGGGGTCAACCGGTACGACGTGGCGGTGCTGGACCGGGACATGCCCGGCGCCACCGGCGACGAGGTGTGCCGGAGCCTGGCCGGGTCCGACGCCGGCACCCGGGTGCTGCTGCTGACCGCAGCCGCCGGCATCCGGGACCGGGTCGCCGGCCTCGGGCTGGGCGCCGACGACTACCTGACCAAGCCGTTCGCGTTCGCCGAGCTGGTGGCGCGGGTCCAGGCGCTGGGCCGCCGGTCCACGCCGGCGCTGCCGCCGGTGCTGGAACGGCACGGCGTGGTGCTCGACGTGGCCCGGCACACCGCTACCCGGGACGGCCGCCCGCTCGGGCTGAGCCCGAAGGAGTTCGCCGTCCTGCACGTGCTGATGCGGGTCGGCGGCCGGGTGGTCAGCGCCGAGGAGCTGCTGGAACAGGCGTGGGACGAGTTCGCCGACCCGTTCACCAACGCGGTCCGGGTGACGGTGATGACCCTGCGCAAGAAGCTCGGCCAGCCGTCGGTCGTCCACACCGTGCCGAAGGCCGGCTACCGGATCGGCGAGCCGGAATGAGCCCCCGTCGCCGCATCCTGCTGGTCGGGCTGCTCGCCCTGCTCGCCGGGTTCTTCGTGCCCAACATGGTCAAGTCGCTGCTCGAACTGGTTTGGGGGCAGGCCCAGTGGTTCTGCGGCCTGGCCACCATCGGCGCGGTGTGCGAACCGGGCCGCCCGTTCGTCCCGCTGTTGCCGCTGCTGGTCCAACTGCTGGTGCTGGTGGCCGCCGGATTCGCGGTGTGGGGAGCGGCCCGCTGGTGCCTGCGTCCGGTGCGCGACCTGGCCGCCCCGATGGCGAACCTGGGCCCGCAGAACCTCGGTTACCGCATCCGGCATCGCGGCCGGGACGAGCTGGCCGGGCTCGCCCGCGCGATCGACGCGATGCTGGACCGGGTCACCGCCGGGTACGAGGGGCAGCGGCGGTTCGCCGCGAACGCCTCCCACGAGCTGCGTACGCCGCTCGCGGTGCAACGCACGCTGATCGAGGTCGGCATGGCGCAGTCGCTCACCGGTGAGCAACTGGAGCTGCTGACCGCGCAACTGCTCGCCACGAACGAACGCAACGAGCGGCTGATCGAAGGGCTGCTGGCGCTCAGCGAGAGCGACCAGGGCCTGCGGTCCTCCACCCCGCAACGCCTCGAACAGATCGTCAGCGGCGTGCTGGCCGCGTACGCCGATCGGGCCGCCGAGGCCGGCGTGACGGTCGAGACCCGGCTGTCGCCCCGGATCGTGACCGGCGAACGGGTGTTGCTGGAACGCCTGGTCACCAACCTGGTGGAGAACGGCATCAAGTACAACCGCCCGGGCGGCCGGCTCGTCGTCACCGTCGGCGGCGACCCCGCGCTGACCGTCACCAACAGCGGGCAGGCCGTGCCCGCCGAAGCGGTCGACGGGCTGTTCGAACCGTTCCGGCGCCTCGCCCGGGACCGGACCAACCAGGGCGGCGGCGCCGGGCTCGGCCTGGCCATCGCCCGCTCCATCACCCAGGCGCACGGCGGCATCATCGCTGCCCGCCCAGGTGACGACGGCGGCCTGCGGGTCGACGTCCACCTGCCCCACGTGGGCTGACCACCCCACATACGACTCCGGGAACCGCCGTCGCGGCATCCCGCGATGACACCTGCCCGAGGACCGGACCGGCGGCACCGCCGCCTGCCCCGGAGAGGGCCGGAGAGGAGACCGCAGTGCCGACGCGTACCGAGGGGAGCGCACCACCCGGTGACCGGGTGGCCTGGGCCGACGTGGCGAAGGGCGCCTGCATCGTGCTCGTGGTGCTGTGGCACGTCGTCGTCAAGGACTACCTGCGCATCGACTGGCGGGCCGGCCTGCCGGTGCCGGGCGCGTGGGGGCTGCTCGGCGAGCAGCTGCTGCCGCTGCGGATGCCGTTGTTCTTCGCGATCTCCGGCATCTTCGCGGCGAACGCGGTGGCCCGCCCGTGGCGGGTGTCCGGACGGCCCCGGATCACGCGGAACCTCTACCTGTACGCGATCTGGCTGCTGATCCACACCGCGCTGCTGGCGCTGGCGCCCGGCTTCCCGACCGACCGGGCCACCGACCCGGGTGAGCTGCTGGCCCAGCTCACCGTGACGCCCTCGAACCTGTGGTACCTGTACGCGCTGGCGCTCTACTTCGTGCTCGCCAAGGCGCTGCGCCGGGTCCACCCGGCGGTGCTGCTGACCGCCGCGGGCGCGCTGTCCGCCGTGGCGGCCACCGGGCTGCTGGACAGCCCCGGCAACCGGGGGCAGGTCTACCAGAACCTGGTGTTCTTCCTGGCCGGGGTGCGCCTGAAGCCGTACCTCACGCGGTGGGCGGACGGCGCGAGCACCCGGCGGCTCGCCGGCACCGGCGCGGCGTACGCGATCGGGCTGGCCGCCATGGGCCTGGCCGGCGCGCAGAGCTGGCCCGGCGCGTACCTGCTCGTCTCCGTGCTCGCTGTGGCGTTCGGGCTGACCGCCGCCGCCCGGCTGGCCCGGCACCGCCTGGCCGGTCCGGCGCTGGCCCGGCTGGGCCGCCGCACGCTTGGTGTCTACGTGATCCACATGCCGGTGCTGGCGCTGCTCGACCGGCTCCTCGCCGCGCCGGTGGCCGGTCTGGGCGGACCCGCCCGGGCGCTGCTGGTGACCGTCTACCCGGTCGTGCTCACCGCGCTCGTGTTGGCGCTCAGCCTCGCCGCGCACCGCGGCCTCACCGCGCTCGGCGCGCACTGGCTGTTCGACCTGCCGCGCAGCCGCGTCCACTCGAATCCCGAAGGAGAGACCATGCCCCGAATCGACGGGCCGGCGCTGCCGGACCGCACACATGTCGAGGAGGCCGCCCGCGCGCTGTCCGGCCGGGTGGTGCGTACCCCGGTGCTGCACAGCCCGGTGATCGACCGCCTGGCCGGCGCCCGGATCCTGCTCAAGGCGGAGAACCTGCAGGACGGGGGCTCGTACAAGATGCGCGGCGCGATGCTGGCGGTGGGCCGGCTCGCCGCCGCCGGGCACACCGGCGTGGTCGCGCAGAGCACCGGCAACCACGCCGTCGCGGTGGCGCTGGCCGCGCGCCGGCACGGGCTGGCCGCCACTGTCGTGCTGCCGGTGGACGCCGCGCCGGTCAAGGTGGACCGAGCGCGGGCGGCGGGCGCCCGGGTGGTCCGGGCGGGCACCACGGTCGAGGAGCGCCTCGCCGTCGCCCGGCGGATCGCCGAGGTGGAGGGCCACCCGCTGGTCGACGCGTACGACCACCCGGATGTGGTGGCCGGGCAGGGCAGCGCCAGCCTGGAGCTGATCGAGGAGGCGGCGCGTCGCGGCACACCGCTGGACGCGCTGGTGGTGCCGGTGGGCGGGGGCGGCGGCATCGCCGGTGCCTGCCTGGCCGTGGCCGGAACGCCGATCCAGGTGTACGGCGTGGAGCCGGTCGGGTGCGACTCGCTGGCCCGCAGCCTGGCCGCCGGACGGCCCACACCCGTCGCCCCGGCGCCGAGCCTCGCCGACGGGCTGCGCCCCGGGTGCGTCGGCGACCTGCCGTTCGCGGTGGCCCGCACCGGTGTGCGGGGCGTGGTCCGGGTCGACGACGACGCGATCGTCGAGGCGTTCCGGCTGCTCCTGCTGGACCTGAAGGTGCTGGTCGAGCCGTCCGGCGCGGCCGCGCTGGCCGGCGCGCTGCGGCTGGACGAGGTGAGCGGTCCCGGCAGCTCGGGCGCCGGGACGCGGCGGACGGTCGGCGTGGTGCTGACCGGCGGAAACGTGGAAGCGGACCTGGTGGCCCGGCTGGCGGGCGACCCGATGACTGTGGGAGTTGCGGCATGAGGTCGACAGTGCGGATCGGTGTCCTGTTCGGAGGCCCGTCGGCGGAACACGAGGTCTCCTGCGCCTCGGCGCTGGGCGTGGCCCGCGCCCTGGCCGGGCAGGGGCACCGGGTGGTGGCGCTCGGCCTCACCCGTACCGGCGGGCTCCGGCTGCTGCCCGAGCCGGTGCTCGCGCAGCACCTCGGCACGGTGGCGGCCGGACGGGCGATCGACGACCGGCTGCCGGTCACCGGCGAGGCGGTGGAGCTGCGACGCGGGGCAGCCGCCGGCACCGTCGCGGTCACCGCCGCCGACGCCCCGGCCACCGTGCACGCCGAGCTGGACGTGGTGTTCCCGGTGCTGCACGGCCCGTACGGCGAGGACGGCGTGGTGCAGGGGCTGCTGGAATCACTCGGCGTGCCGTACGTCGGGTGCGGCATCCTCGCCTCCGCCGTCGGCATGGACAAGGTGGCGATGAAGCGGGCGCTGCGCGCCGAGGACGTGCCGACGACGCCGTACGTCTGGTTCGACGAGCCGACCTGGCGGGCCGCGGCGGACCCGGAGAAGCTGGTCGTCGGGCTGCGCGGGCCGCTGTTCGTCAAGCCGGCCCGGATGGGCTCCTCGATCGGCATCTCCCGGGTCGCAGGCGGCGACGACCTGGTCGCGGCCGTGGAGGAGGCGTTCCGGCACGACCACGTGGTGCTGGTCGAGCAGGGCGTGACCGGCCGGGAACTGGAGTGCGGCGTGCTCGGCGGCTGGCAGCCCGAGGCGTCGGCGGTCGGCGAGGTCCGGGTCGCGGGCGGCTGGTTCGACTACCGGCAGAAGTACTTCGGCGACGCCGACCCGATGATCGTCCCGGCCCCGCTGCCGGACGAGGTCACCGAGCGGATCCGCGAGCTGTCGGTACGGGCGTTCACCGCGATCGGCGGCTGGGGCCTGGCCCGGGTCGACTTCCTCTACGACGAGACCACCGGCGACCTTTACGTCAACGAGCTGAACACGCTGCCCGGCTTCACCGCGCACTCGATGTACCCGAAGGTGTGGGCCGAGTCCGGCGTCGCGTACCCCGAGGTGGTGGACCGGCTGGTCGCGCTCGCCTTCACCCGGCACGCGGCCCGGCCGTCCACCGCACACCCCGGGGGTACGCCGTGATCCTCCTCTCCGACCCCCGCGTCGCCGCGGTGTCCAGCCGGGACGACGGCGAACCCCTGGTTGACCTGCGCGAGGTGCCCGGGCTGCTGGTGGACGCGCGGGCCGCCGACCCCGCCGGGGCGTACGCGCGGGTGCGGCGCGGTGTCGCGGACCGCCTGCTGGCCGCGCAGCGCGCGCTGCCGGCCGGGCTGCGCCTGCTCGTGGTCGAGGGCTACCGGCCGTACCGGGCGCAGCTCGACATCTTCACCGGCTACCGGGACGAGCTGCGGCGGCGGCACCCGGACTGGCCGGCGGACCGGCTGCACCGGGAGACCACCAAGTTCGTGTCGCCGGTCGAGGTGGCCCCGCACAGCACCGGCGGAGCAGTCGACCTCACGCTGTGTGACGCCGACGGAATGGAGTTGGACATGGGCACGGTGCTCGACGCCACCCCCGAGGAGAGCGCCGACGCCTGCTTCACCGCGGCCCGGCACATCCCGGTGAGCGCGTGGCGCAACCGGAACGTGCTGGTGGCGGCGTTGAGCGGCGCGGGGATGGTGAACTACCCGACGGAGTGGTGGCACTGGTCCTACGGCGACAGGTACTGGGCGCTGATGACCGGTGCGCCGCACACCCGTTACGGTCCGTTGTAGCCCGTCGGTTCAGGTGAACGTTCCGGCCCTCCCGTCCGTACCACGCGGGGAACGACAGCGACGACGGGAGAGAACGTGAGGGTGCAGCGTAAGCACGCGATGGCGGCAATCGTGGCGGTGACCGCCACGGTGGCGGTCTCGGTGGGAACCGGACTGGGATTCGCGGACACCGCGCCGGTCGGGCGGTCGGCCTGCGCCGGGTCGGTGACCTTCTCGGCCGAGAGCGGCCCGCCGGCCGCGACGAGCGACAGGTTCCCGGTGGGCACACGCCTGCGGGTGACGAACCTCGACAACCGCAAGGTGGCCACGGTGACGGTCACCGGGCCGTCCGGTAGCTGCGTGCTGCTCAACGCCGCCGCCATGGACCTGGTACGCGAGCCGGGCAAGAACGTCATCCGCCGCAACGTGGTGGAACGCCTCGACGGCGCCGCCGCTCCGGCCCCGGGCGCGCAGCCGGGCGAGACCCGGCCCGGCGCCGCGCAGCCGATCGGCGGCAGCGTCTGCTCCGGCGCGCTCACGTTCTTCGCCGAAGGTGGGGCGCCGGCCGCCACCAGCGGCCAGTTCCCGCTCGGCACCCGGCTTCGGGTGACGAACCTGGACAACAACAAGGTGGTGACCGTGACTGTCACCGGGCCGTCCGGTAGTTGCGTGCTGCTCAACACCGCCGCCATGGACGCCATCCGGGAACCGGGCAAGAACCTGGTCCGGCGCAACACCGTCGAGCTGATTCGCTGAATTCCGGGGTGGGACACCATGGGCCGGTCCTGGGGATGATCGGCCCATGGTGTTCCACGTCCGGGGTCAGCCGAAGGCGGCCGCCAGGATGTCCAGCCCTCGGCCCAGCTCGTCGTCGGAGATGACCAGCGGCGGCAGGAACCGCAGCACGTTGCCGTAGGTGCCGCAGGTCAGCGTGAGCAGCCCGGCCGCGTGGCAGGCCGCCGAGATCGCCGCCGTGGCGGCCGGGTCGGGGGTCGACGTGCCCGGTACGACGATCTCCACGGCGAGCATCGCGCCCCGGCCGCGTACCTCGGCCACGCGCGGGTCACCGGCGGCGATCGCGCGCAGCCGCTCACCCATCACCGCGCCGATCCGGCGCGCGGCGGCGGCCAGGTCCAGCTCCCGCATCGTCTCGATCGACGCGAGCGCGGCGGCGCAGGCGATCGGGTTGCCGCCGTACGTGCCGCCCAGACCGCCGACGTGCACCGCGTCCATCAGCTCCGCCCGGCCGGTCACCGCCGCCAGCGGCAGCCCGCCCGCGATGCCCTTGGCCAGCGTGATCAGGTCCGGCTCGACGCCCTCGTGCTCGCAGGCGAACCAGTCGCCGGTGCGGCAGAAACCCGTCTGGATCTCGTCGGCGACGAAGACCACCCCGGCCGCCGTCGCCCACTCGCGCAGCGCCGGCAGGAAACCCTCAGCGGGTACGACGAAACCGCCCTCGCCCTGGATCGGCTCGATCAGCAGCGCGGCCACGTTCTCCGCGCCCACCTGCTTCTCGATCATCTCGATCGACCGGGCCGCCGCGATGGCGCCGTCCAGCCCGCCGTCGCGCAGCGGGTACGACATCGGCACCCGGTAGACCTCACCGGCGAACGGCCCGAACCGGTGCTTGTACGGCATGTTCTTCGCGGTCAGCGCCATGGTCAGGTTGGTCCGGCCGTGGTACGCGTGGTCGAACACCACCACCGCCGGCCGCCCGGTCGCGTGCCGGGCGATCTTCACCGCGTTCTCCACCGCCTCGGCGCCGGAGTTGAACAACGCCGAGCGCTTCCCGAAACCACCCGGGGTCAGCGCGTTGAGCTGCTCGCAGACCGCCACGTACGACTCGTACGGCGCGACCATGAAGCAGGTGTGGGTGAACCGCTCGACCTGCGCGCGTACCGCCTCGACCACGCGCGGCGCGGAGTTGCCCACGTTGGTGACGGCGATGCCGGCGGCGAAGTCGATCCACTCCCGCCCGTCCACGTCGGTGATCGTGCCGCCGCCCGCCCGGTCCACGTACGCGGGAATGGTGCTGCCGACGCCCCGCGCCACCGCCTCGACCCGGCGCTTGTGCAGCTCCTCGCTGGTGGCCATCGCGATCAGCCCTCGATGTTGTGCATGACGTGCTTGACCCGGGTGTAGTCCTCCAGGCTGTAGACCGACAGGTCCTTGCCGTGGCCGGAGTGCTTGAAGCCGCCGTGCGGCATCTCCGAGACGAACGGGATGTGCGTGTTCACCCAGACGCAGCCGAAGTCCAGCCGCCGCGTCATCCGCATGGCCCGGCCGTGGTCGCGCGTCCACACCGAGGCGGACAGGCCGTAGTCCACGCCGTTGGCCCAGCGCACCGCCTCGTCCTCGTCGGAGAAACGCTGCACGGTGATGACCGGCCCGAACACCTCGTCCTGGATGATCTCGTCGGCCTGGCGTACGCCGGAGACCACGGTCGGGGCGTAGAAGAAGCCGCGCTCGCCGACCCGCGACCCGCCGGTGGTGACGTTCGCGTGGTCCGGCAGGCGGTCCACGAACCCGCTCACCCGGGCGAGCTGGTTGGCGTTGTTCAGCGGGCCGTAGAGCACGTCGGCGTCGTCCGGCCCGCCGGTACGGGTGTTGCGGGCCTGCTCGGTCAGCGCGGCCACGAAGTCCTCGTGGATGCCCGGCCCGGTCAGCACCCGGGTGGCCGCCGTGCAGTCCTGACCGGCGTTGAAGTAGCCGCCCATCGCGATCGCCTCGGCCGCCGCCGTCACGTCGGCGTCGTCGAAGATCACCACCGGGGCCTTGCCGCCCAGCTCCAGGTGCGTCCGCTTCAGGTCCGGCGCCGCCGCGGCGGCGACCTCCATGCCCGCGCGGGTCGAGCCGGTGATCGACACGAGCTGCGGGGTCGGGTGGGAGACCAGCGTACGGCCGGTGTCGCGGTCGCCGCAGACCACGTTGAACACACCCGGGGGCAGGTGCTCGGCGGCGATCTCGGCCAGCAGCAGCGTCGACACCGGCGTGGTGTCCGACGGCTTCAGCACCACCGCGTTCCCGGCGGCGAGGGCCGGGGCGATCTTCCAGACCGCCATCATCAGCGGGTAGTTCCACGGCGTCACCTGGGCGCAGACGCCGATCGGCTCGCGCCGCACGTACGAGGTGTGCCCGGCCATGTACTCACCGGCCGAGCGGCCCTCCAGCAGACGCGCGGCGCCGGCGAAGAAGCGCAGCTCGTCCACTGCCGGCGGCAACTCCTCCTCGGTGGTGAGCTGCCGGGGCTTGCCGGTGTTGCGGACCTCGGCGTCGACCAGCTCGGCGGCCCGCGCCTCCACCGCGTCGGCGAACTTCAGCAGCGCCCGCTGCCGCTCGGCCGGGGTGGTGTCGCGCCAGGTCTCGAACGCGGCGGAGGCGGCCTTCATCGCCGCGTCCACGTCCGCCGCGCCGGAGACCGGGGCCTGGGCGAAGACCTCGCCGGTGCACGGGTCGATCAGGTCGGCGTAGCCGCCGTCCACCGGGTCGACGTACTCGCCGTTGACGAAGTTGCGCAGCTGCTGCTGGTCGCTCATCAGAAGTCTCCGTGAAGGTGGCCGGGGAGAGGGTCAGCGGAGGTTATCGCAATCTGACTGCCATCTTGGCTACTAAATCCGAGGCAGACAAGGGTTTGGGCAACTGTTTCCGCGTGAGCGCCTGTGGTCTAGGCTGCCGGTCGTGGAGCCGAGAGCCTTCTACGTCGCCGGTCGCCCCGCCCACGGCGAGGACGAGCTGACAGTCACCCACCCGTACGACGGGCAGCCGGTGGGGCGTACCACGCTCGCCACGGCCGACCAGGTCGAAGCCGCAGTCGCGGGGGCCGCCCGGGTAGCGGCGGAGGCCGCGGCCCTGCCCGCGCACGCCCGCGCGGCGGCCCTGGACCACGTCTCCCGCCGGCTCGCCGAGCGGGCCCACGAGGTCGCCGCGCTGATCACCGCCGAGAACGGCAAGCCGGTCAAATGGGCCAAGGCCGAGGTGGGGCGCGCGGTCTCCACGTTCCGCTGGGCCGCCGAGGAGGCCCGCCGCTTCTCCGGCGACCTGCAACGACTCGACACCGACCCCGCCGCCACCGGCCGGATCGCCCTGGTCCGGCGGGTTCCGCGCGGCCCGGTCCTCGGCATCACGCCGTTCAACTTCCCGCTCAACCTGGTCGCCCACAAGGTCGCCCCAGCGCTCGCCGTCGGTACGCCGATCGTGGTCAAGCCGGCCCCGGCCACCCCGCTCACCGCGCTGCTGCTCGGCGAGATCCTGGCCGAGACCGACCTGCCCGAGGGCATGTTCTCGGTGCTGCCGCTACCGAACGAGCGCGCCGCCGAACTGGTCGCCGACCCGCGCCTGCCGGTCGTGTCGTTCACCGGCTCCGGGCCGGTCGGCGCGGCCATCCGCCGGGCCGCCCCGGACAAGCACGTCACGCTGGAACTCGGTGGCAACGCCGCAGCGGTCATCTGCGCGGACTGGTCGGCGGACGACGACCTGACGTTCGCCGCACAGCGCATCGCCACGTTCTCCAACTACCAGGCCGGGCAGTCCTGCATCGCGGTGCAGCGCGTCTACGTGCACGAACGGCTATACGACGGCTTCCTGCCCCGGCTCGTCGCGGCGGTACAGGCGCTGCGAACCGGCGACCCGCGCGCCGAGCTGACCGACGTCGGCCCGCTGGTGTCGGTCGAGGCGGCGCAGCGCGTCGAGACCTGGGTGGACGAGGCGGTCACCGCCGGCGCCGTCGTCGAGACCGGCGGGCGGCGCGACGGCGCGACCTACCCGCCCACAGTGCTCAGCGGCGTACCGGCCGACGCGAAGGTGTGCGCCGAGGAGGTGTTCGGACCGGTGCTGGTGGTCGCCCCGGTCGCGGACGACCGGGCCGCGTTCGCCGCCGTCAACGACTCCGCGTACGGCCTGCAGGCCGGCGTCTTCACCCACCGGCTCGACGTGGCGTTCGACGCCGCCCGCACGCTCGAAGTGGGCGGTGTGATCGTCGGGGACGTGCCGTCGTACCGGGCCGACCAGATGCCGTACGGCGGGATGAAGGGCTCCGGCGTCGGGCGGGAAGGGCTGCGCAGCGCCATGGACGACTACACCGAGCCGCGGGTCACGGTGCTGACCGGCGTGGCCCTCTGATCGCTCGCCCGCCCGCCGCTCACCACGTGCCGTCGTCGCGGACCCGGGCGGGGGCGCGGCCGAGCAGCAGGGTGGTGAGGGCGGCGTCGATGTCGGCGCCGAGGAACCACTCGCCGGCCTGGTCGAGGGCGAAGATCCGGCCGTGCTCGTCGACGGCGAGGATGCTCTCCTGACGTTCGCTGCCGAGCGGGAAGAGGCGCGCGCCGATGACCGCGCCGAAGTCGGCGAGAGAGTCGGCGCTGTGCGCGGCCCGGAGCGGATTCGTGGTGAACCGGCTGATCCAGACCTGCTCCCCGGGGCCGCGTCGCCGGCTCAGGACGGCCGGGAACGCGGTGAGCGCCGCCTCGGCGGCAGGGAAGGGCTCATGCCGGTGATGCTGCCCCGCGATCTCTCTCGTCTCCGTCATCGCGCCCATCGCGAGCGCCTCGTTGAACATGCTGATCTGCCAGCCGCCGTCCATGAGCGCGTGGGCCACCTCGTCGGGAAACCTCCCGGGTTGAATGACCTCGCGTGGTTCCGGGCGCCATTCCTCGACAAAGGCGAGGTCAGGCCACGGCAGTACCCCGAAGCGCACCAGGAACTTGACGCACGAGTCGCAGGGAAGGTCGGCGAGGCCGCCAAGCGGATCACCCGGCTCGCGGCTGCGGTAGACCTCGATCCGGCTGGTGCCGAGCAGGTCGCGGGCGTCCTCGATGGTCAGTGGCGGCAGACCCTCGGCGGCCCGGCGGTGGTCGTGCTCGTACAGCGCGTCGGAGACCACGATCATCTCGGCGTGCCGCTCGCCGCCCCGCACCAGATGGCCCGGGGTCAGGTCGTCCAGGTAGGACTGCACCAGCGGATGGTGCCGGACCTCGACATCTCCTTTGGCACCCTGCGCGACGTGCCGGCGGCCGTCGAGCGTGAGGTGCGCCGCCGCGCCCGGCGTGGGCAGCCGGGTCAACTCGCGCAGCAGTTGGGCGGCCGGGTCGACGGCGCGTGGCGCACGGGGTTCATCGGGCCGCTGCTGCCGGTACAACGCCTCGACCGCCGGCGCCGGAATCCGCGGCCAGGTGGAGACCTCGCCGGTCTCCTTGTCGATGACTGTGGTCGGCAGGTCGCCGGGCAGCGCCCGGGCATCGGCGGACACAGTGGACAACACCACGTAGCCCAGGTCGAACTCCTCGACCACCGGCGTGCAGGGAAAACCGAGGCGGTCGGAGTCCCGCCGGGCCCATACCGAGGCGATCTGCTCGGCCTGCTGTCGCTCGATCACCACTTGAAATTACCGGACCCCACGGATTTCGTGGCACCCGGTATGGTCGGGCCTACCCACGGTGACGGAAGGGGTGCGGCGGTGGCCGAGAGTGCGGACCGGGATGCGAACCGTGCACTACGCGCGCGATTCGACGAGGTGTACGGCCAGTACCAGCGGTTACGGTCCGGTCTGGACGAACTTCAGGTCAAACTGGCCGAGCTGCGGGTCACCGAACGCTCCGACGACGGTCAGGTGACCGCTGTGGTCGGCGCGCGAGGCGAGCTGATCAGCGTCGAGGTGAGCCCTGCCGTCTTCCGGGACCGGGATGCCGGAGGGCTGAGCCGGAAGATCACCGAGACCGTGCTGCGCGCCTCCACGGCCGCTGTCACCGCCACCCGTGAGCTGGTCTCCGGCTATCTGCCCCCGGGTTCACCGTCGGTCGAGTTCCTGCGTACCAATGACTTCGGCGCGCTGCTCGGCCGGGCCGACGCCGTGCTGGCACGCGGCGAGTGACAGGTGGCCGGGGGAGAGATCTGGCTGGACCCGGACCGGGCCCGGCGCGGCGGCGCCGACCTGACCCTGTCCGGTAAGGCGATGAGCGCGGCCCGGCGGGAGACAGGCGACCCGATCGCGACTGCGAGCGCCCAACGACCCTGGGGCCGGGACGACATCGGCGTCGCCTTCGACAAGCACTACCAGGGCTACGCCGAGACGCTGCTGCGCGCGTGGGAACAACTCGGCCGGTCGCTGGAGGTGCTCGGGTCGGACGTCGTCCGCTCGGTCGCGGCCACCGTGGAGACGGACCTGAGCAACGCCCGTGACCTCGGAAAGATCCCCCAGCAGGGCCACAACCCGCGTCGGCCCTGGCGCTGACCACCGGAGGATCCGCGCGTGAGCATGCTGCCCAGCCCGATCCCGCACCCGCTCGACTTCTGCCCGTGGGACGTGCCCGGCTGGATCTACGAAGCGCTCGACTGGGTCGTGGGCGTCGAGTGGCCGGAGGGCAACGAGCGCTCCGTCTGGGACCTGGCCGACCAGTGGTACGGCGTCGCGGGCGTCCTGACCGGTCCGCGCGACGACGCCACCGCCGCCGCCGGCGAGGTGAAGAGCGGATACGGCGGCGTCGGCCTGGTCGCCGGCGCGTTCGACAGGGCCTGGCACAAGCTCGCCGAAGGTGAGGATGCGCCGCTGCACGTCCTCGTGGCGGCCACCGACGAGTTGGGCCGGCTGGTCGACTCCTGCGGCTGCGACATCGAGGGCGCGAAGCTCGAAGCCTGGATCGAGCTGGGCATCCTGGTCGTGGAGCTGCTGGCCCTGGCGGTGGCCGCCGTGCTCACCCTGGGCGCCGCCTCCCCGGCGGCCGCCGCCGCGATCACCGCGACGAGAGTCGTCGTCCAGCAGATCTTCAAGCGCCTGGTGGCCCAGCTCGCCCGCAAGGCGGTCAAGCAGGGGCTCAAGGAGGCGGGTGAGCGGGCCGCGAAGGAGGCGGCGAAGGCCGGTGCCCGTGGACTGGCCCGACGGGCGGCGCTCGGCGGCCTGGTGGAGGCCGGTCAGGAAGCGGGCACCAGCCTCGCGACGCAGGCGTATCAGAACACCACCGGCCGACGTGACGGCCTGGACCTGACCGACGTGAGCACGTCGGCTCTCGGCGGCTTCGCCGGTGGGGCGGTCGCGCCGCTCGCGGGTCTGGGCCGTCATGCGAGCGGGCGGTTCGCCGAGATCGGCGAGCGGTTCGGCCGGGAGATGGCCGGGGAGACGCTGGCCGAGACCGCGGCCGGATTGGCCACCGGTCACGGCCCGTCGCTGGAGGATCTCGCGCGCGCCGCGGCGTCCGGCGCGACCGGCTCCGCCACCGGCCAGACCGACTCCGCGCTGCAACGCCGCCTCGACGGGCAGTTGAGCGGGCTGACCGTTCCGCCGGTCGGGCTGGACGTGCCACCCGTCGGCGACCCCGTCGGGCTCATCCCGGCCCAGCGGGTCGCCGAGCCGGTCGTCCAGGGCGGCGATGCGATCGCGGGCGCCGTTCCCGTGACATCGACGCACGTCTCGCCCCAGGTCGTCGGCCCGCACCCGCTCGCCGTGGACCTGCCCCGCTCCGCGCCGGAACCCCCAACGACGCCGCTCGGCGATGCTGTCCCGCACGACGTGGCACGTCCGACGGTCGCCGCGAGCCCCACGTTGTCCTCGGTGATCACGGACGCGCCCGGCGTCCACAGCGGCGCGGGTCCGGTGGCGGCGCCGATCGACCACCCCACGCCGTCCCCGACCAACTCGATTCACACAGCAGCAGTGCCGACGACACTGCCAGCATCCCCTGCCGACCACTCGCAGGTCGCGACGCCACCCGCGGCGGACCGGGCCGTTCCCACCAGCAATGGAGGTCAGGCAGGACCGCCTCCGACCTCACCGGTCAGCGCTCAGCCGGGACCGCATCCGGGAGCGCCGGCCGTGGGGCCCGACCCCCGGCCGGGGCCGAATCCCCGTTTCCCGCTGTTGGAGTCCTTGGCTCCGCATCGCCCTCCCACCGACTCCCCAACGCCCCACCCCGGCCCGTTCGATGTCCAGCCGCGGCCCCGCGAGACCGCCGAGCAGCGTGCCGCGCGGCTGAAAGCTGATCGGGAGGGCCTCGACCGGCGGCGCTACCAGGGCTATCTGCAGTCTCAGCGTGCCCTGCACGAGGAGAACCGGCAGCAGGCGCAGATCAAGGAACTGCGTGACCTCGCCGAACAGCACTACGAGGCGGCGCGTTGGCTCCTCACGCAGGCACACGAGCTGCGCCAAGCCGGGCAACACGACCTCGCCGACCGGCACGTGCGGGAAGGGCGGCGGCGAGAGCGCCTGCACTACCGAGCCGTCGACGAGGTGGAGGCGGTGCGTGCCGGCCAGCGTCTGCCGCGCGAGGTGATGGTCGAGGACGACCTCGACTTCTACCGGATCAACGACGACGTGGCGGACCTGGCCGTCGGCGCGGTCGAGACGGCCGACCATTCCGCGCTCACCGGCCACGGCCACCCCGAACCGATCGACAGGTCCCGGCCCTACGGCCGCCGGGGAGGGCTCCGGCCACCGCTCGCGCTGCATCAGACCGACCTGGAACGGCAGATGCCCCGCAACCCGGACGGCAGCGTCGCGCGTACCGCCGATCCCCGGCGTGGCGGATGGTTCCGCCTGGCGAACGACGGCGGACCGGCGGCGGACGTGACCCGGGGCATCAACTGCCTCGACTGCACCCTGTCGCTGTTCGAGACATGGGTCCACGGACGGCCGCGGGTCGCCGCTCCGCGTACGTTCGACGGCTACCTCGGCGGTGACGTGCTCCGGCCGGTGGGCGGCGAGGCGGACGGACCGCTGCGGGTCGAGCAGACCACTGGCGGCCGGTTCCAGAACCTGTGCCCGGTCGACCGGCCCGGCATCACCGGCCCGCAGCGCCAGTGGCTGGTGGATCGCGGCTACCGCGACCTGTACGCGCAGTTGGCGTCGGGCGGCCACGGCAGCTACGCCTTCCTCATCACCAGCTTCGAGGGTGGCGGATCGCACGCCTGGGTGGCGTTGAACCAGAACGGCACGGTCCTCTTCCTCGACCCGCAGTCGGGCGCCGTCGCCGACCGGCCGCTCTACCACCACAGCGGTCGCCCGTTCGAGGGCAACGTGGTCGGCGTTGACGCGCTGGTGCTCGGCCCTGACGGACGGCCGATGCCGCTCACCGGCCGCCCGCCCGGCACGTTCAACGTCCTGCCCGAGCCCTTGCCCCGCCCGGCGCCGCCACGCCTGCCCGAGCCGCCGCCGGCCGACGACGGGAACGCGCCGGACTTCAATCACGTCCACCTGCTCGGCGAGTCCACCACCTTCCACACCCGAGCGGACGCACCCCCGCCGGGCAGCGCGCCGCCCGTCGAGCCGCAACCCGACCAGGTACGCGAGGAACACCGGCAGGCGCACGCCGACCGGATAGCCGGCGGGCTCTACGTACGCGACGTGCTCGCCGAGAGCGGAAGCCTCGACGCGGCCTTCGCCGCCGGGGTGACACCCGTGGAGCTGGCGCAGGCCGCCGACGCGCCGACGCTGCGGCGGCTCGCACCCGGGCTGGACGATGCCGCAGCGGCCGACCTCAGCCGGTTGTTCGCCGACCCGCGCGTGCAACGGATGCTCGACCAGAGCTGGGAGGCGCCGCCGCGACGGGAGGAGTTGCTGGCCGAGACGCTGGTACGGCAGCTCGCCGAGCGGCCCGACCTGGTCCGGATGATCCTGGCGACACCGGAACTCGCGAACTCGCTGACCGCGCGACCGCTGACCCTGCATCACCTGGCCAGCCACCAGCAGGCCATCGACGTACTCGGCGAGGTCATCAACGACATAGCCGTCCGCGGGGCCGAGGCGGTGATCGCGCCCGAGCCACTGAAACCCCACTCGACGCCTGTCAGCCAAGCCCAGCGTCAACTCACCAGTTCGGTAGCAGCGCGCAGTCAGTCGACACTGCAGCTCGGATTCGATGAGACGCGACGCCATGATGAGGTGTATCGCCTCGCATACATCGACCGGCTCTATGCAGATGCGGCGGTCGCCCAGGAACAGTTGAACACACTCGCCGTCAAGCTCGCTGCGGACGAGGGCAGGCCCGACTGGAGAAGCGAGCCCAAGAGCCGGGAGCGGGTTCTCGACAAGCTGGAGGCTGAGTACGGGTATGACGCGTCGCAGCTCAAGGACTTGGCTGCGGCCAAAGTGCAGTTCCATACCCTCGACGCGGTCTACCAGGCGCTTGGACGCCTTGAAGCCGATCCAGAGATCGTGATCCTGCACATAAAGGACCGCTTCCTTAAGCCGCAGGCCAGCGGTTACCGAGACATACTGCTGAATCTCGGAATGCCGAACGGTCATGTGGCAGAGCTTCGGCTGCACCTGGTGTCGCTCGACGACGTCGCAGAGTGGGAGCATGCGCTGTACGAGATCCGACGCGATCTGGAAGCGGTGGCTGAGATCGAGGGCAGGTCGTTGACGCAGGGTGAACGCGCTATACGTGATGGACTTCTCCGGAGAGCGCAGAGTGCCTACTGGGGCAAGGTGCAGGAAAGTCTTGGGGAGGAATCACCGCGATGAGGCAGGTGGAGGGCTTGCAGCTGCCGAAGTTCTTCGACTACTACCACTCTCCCCTGAAGCTTGTAGCCACCCCCGACGGCGGCGTAGCGGGCTGGATCCTGTTCAAGGACACCGGAGGCTGGCGCGAGGCCAACAATCTCATCGACAAGGTGCTTTTCGTCGGCGGCGACGAGATCAATGAGATATCGCGAGATGAGTTCATTCAGCTCACTGAGCATGAACGGGGCCGTTATCTGAGTGGTGACGGTCCGATCTTCGCTCTCTACGAGACCGTTCGGGCAATCCAGGACACGCTACGGGAGGAGCGTCGGTATCCGACGCCCCAGGAGCAGGCGTTGATCAGGGGAGTCAGGCGGCGGACCTTCGTGATGTTCGAGGAGCAGCTCCAGCAGGCCGGTGACCCCGCCGCCGACCCCACCATCGCCGCCACCCCCTCCTGACACGCCATGTCCGTCGACGAAGATCCGGCCGTGCCGTACGTGCCGCCCGCCGACGCGACGGAGGCGAGGCGCGTACAGGAGGAGCTGCGGTCGCGGGTGGACCTGGTGGGGCCCGGTCCCGCCGCGCCCGCGACGGTGGCCGGCCTGGACGTGGCGTACGCGCAGGACGGTGATTTGCTCGCCGCCGCCGTCACGGTGCTGGACGCAGTCAGCCTCGCCGTGGTGGACGAGGCGGTGTGGGTGGGGCGGCCCGCCTTTCCGTACGTGCCGGGGCTGTTCGCCTTCCGGGAGATGCCGGCGCTGCTGGCCGCGTTGGACCGGCTGACCGTCCGCCCGGAACTGCTGGTGTGCGACGGGCACGGGCTGGCGCACCCGCGCCGGTTCGGGCTGGCCTGCCATCTGGGTCTGGTGACCGGGCTGCCCGCGATCGGCGTGGGGAAGACGCCGCTCGTCGGCTCGTGGACCGGGCCGGGCCCCGAGCGTGGTGACAGCGCCGACCTGTGTGACGAGGGCGACGTGGTCGGGCGGGTGCTGCGTACCCGGGAGGGCGTCCGGCCGGTCTTCGTCAGCGTCGGGCACCGGATGGGGTTGGACAACGCGGTCGAACGGGTACTGGCACTGACGCCCCGGTACCGGCTGCCGGAGACGACCCGGACGGCCGACCAACTGTGCCGCCGGGCGCTCGCCTCGGCCGTCGTCTCCGGCGGTGACCTGGACCGGCGGTGATCGCGTGGCGCGGCACACATGTGGCGTGGTCGATGCGAAGGTGCCCTCCGGGCCCGGTAGTAACCTGACCGGCGGATCCGGTCCGGACGCAACGGTGAGGTGGGGATGTCGGTGGGGCGGCACGCGGCGCGGTGGGCCATTGTCGGCGCGCTGCTGGGTGGCCTGATCGCCGTACCGGCGTCGCCGGCGTCGGCCCGGGACGACCGGGTCGGGCTGCGCTCGGCGGGCAGCTTCACCGCCGGGGGTTCGCCGGGTGGCGTGACTGTCGAGGTGCGCAAGCGCACCGACGGCTGCGTGCAGCTGCGTACCGCGATCGGGCTCCGGTTGGAGGGCCTTCGGGCGGACCAGGTGCGGGTGCAGGTGGCCGCCGGCGACGGCTGGATGCCGGTGCCGGTCTCCGGTGGTGACGGCGCGGTCGCCACCGCCCAGGTCGCGCCGGTCGACCGGCCGCTGTGCAAGGGCAAGGGCGCCACCGTGCGCTACCGGGTGTCCTTCCTGGCCGGCGTCGTCGGCGGGCGGTTGGAACTGGCGGGCGAGGCGAGCGCCGCGAACGGTGACGTGCTCGGCCGGGCCGGTGGGTCGGCCCGGCTGGTGGGCGCGCCGCGTACGCCGAGCCCGAGTCCGTCCCGCAAGCCCTCGCCGACGCCCAGCGCGAGCGAGACCACACCGGCCGAGGCGACTGACACGTCGCCGGTCGCCGCTGCCGTCGCCCCGGCCACCGCCGCGGCCGACGACTCGTCGTTCGGAGGTTCCATGATCATGTGGTTCGGTATCGGGCTGGTGCTCGTCGGCGCCGCGCTCATCGTCCTGCTGCTGCGCCGCAGTCGCGCCGACCGCAGCGGCGGCGGGCCGGTCGCCGACCAGCCGCCGGTCCCGCTGCCACGCAGCACCACCACCTACCGCTCCGGCGCCACCGGGCCGGCCCCCACGGTGTACGGCGGCACGCCGGCGCCCCGTCCGGCGGGCAGCGTGTACGGCGCGCCTTCGTCCGGTCCGACCCCGCCCGTCTCCGGGTCGACGCCGCCCGCGCCCGCGGGCGGGGACGCGACGAGCCTCCTGCCCCGCTTGCCGGACTGAGGCCGAACCCGACCGGCTCCCGGGGTTACCGTGACGGTGGGTGGTCACGCCGTGACCCGGTGGCCGCCACCTGCCCGGCCGGAGGACCGGACACCGGGGCCGAACGGGGCCCGGTGCCGGGGCCGGTTGGCCGATAAGATCGCGTGCGCCGATCGGCACCGCCGACCGGTGAGACCGCATACGTGGAAGGAGCCGCGCCGTGGCCCTGGACCCGCAGTTGCTCGAGATCCTCGCCTGCCCGGACACGCATCACGCCCCGCTCGACTACGACGCGCAGGCGCAGACGCTCACCTGCACCGAGTGCGGTCGCATCTTCGAGGTCCGCGACGACGTACCGGTGCTCCTGCTGGACGAGGCGCGCGGTGGACCCGCGGCCGACGAGGCGCGGGGCGGGTCGTCGCGGTGATGGAGGGTACGGCCGGGGTCAGCGGGCACCGGCACGCCGATGAGGCCCTGCTCGACGACGCGGCGCTGCTGGCCGAGCGGGACCCGGGCGGCATGCTCCGGCACACCGCGTCCGCCGGCGCGCAGGTGCGTGAGTCGGCGGCGCTGGCCGCCGAGGCCAACCTGTCAGTGCTCGCCGACGACGGCCGGCCGCGCGCGGTGGTCATCGCCGGTATCGGCACCGCCGGGCGTACCGGTGACGTGCTGGCCACTGTCGCCGGGCCGCGCTGCCCGGTGCCGGTCATCCCGCACCGCAGCGCCGGCGTGCCGGGCTGGGTGGGCGCGGCGGACGTGGTCATCGCGGTGAGCGCGTCCGGGCGCAGCCCCGAGGCGCTGGGCGCGGCCGAGGCGGCGCACCGCCGTGGCGCCCGGCTGGTGGCGGTGGGCGCGCCCGACTCGCAACTCCAGTCGGTGGCGGAGCGGGCCCGGGCGCCGTTCATCCCGGTGCCCCGGCGCGCGCCGGCGAGGGCCAGCCTCTGGGCGCTCACCGTGCCGGTTCTGCTCGCCGCCCGTACCCTCGGGCTGGTGAAGGTCAACGAGGCCGACCTGGCGGAGACGGCGGCCCGGCTCGACGCGGACGCCGATCGATGCCGGCCGACCGCGGAGTCCTTCGTCAACCCGGCGAAGTCGCTGGCGCTGGGGCTGTCCGGCTCGATCCCGATCGTCTGGGGCTCGTCTCCGCTGGCGACCGTCGCGGCCCGGCGGTTCGGCGACACGTTGTCCGCCAACGCCCGCTACCCGGTGGTCGCCGGCGCGCTGGGCGAGGCGGGGCGGGGTCGTGTCGGCCTGCTCGACGGCGTGTTCGGCGGCCTGGCCGAGGGCGAGCGGGACATCTTCGCCGACCCGGGCGACGACGAGTCCGACGGCACCCGGCTGCGGCTGGTGCTGCTGCGCGACGGCGGGCTCAACGCCGACGACGACACCGACGAGCCGCTGGCGGTCGAGGAGCGCCGCGCGGACGCGGTGCAGACGCTCGCCGAGCGCCGTGGGGTGCGCTGCGACGTGGTGACCGCCGAGGGCGGCTCCGCGCTGGAGCGGCTCGCGTCGCTGGTGGCGGTCCCCGACTTCGCCTCGATCTACCTCGCCCTGGCACACGGCCTGGACCCGATGGCGGTACCGGCCATCACGGAGATGAAGGAGCTAGCGAACCAGTGAGCACACGGGGCATCGAGCGAGGCGGGGAATGAGCGCGAACGGGGGCACGAAGGCGATCGTCGCCGCCCTGGCGGCGAACCTCGGTATCGCCGTCACCAAGTTCGTCGCGTTCGCCCTCACCGGCTCGTCGTCGATGCTGGCCGAGTCGATCCACTCGGTGGCCGACTCGGGCAACCAGGGCCTGCTGCTGCTCGGTGGCCGGCGGGCCAAGCGGCAGGCCACGCCGCAGCACCCGTTCGGGTACGGCCGGGAGCGCTACATCTACGCGTTCATCGTGGCGATCGTGCTGTTCAGCCTCGGTGGCCTGTTCGCGCTCTACGAGGCGTACCACAAGGCGTCCGATCCGCACCCGATCGAGAGCTGGCAGTGGGTGCCGGTGGCGGTGCTGGTGGCCGCGATCGTGATGGAGGGCTTCTCCTTCCGTACCGCGATCAAGGAGTCCAACCTGATCCGGGGCAACCAGACCTGGGTGCGGTTCATCCGCCGGGCCAAGGCCCCGGAGCTGCCGGTGGTGCTGCTGGAGGACTTCGGCGCGCTCGTCGGTCTGGTCTTCGCGCTGTTCGGCGTCGGCATGACGCTGATCACCGGAAACGGCATGTGGGACGCGGCGGGCACCGCGATGATCGGTGTGCTGCTCGTGGTCATCGCGGTCACGCTGGCGATCGAGACCAAGAGCCTGCTGCTCGGCGAGGGCGCGGAGCAGGGCGAGCTGGCCAAGATCGAGCAGGCCGTCACGAACGGTCCCGAGGTCGAGCGGATCATCCACATGAAGACGCTCTACCTGGGCCCCGAGGAGCTGATGGTGGCCGCGAAGATCGCGGTGCCGGCCTGGGAGACCGCCGAGGATCTGGCCCGCGACATCAACGCGGTCGAGGCCCGGATCCGGCGTGAGGTGCCGACCGCCCGGGTGATCTACCTAGAGCCGGACATCTACTCGCCGGAGGCGGAGCGGGCGGGCACCGGGCAGGCGGCGGCGACCGCCGTCCCGGAGGCCGCGACCACCGGCGAGGCGCACGCGGCCGACGAGGTGGCCGGGCGGCCCGGGAGCTGACCGATGGAGCTGTTGCAGGGCCGGATCCGCGACTACGCCTGGGGCTCGCGCACCGCGATCGCCGAGTTGCAGGGGCGGCCGGTGCCGAGCAACGGGCCGGAGGCGGAGCTGTGGCTGGGCGCCCACCCGGGCGCCCCGGGCACCGTTCAGCGGGACGGCCGTCCGGTCAGCCTCACGGAGCTGCTGGTGGCCGAGCCGGGCCACTGGCTGGGTGAGCGGCTGGTCGGCCGGTTCGGCACCCGGCTGCCGTTCCTGCTGAAGGTGCTGGCCGCCGACTCCCCGCTGAGCCTCCAGGCCCATCCGGACGCCGAGCAGGCCCGCGCCGGGCACGCCGCCGACGTGGAGCGGATCAACTACGTCGACCCGTACCACAAGCCGGAGCTGCTGGTGGCGCTCTCGGAGTTCGACGCGCTGTGCGGCTTCCGCGACCCGGGGGAGTCGGCGGCGGCGATCGCCGCGTTCGGCGTACCCGCGCTGGAACCTGTGGTGGCGGCGTTGCGCGCCGGGCCGGCGGGGCTGCGGGAGGCGGTACGCCTGCTGTTGAGCTGGCCGCGGGCGGAGCGCGCCGGGCTGGTGGCGGCCGTGCTGGCGGCGGCGGACGCCGGTCCCGGGTCGGCGGACGCCGAGCTGGTACGCACGCTGGCGGCCGGCTATCCGGAGGATCCGGGCGTGGTGGTGGCGTTGCTGTTGCACCACGTCCGGCTGGCGCCCGGCGAGGGCATCTGGATGCCGGCCGGGAACCTGCACGCCTACCTGCGCGGCACCGGCGTGGAGATCATGGCGGCCAGCGACAACGTGCTGCGTGGCGGGCTGACCCCGAAGCGGGTGGACGTGGACGAGCTGCTGCGGGTGCTCCGGTTCGAGGTGCTGACCGAGCCGGTGCTGCGGCCGGAGACGGTGGCGCCCGGGGTGCTGACGTGGCCGGTGCCGGTGGAGGACTTCGCGCTGCACCGGGTCGAGGTCGCCACCGGGTCGCCGGGGGCGCGGTTGACGCTGCCCGGGCCGCGGGTGGTGCTCTGCCGGACCGGGAAGCTCACCGTGGACGACGGGGTGGGCGTGGTCACGCTGGGCGCGGGACAGGCCGCTGTGGGCACGGCGGCGGGAGGTCCGCTGACGCTGAGCGGGGACGGCGAGGCGTTCGTCGCCACCTGTGGCCTGCGCTGAGCGCTCGGCAAAAGCCGCAAGTCCGACTTTCCCGAAATAGCTTGACGGCCCACTGGCGTGGTGTGACCCTATGGGTACGCAGCGTTGTCGCGACGAAGGTCCGATGACGTGCGGGGGAACCAAACCGGGGGGATGCACGGGGCGGCCGGGCCGTGGACGGAAAGTCCGTCCACGACCGACCGCCCCGTGCGCTGTCCGCCGACCGGCCGATTGTGTGCTCGGTCAACCGGGCACCGGCCGGGTGGGTCGCGCGCGTAAGGTGGAAGGCTGCGCACCACATCGTTCGACAGGAGCTTCCATGACCAGCACCCTCCCCGCGGCCTCCAGCGGCGCGTCGTCGCAGGCTCGGCCGAGCACCCTCGCCGAGGGCGACTACAAGGTGGCGGATCTGTCGCTCGCCGCGTTCGGTCGCAAGGAGATCCGGCTCGCCGAGCACGAGATGCCCGGCCTGATGGCGATCCGGCGTGAGTTCGCCGAGGCCCAGCCGCTGGCCGGCGCCCGCATCACCGGCTCGCTGCACATGACCGTCCAGACCGCCGTCCTGATCGAGACCCTTGTCGCGCTCGGCGCGCAGGTCCGCTGGGCGTCCTGCAACATCTTCTCCACCCAGGACCACGCCGCCGCGGCGATCGTGGTCGGCCCCGAGGGCACCCCGGAGGCCCCGGCCGGCGTGCCGGTCTACGCCTGGAAGGGCGAGACGCTGCCGGAGTACTGGTGGTGCACCGAGCAGGTGCTCGCCTGGCCGGACGGGCAGGGCCCGAACATGATCCTGGACGACGGCGGCGACGCCACCCTGCTCGTCCACAAGGGCGCCGAGTTCGAGAAGGCGGGCGCCGTACCGCCGGTCGAGTCCGCCGACTCCGAGGAGTACGCGGTCATCCTCGAACTGCTGCACCGCTCGCTGGCCGAGGACAACCAGCGCTGGACCCGGATCGCCGCCGGCATCAAGGGCGTCACCGAGGAGACCACCACCGGTGTGCACCGGCTCTACGAGATGCACCGCGCCGGCACGCTGCTCTTCCCGGCCATCAACGTCAACGACTCGGTGACCAAGAGCAAGTTCGACAACAAGTACGGCTGCCGCCACTCGCTCATCGACGGCATCAACCGGGCCACCGACGTGCTGATCGGCGGCAAGATGGCAGTGGTCATGGGCTACGGCGACGTGGGCAAGGGCTGCGCCGAGTCGCTGCGCGGCCAGGGCGCCCGGGTCGTGGTGACCGAGGTCGACCCGATCTGCGCGCTCCAGGCGGCGATGGACGGCTACCAGGTCGCCACGCTGGACGACGTGGTCGAGCAGGCGGACATCTTCATCACCGCGACCGGCTGCTTCGACGTCATCACCAACGAGCACATGGCCCGGATGAAGCACCAGGCCATCGTGGGCAACATCGGCCACTTCGACAACGAGATCGACATGGCCGGCCTGGCCAAGCGCAGCGACGTGACCCGGGAGAACATCAAGCCGCAGGTCGACGTGTGGCGCTTCGACGACGGCCACGCGATCATCGTGCTCTCCGAGGGCCGCCTGCTGAACCTGGGCAACGCCACCGGCCACCCGAGCTTCGTGATGTCGAACTCGTTCGCCAACCAGACGATCGCCCAGATCGAGCTGTTCACCAAGACCGAGGAATACCCGATCGGCGTCTACGTGCTGCCCAAGCACCTGGACGAGAAGGTCGCCCGGCTGCACCTGGACGCGCTCGGCGCGAAGCTGACCACGCTCACCAAGGAGCAGGCCGCCTACCTGGGCGTCTCCACGGAGGGCCCGTTCAAGCCCGACCACTACCGCTACTGAGTTCACACTCCGGAAGGGACCGGGGTCGGCCGCCGCGCGGCCGTCCCGGTCCCTTTTCGCGTACGGGGTGGGCCGGCGGGTGCCGAACCGGGTGACGTTACCGCGATCAGCTTGACGTTTGCTGTGAACAGGAGGAAGGTATGCCTGCCCTAAGTTAGCGACCACGGAGCAGCTGATGTTCGCCACGTACCTGATCGGCCTGCGCGAGGGCCTGGAAGCGACACTTGTGGTCAGCATCCTCGTCGCGTTCCTGGTGAAGTCGCAGCGCCGGGACCGGCTGCCGCAGGTGTGGACCGGCGTCGGCCTGGCCGTGGCGCTCTCCGTCGGCTTCGGCTCGCTCATCCAGTACACCTCGACCTCGCTGCTGCGCACGTCGGAGTCGCGCGAGCTGTTCGAGGCGGTCACCTCGGTCGCCGCCGTGGTGTTCGTGACCTGGATGATCTTCTGGATGCGCCGGGCCGCCCGCACCATCGCGGGTGAGCTGCGCGGCAAGCTCACCGACGCGCTCGCGGTCGGCTCCCTGGCGGTCGCCGGCATGGCGTTCCTCGCGGTCATCCGGGAGGGCCTGGAGACCGCGCTGATCTTCTACGCCGCCGCCGAGAGCGCGGCCGGCGGCACCGGGCCCGGCTCGCTGCTCGCCCTGGCCGGCGGCATCGCCACCGCCGTGGTGATCGGCTTCCTGCTCTACCGCAGCGCCGTCCGGATCAACCTCAGCCGGTTCTTCACCTGGACCGGGGCGCTGCTCATCCTGGTGGCCGCCGGCATCCTCAAGTACGGCGTGCACGACTTCCAGGAGGCGGGCGTGCTGCCCGGCCTGAACGACCTGGCCTTCGACATCTCCACCACGCTCGACCCGAACGCCTGGTACGGCGCGCTGCTCGCCGGCATGTTCAACGTCACCGCCGCGCCGACGGTGCTGGAGCTGGTCGCCTGGGTCGCGTACGCGGTCCCGGTGCTCGTGCTCTTCCTGCGCAAGCCCGCCCGGTCCGCCAAGCCGGTTCCGGCCGCCGCCACACCCACCGCGCCGGCCGACGTCGCCGCTGTTCCGTCCCCCCGCGCCTGAACCACCCGTTCCCGAGGAGACCGCACGATGCGTACCACCCGACTCGTCGCGCCCGCCGCCGCCGGGCTGCTCGCCGTCGCCGGACTGACCGGCTGCGGGGGCGGTGACGACGCCGACGCCAAGAACGGCGGGCCGATCGCCGTCAAGGCCACCGACACCGTCTGCGAGGTCGCCGACACCGAGATCGACGCCGGTCAGGTCACGTTCAAGGTGACGAACAACGGTTCCAAGGTCAACGAGTTCTACGTCTACGCCGCGGGTGACCGGGTGATGGGCGAGGTGGAGAACATCGCCCCCGGGCTCAGCCGGGAGCTGCGCGTCGAGCTGACCGCCGGCACGTACGAGACGGCCTGCAAGCCGGGAATGAGCGGCCGGGGCATCCGGGGCGCGCTGAAGGTGAGCGGCACCGCCGCGACTGTCGCCCCCGACGCCGCGCTGACCCAGGCCACCGCCAGCTACCAGCGGTACGTGCGCAGCCAGACCGCCGCGCTGCTGACGAAGACCGAGGAGTTCGTGGCCGCGGTCAAGGCGAACGACGTGGCGAAGGCCAAGGCGCTGTACCCGGTGGCCCGCACCTACTGGGAGCGGATCGAGCCGGTCGCGGAGAGCTTCGGCGATCTCGACCCGAAGATCGACGGCCGCGAGGAGGTGGTCGAGGAGGGCATGGAGTTCACCGGCTTCCACCGGATCGAGAAGGACCTCTGGACCACCGGCGACGTCAGCTCCGACGGCCCGATCGCCGACCGGCTCCTGGCCGACGTCAAGGCGATCGTGGCCAAGGCGGACGCCGAGAAGCTCACCCCGCTCCAGCTCGCCAACGGCGCCAAGGCGCTGCTCGACGAGGTCGCCAGCGGGAAGATCACCGGCGAGGAGGAGCGCTACTCGCACACCGACCTCTGGGACTTCAACGCCAACCTGGAGGGCTCCAAGGCGGCCATCGCCGCGCTGCGTCCGGCGCTGGAGCAGCGCGCGCCCGACCTCGTCAAGCAGCTCGACAGCGAGTTCGCGAACGTGGAGACCACGCTCGGCAAGCACCGCGCCGGCGACGGCTGGAAGCTGCACACCCAGCTCGGCAAGGACGAGCTGAAGGAGCTGTCGGACGCGGTCAACGCGCTGGCCGAGCCGGTCAGCAAGGTCGCGGCGGCAGTAGCGCGATGACCGGCCCGGCCGGCGGCGACGCGACGAGCGAGCCGAACCGCGAGCGGACCGGCCGTGGCCTGTCCCGGCGCCGGGCGATGACCCTGGCCGGCGTCGGCGTGGCCGGTGTCGCCGGGGTGGCGGGTGGCGCGGGCGCGCTGCTCGCCGGCGGGAACGAGGCATCAGCGACCGGATCGGCCGCCGGTTCCGTGCCGTTCCTCGGCGAGCACCAGGCCGGCATCACCACCCCGGCCCAGGACCGGCTGCACTTCGTCGCGTTCGACGTGGTCACCAAGGACCGGGACCGGCTCGTCGCCATGCTCCAGGAGTGGACCGCCGCCGCGGCCCGGATGACCGCCGGGAAGGACGCCGGGGTGATCGGCGCGGTCGGCGGCATGCCCGAGGCCCCGCCGGACGACACCGGCGAGGCGCTCGGGCTGCCCCCGTCGCAGCTCACCCTCACCGTGGGCTTCGGACCGACGCTGTTCCGCGACGCGCAGGGCCGGGACCGCTTCGGCATCGCCGCCCGGCGTCCGGCCGCCCTGGCCGACCTGCCGCACTTCGCCGGGGACGCGCTGCGGCCGGAACTGTCCGGCGGCGACATCTGCGTCCAGGCGTGCGCCAACGACCCGCAGGTCGCGGTGCACGCCATCCGCAACCTCGCCCGGATCGGCATGGGCGTGGTGAGCGTCCGCTGGTCGCAGCTCGGCTTCGGGCGTACCTCGTCGACGTCGCGGGACCAGGCCACGCCACGCAACCTGTTCGGTTTCAAGGACGGCACCGCCAACCTCAAGGCCGAGGACGCCGCCCTGCTCCGCGACCAGCTCTGGGTGCAGCCCGGTGACGGCCCGGACTGGATGACCGGCGGCTCCTACCTGGTCACCCGGAAGATCCGGATGCTGATCGAGACGTGGGACCGCAGCCCGCTGGCCGAGCAGGAGATGATCGTCGGCCGGACCAAGGGCAGCGGCGCGCCGATCGGCCGCCAGGACGAGTTCGACGAGCCGGACTTCGCCGCCAGGGGCGACGACGGCGAGCCGCTCATCGCCGACACCGCGCACGTACGGCTGGCCCACCCGGACACCAACGACGGCGCCCGTCTGCTGCGCCGCGGCTACAACTTCGTGGACGGCTCGGACGGGCTGGGCAGGCTCGACGCCGGGCTGTTCTTCATCGCCTACCAGCGCGACCCGCGCCGGCAGTTCGTGCCGATCCAGACCCGGCTGGCCCGCAACGACGCGATGAACGAATACCTGCGGCACGTCTCCAGCGGCCTGTTCGCCTGCCCGCCCGGCCTGCGCGACGCAGCCGACTGGTGGGGGCGCGCGCTGTTCTCCTGAAGCCGGCTCAGCTCCCCGAGGCGGCTCAGCGGCGTACCGGATCGGGTTCGACCTGCGGCGCGGCGGGCCGCAACCGGCCCGCGCCCGGCCCGGCGGGGCCTGGCAGGACGGCGCCCGGCCCGGTGGAGCCCGGCACCACGGCGGGCGCCGGGACCAGCTCCGGCCAGAGCGTGGCGGCGACCGCCCGGCTGCGGCCCAGCCGGTGCGCCGCCCGCCGCCCCCGCTCGGCGAGCACCGCCGACAGGTACGCCCAGTCCGGCGCGGCCCACGGCGGAGGCGGCGAGGTGACCGCCGCGACCTCCGTCCACAGCCCCCGGCCCAGCCGGAACCGGTCCGGTTCGGCGAGCTGGGGCAGCCGGTCCAGGTACTGCCGCACGGCCAGCGCCAGCCCGTCGTCGAGGCGGGTCAGGTCGAGCGTGCCGGCCCAGGCCAGCAGCGGCGGCGCGGCCGGCGGCAGCGGCCGCCACAGCGTCGCGCCCCGGGTGTGCACCACGAGCGTGCCGGCGACCAGGTCACCCAGCCGGCGTCCGCGCGGGTCGGTGAGCATCACCGTGACGCTCGCCGCCCAGCTCAGCAGCGGCAGCACCAGCCCGGGCCACTCCACCGCGACGCCGACGAGCGCCCGCGTCAGCGACTGGCCCACCCCCACCGGGCCGCCGTCGGCCCGGACCACCCGCAGCCCGACGGCCAGCTTGCCCACCGTCCGGCCACCGGCGAAACGTTCCATCACCACCGGATAGCCGATCAGCACCAGCACCAGCAGCACGATCTGCAGCGCCCCCGCCAGGGCGGCGTCGAGGTAGTCCCCGAGCAGGGCGAGCGCCACCATCCCCAGCACCGCGCCGAGCACGAGCGCCAGCGCGAGCTGGATCACCGCGTCGATCAGCAGGGCCAGCACCCGGGAGCCCAGCCGGGCCGCCCGGACGTCCAGCTCCACCGCCTCGCCGCTGACCAGACCGGCGTCGGCCCACCGGGGCGGTGGGGGAGGTTGCGCGCGCACCCCGACAGTGAACACCATGGACGCCGAACGGGGGAGGGCGAGTGGATCTCGATGCGTACGTGGCCGAACACAACGCCGAATGGCGGCGGCTGGAGTACCTGACCGGGCGGCGTCGCCTCGACGCGGCAGAGGTCGACGAGCTGGTGGCGCTCTACCAGCGCAGCGCCACGCACCTGTCCGCCCTGCGCGCCCGGGCGCCCGAGCCGGCGCTGGTCAACCGCCTGTCCCACCTGGTCCTCGCGGCCCGCGCCCGGGTCACCGGCCGTCAGCGGTTCTCCTGGGCGGCGGTGGGCCGGTTCCTGGCCGCCGACCTGCCCGCCGCCCTCTACCGTGCCTGGCCGTGGTGGTGCGGCGTGGCCACCGGGTTCAGCCTGCTCACCGCGTTCCTCATCTGGTTCGTCGCCGGCAACCCGGACACCGCCGCCGCGTTCGTCGGCGACGAAGCCGCCCGGGAACTCGTCGACTCCGGTTTCGCCGGCTACTACACCGAGTTCGCCGCGCCCACCTTCGCGTTCCACCTGTGGACGCACAACGCCTGGCTGGCCGCCCAGTGCCTGGCCGCCGGCGTGCTCGTGGTGCCGGTGCTCTGGCTGCTGTGGCAGAACGCGCTGAACATCGGCGTGGTCGGCGGCGTGATGGTCGCCTACGGCCGGGGGGACGTCTTCTTCGGCCTGATCACACCGCACGGCCTGCTGGAACTGACCGGCATCTACGTCGCCGCCGGGGTCGGACTGCGTACCGCCTGGGCCTGGATCGCCCCGCCCGCGGACCTCGGGCGCGGCCGGGCGGTCGCCGAGGCGGGCCGGCTCGCCGTCGTGGTCGCGGCCGGGCTGGTCGGCCTGTTCGCGGTCTCCGCGCTGGTCGAGGCGTTCGTCACCCCGGCGCCGCTGCCGGTCGCGCTCCGGGTGGCCGCCGGCGCCGCGGTGTGGCTGGCCTTCCTCGCGTACGCGCTGGTGCTCGGCCGGCGCGCGGTCAGAGCTGACCGAGGGACTTGAGCCGCAGGTAGGTGTCCGCGACGGCCGGGGCGAGCCGGTGCGCCGGCACGTCCACCACCGTCACCCCGTAGCGGGACAGCGCGGCGCGTACCCGGTCCCGCTCGGCCAGCGCCCGCCACGCCGACGCGGCCGCGTACGGGTCGTCCGGGCCGGTCGGGGTGGCAGTGGCGAGCCTGCTCAGCACCGGGTCGCTGCCGGCGGCCAGCACCACCCGGTGCCGGGTCGCCAGCCGGGGCAGCACCGGCAGCAGCCCTTCGCCGATCGCGCCCGCCTCCAGCGCGGTGAAAAGCACCACCAGGCTGCGCTGCCGCTCCCGGCGCAGCACCTCGCCGGCGATCAGCTCGAAGTCGGTCTCGGCGAGCGTCGGCTCCAGCGGCGCCACCGCCTCGACCAGCCGGGCGAGCAGGGCCGGACGGCCGCTGCCGGTCACCCGCGCCCGGATCTCGGTGTCCGCCGCCAGCAGGTCCACCCGGTCACCGGCGCGGGCCGCGAGCGCGGTGAGCAGCAGCGCCGCGTCGATGGCGGTGTCCAGCCGGGGCTCGTCGCCCAGCCGGACCGCCGAGGTGCGGCCGGTGTCCAGAACGCAGACCAGGCGCCGGTCCCGTTCCGGGCGCCAGGTGCGGACCAGGATGTCGGCGCGCCGGGCGCTGCCCCGCCAGTCGATCGAACGGACGTCGTCGCCCACCGCGTACTCGCGCAGCGTGTCGAACTCGGTGCCGTGGCCGCGCCCCCGGGTCACCTGCACACCGTCGATGACCCGCAGCCGGGCCAGCTTCTCCGGCAGGTGCCGGCGGGAGTCGAACCGGGGCAGCACCCGCAGCGTCCACGGCGGGGTGGCGGGCTGCCCGGCGCGCTGCCGGGCGCCCAGGCGCATCGGCCCGAGCGAGCGTACGGTCAGCGCCACCGCGGGCCGGTCGCCGCGCCGGGTCGGGGTGAGCCGGACCGGCAGCGTGGCGGTGCCACCGGGCGGCACGGTGAGCAGGCGCTGCGGCGGCACGTCCGGGCGGGCCCCGGCCGACGGCACCCAGGCGTCGCGCACCTGGGCGTACAGCGTGTGGTGGGTCGGGTTGGTCAGGTGCAGCGTGACGGTGGCGGTGCCGCCGAGCCGCACCGTACGGTCGCCGGAGCGGGTCACCGTGAGCGCGTGCGGCGGGGCGGCCATCGCCCGGTCGAGCGCCACCAGCAGCAGCACCACGACGGTCAGCACGGCCACCCCGACGAACGGCGCCGGCCAGAACGGCAGCGTCAGCGCGCCCACGCCGAGCAGCAGACCCGCCCGCCAGGTCATCGCGGCGTCGGCACGGTGGCCAGCACCGAGTCCAGCACCGCGTCCACGGTCACGCCCTCCAGCTCCGCCTCCGGGCGCGGCCGCAGCCGGTGCCGCAGCGTGGGCCGGGCCACCGCCTTCACGTCGTCCGGCGTGACATGGTCCCGGCCGGCCAGCCAGGACCACGCCTTGGCGGTGTTCAGCAGCGCGGTGGCGCCCCGGGGCGACGCGCCCAGCTCCAGCGCCGGGGCGGAACGGGTGCCCCGGCACACGTCCACGATGTAGCCGAGCACCGGCTCGGCCACGTGCACCCGCTGCACCTCGGCCCGGGCCGCGGCCAGGTCCGCCGCACCGGCCACCGGGCGTACGCCCGCGGCACGCAGGTCACGCGGGTCGAAACCGGCGTGGTGCGCGCGGAGCACACCCAGCTCCTCCTCCCGCTCCGGCAGCGGCACCGTCAGCTTGAGCAGGAAGCGGTCGAGCTGCGCCTCGGGCAGCGGGTAGGTGCCCTCGTACTCGACCGGGTTCTGGGTGGCCGCGACGATGAACGGGTCAGGCAGCGGACGGCGCTCGCCCTCGACCGAGACCTGCCGCTCCTCCATCACCTCCAGCAGCGCCGACTGCGTCTTCGGCGGGGTGCGGTTGATCTCGTCGGCGAGCAGCAGGTTGGTGAAGACCGGCCCCTCCCGGAACGTGAACGCGGCGGTGCGCTGGTCGAAGATCAGCGAGCCGGTGACGTCGCCGGGCATCAGGTCGGGGGTGAACTGCACCCGCTTGGCGTCCAGGTCGAGCGCGGCGGCAAGCGTCCGCACCAGCAGCGTCTTGGCCACCCCCGGTACGCCCTCCAGCAGCACGTGCCCCCGGCAGAGCAGCGCGATCACCAGCCCGGTGACCACGGCGTCCTGCCCGACGACGGCCTTGGCCACCTCGGCGCGCAGCCGGTGCAGGGCGGCGCGGGCGCCGGACGGGGCGGTGGTCGTGACGGGTCCGGTCACCGGGTGTCTCCTTCGCTCGGATGCGGGGCCAGGGTACGGGTCAGGGCGTCCAGTTCGCGGGCCAGCTCCAGCAGCTCGCGGTCCTTCTCCGGGGCGGGGCCGTAGAGCAGTTCGGCCACCCGTTCCGGGTCGGCGCCGGCACGCTCGGCGATCCGGGCGGCCACCTCGTCGTCGGGCGTGTCCGGAGGCAGGTTGAGCCGGGGCAGGAGCCGGTCCAGCGCGGCGGCGCGCAGCGTCTCGGCGACCGTGTCCCGCGCGCCCGCCCGGCGGTAGAGCCGCGCCCGGCCGCGTACCGTCTCGGCGGCCCGCACGGTCACCGGCAGCGGCTCCGACACCGGCGGCCCGAGCCGGCGGGCCCGCCAGAGCACGACGAGCAGCCCGGCCAGGGCGAGCTGCGCCAGGAGCGCCCAGAACCACTGCGGGAAGGCGCCCCAGAGCGGGTTCTCCCACGGCGGGTCGGCGCGGTCGGGCGGGTCGGGCCGTTCCGACCGTTCGCCGTCGCCGCCCTGGGCGGGCTCCTCGGTGAAGGGCTCCGGGGACCAGCTCGGGCGGGTCGGGGCCGGTACCGGCTCGGGCAGGTCGAGCCAGACGAGCGGGCGATTCCCGCCGAGCAGACCGGTGGCGAGGGCTTCGTTGCCCCACTCGCCGATCCGGTCGTTGCGGAACGGGTCGCTGGCGCCGGCCAGCACCACCTCGACCCGGCCGGGGACGCGCAGCAGCGCGCCGCCGTAGCAGTGGTCGACCTCGGCCGGCCCGGCGTAGCGCTGCAGGTCGATCGCGGCGGTGCCGGCCCGGACCGCCTCGGGCAGCGGGCACGGCGTGCCGTCCGCGTCCGGCGGCACGGCCCGCGCGGCCCAGCGCCGGGCGGCCGCCTCGACCGGCGTGTCCAGTTCGGCGAGCACCCGCGGGGAGGGCTCGACGAACACCAGGCGGGTGCCCGGGGGCAGGGCGGTCAGGCGGTCGAGCAGGTCCGGGTGCACCAGTCCGGGCGCGGGCACGAAGACGGTGCTCGGTGCGATGCCGGCGGTCTGCAGCACCCCGTCGAACGCCGTCTCCCGGCGCACCGGCACACCCTGCGCGCGCAGCGCCTCGGCGAGCCGACTGCCCCCGTCGTCGTCGGTGGCGACCGGGGAGAGGAAGCCGGGCTCGTCGGTGTCGGGCCGGTCGACGGCGTGCAGCACGAGCGTGGTCACGATCAGCAGCACGGCCAGCCCGAGCGGGACGAGCAGCCGGTGCCGCCGACGGCGCGGCGTCGCGGCGGTGGCCGTTTCCGCCGGCGTCACGGTGGCGGTCATCGCGGCTCCTCCCCGGTCAGCTCGCGACGCAGGTCGGCGGCGAGTTCACGCATCCGGTGGTCGTGCGCGGCGGTGGCGGGACGCTGGGCGTACCAGAGGTCGGAGAAGATCGCCCCGGCGGTGTGCAGCGTCGGCCGCACCTGGGGCCGGGCACGGGCCGCCGCCTCGGTCAGCTCGACCACCGTGAGCCCGGGGCGGGGCTCCACGACGTGCCGCGTGACCAGGAGCCGGACCATCTCGCGCAGCCGTTCCCGGACCGCCTCGGCGTACCGGCCCTCGGCCGCGAGCCGGTCGGCCAGCCCGGGCGCGCCGGCCGGCACGGCCTCCGGGGTCCGGGGCTCGGGCACGCGTACCGGCGGCGGATCGGAGCGGCGGCGGCGCGCGGGCCGGCGCAGGCGGGGCAGCCGCAGCCGGGGCAGGCGCGGCAGGCGCAGCCGGGGCAGTGAGAACCGGGGCAGCCGGCGGGGCACCCAGGCCGGGAAGAAGTACCAGCCCAGGGCGGCCAGCAGCGCGACCGCCAGCAGGATCAGCGCGGCCAGCGGCAGCGGCAGCAGGTCACCGAGGGCCGCGACCGTCTCGGTCCACCACCGGCTCACCGCTGCGCCGCCAGCAGGACCGGTTCCGGTACGCCCGCCGGCGCGCGGGAGAGCCGGATGTCCAGCCCTTCGGTGCGGATCCGGGTCTCCAGGTGCAGCACCGCGTCCAGGCAGGCCAGCGCCGGGTACGCCAGCGCGTTCACCGCGGCGAAGGCGGCGACGGTCACCGGCAGCGCCCAGGCGGACACGTCGAACAGGCCCAGCATGCCGAGACCGTGATAGACGCCCAGCCCGATGCCGAGCCGGATCAGCCACCAGCCCAGGTAGCCCAGCAGCCGGACGGCGGCGGCCCGCGCGCTCACCCGGCCCGCCAGGCGGATCGCCCGCCACGGGGCCCGGTGTCCGGGCACCCCGTCCAGCACCAGCACCGGCACCACCAGGCCGAGCAGCCCGTACGCCAGGAACCAGCCCGGCCCGGTCAGTGCGGCGAGCGCGACGACGGGGCCGACCGCGAAGGCGGCCAGCACCACGGGGCCGAGCCGGGAGCCGCGCAGCAACTCGGCCGGCCCGGGACGGCGCCCCAGCAGGGCCGCGCCGGCGCCGCGCGCGGCCGGGCCGCCCAGCAGCGCGATGATCGCCGCCTCGGTGCCGGCGCCGGTCGCCAGCAGCAGCCAGTACCAGGGCAGCGAGTCACCGAAATCCGCCGGCCACCACTGCGGCGGGTCGGCCTCGACCAGCAGCCGCAGCGGGTGGAGCACCGCCTGCTCGGCGAGGGCCAGCACGAGGGCGAGCGGGACGAGCACCCGGGCGTGGTCGCGCAGCAGCAGCACTGCCGCGTCGAGCAGTTCGCCGACGGTCAGCGGACGGCGCGGCAGCACCGCGGTCGGGCCGGCGTCGGGCACGCGTACTCCTGGCGGGCAGGGCGGAGGTGGCGGGCGGCGCGGCGCCCGAGGGATCATGGTTGCACGGCGGGTCCGCATCCGGTGGACCCGTCCGCCCTGACGCGCCACGCTGTGCGGCCACGCCGCTTGCTGTGGTGCGCGGGCCCGCTCGGCGCTACCGTGCCGTGGAGACGCCGAACCCCTCCAGACGAACGGGGATGGAACGATAAACCCCATGAGAGCCCGGGTACTCGTGGTCGACGACGACCCCGCCCTCGCCGAGATGCTCGGCATCGTGCTGCGCAGCGAGGGCTTCGTGCCGTCCTTCGTCGCGGACGGCGAACGGGCGTTGGCCGCCTTCCGCGACAACCGACCCGACATCGTCCTGCTCGACCTGATGCTCCCCGGCATGAGCGGCATCGACGTGGCCCGCGCCATCCGGGGCGAGTCCGGCGTGCCGATCGTGATGCTGACCGCCAAGAGCGACACCGTGGACGTGGTGCTCGGCCTGGAGTCCGGCGCCGACGACTACGTGGTCAAGCCGTTCAAGCCCAAGGAGCTGGTGGCCCGGATGCGGGCCCGGCTGCGCCGGGGCGAGGACGTGGCCCCGGAGATGCTGACGATCGGGCCGCCCGGCAACCAGATCACCATCGACGTGCCGGCGCACACGGTCAGCCGCGACGGCGACGAGGTGAAGCTGACCCCGCTGGAGTTCGACCTGCTGGTCGCGCTCGCCCGCAAGCCGCGTCAGGTCTTCACCCGCGAGGTGCTGCTGGAACAGGTCTGGGGCTACCGCCACGCCGCCGACACCCGCCTGGTGAACGTGCACGTGCAGCGGCTGCGCGCCAAGATCGAGCCGGATCCGGAGCGACCCGAAATCATCCTGACCGTGCGGGGCGTGGGTTACAAGGCGGGTACCGGATAGCCTGGTCAGCACTGTGGTGACCACCCCGCTGCCGGACACGCCGACCGCCGAGCCCCGCCGGCTCCACGCCGTGCGGGCGCTCTGGCTCGCCCTGAGCGGCCGGGTCGCCCGGCTGGTCGCCGCGGTGCACCAGGCCTGGCGGCGGTCGCTCCAGGTGCGTGTGGTCACCATCACGCTGGTGGCGTCGAGTCTGCTGGTGGGCGGTTTCGCCTACCTGATCGCCGACAAGATCACCAGCATCCTGCTGGAGAACGCCGAGACCGACGTGCGGCTGCGGCTGAGCAACGGCAGCGAGTACGCGGCGAAGCAGTTCAACCTCTACAGCCAGCCGCAGGAGGCGCAGCTCCAGAACACCATCGACGGCACGGTGAACTACCTTGCCGGCGGTGACCCGACGCAGACCAGCGGCGTCGTGGTGGCGATCACCGCCGACAACTTCGCCGAGTTCATCGAGCCGCGCACCACGCCCGAGGTGCCGGTCGGCACGGTGATCGGCGACGAGCTGCGGGCCGCCGTGGCCTCCGGCAAGGTCGCCCACCAGATCCGCAGCGGGTCGCTCGGCGGCGAACGCACCAAATACCTGGTCTACGGCTCCCCGGTGCCCACCAAGTTCGGGCAGGTCGAGCTCTACTACCTCGTACCCCTGGCCCGGCAGGACGCGACGGCGGCCGACGCCCGGGCCACGGTGGTCGCCACCGGCGTCGCGCTCGTGCTCCTGCTCGGCCTGCTGGCCGCCCTGGTCACCCGCCTGGTGGTGACGCCGGTACGGGTGGCCGCGCGCACCGCGCAGCGGCTCTCCGCCGGCCTGCTCGACCAGCGCATGGTGGTGAACGGCGAGGACGACCTCGCCCTGCTGGCCGCCTCGTTCAACCAGATGGCGACGAACCTGCAACGGCAGATCCTCCGACTGGAGGAGATGTCCCGGCTGCAACGCCGGTTCACCTCGGACGTCTCGCACGAGCTGCGGACGCCGTTGACCACGGTCCGGATGGCCGCCGACCTGATCTTCGCCGAGCGGGACGAGTTCGACCCGGCGGTGGCCCGCAGCGCCGAGCTGCTCCAGGCCGAGCTGGACCGGTTCGAGGAGCTGCTCACCGACCTGCTGGAGATCAGCCGGTTCGACGCCGGCTTCGCGGTGCTGGACAGCGAGCCGACCGACCTGGTGCCGGTGGTGCACCGGGTCACCGAGCGGCTGGCCGGGCTGGCCGAGCGGGTCGGGGTCACGATCGAGCTGGACCTGCCGGACACTCCGGTGATCGCCGAGGTCGACCCGCGCCGCGTCGAGCGGGTGCTGCGCAACCTGGTCGGCAACGCGGTCGAGCACGGCGAGGCCAAACCGGTACGGATCACCCTGGGCCAGGACCGCAGCGCGGTGGCGATCACCGTGCGGGACCACGGCGTCGGCCTCAAGCCGGGGGAGGAGAAGCTGGTGTTCAACCGCTTCTGGCGGGCCGACCCGTCGCGGGCCCGGCAGACCGGCGGCACCGGGCTCGGCCTGTCGATCAGCCTGGAGGACGCCCGCCTGCACGGCGGCTGGCTGGAGGCGTGGGGCGCGCCCGGCCAGGGCGCCCAGTTCCGGCTCACGCTGCCGGCCCGGGCCGGGGACCGGCTCACCACCTCCCCGCTGCGGCTGGTGCCGGCCGACGCCACGGTGCCGTTCGGCGGTCCCCGCGACGGCGGCCTGCTCGCCATCGGCCCGGGCACCGACGCCGGAACGCTGGCCGTGGAGCCCGCCACCGACGGCGACCGGGCGGAGGTCCGGCCGTGAGCCGCCGCGCCCTGGCCCTGCTGCTGGCCGGCGCCCTGCTTCCGGCCGCGCTCGTCGGCTGCGGCATCCCGGGTGAGACAGACGTCCAGATCGACGGCTCGGTGCCGGCCGCGCAGGGCGGGGCGCTCAACGGCAGTCCGGCCCGGCCGCCCGAACCGGCCGACAGCAGCGAGCCGGTGCCGTTCATCGAGAACTACCTGCGGGCGGCGGCGGCCGGGGAACGCGACCAGGCGTACGCCCGGGCCCGGAAGTTCCTCGCCGAGGAGTCCCGCGACCTGCTCCCGGGCAAGCCGCAGACCAGCGAGGTCGAGTTGACCGTGGTGCGGCTGCGGGAGAAGCCCGAGAGCACGCCGCCGAACAACCAGGGCACCAGCACGGTGACGCTCAAGGTGCAGCAGGTCGGCGTGCTGCGGGCGGACGGCACGCTCGGGCCGCCGGTGGCCAGCGACACGCAGTACGTCTTCGAGCTGCGCCGCGCCGAGCCGGCCGGGACCGGGCTGCTGATCACCGAGGCGCCGAACGTGCTGCTGGCCAGCGACTCGGCGATTCGTGAGTACTACCGCCCCCGCACCGTCTACTTCTGGAACTCGGACCAGACCCGGCTGGTGCCGGACCAGCGCTACCTGCTCTCCTCGGCGCCGACCGAGCGGCGGATCACCGAGGTGATGAAGTGGCTGGCGGACCGCCCCTCGGACTGGCTGGCCGCCGGCGTGACCGGGTTGCCCGACGGCACCCAGCTGATCAACAACGCGACCGGGACGGACGGGCACTGGGAGATCAACCTGAACATGCCGGGGGCCAACGAGCAGCGGCTGAACCGGCTCGGCACCCAGTTGGCCTGGTCCCTGTCGGACCTGGACGGCGTGGTCGACCTCAAGATCCAGAACCAGAAGCGGCTGACCGTCGACCTCCGGCGGGAGCGCGTCTCGGTCGTCGCGTACCCGCGCGGGGCGAACCCGATGCGGTTGGGCGTCTACGACGGCGCCGTACGCCCACTGGCGTTCGGCAACGAGCCGCGGGCCGCCGTGCCGCTGCCGCCGGAGGAGAACCGCAACGTGGTCTCCGCCGCGCTCGCCCGTGCCGAGGAACAGGTGCTGGCCGCGCTCGTCGTCACCGGCGCCGACAACCGCAAGCGGCTCAAGGTGGGCTCCGGCGCGGAGCCGGTGGCCACGCTCAACGCGAGCGACCGCACGTTCCGCGCGATGAGCCGCCCGACCTGGCTGCGGTCGCTGACCAAGGCCCGGCCGGGTGGCCTGGTGGCGGCAGACGGCAAGCTCTACCGGTTCGACGGGTCGGGCCGGATGAGCGAGATCGCGCTGTCCGTGTCCGGCCCGGTGACGGCGGTCGCCGGTTCCCTCGAAGGCCACCGGGTCGCACTGGTCAGCGGCGGCGCGCTCTACGTCGCCGCGGTCAGCGTCGACGGCGGCGTGGTCAACCTGGGACAGCCGCGCCGGGTGGCCACCCTGCTCACCGGCGTGACGGTGGTGGACTGGGTGGCGGAGAACGAACTCGTGCTGGCCGGCAACGAGGCGGACCGGCGTTCGGCGATCCACCAGCTCAGCGTCGACGGCGTGTGGGAGACCCCGCTGGCGGTGGAGATCGGCGCCCCGGTCACCCAGCTCGCCGGGTATCCGGGCGGCAGCGACCGGGGCCTGGCCGCGTTCTCGTTCATGTTCGAGACGGACGGGGCGGCCTGGCGGAACAACCCGTTCGACTTCGTCAAGCGGGAGCAGGTGCTCGACGTGCCGGCCGGCAGCCGGGCGACCAACCCGACCGCCCCGTTCTTCCTCTACTGAGCCGCCGTGCGTGACCTGGGCGGGCTCTGGTCGGACCTGACCGACCTGGTGCTGCCCGCCGGGTGCGCCGGCTGCGGCGGGGGAGCGGCGCGGCTGCGGCAGGGCTTCTGCCCCGGCTGCGTACGCGAACTGGAGTCGCTGCGCCCCGCGCCCACCCGGCCCGATCCGGCCCCGCCCGGCCTGCCGCCCTGTGTCGCGCTCGGCCCGTACGGCGGGGCGCTGCGCGAGGCGCTGCTCGCGTACAAGGAACGGGGCCGGCACGGGCTGGCCCGGCCGCTCGGCGCGCTGCTGGCGGAGGTGGTAGCCGAGGCGGTGGGGCCGCCCGGCCCGGTGACGCTGGTGGCGGTGCCGGACACGGCCCGCGCCGCCCGGGCCCGCTACGGCGACCACCTGGACCGGCTGGTCCGCCCGGCGGCGTCCCGGCTGCGCGCGGCCGGCTGGCCGGTACGCGTGCTGCGACCGCTGCGGGCACTGTCCCGGCCCGACTCGGTGACGCTGGACAGCGCCGGACGGGCCACCGCGGCCGAGGCGGCGTTCCGGTTGCGCCGCCCCGTGACCGGACACCGCCCGGCCGGGACCGTGGTGCTGCTGGACGACATCGTCACCACCGGCGCGACGCTCGCGGCGGTGAGCCGGATGTTGCACCGCGCGGGAATGACGCCAAAGGCCGCGGCCGTGCTCGCCGCAACGCAAAAGCGGCACGTTCGGTGACGCTTCGTGTATCCGTTTCACCCCATGGTGTATGAGGTGTTAAATTCCGCAACCCCTTTCGGCAACCAGGGGTGACGGTTGGCAGTACAGGAGTTAGCGTTTCGGTGTCGGGGGTAGAGAGGATGCCAACCTTCCCCCGGCGCTGGAAGGAGGCGTAGCCGAACACCACCGGTCGACGCCGAGCGGGGCCCTCCCGGGCGGGTCGACCGGATTCTCCGGACCGAACGACCGTCCGAACAAGGGAGGTCACGTGGACATCGTGGTCAAGGGCCGTAACGTCGAAGTGCCGGACCATTACCGGGTGCACGTAGCCGAGAAGCTCGCGAAGATCGAACGCTACGACCAGAAGCTCATTCGCGTGGACGTCGAGTTGTTCCACGAGCGCAATCCACGCCAGGCGGACCACTGCCAGCGAGTGGAGATCACCTGTGTCACGCGCGGCCCGGTGATCCGGGCCGAGGCCTGCACGAGCGACTTCTACAGCGCGCTCGACGCCGCAATCGCCAAGTTGGACACCCGCTTCCGCCGCGCGGCGGACCGCCGCCGGGTGCACCGGGGGCGGCACGCGCCGATCTCCGTGGCCGCCGCGACCGCCGGACTGCCGGTGGCCGACCTCGACGGGCCCGGCCTGGCGGCGCGCGACGGCCACGGCGCCGCCACCGCCGTCGCCGAACGTCCCGACGAGGACGGTTACGTCGAACCCGACGACCAGCCGTGGCACATCGCCCGGGCGAAGGTCCACCCCGCCGATCCGATGACCGTCGACGACGCGCTGTTCCAGATGGAACTGGTCGGCCACGACTTCTACCTGTTCCAGGACAAGGAGTCCGGCCGCCCGAGCGTGGTCTACCGGCGGCACGCGTACGACTACGGGATCATCCAGCTCGACACGTGACCCCTTGACCGGTGAGACGGGCCCCCGCACGCGCGGGGGCCCGTCTCAGTTCTCGTCGGTGGCGAGCCGGCCGTAGACCACCGAGTCGACCCGGGCACCGTCCGGGCCGGGCAGCCGCCCGCGCAGCAGCCCTTCCCGCCGGAAGCCGGCCCGTTCCAGCACGCGCTGCGAGGCCACGTTGTCCGGCCGGGTGCCGGCCCAGAGCCGGGCCACCCCGATGCCGAACGCCCACCCGGCGACCAGCCGGACCGTACGCGCGGCCAGCCCGCGCCCGCGCGCCTCCGGCAGCAGGCTGTAGCCGATCATCGCCTGGCCGGTGGCGGGCTCGTCGTAGAACAGCGCGCACCCGCCGACGACAGCGCCGGTCGCCGCGTCGACGATCGCCAGGTCGGCGGCCTCGCCGGCCAGCCAGCGGCTCGCCGCCAGCCGGCAGCGCCGCGCGAGCGCGGCCCGCTCCGGCGCCACCGGCGGCACTCGGTTCGCCACCACCTCCGGCAGCGAGTGCAGCCGGTGCAGCACGTCGGTGTCCGCCGGCCCCACCGGGCGCAGCGTCACCACGCCGTCGGTGAGCCGGCCGCCGGGCAGGTCCGGCAGCAGACGGGCGACCGGTCCCGGCGGGTCGTCGGCCAGCCGTACCCAGGCGATCAGATCCTCGCGTACGCCGCCCGCGCTCGCGCCCGCCGCCCGGCGTACGCCCTCGTGCCGGTAGCCGCAGGCCAGGGCGATGCGCTGGCTCGGCACGTTGTCGACGCGGGTGAGCAGTTCCAGCCGGGCCGCCCCGGCGGCAAACGCACGCTCGGTCAGCAGCCGGGTGGCGGCGCTCGCCACGCCCCGGCCGCGCGCCGCGGGACCCACCCAGTAACCGATCTCGTAGCTCGCCCGCTCCGCGCTGAGCCGGCTCAGACCGATGCTGCCGAGGAGCCGGTCGGTGGCCGGGTCGGCGATCGTGTACGCGGCCCCACCCGCCGCCCACGCCGCCGGCGAGCCCTCGGTGATCCACCAGCGGGCGGCGTCCTCGTCGTAGGGATCGGGCAGCAGGGGCATGAACCGGCGGGTCTCCGGGTCGGCGCACCCGGCCACCATGTCCGGCACGTCCGCGAGGTGGCACGGCCGCAGCCGTACGCCGTACCCCTCGATCGTCTCCGGCGTCACACCAGGTCCTCCGGCAGCAGCGCGCCGATCCACGCGTCCTGGCGCTCGCCGCGGTGCTGGACGCCGCCGCGCAGCGTGCCCTCGACGGTGAAGCCGGCCTTCTCGGCGGCCCGCCGCGAGGCGGTGTTGCCCACGTTGGCCCGCCACTCGATCCGGGCCAGGCCGAGCGTGGTGAAGCCCCAGGCGCACACGGCGGTGAGCGCGGCCGGCAGGTAACCCCGGCCGCGCGCGTGCGGCGCGGTCATGTAGCCCACGTCGGCCACCAGCGGGTCGTTGGGGAGGATGCGCAGGTCGATCGAGGCGACGTAGCTGTCGTCCGGGTCGGCCACGGCGAACGTCGCGGCGGTGCCCCGGGCCCAGGCCGGGCGGACCAGGTCGTGCAGGAAGCCCTCGGCGTGCTCCGGCCGGTACGGGTGCGGCACAGTGGTCCAGCGGATCGTCTGCTCGTCCTGGCAGGTGCGGGTCACCGCGGGCAGGTCGCGCTCCTCCAGCGCGCGCAGCCGCAGCTCGGTGTCCCCGGCGGTGGCGAACAGGACCGGCTGCGGCCGGCCGAAGACCGCCGCGCGGCGGGCCTGCAGCGTGTCCGGCCCGTAGGGGACCGGGTCGCCGGGCGCGGCCAGCTCGGCCGGGAACAGGGAGCCGATCCAGCCCTCCGGACGGCCGCCGGAGCTGGGGTGGGCCAGCCGCAGTTCACCCTCGACGCGGAAGCCGGCGCGCAGCGCGACCAGCCGGGAGGCGTGGTTGCCGATCTCGGCCTGCCAGGTGAGCCGGCGCAGCTTGAGCGCGTCGAACGCCCAGCGGGCGAGCGCGCGGGTGGCGCGGACCGCGACGCCCCGGCCCCGGGCCCACGGCGCGGTCCAGTAGCCGACCTCGGCCGAGTCCAGCTCGCGGTCCACGGAGACCAGGCCGCACGAGGCGAGCAGCTCCCCGGTGCCGGCGTCGCAGACCGCGAACGGTGCGCCCGCGCCCTCGGCCCAGGCGGTCGCGCTGAACGTGGTCACGAACTCGGCGGCGTGCTCCGGCAGGTACGGGCGAGGTACGGTGGTCCAGCGCTGGATGTCCGGATCCTGGCAGGCACGGTGCACCGCGTCGGCGTCCGCCGCACGCCAGGGGCGCAGCAGCAGGCCGTCCTCGATGATCTCCACAGGCTCCATCCGAGCCATCGTGCCGGATCGTTCGCGCACGGCGTAACCCGATTAGCGGCCGGTGGCGCACGGTCGCGGCGTTATGTCGGGTTCCGGAGCCCGGACCGCCGCCACCAGTGACCATCGTCGCCTCCGAGCGCCTACGATGGTTCGAGACCGTCTAGGGGAGCGTTGATCCGTGTCGATTCTGGAAAAGGTCCTTCGCGCCGGCGAGGGGCGCATGGTGCGTCGGCTCAAGGCCATCGCGGCCGCCGTCAACTCGATCGAGGACGACTACGTCAACCTCAGCGACGACGAGCTACGCGGCATGACCGACCAGTTCAAGGAGCGGCTCGCTGACGGCGAGACCCTCGACGACCTGCTGCCCGAGGCGTTCGCGGTGTGCCGTGAGGCGGCCTCCCGGGTGCTCGGCCAGCGTCCCTACGACGTCCAGGTCATGGGTGGCGCGGCACTGCACTTCGGCAACATCGCCGAGATGAAGACCGGTGAGGGCAAGACGCTCACCTCGGTCATGCCGGTCTACCTGAACGCGCTCGCCGGCAAGGGCGTGCACGTGGTCACCGTGAACGACTACCTGGCCGAACGCGACGCCGCCTGGATGGGCCGGGTGCACGAGTTCCTCGGCCTGCGCGTCGGCGTGGTGCTGCCCAACCGGCCCGCCACCGAGCACCGCGCGGCCTACGAGTGCGACATCACCTACGGCACGAACAACGAGTTCGGCTTCGACTACCTGCGCGACAACATGGCCTGGTCGAAGGACGAACTGGTCCAGCGCGGCCACTTCTTCGCCGTGGTCGACGAGGTCGACTCGATCCTCATCGACGAGGCGCGTACCCCGCTGATCATCTCCGGTCCGGCCGAGCACTCCGCCCGGTGGTACCAGGAGTTCGCCACCGTGGTGGCCCGGCTCCAGCCCGGCACCGACGGCGAGGGCGACTACGAGGTCGACTACGCCAAGCGCACCATCGCGATCACCGAGCGCGGCGTGGCCAAGGTGGAGGACCGCCTCGGCATCGACAACCTGTACGAGTCGGTGAACACCCCGCTCGTCGGCTACCTGAACAACGCCATCAAGGCCAAGGAACTCTACAAGCGCGACAAGGACTACATCGTCAACGACGGCGAGGTCCTGATCGTCGACGAGTTCACCGGCCGCATCCTGCACGGCCGCCGCTACAACGAGGGCATGCACCAGGCGATCGAGGCCAAGGAGGGGGTGGAGATCAAGCAGGAGAACCAGACCCTGGCCACCATCACCCTCCAGAACTACTTCCGCCTCTACGACAAGCTCTCCGGCATGACCGGTACCGCCCAGACCGAGGCGGGCGAGTTCAACAAGGTCTACAAGGTCGGCGTCGTGACCATCCCGACGCACCGGCCGATGGTCCGGCTCGACCGGCCCGACGTCATCTACAAGACCGAGAAGGCCAAGTTCAACGCCGTCGTCGAGGACATCGCCGAGCGGCACGAGCAGGGCCAGCCGGTGCTCGTCGGCACCGTCTCGGTGGAGAACTCCGAGATCCTGTCGCACATGCTGCGCCGCCGCGGCATCCCGCACTCCGTGCTGAACGCGAAGTTCCACGCCAAGGAGGCGGAGATCGTCGCCCAGGCCGGGCGCAAGGGCGCGGTCACCGTCGCGACCAACATGGCCGGCCGCGGTACGGACATCCTGCTCGGCGGCAACCCCGAGTTCCTCGCCGCGAACGAGCTGCGCCAGCGCGGGCTCGACCCGGTCGAGCAGCCGGAGGAGTACGCCAAGGCGATGGAGGAGATCCTCCCGACCTGGAAGCAGGCGTGCGACGTCGAGGCGGAGGAGGTCGCCGCCGCCGGTGGCCTCTACGTGCTGGGCACCGAGCGGCACGAGTCCCGCCGGATCGACAACCAGCTGCGCGGTCGCGCCGGCCGGCAGGGTGACCCGGGCGAGTCCCGCTTCTACCTGTCGCTGCAGGACGAGCTGATGAAGCGCTTCCGGGCCGGCGCGGTCGAGGCCGTGATGGACCGCTTCAACATCCCCGAGGACGTGCCCATCGAGTCGAAGATGGTCACCCGGCAGATCAAGAGCGCCCAGGCCCAGATCGAGGGCCAGAACGCCGAGATCCGCAAGAACGTCCTCAAGTACGACGAGGTGCTGAACAAACAGCGCCAGGTGATCTACGCCGAGCGTCTGCGGGTGCTCAACGGCGAGGACCTGTCCGACCAGGTCCGCAACATGATCGACGACGTGGTGACCGCGTACGTGGTCGGCGCGACAAGCGACGGCTACGCCGAGGACTGGGACCTCGATCAGCTGTGGTCCAGCCTCAAGCAGCTGTACCCGGTCGGCGTCACAGTCGACGAGCTGGAGGAGGAGGTCGGTTCCCGCTCGGGCATCGACCAGGACTTCCTGCTCGCCCGCCTGAAGGAGGACGCGCACGCCGCGTACGACAGGCGCGAGGAGAGCCTCGGCGAGGAGGCGGTCCGCCAGCTCGAGCGGATGGTCCTGCTCCAGGTGATCGACCGCAAGTGGCGCGAGCACCTCTACGAGATGGACTACCTGCAGGAGGGCATCAGCCTGCGGGCGTACGCCCAGCGCGACCCGGTCATCGAGTACCAGCGCGAGGGCTTCGACATGTTCGCCACCATGATGGACGGCATCAAGGAGGAGACGGTCGGCTTCCTCTACAACCTGGACGTGCAGGTCGAGGAGGCCGAGCCGGAGGCCGAGGAGGTGCAGCTGCTGGAGAAGCCGGTGGAGATCCGGGCGAAGGGTCTCAACCGCGCGCCGCAGCAGCAGGGCCTGCAGTACTCCGCTCCCGCCGTGGACGGCGAGGCCGGTCGCGGCGCTCCGGTGATCGAGCGGCCCGAGCAGCAGGCGCCGGCGCTCGGCATCGGCCAGCAGTCGGAGCGCCCTGCCGCCGCCGGGCCGCGCCGGGCTCCGGCCGGTGCGAGCGGCCAGGCGGTCGCGGCGAGCACCGCCCGGCGGGCCGCCCCGGGCCAGGTCGACGGCGGCGAGGGCCCGTCCCGTAACGCGCCCTGCCCGTGTGGCTCGGGCCGCAAGTACAAGCGCTGCCACGGCTCGCCCAACGGCGGCAACTGACCCCGAACGCCCACGACGGGCCCCGGCCTCCCGGCCGGGGCCCGTCGCCGTCCCTGGGTTCCCCCAGGGCCCTCGCTCTCTCCCGCGATCTTGCAGTTCCGGCCCTCATCATGCCCGATTCATGCCGTTATCTACGGGACGGAAGTGCAAGATCGGCGCCGGTGGAGGCGCGGGTGGCCGCGGCGCGGTCGAGCCGGGTCGGGGGGCCACGACCGGGCTCAGAGGACGTCCAGGACGAGGCACAGCCAGGTGCCTCGGCGGCGTTCCAGGCGTATCGCAACGGCCCAGCTCGTGCCTCCGACGCCGGCGAACACGGCGGTGGCCTCGACCGCGCCCGCGCGGGGCTCGCAGACCCGCAGACGCCGCAGGAGCAGAGTCGGCCGGGCGGTACGGCGGCGGACCGGGGTCACCCGGCGGGCTGCTCGGGTCAGCTCGGCCGCGACCGGGCCGGCCGACTCGGGCACGCAGAGCGGCCGGAGCTGGCCGGGTGGCCGGAAGCCGTTGACGATCTCCAGGAAGGTGCGGACGAATCGGTGTGCGGCCCGCGTTCCCTCGGGTGCGGCGGACGCGAGGGCTGACGCGGGGGTGCCGGTCCAGCGTGGCCAGGCGGGTGCCGGGTCCGGGGCGCGGCCGGCGGGGCGTGCGGCGGCACCGCGGCGCGGATCGCTCAGGTCGAGGGTGAGCTGCCCGACGGGACTCCACAGCGGCTCCTCGTCGACGCACGGCGGGTCGAGTGGCGGGGCGGGCCGGAGACGGACCGGCGGGCGGGGTGCGCGGGGACGGCGGGTGTCGACCATCTCGAATCCTTGCGTTTGCCTTCGTTTGCCTCCGACAGGGCTTCATCTTCCCGGAATGGCGTCACCGGCGTCAATGGCCGACGGTCCTCGGGTGGTCACTCCTCGTCGCGCTCACCGAGCGGGTTCCCGCGTACCCACTCCGCCGTCTCGGCGTACTTCCGCTCGATGTATTCCTCCAGCCGGGAGCGCTCGACCCGCCACTGCCCCCGACCGCCGATCTTGATCGCCGGCAGCTCGCCACTGCGAACCATGTGGTAGACCTGCGAGTCCGAGACGTTCAGCTCGGCGGCGACGTCGGACAGCAGCAGGAACCTCGACTCCACGGTGACTCCCGGGGTTGGCTTCGTTTGCCTTAGTTTGCCATCACCGGCTGACATCGCCCCATGCCCGTTCGCCTGACACACCGGCGGGAGACTTCACCCGCGCGGATGCCGGGTGTATGACGGTCCTGGCGTACGGCATGATCGGCGCCCGGAGCCGGCGTCCGCCGGTGAGTGGCCTGAATGCGGGAGTGACCGGTGACCGACGAGCTTGTCCGGGTGTACCTGCCGGCGACCGTACCCATGCTCGCCCGGCTGCGCGAGGAGGGGCTGACCGCCGAGGCGGCGCACGCGGTCACCCCGGAACTGCGCGAGTGGTACGCCGAGGGCGACGAGGAGGAACTGGAGTACGTGGCCTTCACCCGGGCCGCCCAGGACGCGCTGTTCCTGCTCCGGAGCGACCCCGCCGCGCCCCGGCGACGGGTTGTCGTCTCGGCCGACCTGCCCGCCCGGGCGGTCGGACGGGTCGGCGGCGAGTTGGGGTCCAGCGTGGTCCGGCCGGCCGGACCGGTGCCGGTGAAGTCGGTCGCCGCGCTGCACGTCGACGGCGCGGAGGCGGTCGAGGACGTGGCCGCTGCCGTCGAGGTGGTGGCCGAGGCCCAGGCCGGGGACCCCGACGCCCAGTTCACCGTCGACGGCGCCGAGGACCACGAACTGGAGTGGTACGACGTGACCGAGCTGGACCTGCTGCTGCGCGAGGCCGGCTGAGCCGGCGGCTCAGGACGCCGCCGGCTCGTCCGTCTCGTCCTCGACCGGGCGGGGGCCGAGCGTGCGGCCGAACACGATGAGCGTGGTCAGCGCGCCCACGAAGAGCACCCAGATCCCGTTGTCCACCCGCGAGGTGCCGAGCGCGGTCTGCGCCACCTCGTCGGCCTCGCTGAGCGCGGCGGCCAGGTCGAGCAGCCCGCGGCCGCCGATCCGGATGATCACCTCGGTGAGCAGCAGGAGCAGGCCCGCGCCCGCGCCGGCCACCAGGTACGCCGGCCAGCGCAGCGGCGACGCCACGCCGTCGCGGCGCTCCGCCCGGCGACGGGACCAGGTCAGATAGAGGTACGCGGCGAGGCCGGCGAGCAGGCCGGCGAGCAGCGATTCGGTACGCGAGACCCACTTGGCGGCGTCGAGCACCGACTGCTGGGTCTCCCCGGCGCCGAACAGGTCGGACAGCGGGTCCCGGGCGCGGCTGAACAGCACCACGAAGATCTGCGCGGTGAGCGTCGCAGCGGTGATCGCACCCACCACCCGGGCCTGACGCGCGCCCGCCATCGCGCCGCCGATGATCGCGGCTGCCGCCGTGGTCCCGGCGATCGTGTTCGTGGTGGCGTTGTCGGCGTACGTCAGGTTGATCGCCACCGCGGCGAGCAGCCCGACCACCAGGCCGGTCCCGACGGCGGCCAGGAACCGCAGCGTGGCCCGGCCGAGCCGGTTGGTCGCGGCCAGGGCGACGGTGGCGCCGGTGACCAGCGCCGCGGTGATGACGCCGGGCAGCGCGTACGCGGAGAGGCTGATCGCGGTGACGCCGGCCGCGGTCGAGTGGATCGCCTCGCGGGTCGACCAGAGCATGGCGGCCAGCCATCCGAGCGAGAGCAGGGCGAGTACGAGCGCGCCCGGGGCGAACTCCGGCCGGCCGCCGGTGACAGTCCCCTCGTCCGCACGCGCGTGTCCGGCTGCGTCCTCGGCCGTCCGAGCCTCGCTCGCCGGTGCCTCGGCCAACGGTGCCTCTCCGGAGGACGCCTTGACGGAGGACGTCTCGACGGTGGCCCCGTCGCCCGTGGTCGGCCCGACGGTCTCGGGCTGATCCGTCTCCGCGGCCGTGGAGCTGCCGGGCTGGTTGCTCATCGTCTTCCCTTCGACGGTCGCCGGATCCCCGGGCCGGGCCGGGCAGGTCACCGGTCATCCAGCGTACGCGGCGCATCACCACTCCTCGGGCGGGCCGTGTGCCGTGTGCGCGTTGATCGACTGCAGTACGGCGATGTGGTGGCATCCCGAGGGCCCGGATACCGCCATTTCCCCGAGGTGGAGTGGATCAATGGCCGATAACCGCCAGCCGGGCGGGCCGTGTGATGCCGTTGGTCGACTCCAGCTCGGGGAGGTGCCGCCCGGAGGCCCGGAACACCGCCACCCCGAGGTGGGCTGGATCAAAGGTCGAGTAAGCGCCGACGAATCGTCGACGAACTGGGGGCGCGATCCGATGTTTCGTCGGATCCGGGTGGGTTGGGGCCGACGGTCCGGAGATGAACCGGCCGTCCGGTGTGCCAGGGAGGCGCGTCCGGCGAGGGCTTGTCGTGACAGAATCGGGCCAGGTCCCGCCGCCGCCCACCCCGCGGCGCCCCGGTGTCCGGCCGCCCGGCCGGCGCCCGCGGGTCCGGTTTCGCCGTCGCCGTCGAGATCGCCAGGAGCCTGTTGATGGACGCCGTGTTCTCCGTACCCGAGCCGCTCAACGAGCCGGTCCACTCCTACGAGCCCGGCAGCGCCGACCGGGAACGGCTCCAGCGGCGGCTGGCCGAACTGGCCGCCGAGCGGATCGAGCTGCCCATGACGATCGCCGGCGAGCGGCGGATGGCCGGCGGCGCGTCGATCGACGTGGTGCAGCCGCACAAGCACGCGCACGTTCTCGGCGTCACCGGGCACGCCACCCACGACGACGCCCGCGCCGCGGTGCAGGCCGCCAAGGACGCCGCGCCGATGTGGCGCGCGCTGCCGTTCGAGGAGCGGGCCGCGATCTTCCTGCGCGCCGCCGACCTGCTTGCCGGCCCCTGGCGGGACACGCTCAACGCGGCCACCATGCTCGGCCAGTCCAAGACCGCCGTGCAGGCCGAGATCGACTCGGCGTGCGAGCTGATCGACTTCCTGCGCTTCAACGTGCACTTCGCCCGGCGGCTCCTGGCCGAGCAGCCGCTGTCCTCGCCCGGGGTCTGGAACCGCCTCGACCACCGGCCGCTGGAGGGCTTCGTCTACGCGATCACCCCGTTCAACTTCACCGCGATCGCCGGCAACCTGCCGTCCGCGCCGGCCATGCTCGGCAACACGGTGGTCTGGAAGCCGTCCCCGACGCAGCAGTTCGCGGCGCACTTCACCATGCGCCTGTTCGAGGCCGCCGGCCTGCCGCCCGGCGTGATCAACATGGTCACCGGCCGCGGCGAGGAGGTCTCCGAGGTGGTGCTCGCCGACCCGGACCTGGCCGGCATCCACTTCACCGGCTCGACCAAGGTGTTCCAGCACCTGTGGAAGACCGTCGGCGACAACATCGCCCGCTACCGCGGTTACCCCCGCCTGGTCGGCGAGACCGGCGGCAAGGACTTCGTGGTCGCGCACACCAGCGCCGACGTGGACGCGCTGCACACCGCGCTGATCCGGGGCGCCTACGAGTACCAGGGGCAGAAGTGCTCGGCTGCCTCCCGCGCATACGTCCCGCGGTCGATCTGGGAGGGCGGGCTGCGCGACCGGCTCGCCGCCACGGCGGACTCGCTGACCTACGGCGACGTGACCGACTTCAGCAACTTCGGCGGCGCGGTGATCGACGACAAGGCGTTCGGCCGGCACACCGCCGCGCTGGAGCTGATCAAGGGTGACGACTCCTGCCGCGTCCTGGCCGGCGGCACCGCCGACGACTCGGTCGGCTACTTCGTCCGGCCGACGCTGTTCGAGTGCTCCGACGCGGCGCACGAGACGTTCACCACCGAGTACTTCGGGCCGATCCTCGGCGTGCACGTCTTCGACGACGCCCGCTTCGACGAGGTGGTCACCCAGGCCGAGTCGATCGCGCCGTACGCGCTGACCGGGTCGATCTTCGCGACCGACCGCCGGGTGGTCGACCAGGTGGCGGAGAAGATGCGGTACGCGGCCGGCAACTTCTACATCAACGACAAGCCGACCGGCGCGGTGGTCGGGCAGCAGCCGTTCGGCGGCGCCCGGGCCAGCGGCACCAACGACAAGGCGGGTTCCTGGCACAACCTGGTCCGCTGGATGTCGCCTCGGACGATCAAGGAGACGTTCGTTCCGCCGACCGATCACACCTACCCGCACATGGGCTGAGACGCTCGAAGAGGGCCCGTCCCGGCCGGGACGGGCCCTCTTCCTCATCCGACAGTGCACATCGGACCGGTCCGCGGGTGCCGAAATAGGCAAATCCTGGACGCCAGAGCCGACAAAGTGGCAGCTTAGAGGGCATGGCGGATTCCGGAGTCAACCCGACGGCGGCAGCTTTGCTCGGCCTGCTGCACGACGGCCCGATGACTGGCGGCCAGTTGATGGCCGCGGCTGAGCGCCGGCTGGCGCCGTACTGGTCGATGACCCGCAGTCAGGTCTACCGGGAGCTACCGGTCCTGGCCGAGAAGGGTCTGGTGCGTCTCGGCAAGCCCGGGCCGCGCATGAGTCAGCCGTACGCGCTGACAGCTGCCGGTAAACGGACATTCTCCCGCTGGCTGGCGGAGAATCCCGGCAAGGACACCATCCGTAACCCGATAGCGCTACGGATGGCGTTCGGCAACCTGCACTCGGCGAGCCAGCTCAAGAACCTCTACGCGACGGCGAACGAGTACCACACCGAGGCGCTGGCGGCGGTGCGGGAGCAGGTCAAGAACGCCAAGAAGGAAGGCGAGAGCTACGACGCCAGCGCGCTGGAGTTCGCCGTCGCCTACCACAAGGCGGCGCTGTCCTGGCTCAAGACCGCGCCGGTCGGCTGACCACCTGCAGCAGGTTGAGGGAACGACGCAGTAGTCTTGTCTGTCGTGACCGCTGCCGATTACGCCGAACAGCTCAAGGAACTCGACGCCACGCTGCGCAACATCGAGGCCGTGCTCGACCTCGACAAGCTGCGCGAGCAGAAGGCACGGCTGGAGCAGGAGGCCTCCGCGCCCGACCTCTGGGACGACCAGGCCAAGGCGCAGCAGGTGACGTCGCAGCTGTCGTACGTCAACGGCGAGATCACCAAGCTCGGCGACCTGCGCTCCCGGCTCGACGACGCCGGGGTGCTGCTGGAGCTGGCCCAGGCGGAGGACGACCCGGGCGCGCTGACCGAGGTCGAGTCGGAGATCGCCGGGCTGACCAAGGCCATCCAGGAGATGGAGGTCCGCACGCTGCTCTCCGGCGAGTACGACTCGCGGGAGGCGCTGGTGGCGATCCGGGCCGGGGCCGGCGGCGTGGACGCCGCGGACTTCGCCGAGATGCTGCTGCGGATGTACCTGCGCTGGGCCGAGCGGCACGGCTACCCGACCGAGGTCTACGAGACCTCGTACGCCGAGGAGGCGGGCCTCAAGTCGGCCACCTTCACGGTGAAGGTGCCGTACGCCTACGGCACGCTCAGCGTGGAGTCCGGCACGCACCGGCTGGTGCGGATCAGCCCGTTCGACAACCAGGGCCGCCGGCAGACCAGCTTCGCCGGCGTCGAGGTGCTGCCGGTCACCGAGCAGACCGACCACATCGACATCCCGGAGAACGAGGTCCGGGTGGACGTCTACCGGTCGTCCGGGCCGGGTGGGCAGAGCGTCAACACCACCGACTCGGCGGTGCGGCTGACCCACATCCCCACCGGCATCGTGGTGACCTGCCAGAACGAGAAGTCCCAGCTGCAGAACAAGGCCTCCGCGATGCGGGTGCTCCAGGCCCGGCTGCTGGAGCGCAAGCGGCAGGAGGAGGAGGAGAAGATGGCCGGCCTGAAGAGCGGCGGCACCAGCTCCTGGGGCGACCAGATGCGCTCGTACGTCCTGCACCCGTATCAGATGGTGAAGGATCTGCGTACCGAACAGGAGACGGGCAATCCGTCCTCGGTCTTCGACGGTGACCTGGACAGCTTCATCGAGGCGGGAATCCGCTGGCGGAAGCAGCAGCAGCTCAGCGCTGACGGTGCGTGATCACGTTCGGACTGAGCGCGTCATCGATCCCGTTCTGACCGGGTAAATCGATGACGCGCACCGCTTCGGCGGGCCTGGGGGCTTGGCTCTGCGGTTACACCGCGTAGACTACCGACCCGTGATTCAGCTTGAGCAAGTGACGAAGACGTACCCGAAGGCGTCCCGGCCTTCGCTCGACAACGTGTCCGTCTCGATCGAGAAGGGCGAGTTCGTCTTCTTCATCGGTCCATCCGGCTCCGGCAAGTCCACCATCATCAAGTTGCTGCTGCACGAGGTCACGCCCAACAAGGGTCGCGTCGTCGTCAACGGCAAGGACGTGACGTCGATGCGTTCCTGGAAGCGACCACACTTCCGGCGTTCCATCGGCTGCGTCTTCCAGGACTTCCGGCTGCTGCCGAACCGCACCGCGTACGAGAACGTGGCGTTCGCGCTGGAGGTGATCGGTAAGACGAAGGCGGTCGCCCGCCGGGTCGTGCCGGAGGTGCTGGAGCTGGTCGGTCTCGGTGGCAAGGAGCACCGCTACCCGCACGAGCTCTCCGGTGGTGAGCAGCAGCGTGTGGCGGTGGCCCGGGCGTTCGTCAACCGGCCGCTGATCCTGCTGGCCGACGAGCCCACCGGAAACCTGGACCCGGACACCTCGATCGAGATCATGCGCCTGCTGGACCGGATCAACCGCACCGGCACGACCGTCGTGATGGTCACGCACGACTCCAACATCGTGAACCAGATGCGGCGCCGGGTGATCGAGATCGAGAGCGGCCGCATCGTGCGCGACCAGGCCCGCGGCGTCTACGGCTGAGCCGTACGACGTTCCGTAGACCCTGACGACGAACCCTCACGCCGGAGAGCCGGAGGAATATCCCGATGCGGATGAAGTACGTCCTGTCCGAAGTGCTGGTCGGGCTGTGGCGCAACGTCACCATGACCATCGCCATGATCATCACAATGGCGGTGTCGCTGTTCATGTTGGGCGGCAGCGGCCTTCTGTACCAGAAGGTCGGCGACATGAAGGACCTCTACTACGAGAACGTCGAGGTCTCGATCTTCCTGAAGACCGACGCCACCAAGGAACAGGTCGACGCGCTGGGTCAGCAGCTCGACCAGGACCCGCTGGTCAAGGACTCGACGTACGTCAACAAGGACCAGGCGTACGAGCGCTTCCAGCAGATGTACGCCGACGCCCCGGACCTGGTCAGCGCGGTCAAGCCGGACCAGCTTCCCGAGTCGTACCGGGTGAAGCTCAACGACCCCGAGCAGTACAAGGCGATCTACGACAAGTACAAGACCGCCGAGGGCATCGACACGATCGTCGACCAGAGCAAGCTGCTCGACAAGGTCTTCGGCGTGCTCAGCGGCTTCCAGAACGGCGCGCTCGCGATCGCTATGGTGATGGCCGTCGCCGCCCTGCTGCTCGTCGCGAACACCATCCAGGTGGCCGCGTACAGCAAGCGGCGTGAAGTGGCGGTCATGAAGCTGGTCGGCGCGTCGAACTGGTTCATCCAGGCGCCGTTCGTGCTGGAGGCGGTGGTGGCCGGTCTGTTCGGCTCCATCCTCGGTCTGCTGGCGTTGATCGCGGTGAAGGTGCTCGCGGCCGGCAGTTCGATGGCGGCCCTGGAGGGTCTGATCACCCCGATCTCCTGGTCCGACATCTTCCTGACCTTCCCGCTGATGGCCGCCGTCGGTGGCGTGGTCAGCGCGGTCACCGCCTGGGTCACGCTCCGCTTCTACCTGCGGGTCTAGTCACCCGTCCGGCTCCGGCAAGGGCCCTCCCGCGCGGAATAAACCGCGCGGGAGGGCCCTTGTGGTTCCGGTAGCATGATCTTCGCTCGCCGGCCGGTGGCCGGCGACGGACCGGGAGGGAGGTGGCGCCGATGCCACGGGAAAAGGGTCGCAAGGTGGTCGCCTCCAACAAGAAGGCGCGCCACGACTACGCCATCCTCGACACGTACGAGGCGGGCATGGCGCTGACCGGCACCGAGGTGAAGTCGCTGCGGGCCGGGCGGGCGTCGCTCGTCGACGCGTTCGCCCAGGAGCGTGACGGCGAGATCTACCTGCACGCCATGCACATCCCGGAGTACGCCCAGGGCACCTGGACCAACCACGAGCCCCGGCGTACCCGCAAGCTGCTGCTCAACCGGATCGAGATCGACCGGCTGCTGGGCAAGCTCAAGGAGAGCGGCCTGACGCTGGTGCCGTTGCAGGTCTACTTCTCCGACGGCTGGGCCAAGGTGGAGATCGGCCTGGCCCGGGGTAAGAAGTCGTACGACAAGCGCCAGGACCTGGCCAAGCGGGACGCCGCCAAGGAGATCGCCCGGGCGGTCGGCCGGCGCGGCAAGGGCATGGCTGAGTGATACGTCCGGTTCGTCCGGCTGCCCACGTCGGGCGGGCCTCGGGATGAATCCGGTTGCGCCAGGCGTTACGCTTGGTGTGCTGCCGACAGGGGCAGCGCTTCGAGGGGGTGACTGGTTTCGACTTCGTACGCAGCGACAGGGGAAGCGAGCCGAGGAAGCCGACGTCGTCTCGAGAATCGGTCGTCGGAAACCAATAAGCGCCAAGAACAATCGCGCTGACTTCGCTCTCGCCGCCTGAGGCGAGTAGCAAGTCTGTCGGCCTGGGAGCGCCTTCGACCCAGTTAGCCGGCATCAGCTAGAAGGCTGGCCAATCGGACCCGGTCGCGGGGTCCGTGCGGCGAGATCAATCAGCGACTGGGCCCGTCACACCAACTTGCTCGCGTGAGCGGTGGGGCCGAGTAGAGGCACAGCGAGCTGCGCTCGGAGAAGCCCTGACAAACCGGCGAAGGACCCGGGTTCGATTCCCGGCACCTCCACCACACGGCCTGTGCGCCCCGGTCCACGAGGACCGGGGCGCACAGTCGTCTGAGGCCTCTGAGCCTGCCGGGGCAGATGGTGCCAATGCGGCAGATGAGACGCGTTGCAGCGCTGGACAGCGCCGCGTACCGGGTCCACCATCGCCATACGGGTTCGCCCAGCAGCGGGAGGTGTCCCATGGTCACCAGTCCGATCCAGCAGCCGATCTCCGTGCTCCCCACCGCTCCCGGTGACCTGCGCGCCCTCGCCCGGGCCACCGGCGGCCCGCGCTGGCGGGAGCGCCTGCTCACCGACCTCGACCCGGTCCGGCGGGGCTTCACCGAACACGTCCGCGTCACCGAAGGGCCGGGAGGCCACTACGCCGACCTGGTGCGCGCCGCGCCGCGGCTGCACCGGGGCGTACGCCTGCTGGTCGCCGAGCACGCCGCGATCCTGGTGGCGCTGGCCGCGCTCCAGCACACGGTCCGGCTGCCCGGGGCGTCCGCCGCCCAGGTGCGGGCCCGCACCGTGGACCTGCTGCGCGCGCTCGACCGGCACCGCCGCCACGGTGCCGACCTGCTCTGGGAGGCGTACCAGGCCGACCTCGGCGGCGAGGACTGAGCCCGGGGGAACCGGCCGGGACGGGCCGGCGTCCAACCGGTATGCGTCGCGTGCTCGCCCTGCTCGGGATCTCGTTGCTGACCCTCTCCGCCTGCGCCACGCCCGGCGCCGCTCCCGTCCGGACGCCGCCCACCGGTCCGGACCAGCGGCCCGCGTTCACCGAGCGGGCCGAGGAAGTCGCCGCGGGCTGGCGTCCCGGGCCGGGCTGGCGCGACGGGTACGTGCCGCTCCAGGACGCCACTGTGCTCACCGGCGACCCGGGCTTCACCGACGAGACGAAGGTGGCGTTCGGAGCGGGCTGGTACCGGGACCAGACCCCGATCCCGGCCGCCGTGCCGAAGGACGGCACGATCCGGTTCCCCGACGGCACGCTGCGGGTGCCGCTGGTCAGCGCCGCCGACGCGTACGCCCAGCTCCGCCAGGGCGACCCGCCGCCGTGCGACGGGCGCCCGGCCGCGCCGGACCCGGCACCGACCGGACGGCCCGGCCCGAACGACCCGGTGTCGACCTCGGCGCCGACGCCGTGCGTCCCGCTCACAGTGACCGAGGTACGGCTGGGCAGCGCGCCGGTGTGGACCAGCCGGGGCCGCGCCGACGTGCCCGCCTGGCTGTTCACCGTGGACGAGCTGGCCGTACCCGTGGCCCGGATCGCCGTCGCGCCGCGCGTGACCGGCCGGGCGCCCGGCGGCGCGGTGCCCACCCGGCCGCTCCCGGCCGGCCTGGTGTCCGCTCAGCAGTTGCGGGCGGTCGAGGGCAACCGGATCGACTACGTGCTCGGCGTCGGCGCCTGCGACGGCCCGCCCACCCCGCTCGTGCTGGAACGGCCGGACGTGGTGGTGATCGGCGGCGCCGTGATCGCCTCCACCGGCGTCTGCACCGCGCAGCTCGTGCTGAAGCCGGTCAGCGTCACGCTCGACGCGCCGCTCGGCGGCCGGGCCGTGCTGGACGCCGCCAGCGGCGCCCCGCTGATCGTCCAGCCCGGCTGAGTCTCAGAGGATCCGTGGCACGTCGGTGCTGATCGGCACCGGCAGCACCGTCGGCCGGTCCGCGGCCGACGCGGCGGCGAGCGCGGTGCCGAGCCCGTCCAGCGTGGTCACCGCACCGGCGCAGCCGTAGCCGTGCGCCACCGCCGTCACGTCCAGCCCGGGCAGGTCCAGCGCGGGCACACCAGGGGTGTGCTTCAGCTCGGCGAACGCCTTCAGGATCGCGTACTGCTGGTTCACCGGAACCACGACGGCGAGCGGCAGGCGCAGCCGCGCCGCCGTCCACAACGCCTGGACCGAGTAGTGGAACGAGCCGTCGCCGACCACCGCGACCACCGGGCGGCCGCGCCCGGTGTCGCGTTCGGCGAGCGCCATGCCGACCGCCGCCGGCAGCCCGAAGCCGAGCCCGCCGCTGGCCATCGTCAGGTACGAGCGCGGCCGCTCGATCGGCAGCCGGCGGCGCAGCGCGGCCAGGTTGGACGGCGACTCCTGCACCAGCACCCCGTCCGCCGGCCACGCGGCGGCGAGCGCGGCGAACAACGCGTCGGCGCTGGGCGGGTCAGCCTGCTCCGGCGGGGCCGGCTGCGGGCGCGGTGACGGCGCGGGACGGTCGGTCGCCGGCAGCCGCTCGCACAGCGCGGCCATGGTCAGGCGGGCGTCGCCGAGCAGGCTGTCCCCGACCGGGGCGCGGGCCGCCTCGTCCGGGTCGTCTGTGACGTGCAGCAGCCGCGCGTCGCCGGGCAGGTAGTCGCCCGGCACGTGCGGGTAGTAGCGGAACACCGGCGCACCCACCACCAGCACCACGTCGTGGCCGCGCAACGCCTCCGACAGCGGCCCGATCGCGTACGGCAGCACGCCCCGGAAGTGCGGATGCCGCTCGGGGAACACGGCCCGCTCCGGGGCCGGGGCGGCCCAGACCGGGGCGGCCAGACGCTCGGCCAGCGCCACCGCGTCCGGCCAGGCGTCCGACCGGTCCACCGCCGCGCCGAGCACCAGCGCCGGGGCACGGGCGGCGGCCAGCGCGTCGGCGAAGCTCCGCAGCCGGTCCGGGTCCGGCGCGATCCGGGTGGCGACGGTACGCACCTGCGGCGGCGGGTCGGCCGGGCGGTCCCAGTCGTCCATCGGCACAGAGAGGAAGACCGGCCCGGCCGGTGGCTGCACCGCCGAGGCGTACGCCCGCATGAAGGCCGCCGGGATGTCCTGCGCGCGGGCCGGCTCGTGGGCCCACTTGACGTACGGCTGGGCCAGCTCGACCGCCCGGGGGCTGGCCAGGCGCGGCTCGATCAGCAGCATCTCGCGGGTCTGCTGGCCGGCGCTGACGATCAGCGGCGTCCGGTTGTGCCAGGCGGTGACCAGGTTGCCCATGCCGTTGCCGGTGCCCGGCGCGGTGTGCAGGTTGACGTGCGCGGGCCGGCCGGTGCCCTGGGCGTAGCCGTCGGCCATCGCGACCGCCGACGCCTCCTGCAGCGCGTGCACGTAGTGGAAGTCGGCCGGGAACTCCTGCAGGAACGGCTCCTCGGTCGAGCCCGGGTTGCCGAAGACCGTGGTCAGCCCGAGCGCGCGCAGCAGGTCGTAGGTCGCCTCCCGCACCGTCGCCATCGCCGGCTGCCTCCGTCCTCCACGCGGATGCCGGAGACGGCCCGGTGCCCGGTCCCCCGACCAGCCGAATCTATCGGGCCGAGGCCGACTTTTCGGGCGCTTCCCGCGCTCAGGGCAGCGGGAACGGCAGCTTGATCCCGTCCAGCGCGTGCCCGCACCCGCACTCCCGCTCGGCGGGCAGCGCCGCCACGGCGTCCAGCAGCAGCCCGCGCAGCCGGTCGGTGTTCTCCGCGAAGACCCGGAACACCTCCTCGTGGGTGACCGACTCGCCCGCCTCGACGCCCGCGTCCAGGTCCGTGACCAGCGCGATCGACGTGTAGCAGAGTGCCAGCTCACGGGCCAGCACCGCCTCCGGGTGGCCGGTCATGTTGACGATCGTGCCGCCCATCGAGGCGAACCAGCGCGACTCCGCCCGGGTCGAGAAGCGCGGACCCTCGACCACCACGACGGTCCCGCCGTCCACCGCCGGCACGCCCCGCCCGGCCGCCGTGTCCAGCAGCGTGCGCCGCCCCGCCGGGCAGTACGGATCGGCGAACGACACGTGCACCGCGCCCCGGTCGTAGTACGTCTGCACGCGCCCGCTGGTGCGGTCGATCAACTGGTCCGGCACCACGAACGTGCCCGGACCCAGCTCCGGCCGCAGGCCGCCCACCGCGCAGGGTGCCAGCACCTGGCGTACGCCCAGCGACCGCAGCGCCCACAGGTTCGCCCGGTAGGGGATCAGGTGCGGCGGGTAGCGGTGATCACGCCCGTGGCGGGGCAGGAACGCCACCCGGCGACCGCCCACCTCGGCGACGGTGATCGGGCCCGACGGCTCGCCGTACGGGGTGTCCACCACGTGCTCCACCCCGTCGAGCAGGGCGTAGAGACCCGACCCGCCGATCACCGCCAGTTCGGCCTGCGCCGCCATCCGACCCTCCCTCGATCCGTCGTGATCACCCGCCGTCAGACCTTAACCAGCGGGCCGGACGCAGGCTATGGTGCGTGACATGGCGTTGACAGGATGGACGGTCGACGGCCTCGGGCCCGTACGGGCGCACGGCTGACGGGTGTCGGACATGCAGAGTGAGGGGCAGGCGATCGGTGGCCGAGCCATGGAGTCGATGACCGGACGACTGCTGGTCGCGACACCAGGGCTCAAGGATCCGAACTTCGACCGTACGGTCGTGCTGCTCGTCGCCCACGAACCCGGCGGCGCCCTCGGGGTGGTGCTGAACCGCGCCACCGAGGTCTCGGTGGCCGACGTGCTCGGCGACTGGAGCGACCTGGCCCGCGACCCGGCCGTGCTGTTCGAGGGTGGCCCGGTGCAGCCCGACTCCGCCATCTGCCTGGCCCGGATGCGGCACCCCGTCCGGCCGGTCAAGGGCTTCCACCGCGTCTCCGGCGCGGTCGGCACCATCGACCTCTCGGTCGACCCGGAGAAGCTGCGCGAGGCGGTCGGCGGGATCCGGGTGTTCGCCGGCTACTCCGGCTGGGGCGCCGGACAGGTCGAGCGCGAGATCGAGGAGGGCTCCTGGTTCGTGCTCGACGCGCTGCCCGGTGACGCCTTCGTCGACCGGCCGGATGATCTCTGGCCGATGGTGCTGCGCCGGCAGGGCGGCATGATGGCGGCGGTGGCCCACTTCCCGCCGGACGTGGCGCTGAACTGACCCCCTCGGTGGGGGACCCCCGCGAGATGACCATGCGGGGCGGCGTGTGTATAGTTCTTCCCGTGCCCGGGCGACCGGGTGCGAACGCAAGGGGCCGTGGCGCAGCTGGTAGCGCACCACACTGGCAGTGTGGGGGTCAGGGGTTCGAGTCCCCTCGGCTCCACCGACCGCACCGTTGTGCGAACCGGTGGCTTTAAAATGCCCTCGTCCGTTTCGGGCGGGGGCATTGTAGTTTCGGTGGGGACCTTGAACGCGGTGTGACTCCCCGCCCGGTGAGTTGACTTCGGCGATGAGGGCCTCGATGGTCGCCCTGCTGTCGGTGTCGCTGCCACTAGCGATGATCATGGGAGTCGCGGATCAGGGCGACGCCGCCCGGCGCCGGTGGGGTGGGCCGGGCGGCGATATCCTCCCCGGGAGGGCAGGTCCGTTGCAGACTGCAATCACGTCGCGCTGAGGTGACTCGCCGATGATCTCCAAGCGAGCGTGCCGCTCCGAGTCGAGGAAGGCTCGTCCCATACCTGGGCTCTTGATCGGTCAGATCCTCGGGGCCGTTACCGAGACGGACCTCCCAGTACTCCCAGCGAGGTGCCACCTCCATGCCAGGGTTGCGGCAGCGGCCGGACCGACGCGTGGTTGCCGCCAGCCGCGACCACTCCGTATGGGCCGCCGCCCTGCTGCAGTGCCGCGACGTACCAGCAGCACCAACGGATCCGCCTCGCCGGGCCGGACACGCTCGATCCGCCTCGGCCAGCACCTGCTGAAATTCACACGGCAAGTTTCGTAGCCTCCACCGGGTCAAGAGGCCACCCTGGCACTGCAATTCCGGCCGAATTGATGGCCCAAACGGCTTGGCGCGAGCCTGACCGGCCGGTGGATGTTGCTGCTGGGCAAATCCCAATGACTTCTTGTCGGAAATCCGACGCATACGCCGGCTCGTCATACGGCCTATCCTGTAGGGCTTTGCCTCGGGCGGTCTGCCCGAGTCGAAGCATTGGCGTCCGACGATTGACTCGGAGACAAGATGCTGTTGACGCAACCGGATGTACTCCACCTCGTTGAACAGGCCGCCGGCCGATGGGCAGACCAACTGATCGACTTCGGCCCGCGCAACACGCTGCTCTACTTCAAGGAGCGGCAAACCACCAGCCTCGATCTCGCGGATGCGGCTGCCGACGCCGTCGCTGACCTGCTCCGAGGGCAAAAGGTTCGCCTGCGGACGCTGTTCCCGGATCAGGAACGGCACAACACCGCCTGCAACACTGCGCGCAGTCTCCGGCGGAAGCTAGTCGAGCTGGAGGAGGAGCAGGGCATCCAAGCCGGTTGGGTGACCCGCGGTCTGCTTTGCATGGTGGGCCCCTACACCCGTGGGTCTACACCGATGCAACCGCTGCGAGCGCCGCTGATCTTGCAGCAGCTTGCGCTGGACAGCAGGACTGCGACCGAGAACGACTTCACGCTGGAGCTTTCCGAGTCACCCGAGATCAACCCCGTTCTCCTATACGCGCTGGAACGGCAGTACGGCGTGGAGGCCGACATCAGCGCCCTCGGCGAAAAGCTGAGCGCGATGCTGTCAGAGATTACTGACCCGGACCAGCAGCTCAGCGTCGCCTACGATCTGATCGGCGAGGCGGTAGCTCCCAGCGGCCTGTCTCTCCGGCTCGAGCCTGCGGTGGTTGCCGGCGTCTTCAGCTTCGACAAGCTCGCCATGGTCAAGGACCTGCGTAACTCGGCCGAGCTGCTGGCATCGCACCCGGTGATCGGTGCGATGGCGGGCGACGCCGAGACTCGGCAGAAGCTGCGCACGGAGCAAGCTCAGGGGGCTAGCTCCAGTGCCGATCACATCGATCCGGCCAAGGAGTTCCTGGTCCACGACGCGGACTCGTCTCAACAGTCTGCGATCGATGCGGTGCTGTCCGGCCGGCACGTGGTCATCGAGGGGCCGCCGGGCACCGGGAAGAGCCAGACGATCGCGAACATCATCGCGTACATGGCCGCGATGGGTCGCAGCGTGCTGTTCGTCTCCGAGAAGCGGGCCGCCATCGAAGCGGTGATGAACCGTCTTGGCGACGTCGGGCTCGAAAATTTGGTGTTCGACCTACACGACCGCAAAATCAGTAAGCGGCAGATAGCCCAGCGCATCGCCAACGTTCTGGCGCAGGCGGGTGCCGAACCACCCGTCGACACCGATGAGTTGCACCGCCGCCTGCAGAGCCGCCGAGCTTCCGCGAAACGACACCCGGCCGAGCTGCACGAGGTTCGCCGACCTTGGGGTTTCAGTGCTTTTCAGGTCATCGAGCAACTTCTCGCGCTTCCGGCCCGCGATGTCAGTGGCTACAACCTGCGCGCATCGGAGCTGCGGAACCTCGACCGGTCGAGGCTGGAGTCGGCACGGGAGGACCTTCGCACGTTCGTGGATCGTGGCGGACTGAGGATCTGGTGCGGGGAGTCGCCGTGGGCGAAGGCTGCCATCCGCACACCAGACGACGTCGGCAAGGTGCTGGTGCATCTCGACGAACTCGCGGCCGGTGCCTTGCAAGGCGCCCAGCGCCAGATCCGGGACCTGGTCGACCGGGCCGGGCTGGATGTGCCGGACGACCTAGCTGCGTGGAGAGATCTGTTCGACCTGCTCGGCGAGGTCGACCGCACCATCGCGAGCTACGGCGAGCAGATCTTCGGCCCCGGTCTGGACGACTACGTCTACGCGACAGCACCAAGCCGGTCCCGCCCGCGTAGGCCGGAACCGCTCGGAATCTTCCGCCGGTTCCAACTGCGCCGCGAGCTGCGACGGACCTGTCCGGCCCCTCCCAAGAGCCGATCCGAGATGTACCAGGGCTTGGTCGCCGCAGCCGATCAGCGGGAGCGGTGGCAGAGACTAAGCCGCCAGGACAGCGCGCCCACTGTGCTGGCAGGTGCCGACCTCTGCATGTCGTCCTTCACGCAGGTGCGGAACCACCTTGCAGCGGTGGCAGCATGTGCTCGAATCGACGGTCTTGAGCGTGGACCGACGACCACGGCGGCCAATACCCTCGCCGAGTTGAACGCTGACCGCGAGACGTTGTTCCTGATGCCGGACCTGAACGAGAAGCAGCATCTGTTCCGTTCATTGGGGCTGAGTCACATGCTCGATGACCTCGCCAGGCGGCAGGTCTCAAGCGACGAGGCAGCCGACACCCTCTTGCGCTCCTGGTTGCAGGTGATCCTCGACGAAATGCGCATGCGTGTTCCGTACCTTGGTCAGTTCGTCGGACAACAGCACGCCACGGTGGTTCAGGACTTCCGCAATGCGGACAGCCGGCACATCGAGATGGCTGCCCGGCACGTGCGCCGCAACGTGGCAGTGAACCTACGGAAGGTTCGAGATGCCTATCCCGACCAGAACGGCCTCGTCCGGCGGGAAGCGGCCAAGAAGGGCCGCCATCTTCCTCTTCGGAAGCTGCTCAGCAGCGCACCGGAGGTGCTCCTCGCCGCGTTCCCGTGCTGGGCCATGTCACCACTCGTGGTCAGCCGCATCCTGCCGCCCGAGCGGTCGTTCGACGTAGTGATCTTCGATGAGGCCAGCCAGATCGAGCCGCACGACGCAGTCGCCTCGATCATGCGTGGCACCCAAGTCGTCGTGGCCGGTGATCCGAAGCAGCTTCCACCCACGCCTTTCTTCCGGCGGCTCGTTCAGCAGAGCACGGCAGGCGAAGAGGACGACCTCGGGGACGGAAGCCTGGAGGACTACGAGTCCGTACTTGACGTTCTCGGTGGTCTGATCTCGGACCGGTACCGGCTGACGTGGCACTACCGCAGTCGAGACGAGCGTCTGATCGCATTTTCGAACGTTGAGATCTACAACCGGTCCCTCGTCACGTTCCCTGGCGTGCAGGTCGACAGCCCGCTGCGTTTGGAAACGGTGGACGGTCGTGTCGCACCCGGACAGAGCGGCTCGTCACCGGAGGAGGTCAACCGAGCGGTTGAGCTAATTCTGGAACACGCCGAGCAGCGACCGAACGAGAGCCTCGGCGTCATCACCATGGGACAGAAGCACGCCCTGCGGATCGAGGCGACCCTCCGCAGCCGGCGGCGCGAGCATGAGCATCTCGATGACTTCTTCTCCCAGGACCGGGCTGCGAGCCAGCGCTTCTTCATCAAGAGCCTGGAGAACGTCCAAGGCGACGAGCGGGACGCCATCATCCTGAGCATCGGCTACGCCCGGACCCGAGACGGCCGACTTCCGCTGCGCTTCGGGCCGCTCAACCAGGAGGGCGGCGAACGCCGCCTGAACGTCGCGGTCACCCGAGCGCGGAGCCGGATGACCGTGGTTAGTGCGTTTTCCCATCACGACATGGACCCGAACCAGACCGCTGCGACGAAGAACCGTGGGCCCGAACTGCTCCGCCGATATCTTGAATTCGTTGACCTCGGCGGCGACCTGGGCGCGCGACAGCACACCGGGGTCGAGCTCAATGGCCTCGAACGAAGCGTCCTGAAGGCACTGCAGCGTGAGGGCATCAACGCCGTGCCGCAGTGGGGAGTGTCCGGTTACCGCATCGACCTAGCGCTCGCGCATCCGGAGCAGCCCGGGCGCATGGTCCTCGCCGTGGAGACCGACGGTCACTCGTACCATCAGGCACACAGCGCCCGGGATCGGGACCGGCTGCGCCAGCAGCATCTCGAGCGTCTCGGGTGGGAGTTTCATCGGATCTGGTCGACTGATTGGTACGTGGACCCGGCAGGCCAAACGGCCCGGCTCGTCGCCCGTTGGAAGCAGGCGGTCGACCGCGCCAGCCAGGCCGCGAGGAGCCACCCCATGCCGGCGGCACGCCGATCCGCTCAGCTACCGTCGCCACCGGCAACCCGCCGTGGCCCACGCCCCGACGTGCCGACCGGTCTGCGGATCAACGAATACACGCGGGAACAACTGGTGCAGATCTGTACCTGGCTGGTGAGCGACCAGCTCCAGCGTGATCGGGATGAGCGTCTCCAGGAGGCCATGGCCGAGCTTGGGTTCCGGAAACGGGGCTCAAACATCCTCCGACGATTGACCGAAGCCCTTGACATCGCGCAGCAGCGCGCCGACTGGGAGGTATCCCGATGATCGCCCTCGACCCGCTCACTCTGGAACGTGTCGCTCGGTTGATCTGCGACGTCGATGGTCCCTATGAACGGACAGGTACGCAGGTCGAGCGGTTTCTGCACCGTGTCCGGTGGCCTAGCGACCCGCAGTACGATGGCTCTCCGCGGATTCCCTGGCTCACGGAAGTGCTGGGTTCTCATGCCAATGATGCCGCCGCCCTCGACCGGCTGCTCTGCCGCATCGGTGATCCGCTGGAGTATGACGGCGGCATTGAGGCCGCCGAGCCGATCACACAGGAGTTGAACCGCATCCTGGCTCCCGAGCAACTGACCATTACCTACGTCGGCGGGCGCCCTGTCCTCGGTCAGCTTAGCCAGACCAGTGACGTTCCCCTGTACGGGCCGCCGCCGGACCTGCACGAGCGGGTGCGAGGGCTTTCCCGAGACAGCAAGGCGGTCGACATCCTCATGGCACGTGCCGATGAAGCGTCGATCTGTCAGAAAAACGGGGCCTACGCGCTGGCGATCATCGGCATCGGCAGCTTTGTCGAAGGACTGCTGCACATCGTAGTGACCGACCGCGACGAGAAAGTGCGAAGGAATGGCCTGGTCGGCCGGAACGGCCGACGGGTTCCGGCCGAGCGAGCCGGCCTTCACCTGCTTCTTGACTACGCGCATCAGCGGAAGTGGGTTCAGACCGACGCCAAGGACTTCATGGAGAAGGTCCGGGACTACCGCAACTTCGTGCACCCTCGCCACCAGATCGACTACGGGCTCGTGCCCGACCTGGACACAGTGCGGATGTGCTGGGCGCCTGTGCACGCGCTCCTCAACGACCTGGAATCCACACCCTGATAAGGCATATTCGGTGCCCAGTAAGAAAGTGTATTGACCTCCCCTGTCCAGATGCCGGCCTGAACCGCTGCTGCTACCCCAGCTTCCGAGCCAATACCAGTGCTGGGGCAGCAGGCGAGGTCACCGGGCGGCATCGAGCGAGTACGGCGGCGCGACCGGCGCAGCCTTTCGACTGCAACCCGCGAGGATGGCAGAATGCTCGGCTTCAGGTCGGTGTTTACGACCCACCACAATCGAAACCATTTGCAGCCACTGGTACGGGAGCAACTCGACCATTGGATTGCCAACCCCAAGGGCTGGGATCCGTCTGCTCTTCGTGAGAATCGGTGGGCGACAATCGGCGACAATGTCAGGGCTTTGCTGCTGCAGCACGAAGGGCGGGACGGATCGGCCTCGACCCGCGTGCGGATCGTCGAAACGAAGCCGGACGGACAGTGGGTCACCCAGCTGACCGTCCATTCACCCCATGCGAGAGAACGTGCGGCCTGGGCTTGGGTCGACATCGAGTCTCCCGACCCCGACCCCGACGGCGAGGGCCCGCGTACCCGTCCCCGCCGCGCCGGCACTCCTCGCTTTCTCGCCCCCATGCTCGACATCATCGATGCCTGGGACGGTGCAGCACGCCTCACCACGCGACCGATCGTCATCCGTGGCAGCGAAGTCGACGAGGTCTACGGCGCGCTCGTCGACACCGAACGACGAGGTGTCGTCTTCGTCGCCGGCAACGACGACTCGCTGCCGTCAGTCCCGTGGACGGACCGGATCGCGAACCTGACCCGGTTCACAATTGGGATGGCCTCCTGCTATGTGCTGGACGGGGAGGCAACACAGTCGCTCAACGACCGGCTCGGCCATGCCCACGCCGTTCTGCCCGGCCGGCTTCGGACCTATCGCTCGCAGGTTGAAGCGGACTCCGTCGTTGACGGACTGAGGCACCGGGTCCTGAGCGCCGAACGGATCGCCGACGACAACGAACAGCCCCGGCTCGCGAGGGTCCTCGCCTCCAATGCTCAACTGCAGGCTCTCGAACAGCCGCTACCCGCATCGGTGGCGCGGGTACACCGGATGTTAGAACGTATCGCCGACGACATGTTGGTGCACCGGCTCGGCGAGGTCGATTCGAAGCGCCCATCGCTCGTTCCGTCACAGTCCCGGCCGGCAGCCGTCGAGACGCGAGAGAGTGATAGCCGGCAGGGCGACGTCAGCGCGCAGCAAGGCATGTTGCTCGATTACCTGAAGATCAAAATCGGGATCGATGATCTGACCGTCGACAAGGTCGACGAGATCGTGCGTCTGGTCGAGGTCGGTCGGTCATCGCAGGAGGCGCAGGAAGACATCGCATCCCGACTCGCGCAGCTCCAAGCCGAACTCGATGAGACGCAGAAGGCGTATCACGACGTCAAGTGGCAGCTCGACGATGAGCAGATCGAGAACCGGGACGCGGTCGACCGGCTGACCCGGTACGCGGAGACTGAACGGACGCTACGCCATCGGCTCGCCTCGATGGGGCAGGCAGAGGCGGCCTGGACGGCGCAGCCGTCGGAAGCGGATGTCTCCCGGCCCGACAGCTTCGGTGAGTTGCTCCGCTGGCTGCCAAGGCTTCAGCGCGTCGTGTTCACCGGCGATCCTGACTGCGCTGAGGAGCTCGACAGCAACGATCCCTTGGGCGCTTGGGCTTCGAAGGCCTGGGACGCGCTGCTGGTGCTCCAAGACTATGCAGCGGCGAAGGCGGACGGGCGCTGGGATCGGGATGTGCATGGCTTCCTGGAGAACACTCCTGATGGCTGCCACGAGTGGCCGACGCGACGACATGCCCGTGACGAGAGCGAGGAGGTCCGAAACAATCCGGCGTTCTGGAGGAAGCGGGTCCTACCCGTGCCGGTCTCCGTTGCTGAGGCGGGGAGGACCTTCATGGGTGCGCACTTCAAGATCGCTCAGTTCGCGATGATCAGCCCTCGCATGCACTACTACGACGACACGGCGCCGAGCGGACGTATCTACGTGGGCTACATCGGCCGCCATCTACCGAACGGGCAGACGAACTGACCGGTGCTGGCGTCGGCGGGCTCGCGACTGCGGCATATTTGTTCTCCGCATCCTGGTGCATGCATAATGAATGCATGGTCGCTCTTCAGATCCGCGACGTGCCGGAAGAGGTGCGAGATGCCCTGGCGGCGCAGGCAAAGGCGCGCGGGCAGTCGCTCCAGACGTACCTGCTGGAACTGGTGGAGACTCAGGCTCGACGGCTGCGCAACACAGCCGCCCTCGATCGCTTCGCCGGTCGATCGGACGGCGCTCGCGCCCTGCCGGGCGAGAGTGCCGCCGAGCTGAACGACCAGCGGGAGCGGCGCGGGCCGCAGGGGAGTGCCGCGTGATAGTGGTGGATGCGTCGGTGCTGGCCGACGCCCTGATCGACGACGGCCCGATCGGGCATGCGGCGCGAGCGGAACTGACCGGAGATCCGCATTGGGCCGCGCCGAGCCATCTGCTGGTCGAGGTCATGTCCGTTATCAGGGGCAAGGTGCTCGGTGGGAAGCTCGGCCCTGCCCGGGCGCAAGAGGCGATCGACGTCCTGCCCTCGCTGGTCATCGACGAGGTAGGCGTCGCAGCGCTGTTGGACCGGATGTGGCAGTTGCGGGGCAACGTGTCGGCATACGACGCGGCCTACGTCGCCGCGGCAGAGCTGCTGGCCTGTCCCCTGGTCACCGGTGACGGACGGCTCGCGAAGGCCAGCGGCGTGCGCTGCGAGATCCGACTGCTCGCGGCGTCCTGACGGCAGGAGTCTCGGCCCGAAAGTCGGATCATGGTGTGACACCTTCCGGGGTGATCATGAGCATCCGCCCGTGATCCGACCGTGAGGGAGAGCACCGTGAACGACGCCATCCGCATCCGCCAGGCCGGTCCGGACGATGCGGCTGCGGTCGACGCCCTGGTCCGGGAGATCGCGGCCCACGAGGGGGAGAGCGAGCACGTCGGCGCGACCCCCGACCGGTGGCGCGAGGTGCTCGGCCGCGCCGACGTGACGGTCCTGCTTGCCGAGCGGGACGGTGAGACGCTCGGCTACGTCTCCGCGCAGCGGCGGCTGCACATGTGGAGCGGTGAGGACATCCTCGCGCTCGACGATCTGTTCGTCCGCGCCGAGGCCCGCGACGGTGGCGTGGGCCGGCGGCTGATGACCGCGCTGGCCGAGCGGGCCGCCGCCGAGCGGCTGGTCATCCGCTGGGAGGTGAAGCCGGAGAACGAGGCGGCGCAGCGCTTCTACCGCCGGCTCGGCGGGACGCTGTTCCCGAAGGTGGTCGTCCGCTGGCTGCCGGAGAGCTACCTGCCGCTGATCGAGGACAAGGCGTAGCGGCTCAACCGGACGCGCGGCCCGCGAGCACCAGCGCCCAGCACAACGCGCCGAACCCCGCAGTGCTCGCCACCGCCCGGACCACGTTCCAGGTGACCCAGGCGGACTCGAAGCGCTCGCGCGCCGCACCGGGATCGGCGGAACCGGCCGCCGCGAGCGCGTCGTTCAGCGGCACGTTCACCGCTACGGTGACGACGAACATCACCAGGTATAGAGCAAGCCCGACGACGATCCACGGCAGCGCCGGCCGGACCGCCCCGCGCCACGCCAGCACCGCCGCGAGCGCGGCCAGCACCGGCGTACCCAGGAAGGCCAGCAGGAACCAGCCGTTGACGATGGTGACGTTGATGCGCTGCATCGCGTCCACGAACGTGCGGTCGTCCGCGCCGCGCAGCGCCGGCATCACCGCGTACGCGAACGCGGCGAACAGGCCCGCCATCAGCCCGGCCCCGACTGTGGCGCCGACCAGCGTCAGGTGTTGTACGAGTCGCATGTGTCCATCGAACCGCCGCGCGGTGAGACGGCCCATGGCCAGGACGCGCGATCCTGTGTTCAATCGTCTCCGTGGACGCCGTCTCCGGCCTGCTCGACGGTCCCCGGGCGCGGGGCGCCTTCCTGCTGCGCTCGATCCTCACCCCGCCCTGGTCGATGCTGATCCGGGACGAGGCGCCGCTCACGCTGGTCGCCGTGGTGCGGGGGGACGCCTGGATCGTCCCGGAGGAGGGGGAGGCCGCGCGGCTCGGCGATGGTGACGTGGCGATCGTGCGTGGCCCGGCCCCGTACACGGTGGCGGACGACCCGGCCACGGCGCCGCAGGTGGTAGTGCACCCGGGGCAGCGCTGCACCACGCCGGACGGGCGCGAGCTGTTCGCGATGACGCGGTGGGGCGTACGCACCTGGGGCAACGGACCGGACGGCCGGACCGTGTTGCTCACCGGCACGTACCCGGTGCGGGGCGCTGTCGGGCGGCGGCTGCTCGACACGCTGCCGCCGCTGGCGGTGGTCCGCCGCGAGTCCTGGGACTCTCCGCTGGTGCCGTTGCTGGCCGACGAGATCGTCAAGGACGACCCCGGCCAGGATGCGGTGCTGGACCGCCTGCTGGACCTGCTGCTCATCGCCGCGCTGCGGGAGTGGTTCGCACGGCCCGGGGCTGCCGCGCCGGGCTGGTACCGGGCGTACGCGGATCCGGTGGTCGGCCGCGCGCTGCGTATGCTGCACGACGACCCGGCCCGGCAGTGGACGGTGGCGTCGCTGGCCGCCGAGGTCGGGTTGTCGCGTGCGGCGCTGGCCCGGCGGTTCACCGCCCTGGTGGGCGAGCCGCCCATGGCGTACCTGACGGGCTGGCGGCTGGCGCTCGCGGCCGACCTGCTCCGCGAGCCCGGCGCCACTGTCGGCGCGGTGGCCCGCCGGGTCGGCTACGGCAGCTCGTTCGCGCTGAGCACCGCGTTCAAACGCCGGTACGGCGTGAGCCCTCGTCGGCACGTCGACGCGGCTAGATTGACCGGATGACTGTCGACCTGTTCGCCGGCGTCCCGATCCATGACATCGCCGTGTCGACGGCCTGGTACGAGCGGCTGCTCGGCGCCCCGCCGCAGTTCCTGCCCAACGACCACGAGGCGGTGTGGGAGCTGGCCGAGCACCGCTACCTCTACATCGAGGTGCGGCCCGACCACGCCGGTCACGCCATGCAGACTGTCTTCGTCGAGGACTTCGACTCCCGTCTCGCGGCGATCGCGGCCCGAGGGTTGGAGCCGGCTGCGCAGGAGACCTACGACAACGGCGTCCGGAAGGCGATCTTCCACGACCCGGACGGCAACGAGATCGGCTTCGGCGGCGGCCCCGCCTGACCGGGCCGCGGCGATCCGCGGCCCGGTCGGCGACGTCAGCGTGGGCCGCGCGTCTTCGGCAGGTCGAACTGGTCCGCCCGGCGGCAGTCCTTCGGGCCGCCGACCGCCTGCGGGCCGACCTCCTCCAGTGCCTTACGGGCGCGCTGCCGACCGAGGTTCCAGGCGTACCAGGGGTCGGGCTCGGCGAGGTCGTCGGCGATCCAGCTCAGCGTGCACCGGCGTACAGGGTCGGGAAGCTTGGCCAGCGACGGCGTCGCGTCGGCGGACAGCGCCCGCAGGTACCAGGCGTCGATCTTGCCGGTCTGCTCGTACCGCAGCGTGTTGCGGCGGGCGACGTAGTCCTCCGGGTTGAGCACCGCCAGGCCGAGCAGCATCATCACGGCCAGCGCGACGGTGGCGCCGGGAATCCACTGGCCCTTGAACCGGACGCCGGCCAGGATGATCATCAGGAAGACCGTGCCGAGCAGCATCTCGAACGCCATCACGAAGATCCGCTCGCCGGTGAAGCTGTAGACCTTCTGGTACGTCCACATGCGGGACAACGCCGACGCCACGATCACCACGCTCAGCGCGCTGATCAGCCCGAGCAGCACACGCAGCAGGACGCGCTCGACCGGCCGCTCCCGGCGCGCCCAGCGGCCCACGCCGCCGAGCACCGCCACCGTCAGCAGCGTGACGAAGAGCAACTGCCAGAAGCCGCTGCGCGCGTACTCGGCGTAGCTGAGACCGGCGACCCGCTGCACGTGCTGCTGCCCGCCGAAGAGCACAGTGAACTGCACCACCACGAACCCGGCGAACAGCAGGACGAGCGCGCCGATGGCCGGGGCCCACTCCAGCAGGCCGATCCGCCGCTCGCCGGACCTGTCCACGGTGGACAGGTCGGGCGGCGCGGCGAGCGTGTAGACCGCGGCCACCGCGATCAGCCCGCCCACCACGGCCAGGAATACCCAGCTGAACACCGAACCCATGTCGGTCTCGGGAACGAGCGAGCCGAGCGCCTCGGAGAACGCCGCGTCGGCGGAGGCGAGCAGACTGCCGAAGACCACGAGCACCACGACCGTGGCGACCACCGAGACGGTCACCTTGCTCACCGTCGCCGCCGACGCCGAGGCGGTGACGTGCCGGCGTACCCAGGGCAGGCCGCGTAGCGCCGCGAACGGCGTGGCGACCAGGCCGAACAGGATCGATCGCACCAACCGCCCGCCGACGATCGCGAGGGTGGCGCAGCCCAGCGCGCCGAGCACGCAGAACGTCACGAGCCACCAGGCGTTGCGGAACGCCGGCACGGCCATCAGCGCCAGCGCGGCCGCCGCCCACCCGGCCCGGATGAGCCGGTCGGCGCGCGGCAGGTCAGTGGTCTTCGACCGGATCGCCAGCACCACCGCGACAGTGAGCGTGAGCCACCCCAGGAACCAGCCGACGCCGACCCGGCCCAGCGGCACGAAGACCGCGCCGCCGACCGCGCCGGCCAGCACCGCGAGCGGCACGGCCCGGCCGGTCGCCGCCTTCGGGCCGGGCCACCGCGCGCCGAGGAACGAGGTCCGCGGCGTCGGCGGTCGCGGCGCCCAGACCGGCGCCTGCGGATGGCCGGTCCACCCCACACCGGGGTACGGCGGCGCGCCCACCGGCCGACCGGGAGGCTGCGGCATCCCCGGAGCGTGCGGTGTGACCGGCGCGGGCGACGCGCCGGGGATCAGCGCGGGCGACGCGCCGGGGATCGGCGGCGTGCTCGGGGTCCCGGGCCGGCCGGAAGCGTGCGGCGTGCCGGGCGCGCCGGAACCGGCCTGCGGGTGCGCACCCGGTGCGCCCGAACTGGCCAGTGTGCCGGAGCCGGCCTGCGGGTTCGGCGCATCCGACGGGGACGAACCCGGGGCGGCAGGCGAACCGGTGGCCGGAGCCGTCGTGCCGGCGCCCGAGGTGGACGGACCCGCCGATGCGGCGTCCTCGGCAGCCGAAGGGGTTCCGTCGGCTCGGGTGGCGGCAGGCCGGGCCGCCGGAGCGGCGTCCGGCGTGGCGGCGACGGGCTCCGCCGGACGGTCGGCCGGTGCGGTGGCGGGCTCCCCATGATCAGCCGCCCCCGTCGAACCGTCCCCGGCCGGGGACACGCCCGCGCCTGCGGAAGTCGGCGGCGTCTTGGCGACGTCGCCGGTGGTGGGGGAGAGGGCGGCATCCTCCACCGGGGAGCGTTCGACGGCCGGTGCTGTCGCCTGGGCAGGCACCGCGCTCGGCTGGCCGGCCGCCGGCACCAGCGGGAGGAACAGCGCGTACCCCTGGGTGCCGGGCGGGACGGTGACCGGAATCGCCCAGCCGGGCTGCCCCTCCGCGCCGGGCCACGGCACCGGTGGGGGCGCGCCCTCCATGCTGGGCATCACCAGCAGATAGGGCTGGGAAGGTGGGACGTCGCCCGCGGGAGGCCCGTTCGCCGGGGCGGCGCGGGAGGGCTCGGGGGACGGTTCCGGCTCGGGCAAGGGACGCTCCTCGATCACAGGGTTTCGTCACTGTAGGTCCCCCCACACGCGCCCCGCCGCCCCGTCTGTCCGTTCGGTCACGTCGGCCCGGCCGATCGGCGCGGATCGAACCTTTGACGTCTCGCGGCCGTACCAGTGCGCGGGAGGTCGATCACATGGCCGCACGCCGCGCGCTCGTCGCGCTCGCCGCCGTCGCCGTGACGGTGCCGCTCGCCGCCACGCCGGCCGGCGCGCACGGTGCGCCGACCAGCCCGCTGAGCCGGGCCGCCGCGTGCGGGCCGGAAGGTGGTGGCCGGGCGCGGACGCCCGCGTGCCGGGCCGCGATCGCCGCCGGAGCGGCGGTACGCGAGTGGGACAACATCCGGGTCGCCCGCGTCGACGGGCGGGACCGGGAACGCATTCCGGACGGGGAACTGTGCAGCGGCGGGCTGTCCGCGTACCGGGGGCTGGACCTGCCGCGCGCGGACTGGCCGGCCACCACGCTCACCGCCGGCGCCCGGCACACGTTCCGCTACCGCACCACCATCCCGCACCAGGGCACGTTCCGGTTCTACGTCACCACCGGCTCGTACTCGCCGCAGCGGCGGCTGACCTGGGCGGACCTGGAGAAGAAGCCGTTCCTTCAGGTCACCGACCCGCCGATCCGCTCCGGCGCGTACGAGATGCGGGGGCGGCTGCCGGCCGACCGGACCGGCCGGCACATCGTCTACGTCATCTGGCAGAACTCGGACACCCAGGACACCTACTACTCCTGTTCGGACGTGATCTTCCGGGCGGCACGCGGTGAGCCGGACGCGACACCGGCAGCGCCGGAGGCGAGCGCGTCGCCTCCGCGTACCCTCGCCGGGGCGGCGACCGACGACGAGCCGGCGGTGCCGGTGGCGACGGTGACCGACGGCGGACCGCTGTCCCGGCCGCTCGTGCTCGGCGCGGCGGCGCTCGTCGTCGCGCTGCTCGCCGCGGCCGTGGTCGGACGGCGGCTGAGCCGGGCCGGCGGCCCTCCGCCCGGACGGCCGTGCGGTGTCCGCAACCACCGCGCCGGGCGGCGCCGCGTCTGGTGAGTCAGCCGAGCAGGCCCTCGATCTCGGCCAGGTCGTCACCGGCGAGGTCGAGGTTGTCCAGCGCGGCCACGTTGCCCTCCAGCTGCGCCACGCTGCTCGCGCCGATGATGAGGCTGGTCATGCGCGGGTCGCGCAGCGCCCAGGCGAGGGCGAGCTGGGCGAGCGTCTGACCGCGCCGCTCGGCCACCGCGGCGAGCCCCCGGACCGTCGCCATCGTCTCCTCGTCGAGGTCGGCCTCGTTGAGGAAGACGCTCGTGCGTACCCGGGAGTCGGCCGGGATGCCGGTGAGGTAACGGTCGGTGAGCAGGCCCTGGGCGAGCGGGCTGTACGCGATGCAGCCGGCGCCGACGCCCTCCAGCGTGTCCAGCAGGCCGTCGCTCTCCGTCCAGCGGTTCATCATCGAGTACGACGGCTGGTTGATCAGCAGCGGCGTGCCCAGGTCGCGCAGGATCGCGGCGGCGCGCTCGGTCTGCTCCGAGTCGTAGTTGGAGATGCCCACGTAGAGCGCCTTTCCGGAGCGGACGATCGCGTCGAGCGCGCCCATCGTCTCCTCCAGCGGGGTCTCCGGGTCGAAGCGGTGCGAGTAGAAGATGTCGACGTAGTCCAGCCCGAGGCGGCGCAGCGACTGGTCCAGCGACGAGATCAGGTACTTGCGCGAGCCCCACTCGCCGTACGGGCCGGGCCACATCAGGTACCCGGCCTTGCTGGAGATCACCAGCTCGTCCCGGTACGGCTTCAGGTCGCCTGTGAGCAGCCGGCCGAAGTTCTCCTCCGCCGAACCGGGCGGCGGGCCGTAGTTGTTGGCCAGGTCGAAGTGGGTGATGCCGAGGTCGAAGGCGCGGCGGACGATGTCGCGCTGCCGCTCGAAGGGCCGGTCCGGTCCGAAGTTGTGCCACAGGCCGAGGGAGATGACGGGGAGCTTCAGCCCGCTCCGGCCGCTGCGCCGGTAGATCATCTCGTGGTAACGGTCGTCGCTGGCGAGGTATGTCACGAGGTCATTCTGTCCGCAGCGGAGTGCGGCCGCAGCGGCGCGGGTACGTTCGGCCACATGCGTTACGTGCAGCTCGACACCCCCAAGCCCATCTCCAAGATCGGCCTCGGCACCTGGCAGTTCGGCTCCAAGGAGTGGGGCTACGGCCCCGACTACGAGCGCCGCGCCGCCGAGATCGTCCGGCGGGCGCTCGACCTGGGCGTCACCCTGTTCGACACCGCCGAGCTGTACGGCTTCGGCCGCAGCGAGCGCATCCTCGGCGCGGCGCTGGGCGACGACCGGAGCAAGGTCGTCGTCGCCAGCAAGATCTTCCCGCTGCTGCCTGTCGCCCCCGTGGTGCAGCAGCGCGCGGTCGCTTCCGCCGCCCGGCTCGGCGTCGACGGCATCGACCTCTACCAGGTGCACCAGGCCAACCCGGTGGTCGCCGACACCACCACCATGCGCGGCATGCGCTCGCTGCAGGACGTCGGACTGGTCGGCGAGGTCGGCGTCAGCAACTACGGCCTGCGCCGGTGGCGGTTCGCCGAGGCCGCGCTGGGCCGCCGGGTGCTGAGCAACCAGGTCCGCTACAGCATGATCGACCGCGGCCCCGAGGAGGACCTCATCCCGTACGCGGAGCAGGCCGGCCGGATCGTCATCGCGTACTCGCCGCTGGCGCAGGGTTTCCTCTCCGGCCGCTACGACGCCACCAACCCGCCCGCCGGTGCGGTACGCCGGGCCAACCCGTACTTCCTGCCGGAGAACCTGGAACGCGGCACCGCGCTGATCGCCACGCTGCGCGAGGTCGCGGACGCGCATGACGCCACGCCGAGCCAGATCGCGCTCGCGTACGTGCTGCGGCACCCGAACGTGGTGGCCATCCCCGGCGCGTCCGGGGTCGAGCAGATGGAACGCAACGCGGCCGCCGCCGAGATCGACCTGACCGACGACGAGTACGCCGCGCTGGTCGCCGCCGCGCGCGCGTTCCGCCCGGTCACCGGCCTGGCCGCGGTGCCCCGGATGGTCCGCGCCCGCCTCGGGAGGTGAGCGGCGCTCCGGCGGCGTCAGTGGCGACGGGCGCCGCCGGTCACCGGAGCGCGCTAGCGTGGATCGGGTGACCGCTCCCAACCAGGTTCCCCCGGTCCCGCCCGCCGAGCTGCCGAGCACGCTCGGCGCGTTGCGCGCGGCCGGCCACCAGTACCGCACGGTCAAGCAGGAACTCCGAGACAACCTCCTCGCCCGGATGGGCTCCGGCGAGGACCGCTTCCCCGGCATCGTGGGCTACGAGGACACGGTGCTGCCCGAGGTCGAGCGCGCGCTGCTCGCCGGGCACGACATGGTGCTGCTCGGCGAGCGCGGGCAGGGCAAGACCCGCCTGATCCGCTCGCTCGGCGCGCTGCTGGACGAGTGGACCCCGGTGATTCCCGGCTCGGTGCTCAACGAGCACCCGATGCACCCGATCACCCCCGCCTCCCGGGCGCTGGTCGACTCGGCCGGCGACGACCTGCCGATCGGCTGGCTGCACCGCTCGATGCGGTACGGCGAGAAGCTCGCCACGCCGGACACCAGCGTCGGCGACCTGATCGGCGACGTCGACCCGATCCGGCTCGCCCAGGGGCGCACGCTCGGCGACCCGGAGACCATCCACTTCGGGCTCGTACCGCGCACCAACCGGGGCGTCTTCGCCGTCAACGAGCTGCCCGACCTGGCCGAACGCATCCAGGTGGCGCTGCTCAACGTGCTGGAGGAGCGCGACATCCAGGTCCGCGGCTACCAGCTGCGGTTGCCGCTGGACCTGCTGCTGGTGGCCAGCGCCAACCCGGAGGACTACACCAACCGGGGCCGGATCATCACGCCGCTCAAGGACCGGTTCGGCGCGGAGATCCGTACCCACTACCCGCTCGACCTCGACCTGGAGCTGTCGCTGATCCGGCAGGAGGCCGACCTGGTCGCCGTCGTGCCGGAACACGTGCTGGAGGTGCTGGCCCGGTTCGCCCGCGACGTGCGGGAGTCCCCGTCGGTGGACCCGCGCTCCGGCGTGTCCGCCCGGTTCGCCATCGCCGCCGCGGAGACGGTGGCCGCCGCCGCGTTGCGTCGGTCCGGTCTGCTGGCCGGTGCCTCTGCTGCCTCGGGTGGCGGGGCCGGGTCGGCGTCCCGGCCGGAGGCGCCGGTGGCCCGGATCGGCGACACCGTGTCGGTCACCTCCACGCTGCGCGGCAAGGTCGAGTTCGAGAGCGGCGAGGAGGGACGCGAGATCGAGGTGCTCGCGCACCTGCTGCGTACCGCCACCGCCGAGACGTTCCGCGCCCGCCTGGCCGGGCTCGACCTGTCCGGCTTCACCGCGATCGTCGCCGAGGGCGGCGCCGTCGAGACCGGAGAACTGGTCTCCTCGGCCGAGCTGCTGCGCCAGGTCGGCACCGTACCGGGGCTGGCCAAGGTGCTCGACCGGCTCGGGCTCGGCGACGCGCCCAGCCCGGAGGAGGCCGCCGCCGGCATCGAGTTCGTGCTGGAAGGGCTGCACCTGACCCGCCGGCTCGGCAAGGACGTCACCGACTCCGGGCGCACCGTCTACGGGGACCGGGACTGACAATGGCCGGCGGCAACCGCTTCCGGTACGGGCAGTGGCGCGGCGGACCCGACCCGCTCGCCCCGCCGTACGACGTGCGCGCCGCGGTGGACGCGGTCGGCTCGGACGTGCTCGCCGGCGGCAGCCTGCGCGAGTCGCTGCGTGAGCTGCTGCGGCGCGGCCCGCAGGGGCGGGGCGGCCTGGACGACCTGGCCGCCCGCGCCCGCCGCCTGCGCCGGGAGGCGCTGCGCCGCGGCGACCTGGACGGCGCCGTAACCCGGGCCCGCGCGCTGCTCGACCAGGCGCTCGCCGCCGAACGTGACGAGCTGCGCGGCCGCGACGGCGACGACGCCCGGTTCGCCGAGGCCGTGCTCGACAACCTGCCCCGCTCCACCGCCCGCGCGGTGTCGGAGCTTTCCGGGTACGACTGGGCCAGCGCCGAGGCCCGGCAGACCTACCAGCGCATCCTCGACGGGTTGCGTGGCGACGTGCTGGAGCAGCGCTTCGCCGGGCTGCGCGACGCGGCGCGGGCCGCCGCCGACCCGGCCGCCCAGCGGCAGCTCGCCGAGATGATGCGCGACCTCAACGACCTGCTCGCCCGGCACGCCCGCTCGGAGGACACCACCGACGCGTTCGCCGAGTTCATGGGGCGGCACGGGGAGTTCTTCCCGGAACGGCCCAGGAACGTCGACGAGCTGATCGACGTGCTGGCCCGGCGGGCGGCTGCAGGTGAGCGGCTGATGCGGTCGCTGTCCGACCGGCAGCGCGAGGAACTGGCCGGACTGATGCGCCAGTCGCTCGGCGACCGGCTCGCCGGTGAGCTGTCCCAGCTCGACGCGCACCTGCGGTCGCTGCGGCCGGACCTCAACTGGCAGCGCGGCGAGCGCGTACGCGGCGACCAGCCGCTCGGCTACGGCGAGGCCACCGGCGCGCTCGACGAGATCGCCGAACTCGACGAGCTGCTGGACTCCCTCGACCAGGACCAGCCCGGCGCCACGCTCGACGACGTCGACGTGGAGGCGGTCGCCCGCACGCTGGGCCGTGACGCCGCCGACGACGTACGCCGGTTGCAGGAACTGGAACGCGAACTGCGCCGCCAGGGCTGGGTCACCCGCGACGCGGACGGGCTGACGCTCAGCCCGAAGGCGCTGCGCCGGCTCGCGAGCACCGCGCTGCGGCGCGTCTTCTCCGACCTGACCGCCGGCCCGCGCGGCCAGCACGACCTCCGCACCGCGGGCGCGGCCGGCGAGGTGAGCGGGGCGTCCCGCCCCTGGGAGTACGGCGACGAGCAGCCGCTGGACGTGGTGCGCACACTCACCCGCGCGGTACGCCGGGCCGGCCCCGGAGTGCCGGTACCGCTCGCGGTCGAGGACTTCGAGGTGGTGGAGACCGAACGGCGGGCGTCGGCGGCTGTCGTGCTCTGCGTCGACCTGTCGTACTCGATGATCTCGCAGGGGCGCTGGGGCCCGATGAAACAGACCGCGCTGGCCCTGTCGCACCTGATGGCCACCCGGTTCCCGCAGGACGCGTTGCAGATCGTCGGCTTCGGCCGGGAGGCGATGCCGCTGACCCAGCAGGAACTGGCGGCGGTGGAGCCGGACATGCAGCAGGGCACGAACCTGCAGCACGCGCTGCGGCTCGCCGGCCGGCACCTGCGCCGCCACCCTGGTGCCGAGCCGGTGGTGCTCGTGGTCACCGACGGCGAGCCCACCGCGCACCTGGACCCGGAGGACGGCGAGGCGTACTTCCACTGGCCGCCGCTACCGGAGACCATCTCGGCGACGATCCGGGAGGTGGACCGGCTGACCCGGTACGGCGCGACGCTCAACCTGTTCATGCTGGGCGACGATCCGGGGCTGCGCCGGTTCGTGGACGCGGTGGCGCGGCGCTCTGGTGGCCGGATGTTCACCCCCGACCTGGACGACCTGGGCGAGTACGTGGTGTCCGACTACCTACGAGCCCGCCACGGCCGCCGCTGACCCGCGCTCCCTCGTCCTCCCGCTCCCGTCCCCGCGTCCCCGCATGTTCTCGTCGATCTTGGAGTTGTGGTGCCCGGGATGCCCGGCTTGACACCTTTCGCGAGGCACCACAACTCCAAGATCCCCGACCCCCGGGGCCCGTCGGGCTAGCTCGCGGCGCCCCGGATCCGCCCAGACCCCTGAGTGTGCGCGATCTTGCACTTTGGTGCCCCGCGAGCCGGACAAATCGGGTGCTCGGAGGGCGCGAACTGCAAGATCGCGGGGCCGGTCGCGGCCGCTTCGCCCCCGTCCAGCGCACCGTCCTGCCCGCTC